>JALHRB010000008.1 GCA_022841665.1 Pseudolabrys sp.
CCCAGCCGCGCGCGGCGGGCGGTCACGCGGGGCATGCGCATGCGCCGGCACATCCCGCCGACAAGGTGCAGCCGGGCGTGCCCGGGGTCGATGCCGTCATCGCGGTCGCCTCCGGCAAAGGCGGCGTCGGCAAATCCACCACGGCGGTCAACCTCGCGCTGGGCTTGCGCGATCTCGGCCTCAAGGTTGGCATGCTCGACGCCGACATCTACGGGCCCTCGCTGCCCAAGCTTCTCGCCATCAAGGAGAAGCCGCAGACCGTCGGCGGCAACCGGCTCAAGCCGATCGAGCGCTACGGCCTCACCGTCATGTCGATCGGCTTCCTCATCGACGAAGAGACGCCGATGATCTGGCGCGGGCCGATGGTGATGTCGGCGATCACGCAAATGTTGCGTGAGGTGGAGTGGGGCAAGCTCGACGTCATGGTGGTCGACATGCCGCCCGGCACGGGCGACGCGCAGCTCACCATGGCGCAGCAGGTGCCGCTCAAGGGCGCGGTGATCGTCTCGACGCCGCAGGACCTGGCGCTCATCGATGCGCGCCGCGGCGTCGCCATGTTCAAGCGCGTGAACGTGCCGGTGCTCGGCGTGGTCGAGAACATGAGCTACTTCCTGTGCCCGAGCTGCGGCACGCGCTCCGATATTTTCGGCTATGGCGGGGCGCACAAGGAAGCCGACCGGCTCGGCGTGCCGTTCCTCGGCGAGGTGCCGCTGCACATGACCATCCGCGAGAAGTCAGACGCCGGCCTGCCGGTGGTCGCCACCGAGCCGGACGGACCGCACGCCAAGATCTACCGCGACATCGCCGCCAAGGTGCTGGCGCAGATCAAGGGCGGCGGCGCCGGACGCGCCGCGCCGAAGATCGTCATCGAGGCGTAGGGCTGCGGCGACGCGCAGATCAGTCTTCCGCCCACATGCGCGTGAGATTGGCAAGCGACTTCGAGACCAGGTCGTAGTCGGCGCTCTTGCCCTCGCGCGCGAACATGCGCCGCCGGGCGGTGTCGAGGTCGAACAATATCTCGCGCCGCGCCGCGTCGCGGATGAAGCTGCGTGCCCAGCCGACGCACACCAGGCGCTCGCCGCGCGTGACTTTGGCGACGCGGTGCAAAGCCGTGGCCGGGTAGGCGACCATCGAGCCGGCAGCCAATTTTACCGGCTCCTCACCGGCGGTGCTCTCGATCACGAGCTCGCCGCCGCTGTAGCTCTTCGGGTCGCTGAGGAAGAGCGTGAAGGAGACGTCGGTGCGCATGCCCTGCATCAGCGCGTCGTCGACATGGCTGCCGTAGTTCTTGCCCTTATCATAACGGGCGAATAGCAGCGGGGTCAGCGCCTTCGGCCGCACGGCCATGCGGAAGACGTCGTTGCGCAGGATGCGATCCGCCACGCGCTTGCGGATGTCGTCGAGCGAACGGTCGTTGCTGTCCGCCTGGGCGTTGTTCTTGACCACGCGCGCCGCGAAGCCGGCGGTGGCGCGGCCATCGACGAAACGCACGTTCTTGAGCGCACGGCGCACGGCGGCGATGTCGTCGCGCGACAATACATTGGCGATTACGATCTGCATGCGTCTCTACTTCTCATGCCTCATCGCAGTCTAGCAGACTGGAACCGTTCAAAACTGTTTCGTTTGGATGGGTGTCTTCGCCATTGTATGTTGCACGCGGCGGCGCGTGTGAAGAAAAGTGGAGCCAGAAGCGTGAAGAAGAAAACGAAAATCTGGGTCGGCATCGGCGCCTTTGTGCTTGCCGGCAGTGGCGGCCTGATGCACGCGGAGCAGCCGGCTGCCGCTGCGGCGCTGGAAGCGGGTGTTGCGGCAAGTACTTCGCCGCGCGACGCGCTTCTCTCGTCCGCGGCGCCCATCGTGTTCGCGCAAGCCGCGGGCGGCGAGGGTGGCGAAGGCGGAGAGGGGGGCGAAGGGGGCGAAGCCGGCATTAATGTCGCCGCCACCGAAAACGATCCGGTCGAATACAACATCGCCTTGCAGGTGATCGCGGCGCATTACTATGCCGGCCTGGCCGCCTACGAAGCCAAGGAAACCGAGGCGGGCGCGCAGATGTTCGCGCACGGCCTGTCGGAAGTCTTCATCCCGATGGAAGAGGTTTTCGGCCGGCGCGGCGTAAAGGGCTTGCGCGAGGCCATGGAAGCCGCGGTCGACGCGGGCGCCGGGAAAAAGCCGTCCGCGGCCGTGCGCAAGCTGGTGCAGAATGTGCTCAAGGCGATTGCGGCGGCGGAAAAGGCCGCGCCGAAGTCCGCGCAGTCCGCGCTGGCGGTCAAGACGAAAGTCGTGGCCGATCTGCTAAACCGCGCGGCGTTTCAGTACAACGTGGCGCTCTCCGACAAAACGCTCGAGCCGTATCTCGACGGGCTCGGCTTCGCCGCAGCGGCGCGCAATGAAGCGGACAAGGTATTGCCGGAGCTTCGCAAGTCCGACAAGAAGAAGGCGGCAACTCTTAAGACTGCGCTGGACATGGCGGCCAAGGCCTATCCGGGCATCAAGCGGCCTGCCAAAGCGCCGGTGCCCGCGGGCGACTTCCTGGCCGCATCCTCCGCCGCGCAGCTCGCGGTATCGCGCTGAAACTCCTCTTGAAAAGCTGGCGGGCTTTACGCCTTTCGTAGGGGTGCGCGCGGCGCATTGCATATCTGCATTGCACGCATGCGGTCGGCGCGCCGCGGCGGTCTGGCAACGGCGGCCGCAACCTGCTTTCTCACCGGCTGATCCGCCGATCCCGGCGGACTCGATCAAGAAAAACTGGAGTTGGTTAGAAATGAAACGCCGACAATTTCTGGGCGCAGCGGGCGCTGGGCTCGCCGCATCCGCGATCGCGATGCCGGCCATCGCGCAATCTTCGCCGGAGGTGAAGTGGCGCCTGACCTCGAGCTTTCCGAAGTCGCTCGACACCATCTATGGCGCGTCGGAAGTGTTCGCCAAGACGGTGGCGGAAGCGACCGACAACAAGTTCCAGATTCAGTGCTTCGCCGCCGGCGAAATCGTGCCCGGCCTGCAGGCCGCCGACGCCGTCACCAGCGGTACCGTCGAGATGGCGCACACGGCGTCATACTATTACGTCGGCAAGGACCCGACCTTTGCGCTGTTCACCGCGCAGCCGTTCGGCCTGAACTCGCGCATGCAGACCTCGTGGATGCATTTCGGCGGCGCGCTCGATCTCGCCAATGCGTTCTACAAGAAATACAACATCGTCGCTTTTCCGGCCGGTAACACCGGCACGCAGATGGGCGGCTGGTTCCGCAAGGAGATCAGAAGCGTCGAGGACGTGAAGGGCCTGAAATTCCGCATCGCCGGTTTCGCCGGCCAGATATTCAGCAAGATGGGCGCGGTGCCGCAGCAGGTTGCCGGCGGCGACATCTATCCGGCGCTGGAGAAGGGCACCATCGACGCGGCCGAGTGGGTCGGCCCCTACGACGACGAGAAGCTCGGCTTCTACAAGGTCGCGAAGTTCTACTACTACCCGGGCTGGTGGGAAGGCGGCGCCATGCTGCACAACTTCATCAACATCGAGAAGTTCAACGCGCTGCCCAAGAGCTACCAGGCGATCGTGCGCGCCGCTTCCGAGCAGGCGCACACCTGGATGCAGGCGAAGTACGATGCCGGCAATCCGCAGGCGATCAAGCGGCTGGTGAGCGCCGGCGCGCAGTTGCGTCCGTTCCCGCAGCCGGTGATGGAAGCCTCCTATAAGGCGGCGCTCGACACCTACAACGACGTCAGCGCCAAGAACGCCGACTTCAAGAAGGTCTACGACAGCATGGTCGCCTTCCGCGGCGACGAGTACCTGTGGTGGCAGGTGGCCGAGCTCGGCTTCGACGCCTTCATGGTGCGCATGCGCGCCCACGGCTGAGGCGGTCTTCGTCCCACCCTTTGCCTGCAACGATTTGGCCCCCGCCCGGCACCCCCGGGCGGGGGCTTTTCTTATGCCGAACCGACTGGATTTCCGTATCGCGAAGCGTATCCTTGCGGGCGCGAAACCGCTGGGGAAACACAGCTAGTTGAATCAACAAGAAATCCGAGGGAGGCTTTTTGCCATGAAACGTCGTCAATTCCTGAAAACCGCGGGCGTGGGGCTCGCGGCGAGTGCGGTCGCCGCGCCGGCCATCGCTCAAACAATGCCCGAGTTCAAATGGCGGCTCACCGCGAGCTGGCCCAAGTCGCTCGATACGCTGTACGGCAGCTGCGAGACATTGGCCAAATACGTGTCGGAGGCCACAGGGGGAAAATTCCAGATTCAGGTCTTCGCCGCCGGCGAAATCGTGCCGGGCCTGCAGGTGCTCGACGCCGTGCAGAACGGCACCGTCGAAATGGGCCACAGCGCGCAGTACTACTACATCGGCAAGGACCCGACCTGGGCGCTGTTCTGCGCGATTCCGTTCGGCCTCAATGCCCGCCAGCAGAACTCCTGGTTCTATGAAGGTGACGGCCAGAAGCTGATCGACGAGTTCAGCGCCAAGTATAACTCGCGCTGTCTTCTGATGGGCAACACCGGCTGCCAGATGGGCGGCTGGTTCCGCAAGGAGATCAACACGGTTGACGACCTGAAGGGCCTCAAGATGCGCATCGGCGGCTGGGCCGGCAAGACATTGTCCAAGCTTGGCTCCATCCCGCAACAGATCGCGGCTGGCGACATCTATCCCGCGCTGGAAAAGGGCACAATCGACGCCGCCGAATGGGTGGGGCCGCATGACGACGAGAAGCTCGGCTTCTACAAGGTTGCGAAGTACTACTACTATCCGGGCTGGTGGGAAGGCGGCACGGCCAACCATCTGATCATCAATCAGGCGAAGTGGAACGAACTGCCGAAGTCCTACCAGGCGATCGTCACGGCGGCGGCGGGCTACTGCAATATCGAACAGCAGGCCCGCTACGACGGCCGCAACCCCGCAGCATTGAAGCGCCTGGTCTCGCAAGGCGTTCAATTACGGCCGTTCTCGCCCGCAATCATGGAAGCCTGCCTGAAGGCCTCGAATGAGGTGAACGCGGAAGAGGCGGCGAAAAACCCGGTATTTAAGAAGGTACTGGATTCGATCCAGGCCTACCGGGCGGACCAGTACCTGTGGTGGCAGGTGGCCGAATATGGCTACGACAGCTTCATGATCCGCAGCCGCGGCAGGGGCTGACGCGTTTATACGACAGTGCGACCCGGGGCCGGCCCAAACGCCGGCCCCGTCTGTTTTAGGGCCACGAAGAGGGACACCTTCCAGCGTGCGACTTTCGTATAAGAGGTTCAGGCTGGATTAAGAGGACAGGCTCCGTCATCGTTCCGCTACGCCCGCTGAGGGCCAATCAAAAAGGGCATGCGCAAAAGCAAGGCCCGCAGGGAACAATCCAAGGGAGGGTACCGGAATGAAGCGTCGTGAATTCCTCAAGGCTACCGGTCTCGGTGCTGCGGCGGCTGGCGCGATTGCTGCGCCGGCTATCGCGCAGTCGATGCCGGCGATCAAATGGCGCATGCCGTGCAGCTGGCCGAAGTCGCTCGATACGCTGTATGGCGCCGCCGAAGTGATGGCCAAGTCGGTCGCCGAAGCGACCGACAATAAGTTCCAGATCCAGGTCTTCGCCGCCGGCGAAATCGTGCCGGGCCTGGCCATCGTCGATGCCGTGCAGAATGGCACGGTCGAGATCGGTCACACCGCCTCGTACTATTACTTCGGCAAGGACCCGACCTTCGGCTTTGGCACGTCGGTGCCGTTCGGCCCGAACGCGCGTTTGAACCAGGGCTGGTGGACGCAGGGCGGCGGCGAGGCTGCGCTCAACGAGTTCTACAAAAAATACAATACGCGTGGCCTTCTCGCCGGCCAAACCGGCTGCCAGATGGGCGGCTGGTACCGCAAGGAGATCAAGTCACTCGACGATCTCAAGGGCCTGAAGATGCGCATCGGCGGTTGGGCCGGCAAGATTCTTCAGCAGCTCGGGGGTGTGCCGCAACAGATCGCGGCCGGCGACATCTACCCGGCGCTGGAGAAGGGCACCATCGACGCGGCCGAGTGGGTCGGCCCCTACGACGACGAGAAGCTCGGCTTCTACAAGGTCGCGCCGCACTACTACTCGCCGGGCTGGTGGGAAGGCGGCTCGATGCTGCTCGCCTTCGTCAACCTCGACAAGTGGAACGCGCTGCCGAAGTCCTATCAGGCGGTGCTCGAGCAGGCCGGCCATTATGCCAACACCTGGTGCATGGCCAAGTACGATCACTTGAATCCGCAGGCGCTGCGCCGCCTGCTGGGCGCCGGAGCCAAGCTGCACGTGTTCTCGCCGCAAATCATGGAAGCCGCGTACAAGGCGACCATGGAGCTGCACGCCGGCGTCGCCAAGGACAATGCCAGCTTCAAAAAGGTGAACGACTCGATGATGGACTTCACCAAGAACGCCTATCAGTGGTTCCAGCTGGCGGAATACTCCTACGACAACTACATGATCCGCGCGCTGCGCGGCTGATGCGCCACCCTGAATGAGAAAGCCCGGAGCGAAAGCTCCGGGCTTTTTTCGTCGACGATGGCAACGCGTATTATTTAAAACTCGGCGGCGGACCGAAATCGAGCGGCGGCATGTCCATCTGCGGGATCTCGATCCTCACCTTGCTGGGGTCGATCGTGCTAGCCGTGCCCTTGTAATGCATGACCATTCCGGGGAAGAGGATCACCAAAAGGACCATGATGACCTGGATGACGACGAACGGAACAGCGCCCCAGTAAATCTGCCCCGTTGTGACGGGGTCCATGCGTTTGCCGGTGATGCGATCGAGGTAGGATTCGCGCGGCGCCACCGAGCGCAGATAGAACAGGGCGAAGCCGAAGGGCGGGTGCATGAACGAAGTCTGCATGTTCACGCCGAGGATCACGCCGAACCAGATCAGGTCGATGCCGAGCCGCTCGGCTGCCGGACCGAGCAGCGGGATGACGATGAAGGCGAGCTCGAAGAAATCGAGGAAAAACGCCAGCACGAACACGAAGGCGTTGACGAAGACCAGGAAGCCGACCTGTCCGCCCGGCAGCGAGACCAGCATTTCCTCGACCCAGATGTGGCCGCTCACGCCGTAGAACGTCAGCGAGAAGACGCGCGCGCCGATCAGGATGAAGAGCACGAAGGCCGACAGCTTGGCAGTCGATTCGATCGCCTGCCGGACCAGGTCCCAGGTGAGGCGCCGCTTCATTGCGCCGAGGATCAACGCGCCGCTGGCGCCCATGGCGCCGCCTTCGGTCGGCGTGGCGACGCCGATGAAGATGGTGCCGAGCACCAGAAAGATTAGGAACAGCGGCGGCACCATCACGAAGGTGGTCTGCTGTGCTATGTGCGACAGGAAGCGGAAGCCGAAGAAGCGGTTGGTCAGCCAGTTCACGACCGCGACCGCGAAGGCGAAGACGATGCCGAAAAACATCGTGAGCACGACGTAGTCGGCGCCGCGCGAGGTCGCGCCGCGCATGGCCAGCCAGCCGAACAGGCCGCTCGCCACCGCAAGAATGCCGAGCGAGATCAGGCCGCGGCTGCCATCGGGCTCGCGGAAGCCGACCGCCTCGAGCGGAAGCCCGGGCGTCGCCTTCGGGTAGATCATGGAAACCAGGAAGATGTAGCTGGCATAGAGGGCGGCCAGCACCATGCCCGGGATGAAGGCGCCCTCGTACATATCGCCGACCGACTTGCCGAGCTGGTCGGCCATCACGATCAGCACCAGCGAGGGCGGAATGATCTGCGCCAGTGTCCCCGAAGCGGCGATCACGCCCGAGGCGACGCGGCGGTCGTAGCCGTAGCGCAGCATGATCGGCAGCGAGATCAAGCCCATCGAGATCACCGAGGCGGCCACCACGCCGGTTGTCGCCGCGAGCAGGGCGCCGACGAAAATCACCGCATAGGCAAGGCCGCCGCGCACGGTACCGAACAGCTGCCCAATGGTGTCGAGCAGGTCCTCGGCCATCCCGGATCGTTCGAGCACCAATCCCATGAAGGTAAAGAACGGAATCGCCAGCAGCGTGTCGTTGTTCATCACGCCGTAGACGCGCTCGGGCAAAGCTTGCAGAAAGTCCGGTGAGAACTGTCCGAGCTCGATGCCGATCAACCCGAAGATGAGACCGACCGCGCCGAGCGAGAAAGCCGCCGGATAGCCGAGCAGCAGGAACACAACCAGCGCGGCGAACATGATCGGCGCCATGTTGTGGATGATGAAGGCAGTCATTTAATGGCCCCGGCTCCAGCTCTCGGCTTTCAGCGCTTCTCGATTGCTTCGACGATGTGCTCGATCTCCGCCTCCAGCGGGTGCGTCTGGCTGGCGTGCGGATCCGGAATAAGATCCCGCATCACCGCGAGCCGCTTGACGAGTTCCGAGAGGCATTGGGCGAGAAGCATTGCGAAGGCGATCATGACCAGCGACTTGGCGGGCCATTGCGGCAGGCCGCCGGCATTGCCCGACTGCTCATTGATCATGAAGGAGCGGTAAAAGAACGGGATGCCGGTCACGATCATGACGATCGTCAGCGGCAGCAGGAAAAAAATGTGGCCGACGACGTCGACCGCGTCGCGCACCCGCTTCGGGAAGAAGTTGTTCACGATGTCGATGCGGATATGTTCGTTGGCGAGCAGCGTCCAGGGCGAGCACAGCAG
The DNA here is from genome assembly GCA_022841665.1 of Pseudolabrys sp. Classification (GTDB taxonomy): domain Bacteria; phylum Pseudomonadota; class Alphaproteobacteria; order Rhizobiales; family Xanthobacteraceae; genus Pseudolabrys. Next base: position 8,596 of record JALHRB010000008.1, read on the forward strand.
AAAGACGACGCTGAACAGCACCCATTGCAGCTCCAGCCAGGAATTCGACGAGGTGTCGAACGTCTTGCGCACGATAGCGTTGACGGTCGAGACCACGACCGCTGCCAGGATGAGCCACGCCACGCGCTTGCCAATCCAGGCATTGCCGGCGTCGACCGCACGTGAGACCGGCAGCAAAGCCTTTAGCACTGCGTCGAGAGCGCCCACTGCATCTCCCCTCTGGCCGGCGGGCCGGCCCGCGCTTCTTGTTTTTGTTGTCGTTCCCTCGGCTGGGCCTTGCGGCCAAGCCTGCCACCTTAATCCGATGGCGGCCTCGGGCGTCAATGACGAAATTGATTGGAAAGGGCTTGATCCCGCATCGCAATAGCGCCAGCGGTTAGCCGAAAGTAGGGGTGGGCAAGCTTCATGCGCCTGCGGCGCTTGAAAAAGCGCCGCGCTTTAGCCGCCGGTTACGCTCATGTGGCGGCCCACCGCCGGAGCCTGCCGGCGGCGGTCGATGACGAAGTCGTGGCCCTTCGGTTTGCGGGCGATGGCTTCGTCGATGGCGGCATGCAGGGCGGCGTCGCTTTCCGAAGCGCGCAGCGGGCTACGCAGGTCGGCGGCATCGTCCTGGCCGAGGCACATATAGAGGGTGCCCGTGCAGGTGATACGGACGCGGTTGCAGGATTCGCAGAAATTATGCGTCAGCGGCGTAATGAAGCCGAGGCGGCCGCCGGTTTCTTTCACCCGCACGTAACGCGCCGGCCCCCCGGTGCGGTAGTCGATGTCCTCAAGCGTGAAGCGCTCGGCGAGGCGGGCGCGTACGAGCGACAGCGGCAGGTACTGGTCGAGCCGTGACTCCTCGATGTCGCCGAGCGGCATAACCTCGATCACGGTCAGATCCATGCCGCGGCCGTGCGCCCATTGCATCAGGCCGGCGATCTCGTCCTCGTTCACGCCCTTGAGCGCGACCGCATTGATCTTGACTTTGAGGCCGGCCGCCTGCGCGGCGTCGATGCCGGCAAGCACCTTGCCGAGATCGCCCCAGCGCGTGATGGCGCGGAATTTCTCCGGGTCGAGCGTATCGAGCGAGACGTTGATACGTTCGACGCCGTGGCCCTTCAGCTCGCTTGCGTATTTTTCAAGTTGAGAGCCGTTGGTGGTGACCGTCAGCTCCTTGAGCGCGCCGCTTGCGAGATGACGCGACAGCGACGACACCAATGTCATGATCCCGCGTCGCACCAGCGGCTCGCCGCCGGTGAGGCGCAGCTTAACGACGCCCTTGGCGATGAAGGCGCTGCACAGACGGTCGAGTTCCTCCAGGCTGAGCAGGTCGGCCTTCGGCAGGAACGACATGTGTTCCGACATGCAATAGACGCAGCGGAAATCGCAGCGGTCGGTGACCGAGACGCGCAGATACGTGATGGCGCGGGCGAATGGGTCGATCAGCGCGCGCGGCTTGTTGCCCGCGCGGTCAAGATCGATGGTGCTGTCGGATCCGGCCGCTTCCATGACGCTCATATAGGAACTGTGGACGATCTTGACTATTTCGTCCAGGCGGCAGGGCCCATGCAAAACGGCCCGCGGAGCTGGTCCGCGGGCCGTGGTTTAGAGGAAAAAGCGGATTCTCAGCGCTGAGGCGCAGGCCATGGGGCAGGGGCCTGTTGCTGCGCCGGCGCAGTGGCCGTCGCCGGCTTGGGAGCCGCGGCCGCGGGCTTCTTGGCGGCGGGCTTGGCCGGCGCACGGCGGGCGGGCTTGGCCGGCTGGGGCGGAGGCGGCGCGGCCGTGAGTTCCACCGCCACCGGATTCGGACGCAGGCGCGGCGCCGAGCCGACTTCCTGCACCAGTTCAAGTGTCTCGGTTTCCGGCAGATAGCCGTTGAGCGTGAAGGTGACCGTCAACGGTCCGGTGGTCGGCAGTGCAAGTGCGCAGGGCGTGCGGCAGGTTTGTCCGCTCGAAGCCTTTGCCTCGGCGTTTGCCGGCGTGGATTCGAAGCGGACGTTGTCCATCGACGGCGCCGGTTTCAGCGCATCGAGGTTGAGAAAGTCCGAACTCGACGAGCACGCCGCAAGAGCAAGCGCACCGCCGACGAGAACGACAACCCGGTACATCATCATCTGACCCGTCCACTCGAGCGGCAAGAAGAGCGCTCGCTCAAGTCAGGATACGGGCGAACGTCATATCGGTGCAACACGTTGCGTTCCGTTAACCTTACCGCATTAACCATAAAGGTGTCGCATCGCAGCATTACGCGATGGAAACGGCCGCAATCGAGGCCGGCAATTGCTCGAAATGGCTGATGATGCGATCCGGCGCATATTCGGACACGGGTTTGTCGCTGTATCCGAAGTCGACAGCGATCACGGGAACTCCGGCGGCGCGCGCGGTGCGGATGTCCGTTAAGGAGTCGCCGATCATGACCGCGTGACGCGGGTTGCCGCCGGCGGCGGCGATGGTGCGGCGCAAGATTTCAGGGTCGGGCTTCTGGATGCCGAATGTATCCTGACCGCAGATGGCTTCGAAGCGGCCTGCCAGGCTCAGAGCTTCGAGCAAAAGCAGCGACAGGCGCTCGAGCTTGTTGGTGCAGACCGCCAAGCGGCAGCCGCGCGCCGCAAGTTCATCGAGCGCATCGAGCAGTCCCGGAAAAGGACGCGACCGGTCGGCGATGTGGTCGGCGTAGTAGGCGATGAAATCTGCGAACATGCGCTCGACCTCCGCCGGCGGCACGCTGCGTCCTTCCGCTTCAATGCCGCGGACGATCATCGCGCGGGCGCCGCCGCCGATCAGGTTGCGCGCCGTGTCGTAAGGCACCGGCGGCAGGCCCTCGCGCGCGAACACCACATTGAGGGTGTCGATGAGGTCCGGCGCGGTGTCGATCAGGGTGCCGTCTAGGTCGAAGACGATTGTGGGGGCGGGCATGGCGGGACCAGCTAGCGGCCACCGGACCGTCTGGCAAGTCCCGGCGTCCCCAGCCCCGGGGGATGCCTATTTTCGGCTATCCAGCCCCCCGGTTCGGGGCTAGATAGGCAGCGAACGATAGAATCCACGCCGGATTTCAGCGGAACGATGAACGCCGAGGCCCAGAAACGCGCCGCCGCCGTGCGCGCCGTCGAATTTGTGCGGCCGGGGATGCGGCTCGGGCTCGGCACCGGCTCGACCGCCAAGCATTTCGTCGAGTTGATCGGCGCGCGCGTGCGCGGCGGCCTCGATATCGTCGCGGTGCCGACCTCGGAAGCCACCCGCGCGCAGGCCATGCACGAGGGTATTCCGCTGACGACACTGGATGAGACGCCCGCGCTCGACCTCACCGTGGACGGCGCCGACGAGATCGGCCCCGACCTGGTGCTGACGAAAGGCGGCGGCGGCGCGCTGCTGCGGGAAAAGATCGTGGCCGGCGCGTCCGCGCGCATGATCGTGATTGCAGACGAGAGTAAATGGGTCGAGGCGCTCGGTCGCTTTCCGCTGCCGGTCGAGGTGGCGCCTTTCGGGGCCGAAGCCACCCGCCGAGCGGTGGAAAAGGCGGTGGCGGCCATTCAAGAGCCGGGCCGGTTCAGCTTGCGCCGGGCCAAAGACGGCCATGCTTTCGTCACGGATGGGGGCCACTGGATCGTCGATGCCGCTCTCGGCCGGATTGACGACCCGAGGGCGATAGCGCATGCGCTTGCGGCGGTACCGGGGGTCATGGAGCACGGTCTTTTTATCGACATCGCCCAGATCGCCATCATTGGCGGTCAGGACGGCGTCAGGATTGTCGAGCGCTGATGTCTCGAGCAAACGGAGCTACAATGATGTGTTTCCTTCAGGCCACCCGCCGCGCCGTGCGCGTGGCGGCTATGGCGGCCACTCTGGCTGTCGCTGCGCCGGCCGCCTATGCCCAGCAGCCCACGCCTTCCGCAATCGCAACCGCCAAGGAACTGGTTGCAACGACCGGCAGTACCGCCTTGTTCACTCCGCTGATCGCAGGCGTGATCGAGCAGGCCAAAAGCGTGTTCCTCCAGCAAAATCCTGCTTTGGCCAAGGATCTCAACGAAATCGCGGCCAAGCTGCGTGCCGAATACGCACCGCGGTTCAACGAGATCAGCGACGAGGTGGCGCGGCTTTATGCGACGCACTTCACCGAGTCGGAACTGAAGGACATCCTTACCTTCTATAAGTCTCCGACCGGCAAGAAGATGCTGAACGAGCAGCCGCAGGTCGTCGATGCGAGCATGAGATTCGCGCAGAACTGGGCTAACGCGCTCAGCGAAGACGTGGTGGGGAAGATGCGCACCGAACTGAAGAAAAAAGGGCACGCGATGTAGTGACGGCGGGGGCCGACCTCCGGTCCCTGGCCGCGTGCGGGTGCGAAATGACTAGTCGCGACGTCGATCTGTTTGTCATCGGGGCGGGTTCGGGCGGCGTGCGCGCCGCGCGCATCGCCGCGAGCTATGGCGCGCGCGTGATGATCGCCGAGGAGTTCCGCGTCGGGGGCACCTGCGTCATCCGCGGCTGCGTGCCGAAGAAGCTCCTGGTCTACGCCTCGCGCTTTTCCGATGAATTCGAGGACGCCGCCGGCTACGGCTGGACGGTCGGCGAGCCGACATTCCACTGGCCCACGCTGATCGCCAACAAGGATCGCGAGATCGCGCGGCTGGAGGCGGCCTACACGAGCACGCTCGAGCGATTCAAGGTCGAGCTGGTCAAGAGCCGCGCTGTGCTGGAAGACGCGCACACGGTGCGGCTCACGGCAAGCGGCGCGCGCGTGACCGCCAAGACGGTCCTGATCGCGACCGGCGCCTGGCCGCATCTGGGGCCGAAGATCCCCGGGCTCGAGCACGCCATCTCTTCGAATGAAGTCTTCCACCTGCCGGAGCTGCCGCGGCGGATCGTGATCCAGGGCGGCGGCTACATCGCGGTGGAGTTCGCCTGCATCTTCGCCGGGCTCGGATCTAAGGTCACGCTCGTCTATCGCGGCGAGAACATCCTGCGCGGCTTCGACGACGACCTGCGCGAGCATCTGCGCAACGAGATGCGCGGGCGCGGCATCGCCGTGACCTGCGGCCATACGGTGACCGCGATCGACAGGGCTGGCGACGAGTTCGTTACGCACCTCTCCGACAACACGACGATCGCCGCCGACAAGGTGATGTTCGCCATCGGCCGGCGGCCCAACGTGATGGGGCTCGGCATCGACAAGCTCGGCGTGCGTATCCACGAGCACGGCGGCATCGAGGTCGACGACTATTCGCGCACCTCGGTGGAAAACATCTATGCGGTCGGCGACGTGACCAACCGCGTCAACCTCACGCCGGTCGCGATCCGCGAGGGCCACGCCTTCGCCGACACGCTCTACGGCGGCAAGCCGACGCGCGTCGACCACGCCGACGTGCCGACCGCGGTATTCTCCGAGCCCGAGCTCGGCGTCATCGGCCTGACCGAGACGCAGGCGCGCGAGCGCCTCGCCAAGGTGGACGTCTACAAGACCAGCTTCCGCCCGATGAAGGCGACGCTCGCCGGAAGACCAACGCGCTCGTTCATGAAGCTGCTGGTCGACGGCACCACCGATAAGGTCGTCGGCTGCCATATCGCCGGGCCGGACGCCGGCGAGCTGATCCAGGTGATCGGCGTGGCGGTGAAGATGGGGGCGACCAAGGCCGATTTCGACGCCACCATGGCGGTGCATCCGACCGCGGCCGAGGAATTGGTCACCATGCGCGAAAAGGCCGTCAGCTACGGCCGTGCAGCGGCGGAATAGGGCGGGCTCAGGCCAGCAGGGTGGCGAGCCGCGTCAAGTTCTGCACGATGCCGTCGAGCTTCTGAATGAAGGTGGCCACTTCCTGAAGCCGCTGGGCGGTCCGCTGAACCTTTTCCAGTTTCCGTTTCAAATCGACGTTGGCCGCGCGCATGCTGTTGGCGAGGGCGGCGACCGCGGCGGAGTCGTTGAGCGCCTCCAAGGTCAGGACCGCGAGATCGCCGTTTCTTCCGGCGAGGGCATCGAGCGCTGCATTGAGCTTGTCGATCTCGGCCAGTTCTGCCGCGGTCAGCGGACGCAGCGGTTGCGGATTTTCGATGCTGTCGATGCGATCGGCGATCTTGTCGCGCTCGTCGGCGATGTCTCGCAACGCGGCCTCGCTAGCGGCCAATATCTGGTCGATGGTGGCTTGGGCGTCGGGCATGATGCCTCCGTCAGGTCTGGCCCTCGCCACCGGCGCGCGCCTTCTGGAAGGCCTTGTTGATTTCTGCGAGCTTGTTGGCTTCCTCGGTCGCCCGTTGCAGCAAGGTCCACAATTCGGCGAAGCTTGGCTCGGGGGCGGTGAGCGCTTTGTGCAGCATGCCGTGCGCTTCGCGCAGCGCGTCGAACACGTTCTTGGGGTTGCTGGAGAGCGCGGCGTCATAAGCCTCGGCCGCGCGTATATAAGCGTCGCGGTTGGCCGCGTTACGATTGCGTTGATATTGCTGTCGAGCGGTGCGGAAAGCGGCGTCGATCTGATCGCGCTGGATCTGAATGGCGGCGATGTTGACCGCATTGAACACTTTGATGAGGTCTGGGAAGATCGCTTCCATTTCGGTGGTGGCCTCGCGCAGGGCGGCGACCTTCTGCGCCTCCAGCACCTTGCCGAGCCCGTAGCTCACCGCGTCGGCGACCGGACCGAGCAAAGGCTTCACCTTGCTGAAGTCGACGTCCTTGACGTTGTGCTTCTTCGCCAGCGCCTCGCTGTCCTGGAGCAGAGCGCCGAGGTTGGTCTTATCGCCTGCGTACCCCTAGCGACCTCACCGGCGGTATCGGCCTTCGCGATGTCGGCGAGCGAGTTGGTATAGGCCAGCAGGCCGTCCATCAGTTGCTGGAGATTGTCGAGCGAGGTGTTGAGCGGCTGCTTTCTGCCGCTCTTGTCGGTTACCATCAGGCGGCAGCGTTCTGCCCGGGGTCGGCACTCTTTGTCCATCGGACCGATGCCGCCGCCGTCGTCGACCAGCTTCAAGCGCCGGTCGTGGGCGAATTTCTCCACGCTCTCGCGGCTCGACTTGAAATTGGTGGCGGCTACCTTGGTGGCGTCGGAGAAGGCGGTGATCGGAGGAGCGAAATCGTTGGCGCTACAGCCGGCGAGCACGACGGCGAGCAAAGACGGGACACGCAAAGGCGAATAACGCGGAACATGACGCCCCCCTCCCGGCCGTTCCGCCACGCCGCGGTCGACGACCGGCAGTTGTGGTTACTATAAACTGCAATTAAGCTTATGAAAATAGACAATTTTCCGCTCCCGTAACGGGATTGCTGGCCTGCGACTGGCTGGCGCGTGTATAAGGCGCTGAAATCTGTGGAGTGGTTCGTGATGGCCGAGCGTTGGACGCCCGATAGCTGGCGCAAAAAGCCGATCCTGCAGGTGCCGGATTATCCGGACCGGCAGGTCTTGGCCGACGTCGAAAAGCAGTTGGCGACCTTCCCGCCGCTGGTTTTCGCCGGCGAGGCGCGCCGCCTCAAGAAGCAGCTTGCACGGGTCGCCGCGGGGCAGGCTTTCCTGCTGCAGGGCGGCGACTGCGCGGAGAGCTTCGCCGAGCATGGCGCCAACAACATCCGCGACTTCTTCCGCATGTTCCTGCAGATGGCGGTGGTGCTCACTTATGCTGCCGCCTCACCGGTGGTGAAGGTCGGCCGCATCGCCGGGCAGTTCGCCAAGCCGCGCTCCTCACCGACCGAGAAGCGGGACGGGGTCGAGTTGCCGAGCTACCGCGGCGACATTATCAACGACATCGCCTTCACGCCGGAAGCGCGCATCCCCGATCCGCGCCGGCAGGTCGAAGCCTATCGCCAGTCGGCAGCGACGTTGAACCTGCTGCGCGCTTTTGCGCAGGGCGGCTACGCCAACTTGGCCAGCGTGCGGCAGTGGATGCTCGGCTTCGTCAAGGACAGCCCGCAGTCGCGCCGCTATGTCGAATTGTCGGACCGCATCTCCGAGGCGCTCGGCTTCATGCAAGCCTGCGGCCTCGATCTCGAGAGCCACCCCGAGCTGCGCACCACCGATTTCTACACCAGCCACGAAGCGCTGCTGCTCGGCTTCGAGGAGTCGCTGACCCGCATCGATTCCACGACCGGCGATTGGTACGCGACCTCCGGCCACATGCTGTGGATCGGCGACCGCACGCGCCAGGCCGACCATGCGCACGTCGAGTATGCGCGCGGCGTGAAAAACCCGCTCGGCCTCAAATGCGGGCCTACGAGCAAACCGGACGACCTGTTGCGGCTTATCGACATTCTCAACCCGGACAACGAGCCGGGCCGGCTGACGCTGATCGGCCGCTTCGGCGCCGAGAAGGTCGGCGAGCATTTGCCTGCGCTGGTGCGCGCGGTCGAGCGCGAAGGCAAGGTGGTGATCTGGTCCTGCGACCCGATGCACGGCAACACCATCACTTCGGCGTCCGGCTACAAGACGCGGCCGTTCGACCTGATCTTGAAAGAAGTGCGCAGCTTCTTCGAGGTGCATCAGTCGGAAGGCACTTATGCCGGCGGCGTCCACCTGGAGATGACCGGGCAAAACGTCACCGAATGCACCGGCGGCGCGCGCGCGATCTCGGATGCCGATCTCAACGACCGCTATCACACGGTTTGCGATCCCCGTCTCAATGCCGAGCAGGCGATCGATCTTGCCTTCCTCCTGGCTGAGCTCCTCAAGAAGGAACGCTCGGCGCGCGGCGAGCCGATGCCGGTGGCGGCCGGGCTCTGAGCTGGAAGCTTTCCGCTCCCTGCGGTGTTAGTCTCCCCGGGCGGCACGGCGCGTGGCTCGGCGCGCCCGCCGTTGCGCTGCCAAACATCCGGGTCGGGGGAGACAAACATGAAACGCCACATTTGGCGGCCGGCCTTCGTGCTGGCTGCTCTGCCGCTATTCGTCGCGTCCGCGTCGGCGCAGCTTGCGGTAACTGCGAATGACGGCAAGGCCGTGCTGGTCAACGGCGCGAACGTTGTGCCGGACAATGCGGCGGCCGATACGGTCGCCATCATCGATCTGTCGGCCAAGCCGCCGAAGCTCGTCGGTGAGGTGAAGGCGCCGGCGAGCGTGGTCGGCCCGCCGCAGAGCGTCGCCGTAGCGCGCGACGAGAGCATCGCGCTGGTCACCGGTGCAGTCAAACTCGATCCGGCCAATCCGAAGAAGACCACGCCCGACAATCGCGTCTCGGTCATCGACCTGAAGGCCAAGCCGCCGGCGGTGATTGCGACTGTCGAAGCGGGTGTGGCGCCCTCGGGCCTGTCGATCAATCCCGCCGGCACGCTGGCGCTGGTCGCCAACCGCAACGACGGCACTGTCTCGATCTTCACCATCGCCAACAAGACGCTGACCGCGGCCGGCAAGGTCGATTTTGGAAATTCGCGGTCCGGGCCGAGCCATGTCGCCTTCACGCCTGACGGCAAGACGGCGCTGGTAACGCGCGACGGCGACCACCGCATCTCGGTGCTGAGCGTGGACGGCAGCAAAGTCGAGGACACCAAGAAGTTCATGGTGGCCGGCTTCCGGCCCTACAGCCTCGCCATCAGTCCGAAGGGCACCGTCGCCGTGTTGACCAACCAGGGCGGCGGGCAGGGCGATACCGACATGATCTCGGTCATCGACCTCAAGCAGAACCCGCCGCGCATCGTGGACACGATCGCCGTCGAGCAGATTCCTGAAGGTGCCACCATGTCACCGGATGGAAAGTATGTGGCGGTGACCATGCAGAACGGTTCCAACAAGCCGGCGGCGCACCCGAACTACCACAAGAACAGCGTGCTCAGGATCTACCGTATTGACGGCACCAAACTCACGCTGGCCGCTAAGGGCGAGTTTGGCGCATGGGGTCAAGGCGTGGTCTGGAGCAAGGACGGCAAGACCCTGCTCGCCCAGGCTATGGCCGAGCAGTCATTGGACGTGCTGTCGTTCGACGGCAAGCGGTTGAAAAAGACCGGCACGATCAAGGTCAACGGCGGCCCGGCGGGCATTCGCACCGCGCTGGACTGACCGGCAACCGTTGAAGATTGCCCAGCGGAAGGGCAGGCGCTAAATCATCTCCATGAACGCCCGCCCTTCCGACCGTCTCGCGATCGCCATCGCCCAGCTCAACCCAACGGTCGGCGACGTCGCCGGCAACGCGGAGAAGGCGCGGCGCGCCCGCGTGACGGCGGCCGGGCAGGGCGCCGATCTGGTCGTCTTCCCCGAGCTGTTCATCGCCGGCTACCCGCCGGAAGACCTGGTGCTCAAGCCGGCCTTCCAGGCCGCCTGCCGCACGGCCGTCGAGACGCTGGCGCGCGAAACCGCCGTGCCCGGTCCGGCGCTCTTGATCGGCACGCCCTGGGTCGAGAACGGCAAGCTCTACAACGCGGTGGCGCTGCTCGATAATGGCGTTATCGCCGCGCTTCGCTACAAGGTCGATCTGCCCAATTATGGCGTCTTCGACGAGAAGCGCGTGTTCGTGCCCGGGCCGATGCCGGGGCCGGTGAATTTCCGCGGCGTGCGCCTCGGCGTGCCCATCTGCGAGGACATCTGGGGCGAGGAAGTTGTCGAGTGCCTGGCCGAGACCGGCGCCGAACTGCTGGTGGTGCCGAACGGCTCGCCGTATTGGCGCGACAAAGGCGACGTGCGGCTGAACATCGCGGTCGCACGCGTCACCGAGCAGGGGCTGCCGACCCTCTACGTCAATCAGGTCGGGGGGCAGGATGAGCTGGTGTTCGACGGCGTGTCGTTCGGCCTGCACGCCGATTGCTCGCTCGCCTTCCAGCTCTGCGGTTTCCGCGAAGACATCGTCACCACGCAATGGGCGCGGCGCGGCAACACCTGGCGCTGCGACAACGGTCCGATGATCGGGGGCGACGAAGCCGACCGCGGCGATTATGCGGCCTGCGTGCTGGGCTTGCGCGACTACGTCAACAAGAACGGCTTCCCCGGCGTGGTGATCGGCCTTTCCGGCGGCGTCGACAGCGCGCTGGTCGCCGCCATGTCGGTCGATGCGCTGGGTCCCGAGCGCGTGCGCTGCGTAATGCTGCCGTACAAATTCACCTCGCAGGAATCGCTCGACGATGCCGCGGCCTGCGCCAAGGCGCTCGGCGTCAAATACGAAACTTTGCCCATCGCCGCGGCCGTGGACGGCTTTGAGAAGGTGCTCGCGCCGCTCTTTGCCGGCCTGCCGCGCGACGTGACCGAAGAGAACCTGCAGGCGCGCGTGCGCGGCACGATCCTGATGGCGATCTCCAACAAGTTCAATCTGATGGTGGTGACGACCGGCAACAAGTCGGAGATGTCGGTCGGCTACGCCACGCTCTATGGCGACATGAACGGCGGCTTCAACCCGGTGAAAGACCTCTACAAGACCGAAGTATTCCGCCTGTGCCGGCTGCGCAATGCATGGAAGCCGGAGGGTGCGCTCGGGCCGGACGGCCCGGTGATCCCCGACAACATCATCACGCGGCCGCCGACGGCCGAGCTGCGCGAGAACCAGAAGGACGAAGACTCGCTGCCGCCTTATGCGGTGCTCGATCCGATCCTGGAGCGGTTGGTCGAGCGCGAGGAGCCGGTCTCGGCCATCGTCGCCGCCGGCTTCGACCGCGACGTCGTCGCGCGCATCGAGCGGCTGCTGCACATCGCCGAATACAAGCGCCGGCAGGCGGCGCCGGGCGTGAAGGTGACCTTGAAGAACTTCGGCCGCGACCGCCGCTATCCGATCACCAATCGCTTCCGCGATCCGGGCACGCCGCTGCCGGCGCCGGACGTGTCGCTGGTGACGGGCAAGCCGACCCGCAGCGAAGCCGCCGATATCTGATCTCTCTTACCGCGCCGGAATGAAAGTGGGGCCGACGGTGCGCACGGTGCGCTTGCCCGGCTCGGTCTCGGCTTGCGCCGTTGGCGTAGCCGGGGTGTTCGCCGACGGTGTCCTGTCGCTACGTGCCGGCTGCCGGATCGGCTTGCCGTCGGCGCCGGTGCGTGGTTGCGACAGCCGCTTGGCGTTTTCCTCGGTCACGATCACGTCGCCGGGCGCGAGCGTCTGGTCCGGCCCGATGACCTTGAGCGCGTCGGCCCAGCTTTCGCCCGGGCGGCGGCAACTGCACGCGGGCGTCATCGCCTTGCGATACGCAAACGCCGTCGGTAGTTCGGTGTAGAGGCGGCCGTTGAGCGAAACCGCCTTCTCCACGTCTTCGCCGGGGTTGTGATAGGTGTAGAGCGACACTTCGGAAGCGGGGCAACTGCGCTGGCAGGCCTGCTCGTCGTCGCGGAAACGCTCCGGCGTCGTCGAGTAGGAGATCGGGTAATAGTAGCCATCGCAGGTACGCACGCAGATGGTGCGATAGGTGCCGCCCATCGGCCCGCCCGGCGTCGATGAGAAAAGCCCGCCGCTCGCGCTATTGCCGAACAGCCGGTCGAAGAAGCCGTCGCGCTGGCCGGCCAGCGCGGCCGAACGGTATTGCGCGCCGCAACCGTTGTCGGCGAGCGAGATCAGCAGCGACTGGCGCTGCGCCGCGCGTTCGGTCGTGCCGCCGTTGAGCCGCTCCAGCTCATTCTGCAAGCGCTCAAGCGCTGTGCGCTGCTGACCGATCTGGCGGGTGAGGTTGCCGCATTGCGGCGGCGGGCTGTTGAAGATCGAAAAGAAGCCAGAGCTTTCGCAATCCATGCGCCGCGATTGGGCGACCAGGCGGTCGACCTCGAACTGCTGGCGGTTGACGGCCTCTTCGGCCCGCCGGATCTGCTCGGCTTTGGCCGGGTCGCTGTTGCCGCGGTCGAGCGCGGAAAGCTGCGCCTCCAGCCGCTGGCAGGCGGGATTGGCCGACTGCGCGAATGCGCCCGCGCCGGTGACGAAAACCAGCCCGGCGACGGCGGATGTGAAGAAATAACCCCTCATGGCCGGCATTCTAGCCTCAGAAATGTGGCGGCGCGAGGACCTGGCTTCAGTGCAGGCGCGCGTTTTCCGCGCGCAGGTTCCAGAGCACGCCGGCGATGATGATGAGGGCGCCGAGCAGCACGAAAATATCGAGACTCTCGCCATAGAAGGCCCAGCCGACCACCGCGATCAGCGGAATGCGCATGAAATCCAGTGGCACCACCACGCTGGCGTCGCCCGAGCGGAAGGCATTGCTCAAGCAATAGTGTGACGTAAGGCCAGAGACCCCGACGCCCAGCGCCGGCAAGATTGCGTGCCCGTCGATCTTCAGGAAGGCTGCCGGATCGCTGCCGACCAGCGAGAGCGGGAATTGAATGACCGCCATCCAGAAAATAATTCCGAAGGTGGTCTCGGTCGCCGTCAGCTTCTTGGTGGTGATCATCGTGATGGCGTAGCCGAAGGCCGCCAGCAGCACGAGGATCGCCGCCGGATTGAAGCTGGCTATGCCCGGCCGCAAAATGACCAGCACGCCGACGAGGCCGAGCACGACCACGCCGAGCCGGCTTGGCGTCATTCTTTCCTTCAGCAGCCAGACCGCGAGCAGGGCGGTCCACCCCGGCATGGTGAATTCGAGTGCGAATACCATGGCGAGCGGCAGCATGGTCAGGCTGGTCGCCCAGCAGAACTGCGAGGCGTAATGGATGGTGTTGCGCAAAAAGTTCAGGCCCATGCGCCGCGGGCGGGCATGGATGCGCAGGTCGGGGCGCAGCACCAGCAGCACCAGCAGCACCAGCAGTGCCACGCCGCTCCGGATCGCCAGAATCTCGAATATGCTCAGGCCGCCCCGCGCCAATTCGCGAATCGACACCGCCATTACCGAGAATGAAAGGAGCGCGCCGATCATCCAAAGGACGACGCGCGCAAGGCTATGGGTGGTCACTGGCGCTATCGTTGAGGTGACGTGAAAGGGAGAAACGTCCGGCTCTCTAGCAGGCCCGCGCCCGCCCGTCACTCCGCGTCCGGTTGATTTTCCGGCCGGGCCTTGTCGAAGGCGGCAAGCTTCAGGCAGGCGGCCTCGACCGACACGATCTTGGGGAATGCCTCGAGCGGAACTTTCAGCCGCCGGGCGTTGAACACCTGCGGAATGAGGCAGACGTCGGCCAGCGTGACGTGCGCGCCGCAGGCATAGGGGGCGGGCGCGATCATGGACTCGATGGCGGCGAAGCCTTCGAGGACCCAATGGTGGTACCAGGCGTCGATTTCCGGCTGCTCGTGCTTGAGCACGCGCTTGAGGTATTGCAGCGCGATCAGGTTGTTGAGCGGATGGATGTCGCAGGCGACGGCTTGGGCGACCGCGCGCACCTTGGCGCGTTCCAACGCGTCGGCCGGCAGCAGCGGCGGCTCGGGGTGGATGTCGTCGAGATATTCGATGATCGCCAGCGACTGCGTTAGCACCTCGCCGTTCGAGAGCTCCAGGGCCGGCACCCGCATCTGCGGATTGACGGCGCGAAATTCCGGCTTGCGCTGCTGCCCGCCTTCCTTGGTCAGATGAATTGACACCATCTGATAGGGCAGGCCCTTGAGGTTGAGCGCGATGCGCACGCGGTAGGCGGCGGACGATCTGAAATAGGTATAGAGCTTCACAGGGCGGACTCCGGCTCTCGCAAATAAGACGGCCGGCAATCTATCTGCCGCCGCGGCTGTTGGCGATATCTGTGATCTGCGAGGAGCGCTCGGTCAGCTTGCTGAGGGCGCGGTCGAGCGCGGCGCGGTCGGCGGCATCGACGCTCTCCAAAAGCTTCTGCGCGAAATCGAGAGCTATCGGCGCGAGCTCGTTGTAGATGTCGCGCCCGGCCGGGGTGAGCGAGAGGAAGGCCTCGCGCAGATCGGCCCGGTTGGCCCGCCGTACGACGAGCTTGCGGCGCTCGAGCAGCGCAACCGCGCGCGAGACCTTGGTCTTGTGCATGCAGCTGTGGCCGCCGATGCCTTTGGCGGTCATCATGCCGAATTGGCCGAGCGTGACCAGCACGCGCCACTCCGGCACGCCGATCTTGTAGCGGTCGGCATAGATGCGCGAGAGCGCCTGAGACACCAGGTTGGCGCAGACGTTGAGCCGGTAGGGCAGAAATTCTTCGAGCTTGAGCGCAGCTTCCGGACGCTCCGGCGCCTTTTGCGCGCTTTCGTTGGTCATCGGTGCACCGCGTTCCCCTGGACGCTGCGCCGATTATGCATCGGTCTTTGCACGCCCGTCGCGACTTTGGCCGAAGTTGCGACCGCGTGCAACGAGTTTGGAAGTATTCTAAGCTGGGGACGTTGCGGGCAAATTCGGCCGTTCCGGCAAGGCCCAGGGCGCCATTTCAGCTGGCCGGCGGCGCCCCGCGCCTCTGAGTTGACGATGGTTTCGATTGCAACTAAACAGGCGGCATGCCTTCGGAGGTCGCATCATGAGCCCCGGCTATATGTCCGGCTTCGGCAACAACTTCGAGACGGAGGCACTTTCCGGTGCCCTGCCGGTCGGGCGTAATTCGCCGCAGAAATGCAATTACGGCCTCTACGCCGAGCAATTGTCCGGCTCGCCCTTCACCGCGCCGCAGGCCTCCAACCAGCGTTCCTGGCTCTACCGCATCAGGCCGACGGTGCGGCATACCGGCCGCTTCCAGAAGGCCGATGCCGGACAATGGCGTACCGCGCCGCTGCGCGAGGACAGCGAACTGCCGATCGGCCAGTTGCGCTGGTCGCCGGTCGCCATCCCGTCCGCCAAGCTGACCTTCGTCTCCGGCCTGCACACGATCACCACGGCGGGCGACGTCGACAGCCAGGCCGGCATGGCGAGCCATCTTCTCTTCATCACCCAATCGATGCAGCGCGAGCACATCTTCAACGCCGACGGCGAATTCATGATCGTCGCGCAGGAGGGCCGGATCCGCTTTCGCACCGAGTTCGGCGTGATCGAGATCGAGCCCGGCGAGATCTGCGTGATCCCGCGCGGCGTCATCTTCCGCGTCGAGCTCGTCGACGGCCCGGTGCGCGCCTACGTGTGTGAAAACTACGGCGGCGGCTTCATCCTGCCGGACCGCGGGCCGATCGGCGCGAACTGCCTTGCCAATCCGCGCGATTTCCTCGCGCCGGTGGCGGCCTATGAGGACGTCGAAGGTCCGCACAAGCTTACCGTGAAGTGGGGCGGCGAGTTGTTCGTGACAGAGGTTGCGCAATCGCCCCTCGATGTCGCCGCCTGGCACGGCAACTACTATCCCTACAAATACGATCTGCGGCGGTTCTCGCCGGTCGGCGCGCTGCTGTTCGACCATCCCGACCCGTCGATCTTCACCGTGCTGACATCGCCGTCGGAGACGCCGGGAACGGCCAACATCGATTTCGTGATCTTTCCCGAGCGCTGGCTGGTGGCGGAGAACACGTTCCGGCCGCCCTGGTATCACCGCAACATCATGTCCGAGTTCATGGGGCTGGTGTTCGGCGTCTACGACGCCAAGCCCGAGGGCTTCGTGCCCGGCGGTTTCAGCCTGCACAACCAGATGCTGCCGCACGGCCCCGACGCCGACGCCTTCGAGCACGCCAGCAATGTCGAGCTCAAGCCGGTGAAGCTGTCGAATACGCTTGCCTTCATGTTCGAGACGCGCTTCCGCCAGCGCGTCACCAAATACGCGGCGGCGCTGGACAGTTTGCAGGACAACTACATCGACTGCTGGGCCGGGCTGAAGAAGCACTTCGATCCGAACCGGCGCGAGCCGAAATGAAGCTTGCCTCGCTCAAGGACCGGCGCGATGGCCGCCTGGTCGTTGTGTCGCGCGACCTCACGCGCTGCGCCGATGCGCACGCGGTGGCGCCGACTATGCAGGCCGCACTCGACGACTGGGAAGCGGCCGAGCCGCGCCTGATTGAGATCGCCGATGCGCTGGAAGCGAACCGCATCGCGCATGTGCCGTTCGACCCCGCCAAATGCGCGGCGCCGCTGCCGCGTGCCTACCAGTGGCTGGACGGCTCGGCCTACGTCAATCACGTGGCGCTGGTGCGCAAGGCGCGCGGCGCCGAGATGCCGGCCTCGTTCTGGACCGATCCCTTGATGTACCAGGGCGGCTCCGACGTGCTGCTCGGCCCGCGCGACCCTATTGCGGTGGCGGATGAGGCCTGGGGTATCGATCTGGAGGCCGAGGTCGTGGTGGTCCTCGGCGACGTGCCGATGGGCGCGACGCGCGAGCAGGCCGCCGCCGCCATCCGCCTCATTATGCTGGTCAACGACGTGACCCTGCGCAACCTCACCGGGCCGGAGCTCGCCAAGGGCTTCGGCTTCGTGCAGTCGAAACCCGCCTCGGCCTTCACGCCGGTCGCCGTCACGCCTGACGAGCTGGGTCACGCCTTCGACGGGGCCAAGGTAAACTTGCCGCTCTTGTCGTTCGTCAATGGCGCGCCCTTCGGCAAGCCGGTCTGCGGCAACGACATGACCTTCGATTTCCCGAGCCTGATTGCGCATGCCGCCAGGACGCGCGCGCTCGGCGCCGGCACCATCCTCGGCGCCGGTACCGTGTCCAACCGCGACGCCGACGGCGGCCCAGGCAAGCCGATCGGGGAGGGCGGGCTCGGCTATTCCTGCATCGCCGAGCAACGCACCGTCGAGACCATCCGCACCGGCAAGCCGGTCACACCCTTTTTGAAATTCGGCGATAAGGTTTGCATCGAGATGCGAGATGCCGAGGGCCGTTCGATCTTCGGCGCCATCGAGCAGGACGTGGTACGTTACACGCGAACCTGACGGAGGATCCGCCATGCCGCCCCGCCTGGTCATTCCTGCTTTCGGCAGTCTTTACCGCACGTTGGCGCCGGTCACCGAGCCGCTGGTCCGCGTGGTGGCGGGCGGCGCGCTCGCCATGCACGGCTATCCGATCCTGTTCGGCAACACGGCGGCCGCGGCCAAGTTCCTGGAAAGCGTCGGCTTTGCGGACGGCCTGTTTTGGGCCTACGTGGTGGGTACGGTCGAGTTCGCCTGCGGCCTGTGCCTCGCGCTCGGATTGCTGACCCGCGTGGTGGCCGTGCCGATCATCGGCTTTCTCGCCATTGCCATCGTGACCTATCACTGGCAATTCGGATTTGCTTGGGAGAACCGCGGCTTCGAATACCCGTTGTTCTGGGCGATCGTCGTTTTCCATTTCCTCGTCCGCGGCGGCGGTGCATGGTCGCTCGATGCCATGATCGGCCGGGAGGTCTGAATGAGTAAGGATTTTGCGTCCACCGGGGATCTCGGCGAAAAAAAGGTTTCCTTCGACCAGATCGGGCCGGGGCTCTACGCCTACACGGCGGAAGGCGACCCGAACTCCGGCGTCATCGTCGGCGACGACGGCGTGATGGTGATCGACGCGCAGGCGACGCCGGCGATGGCCGGCGAATTGGTCGCACGCGTTGCCAAGGTCACCGACAAGCCGATCAAGTACGTGCTGCTGACCCACTATCACGCCGTGCGCGTGCTGGGTGCGTCCGGCTTCAAGGGCGCCGAAATTCTTGCCTCCGACATGACGCGCGGCATGATTGCCGAGCGCGGCAAGCAGGATATGGATTCCGAGATCGGCCGCTTCCCGCGCCTGTTCCGCGCGGTCGAGACCATCCCGGGCCTGACCTGGCCGACCATCACGTTTCCCGATCAGATGTCGGTCTGGCTGGGTAAACGCGAGGTGCGCATCATGCATATCGGCCGCGGCCATACCGCGGGCGACGTCATTGCCGCCGTGCCGGACGCAGGCGTCGTCTTCTCCGGCGACCTCGTCGAATACAAGTCGGCCTGCTATTGCGGCGACGCACACTTCACCGACTGGCCGGCGACGCTGGAGAATCTCGGCGAATTGCAGGCCAACGCGTTGGTGCCGGGCCGCGGTGCCGCGCTCACCACGCCGCAGCTCGTGCAGGAGGGCATCGAGATGACCGGCGACTTCATCTCGACGCTGTACGGGTCGGTGCAGGAGAGCGTCGCCAAGGGCCGCTCGCTGAAGGACGCCTTCGACTTCGCGCGCCTCGCGATGGATCCGAAATTCAAGTCCTTCGCCATCTACGAGCACTGCCTGCCGTTCAACGTCTCGCGGGCCTATGACGAGGCGCGCGGCGTCGACTGGCCGGTGATCTGGACGGCCGAGCGCGACCGCGAAATGTGGGCGGCGTTGCAGGGCTAGCGGCAAGAAACGTCTTTATTCCCCGGACGGGTCGGAAAAAATTCGTTTTGCGATGCGGACCCATGCCCCGGCCATCTGGCCAACACCGGAATGACTGAGCTAGATTCGCCGCACGGGAATCATGCCAACAGGGGAAAAACAATGTCAATGCAAGACGG
Source organism: Pseudolabrys sp. (assembly GCA_022841665.1). GTDB lineage: Bacteria > Pseudomonadota > Alphaproteobacteria > Rhizobiales > Xanthobacteraceae > Pseudolabrys. The sequence goes on from JALHRB010000008.1 coordinate 27,719, forward strand.
ATCGTCACATCCCGCGCTCTCCTACACCGACGGTTTGGCTTCGGCATGGCAGGACGTTCTGCTGCTTGCCGGCCGTATCCTGCTGGCCTGGGTCTTCCTGGCGAGCGGCTTCGGCAAGCTCGGCAACATCGCCGGCACGACGGCCTACTTCGCCAATATCGGCCTGTCACCGGCCGCGTTCTTCGCGTGGTTTGCCGCCATTTTCGAGTTCTGCGTCGGCATCGCGCTCATTGTCGGCGTGGCGACGCGCTACGCCGCGCTCGCGGTCTTCATCTGGGTGCTGATCGCGACCGTCATCGCGCACCGCTACTGGACCTATCCGCCGGCGCAGCAGGGCGCGCAATACATCAACTTTCTCAAGAACCTCTCGATGATGGGCGGCGCGCTCTACGCCTTCGTCTTCGGCGCCGGGCGCTACGCGGTCGACGCGGTGCTGAGGAAACGCTAACGCGAGGAGCCGTGGCAACGACGAGCCGATATCATTTCGCCTACCGTCGTTGCCCGGATCAGGACGCGGCCAAGCCGGCGCGCCGGCCGGTGGTCGTGGTCGGCGCCGGCCCGGTGGGGCTGGCGGCGGCCATCGACCTGGCCTTGCGCGGCGTGCCGGTAGTGCTGATCGACGACGCCGACCGCATCGGCGAGGGCTCGCGCGGTATCTGCTGGTCGAAGCGCACGCTGGAAATATGCGACCGGCTCGGCGTCGGCGAGAAGCTCGCCGCGCACGGCGTCACCTGGAAGCTCGGCAAGGTCTTCAGCGGCGACGAGCTGGTGTTCTCCTTCGACCTGCTGCCGGAGGACGGCCACAAGATGCCGGCCTTCATCAATCTCCAGCAGTTCTATCTGGAAAAGGCCTTGTGCGACCGCGCCGGCGAGATCGACGACATCGATGTACGCTGGAAAAACAAGCTGACCGGGCTCGAGCCGCATAACGACCATGTGCGGCTCACCATCGATACGCCGGACGGGCCCTACGTCCTGGAAGCATCTTGGCTGATCGCCGCCGACGGCGCCCGCTCGACCGCGCGCGACCTGCTGGGCCTCGCGTTCGCGGGCGTCACCTTCGAAGACAAGTTCCTCATCGCCGACATCAAGATGGCGGCGGATTTTCCGACCGAGCGGCGTTTCTGGTTCGACCCGTCGTTTCACAGCGGGCAGTCGGCGCTGATGCACCGCCAGCCCGACAATGTCTGGCGTATCGATCTCCAGCTCGGGCCGGACGCCGATGTCGTGGAAGAACAGAAGCCGGAGCGCGTGACCGAGCGGCTCAAGCGCATGCTGGGCGCGCGCGACTTCTCGCTCGAATGGGTTTCGATCTACCGCTTCAACTGCCGGCGGCTCAACCGCTTCGTGCATGGCCGCGTGATTTTTGTTGGCGATGCCGCGCACCAGGTCTCGCCCTTCGGTGCGCGCGGCGCCAATTCCGGCATCCAGGACGCCGAGAATCTCGCCTGGAAGCTCGCCGCCGTACTCAAGGGCGAAGCGGGGGCGGCGCTGCTCGACTCCTACGAGCGCGAGCGCATGCAGGCGGCGGACGAGAACATCGCGCATTCGACACGCTCGACCGATTTCATCGCGCCGCATTCGGAAGCCGAGCGCAACTTACGCAATGCCGTGCTGGCGCTGGCGCCCAGGGCCGAATTCGCGCGCCGGATGATCAATTCCGGACGCCTGTCGGTGGCGACCGTCTATGACACGCCGCTGTCGACGCCGGACGAGGCGACCTTCGCCGGCAGCGCGCGGCTCGGCGCGCCGCTGCCGGACGCGCCGGCCCGCCATCGCGATGGGCGCGAGGGGCATTTGCTTGAAAGCATCGGCGGCGCGTTCACGCTGCTTTACGCCAAGGATGGCGCGCCGCCGCAGCCGCCCGCCGGCGTGCGGCTCATCGCCATCGGCGAGGACCTGATCGATAGCGCCGGCGCGATTGCCAAGCGCCTGGATGCGACGCCCGGCGCCGCCTATCTGCTGCGGCCCGACCAGCACTTGTGCGCGCGCTGGCGCAAGTTCGATGCCGGCAAGGTCGCGGCCGCGCGCGACCGGGCGTTGGGGAAATCGTCATGAGCAAACTTGTCACCGCCTCGCAATTCGCCGATCCGGACGCCGCTTACGTGACGCTGGTGGAGGCACGCCGGGGCTTGAGCGCGCAAGAGGCGGCCGCCCTCGACACCCGGCTGGCGCTCATCCTCGCCAACCACGTCGGCGACCTCGGCGTGCTGAAAGAAGCGATCGAACTGGCGAAAGGCGCGCGCTAGCCGTATTTGGCGTCCAGCACCTGCCGCACCTTGCGCGCCAGCGCCTCGGTGGTGAAGGGCTTGATCAGCAGCTCGACGTCGGCGTCGAGCCGGCCGTGGTGGATGATGGCGTTGCGCGTGTAGCCGGTGGCGAACAGCACGGGCAGTTCCGGCCGCAGTTTCTGCGCCTCCGTGGCCAGCTCGCGGCCGTTCATGCCGCCCGGCAGCACGACGTCGGTGAACAGCAAGGCGACCTGCGGCGTCTTGGCGAGGATGTCCAGCGCCTCGGCCGCCGTCGCGGCGTGCTCGACGCGGTAGCCGAACTCCGACAAAGCCTCGACCACGAAGCGGCTGACGTCGGCGTCGTCCTCCACCAGCAGAATGCATTCGTGGTGCTGGTCGGCGCGTTCGAGCTTGGGCTCCTCGGCGGTTTCCCAGTCCGGGAAGGCCTTTTCGTCGGTCAGGCGCGGGAAATACATCTTGATCGACGTGCCTTGCCCCGGCTCGCTGTAGATCTGCACGTGCCCGTCCGACTGCTTGACGAAGCCGTAGACCATGCTCAGCCCGAGCCCGGAGCCGGCGCCGGTCGGCTTGGTGGTGAAGAAGGGATCGAAGGCCTTGTCGCGCACGTCCGGCGTCATGCCGACGCCGGTGTCGCTCACCGCCACCATGACATATTGCCCGGCTTTGATGTCGAGCCCGCCGCGCTTCACATAGGCGTCGTCGAGATAGGCGTTGGAGGTTTCGATCGTCAGCTTGCCGCCGCCGGCCATGGCGTCGCGCGCGTTCACCGCCAGATTGAGCACGGCGTTCTCGAGCTGGTTGGGATCGAGCGCGGTGCGCCAAAGGCCGGTCGCCAGCACGGTCTCGATGCGCACGTTTTCGCCGATCGTCCGGTGCAGCAGTTCGGACATCTCGCCCACCAGGCGGTTGATGTCGACGCTTTTGACCTCCTGCGGATGCTGGCGCGAGAAGCTGAGCAGGCGCCGCACCAGCGTCGCCGCGCGCAGCGAGGCCTGCCGGATCGCGGTGAGCGAGCGGTTGACGCGTTCGTTGTCGGGCTCGATCCGGCGCAACGCCATTTCGGCATTGCCGATGATGGCGGTGAGCAGGTTGTTGAAGTCGTGCGCGATGCCGCCGGTCAGCCGGCCGACCGCCTCCATCTTCTGCGCCTGGCGCAAGGCGAGCTCGGTCGTCTGGCGGCGTGCGATCTCGTCGCTCAATTGCACATAGGCTTGCGAAACCCGCCGCGTGCTGCGCAGCGTCATCAGGGCGAGCGCAAACAGCGCAAGCGTCGCGGGTAGCCCGAAAATCAGGTGGGCGGACATGTCCGACAACCAGTCTGCGCGCACCGTGCCGGCATCGAGGCCGCCATAGACGTAAACGTCATGGCCGGGAAGTTTGCGATAGGCGATCAGGCGTTCGGTCTGGTCGTAATAGGAGAGGCCCAATACAAATCCGCTGTTTGGATTTTTGGCGATGGCCGCCATCAGAGGCGTGTCAGCCGGAAGCCGGGCCGTGTCGGCCTGCCGCTGCGGGAAGCGCACGAGGACGGCGCCGTCGGCGCGCACCATCCCGGCGACGGTGAAGTCGATGCGCGGCAGCGTCGCGTAATAGCGTACGAAATATTCCGGGGCGATCGAGACCAGATAAACGCCGGCGAACCGCTTGTCGGCGTCGAGTCGCTTGCGCGTGATGGCGAAGAAATTGGTGCGGGCGGCGCGGGCGTCGACCACTTCGCTGACATAGATATCGACCGTGCCTTCCTTCTGCGCGCGGAAATAGTCGCGGTCGGAAAGGTCGAGATTGCCCGGCATCGGATAGACCGTGCCCGAAACCAGCGGCTGTCCCTCGCCGTTGATGACCCAAAGGTCGCGCAGCTGCGGCAGGTTCTGGATGAAGCTGCGGATGCGTCCGCTGTAGTCCGCTTCGTTTCTGCGGATCGCGTCGTCGTCGGCGTTGCCGACCAGTTCCTCGAGGTAGCGCTCGCTGATCTCGAAGGTCTCGAAAACCTTGATCGCGTGCTCGTGCATCACGCCGACGGTGCGGCCGAGGCGGTCTTCCGCGTCGGTGAAATGCTGATGGTAGGAAATCCAGCCTGCAATCGCGAGAATAGTCAGCGGCAGGACGATCGAGGCGGCCACCAGCAGCCGCAGCATTTGTTCCGTACGGGAAGCCGCGGCCGAGCCGGCCTTGATACGTGAGCTTTCGCTGGAATAGGGCATACGCCTCGGGCAGGGCCGGACACTGGTTCCCTATAGGTACCGGGCTAATGCCGAGAACTCAATCGCAGCGGCCGCGGCAAACCCGCCGAGTAGCGTTGGAACTTTGCCGGAAGCCGGGCGGTCGTCAGCGGGTGCAGACGATGGCGACCAGGTTGTCGGTGTTGTTGCCGCCGCCGTTGACGCCGCCGCCGGCCGGGATTGCGCCGGTGATCTCCTCACGGTCGACCTTGTGGAAGGTCGCGGCCGCGGCAAATTTCTGAGTCTTGCAATAGGCATTGGCGGCGGCGGCGCCGCACTTGTCGCCGGCGGCGAGGCAGCGGTCGACCCCGTAGGCGTCCGCGTCGTTGGCGATGATGAACATGCGCCGCTCGGCCTGCGCGTCGGTGGCAAGGCCCAAGAGCGCGGTCAAGAGCAAGGTGAGGCCGACCAGGAATGTCCGCATGGTATCGCCCGTAGGGTTGTTGAAGGCGCATTTCCGGCGCCGGTGGCGACAATGCGGCCAAAATCGTTAAGGCGCGCTTAACCTTGGGCGCCGGGTCGGGTCAATGGAGGGGAGCCGGCGCTGGCGGGCGGCTCTTGACGGGGCCGGTGCAACAAATCATTGTGCCGGCCATGTCCGGCCTTAACCATAGCTGCGGCATTTGCAGCGAGATTATCAGCTAGCGCACGCAACGCTGGCTCAGGCCGTCTTTTCTCACACGCGAGATCGACAAGACGCCAGGCCAGCGGGGCCTCGGGATGTCTTTGCCATGGAGCTCAAGCTCTACGATACGCTGACGCGCGAGAAGCGGGTGTTCAACCCGATCGATCCGGCGCGCGTGCGCATGTATGTGTGCGGGCCGACGGTCTACGACTTCGCCCATATCGGCAATGCGCGGCCGGTGATCGTGTTCGACGTGCTGTTCCGCCTGCTGCGGCACATCTACGGCGAGAAGCACGTCACCTACGTGCGCAACATCACCGACGTCGACGACAAGATCAACGCGCGCGCGGCCGAGCGCGGCGTGTCCATCCGCGACCTGACGGAAGAGACCTACAGGAATTTCAAGGCCGACGTGGCGGCGCTCGGCTGTCTTGAGCCGACGGTGGAGCCGCGCGCGACCGAGCACATCGACGAGATGAAGCTGCTGATCGAGCGCCTGGTCGCCTCCGGCCACGCCTACGTGGCGGAAGACAATGTGCTGTTCAACGTGCCGTCGATGCCGGACTACGGCCGCCTGTCGAAGCGCCCGCTCGACGAGATGATCGCCGGCGCGCGCGTCGAGGTCGCGCCCTACAAGAAGGACCCGCAGGACTTCGTGCTGTGGAAGCCGTCGAAGCCGGGCGAGCCGGGCTGGCCGTCGCCGTGCGGGATCGTGACGCCGGGGCGGCCCGGCTGGCACATCGAGTGCTCGGCGATGAGCTGGAAGCATCTCGGCGAGACCTTCGACATCCACGGCGGCGGCATCGACCTTGTGTTTCCGCATCACGAGAACGAGATCGCGCAGTCGCGCTGCGCCTTCTCGACATCCGTGATGGCGAACTACTGGATGCACAACGGCTTCCTGCAGGTCGAAGGCGAGAAGATGTCGAAGAGCCTCGGCAACTTCTTCACCATCAGGGAACTGCTCCAGACCGATAAATTTGGAAGTCAAAAATGGCCAGGTGATGTGCTTCGCCTTGCGATGCTAATGACGCACTATCGAGCGCCGCTCGACTTCAAAATAGACAGGCTGCAAGAGGCTCAACAAAAAATAAGGCTATGGGAGCGCCTGTTATTGGACCTTACCATGTGGGATTTCCGAGGGCTTCCTCCATCCCCAGAATTGCTTGACATCTTGGCCGATGACTTAAACACGCCGGAAGTACTGACATTCGTTTCTCGTCAGGAGAATACAAGTCAGATTTCTCAAGAGACCATGCAACAGTTTGGGACGGATCTGTGTTTCCTAGGGCTGGCTCCGGATATCGTCCAGAAGCTCTACGACGAAACGGACGAGGAGCGTGCGCGGCGGCAAGAAGAGCTGAGTAGGGCCATAAGAGATGTGAAAGATGCAACCCGAAAACTTAATAGTCTTCGAATCGCAACTTCGGTAAGCCGCGGTCTGGTCCCGGCTCAAGTGGAGGCTCTGATCGCAGCCCGTACCGCCGCGCGCGCGGCTAAGGATTTCAAGGAATCCGACCGCATCCGAGACGAGCTCGCCGCCATGGGCGTCGTGCTCAAGGACTCCAAGGACGGCACCACCTGGGAGATCGCGCGATGAGCGCCCAGGCCCATCCCAAATTCGCCATGCGTCCCTATCTGCCGGACGACGCCGCGCTGCTGCGCGAGATATTCCGCGACAGCATCGAGGAATTGACCGCCGACGACTACACCCCGGCGCAGCAGGAGGCCTGGGCTTCCGCCGCCGATGACGAGCAAGCCTTCGGCAAGAAGCTCGGCAGCCAGCTCACGCTGGTCGCCACCATGGAAGGCTCCCCGGTCGGCTTCGCGTCGCTGGCCGGCCCGGACAAGATCGACATGCTCTACGTGCATCCGGCGGTGGCCGGCCACGGCGTCGGCGCCATGCTGGCCGACGCGCTGGAAAAGCTCGCCGGCGGCCGCGGCACGGCCAAGCTCACCGTCGATGCCAGCGATTCCGCGCGCGGCTTCTTCGAGAAGCGCGGCTATGTCGCCCAGCAGCGCAACACGGTTTCGATCAACGACGAATGGCTCGCCAACACCACGCTCGCCAAGCAACTTGCCGCCAAAGGGGGCGCCGCATGAAAAAGCCCGACACGCCGTTCCCGCGTCACTGGAAATATTACATCGTGCTGAAATATGCCGTGCTGGCCGCCGCCGCTCTGCTGGCATTGTACGTCTTCACCCGGCTGGCCTGAGGGCGCGCCATGGCCCGCGAGCGTCTGTATCTGTTCGACACGACGCTGCGCGACGGCGCGCAGACCAACGGCGTCGACTTTACGCTGGCCGACAAGCTGGCTATCGCCGCCATGCTGGACGAGCTGGGCATCGACTATGTCGAGGGCGGCTATCCGGGCGCCAATCCGACCGATACCGAATTGTTCGGCAGCAAGCGCGACCTGAAGACGACCTTCACCGCTTTCGGCATGACGCGGCGGCCGGGGCGCTCGGCATCGAACGATCCGGGGCTGGCCGCGCTGCTCGAGGCCAAGGCGGACGCCATCTGCTTCGTCGCCAAGTCGTGGGACTATCACGTCAAGGTCGCGCTCGAGACCACGGATGAGGAAAACATCGCCTCCATCCGCGACAGCGTGCGCGCGGCCAAGGCCAAGGGCAGGGAAGTGCTGCTCGACTGCGAGCACTTCTTCGACGGCTACAAGGCCAATCCCGCTTATGCGCTTTCTTGCGCCAAGGCGGCCTACGAGGAGGGCGCGCGCTGGGTGGTGCTGTGCGACACCAACGGCGGCACGCTGCCCGATGAGGTGGAAAGAATCGTCGGCGCGGTGGTGAAGGCGATCCCCGGCGACCATGTCGGCATCCACGCCCACAACGACACCGAGCAGGCGGTGGCCAATTCCTTCGCCGCCGTGCGCGCCGGCGCGCGCCAGATTCAGGGCACGCTCAATGGGCTGGGCGAGCGCTGCGGCAACGCCAATCTCGTCTCCATCATCCCGACCCTCAAGCTCAAGCCGGAATTCGCGGCGCGCTTCGACATCGGCGTGTCGGACGCGGCGCTGAAGAAGCTGACCCAAATCTCACACGCGCTCGACGAGCGGCTCAACCGCGCGCCCAACCGGCACGCGCCTTATGTCGGCGAGAGCGCCTTCGCCACCAAGGCCGGCATCCACGCCTCCGCCATCATGAAGGACCCGGCGACCTACGAGCACGTCGCGCCCGACACGGTCGGCAACAAGCGCAAGGTGCTGGTGTCGGAGCAGGCCGGCAAGTCCAACGTGCTGGCCGAGCTGGAGCGCATCGGCATCAAGGCCGACAAGGACGATCCGCGCATCGGCCGGCTGCTGGAGATCGTCAAGGAGCGGGAGGCGATCGGCTACGCCTATGAGGCGGCGGACGCCTCGTTCGATCTTTTGGCGCGGCGCACGCTCGGCAAGGTGCCGGACTATTTCGACGTCATGCAGTTCGATGTTAACACCGAACAGCGTTACAACGCCCTTGGCGAACGCGTCACGGTGGCCATGGCGGTGGTCAAGGTGAAGGTCGGCGACGACAGTCTGATGTCGGCGGCGGAGGGCAACGGTCCGGTCAACGCGCTCGACCAGGCGCTGCGCAAGGATCTCGGCAAGTATCAGAAATACATCGAGGGCCTGAAGCTGACCGACTACCGCGTGCGCATCCTCAATGGCGGTACCGAGGCGGTGACGCGCGTGCTGATCGAGAGCGAGGACGAGGCGGGCGACCGCTGGACCACGATCGGCGTGTCGCCCAATATCATCGACGCGTCGTTCCAGGCGCTGATGGATTCCATCGTCTACAAGCTGGTGAAGTCGCGCGCGCCGGCTTAGCCGGCCGGGAGGCGGACATGCTGCGGTTGACCCGACGTTCGGCCATCACGGCGCTGGCAAGCATGGCGGCGCTATTTTCCCCCGGCCGCCGCGCCGCCGCGGAACGTGCGCGTCAATCCTTCATCGACCAGGCTTTCGCCATGAAGCGGCGAGCTATCGAAAGCGGCGACCAGCCTTTCGGCGCCGTGGTCGTGCGCGCGGACGAGATTGTCGGCTATGGGCCGAGCCGTGTGGTGCTCAAGAACGACGTCTCGGCGCATGCGGAACGCGAGGCGATGCGCGACGCGCAGGCCCGCCTGGGGCGCCAGGACTTGTCCGATTGCGTGATGTATTCGACGTCGCGGCCCTGCGCGGCTTGCGAGCAGGCCGCCGCCGCTGCGCGGCTCTCCCGCATGTATGCCGGAATGGATGCCGCCGATCTCGGCCCACCGCGCAGGCTGCCATGATCGACCACGTTTCCGTCGCCGTGCGCGACCTCGCCGCTTCGACGCGCTTCTACGAGGCGGTGCTCGGCACGCTCGGCCTCGAGAAGCTGGACGCGGGGCCGGCCACCGTCGGTTTCGGCAAGAAATATCCCGAGTTCTGGATCAACCTGCGGTCCGACATGACGCCGGTGGGCGCGACCAGCGGCGCGCATGTCTGCTTGCGCGCGCGTTCGACCGGCATGGTCGACGCTTTCCATGCTGCTGCGCTCGGCGCCGGCGGCGCGAGCGACGGCGCGCCGGGCCTGCGCCCGCAGCACGGCGAAGGTTATTACGCCGCCTTCGTGCGCGATCCCGACGGCAACCGCATCGAGGCGGTGACGTTTGTGAAGGGTTGACGTGCCCCGGACGCGGTGCAGCACGTAGCGTAAGCGGAGTGGTGCGCCGCAGATCCGGGGCCGTCAGAAAGTCAGAGCTTGTGACGATCCCGGGTCTGCGTCGCACCATTTCATGGTGCGCCGCGCCCGGGACAAGAGTCACAACCGCTCCGCTGCGACCCGGTCCATCTGCTTGGCCTCTTCCGGCACGCGCGCGGTGGCGGCCTGCAGCATCGGCAGGATATCGGCCACCTTGTCCGCCACCAGCAGGTTGAAGTCGAGGCCCGCGCGGATAAACTGCAGCATCTTCATGTGTTCGAGCAAAGCGCAGAGCGGGTCCCAGAAGCCCTTGATATTGGCGAGCAGGATCGGCTTCTTGTGGCGGCCGAGCTGCACCCAGGTGAGCTGTTCGACCAGTTCCTCCAGCGTACCGACGCCGCCCGGCAGCGCGACGAAGGCGTCCGCCTTCTCGAACATCAGGCGCTTGCGCTCGTGCATGTCGCGCGTGACGATCAGTTCCTGTGCGCCGCGCAAGGCGTGCTCCCGCTGCGTCAGGAATTCGGGGATGATGCCGGTGACGGCACCGCCATGGTCGAGCGCCGCGTGCGCCAGCGCGCCCATGATGCCGTCGCCGCCGCCGCCGTAGACGAGGCCGATCCCCGTTTGGGCCAGATGTGCGCCGAGGGCACGCGCGGCTTCCACATAGGCCGGGTCGGTTCCCGGCCCGGAGCCGCAGTAGACACAGATTTTGCGGATTTTGCTCATTGTTTCCGAACGTAAGGTGGCGGGCCCCGGAGTGCAAATACCGCCGGGCGGGGATGGAAAACTCTCTGGAATATAGATAGTTGCGTGCCCCTGGCGGGGTGATTACCGCCGCGAATGGCCCTATATGGGGGCTGCGGCGGGCAGGAGAATCGCCGCTGTCCGGGTCCTTAATGAGCGCTGCCCACAGTCACCATCCCCGTCCCAGTGAGCCGAAAGCCGTCAGCGCCGACCGCGGGGCGCTGCTGCGCACGGTCGTGCACCTGTGGCCCTATATCTGGCCGGCCGACAGGCGCGACCTGAAGCTGCGCGTGCTCGGCGCCATGGTGCTGCTGCTGGTGGCCAAGCTCGCCACCATCGCGGTGCCGTTCACCTTCAAGTGGGCAACCGACGCGCTGGCCGGGCAGGGTAGCGCGCCCGCCGCCGCCTCCGACTGGCTTTTGTGGGCGCTCGCCGCACCCATCGCCATGACGGTCGCCTATGGCGGCATGCGCATTTTGATGGCGGTGCTGACGCAGTTCCGCGACGGCCTGTTCGCCAAAGTGGCGATGCACGCGGTGCGGCGGCTGGCGTATCGCACCTTCGTGCACATGCACGAGCTGTCGCTGCGCTTCCACCTCGAGCGCAAGACCGGCGGCCTGACGCGCGTGCTGGAGCGTGGGCGCAACGCCATCGAGACCATCGTTCGCATGGTCATTCTCCAGCTTTCGCCCACGATCATCGAGTTGCTGCTGATCGTCGGCGTGCTGATGGTGGAATTCGACTGGCGCTATGTCGCGGTCATCCTCGTCACCGTCACCTTCTATATGGTCTACACCTACTACGCCACGGAATGGCGCATCGGCATCCGCCGCAAGATGAACGACAGCGACACCGACGCCAACGTGAAGGCGATCGACTCGCTGCTCAACTACGAGACGGTGAAGTATTTCTCCGCCGAGGAGCGCGAGGCGCAGCGCTACGACCGCTCGATGGCGCGCTACGAGGACGCCAGCACCAAGGCCTACACCTCGCTCGCCGTGCTCAACGCCGGGCAGGCGGTGATCTTCACCATCGGTCTCGCCGCGGCGATGGTGATGTGCGCCATCGAGATCAAGGCGGGCACCAAGACGGTGGGCGATTTCGTGCTGATCAACGCGATGATGATCCAGCTCTACCAGCCGCTCAATTTCATGGGCATGGTCTATCGCGAGATCAAGCAGGCAGTAACCGACATCGAGCTCATGTTCTCGATCTTGGCGCGCCCGCCCGAGATCCGCGATGCGCCGGGAGCGCCGCCGCTCGCGGTGACGCAGGGTGCGATCAGATTCGAGAACGTGCGCTTCGCCTACGAGGCGGCGCGGCCGATCCTCAAGGGTGTCAGCTTCGAGGTGCCGGCCGGCAAGACCGTCGCGGTGGTCGGCCCGTCCGGCGCCGGCAAGTCGACCATCTCGCGGCTGCTGTTCCGGTTTTACGACCTGTCGGGCGGCCGCATCACCATCGACGGCCAGGACATCGCGATGGTGGCGCAGAAGTCGCTGCGTCAGGCCATCGGCATGGTCCCGCAGGACACGGTGCTGTTCAACGACACCATCCGCTACAACATCCGCTACGGCCGCTGGGAAGCGAGCGATGCGGAGGTGGAGGAGGCGGCGCGGCTGGCGCAGATCGACACCTTCATCCGGCTCGCGCCCAAGGGCTACGAGGCGGAGGTCGGCGAGCGCGGCCTCAAGCTCTCCGGCGGCGAGAAGCAGCGCGTGGCGATCGCGCGCACCATCCTGAAGGCGCCGCCGATCCTGGTGCTGGACGAGGCCACCTCGGCGCTCGACAGCCACACCGAGAAGGAAATCCAGGACGCGCTCGAGCGCGTCTCGCGCGGGCGCACCACGCTGGTCATCGCGCACCGGCTCTCCACCATCGTCGGCGCCGACGAGATCATCGTGCTCGACCAGGGCGAGATCGTCGAACGCGGCACGCATGCCGCGCTGCTCGCCAAAGCCGGGCTCTATGCCAGCATGTGGAATCGGCAGCGCGAGGCCGAGGAGGCGCGCGAGAAGCTCGCCCGCGCCGGCGAGGACGAAAGCGCTCCCAACCGCAATCCGCCGCCGGTGGAGGATGCGCTCAACAAGGCAGCAGCGGCAGCAACGCCGCCCCTTGAAACCGTCGACAACATCTCGGATTAGAGAGACCCATGTCCATCGCCAGTTCGATCCGCCAACAAATGGTCCCGATCACGCCGGAGGGCTATCCCTTTATCGGCGCCTTCGCGCTCGCGAGCATCGTCCTGTTCTGGATCTGGACGCCGCTCGGCTGGGTCGGCACCGTGCTCACGCTCTGGTGCGTCTATTTCTTCCGCGACCCGCCGCGGGTGACGCCGGTGCGCGAGGGCCTGGTCGTCGCACCCGCTGACGGGCGCATCAGCATGGTGACCACGGCGGCGCCGCCGCACGAACTCGGGCTCGGTTCGACGCCGCTGCCGCGCGTGTCGATCTTCATGAGCGTGTTCGACTGCCACGTGAACCGCAGCCCGGTCTCCGGCCGGGTGGAAAAGATCGTCTATCAGCCGGGCAAGTTCATCAACGCCGACCTCGACAAGGCCAGCCTCGACAACGAGCGCAACTCGCTGGTGATCTCGACCGCTGGCACTCGCATCGCGGTGGTGCAGATCGCCGGCCTCGTCGCCCGGCGTATCGTCTGCTTCGTGCGCGAGGGCCAGCCGGTGGGCGCCGGCGAGCGCTTCGGCATGATCCGTTTTGGCTCGCGCCTCGACGTCTATCTGCCCTCCGGCGCCTCGCCACTGGTTGCGGTGGGGCAGATCGCCACAGGCGGCGAGACCGTGCTGGCCGACCTCGCCGGGGGCGACGCCACCCGCGTGTTCCGGGCTGGATGACGCAGCGCAAAGGTTAACGCCGCCGGTATTCGAGTTCCGCGCCGCCGTGGCGGAACCACCGGCTAGCCTATATATTGTCATTCATGGTCTTTCCGCCGTTCGATCCCGCGCCGCCACCGTTCCGGCAACGCCGTTTCAAGGCGATCCCGGTGCGTACCCTCTTGCCCAATCTGATCACGCTGCTCGCGCTCTGCGCGGGCCTGACCGCCATCCGCCTGGCGGTGGAAGGCAAGCTCGAACTGGCGCTGGCCGCCATTGTCTTTGCCGCGGTGCTCGACGGCGTCGACGGGCGCATCGCGCGCATGCTCAAGGGCACCTCGAAATTCGGCGCCGAACTCGACAGCCTGGCCGACTTCGTCAATTTCGGCGTCACGCCGGCGCTGATCCTGTATTTCTGGGGCCTGCACGAGCTGAAATCGGCGGGCTGGATCGTGGCGCTGGTCTTCGCGATCTGCGCGGGGCTGCGCCTCGCGCGCTTCAATGTGATGATCGACGATCCCAACAAGCCGGCCTGGGCTGGTAACTTCTTCACCGGCATCCCGGCGCCAGCCGGCGCCATCACCGTGCTGCTGCCGATCTATCTGAGCTTCCTCGGCGCACCGACCAGCCTGGTGACGATCTGGATCACTTTGTTCTACACCCTCGCAATCGCGCTCTTGATGGTGTCGCGGCTGCCTGTTTTCTCCGGAAAGCGCGTCGGCAAGCGCGTGCCGCCGGAGATGGTGCTGCCGTTGTTCGTGGTGTCGGTGCTCTTCGTCGCGCTGCTGATCAGCTATCCGTGGATCGTTCTCTCCATCGGCACGGCCGTTTATCTCGCATGCCTGCCGCTCGGCTGGATGGCTTACCGCGACTATGAGCGCAAGGACGCCGAGGCGGCCGCCGCCGGCGCGGCGCCGGATACGGCCTTCACGCCGCCGCCGGCCGAGGAAGCCGATCCCGAACGGCCCACGCGATTGAACTGACCCCCATCATGCCCCGCGCAATCAGCGTTCTTGCTCCCGGCGATCGCCAGGGCCGGGCTATCGCCGACACCGTCATTCTCGATTACGCCCAGCGCAGCGCGCAGAAGGTGAGCGTGACCGGCGTACGAGGGCTTGCCGTGGAGATCGGCCTGCACGCGCCCGCGCGTCTGCGCACCGACGACCTGCTCGAGCTCGACGACGGCGCGCTGGTGGAAGTGGTCGCCGCGCCGGAGCCGCTGATCGAAGCGCGCGCGGCCGATGTGTCCGCGTTGGCAAGGCTCGCCTGGCACCTCGGCGACCGCCATGTGCCGGTGCAGGTACTGCCGAACCGCATTCGCGTGCGGCGCGACGCCGCGATCGAGGCGCTGCTCAAAGGGCAGGGCGCCAAGGTGACGGCGATCGAAGCGCCGTTCGAGCCGGAAGGCGGCGCCTACGAGTCATCGCATGCGCACGACCATGGCCATCACGGCCATAATCATGATCATGGCCATTCGCACGGCCCCGGCCATCACAACCATTGATCAATGGAGTCAAGCCGGCGGCGCTGCCGCGCGCGTCAGCGTCACCGGCATGCCGGTCGCCGCTTTGCCTTCAAAGCGGCCTTCCGCCGGCTTGAGTTGGGCCAGCGCCTCGCCGTCCGGATCGAGGATCGCCAGGCCTTCGCCCGACAGCGTCCAGCGCCGACTGAGGAAAAAGCGCCCCGGACAACCGCCGTCCGGCGTCACGCGCCCTTCGCGCGCGCCGTCGGCGCCGGTGAAGTTCATGCCGCAGGCGGGCGCGTTCGGCGCAGCCAGCATCCAGCGGCCGGGCATACCCGCGCCCTCGGACGCAGGCTTGTCGGTCAGGGAATATTGCCCGCCGGCGCAGCCGGCGAGCAACACAAGGCCAAATGCGGCTCCGGCTGGCCGGGCGATCGTCATTGCAAGTGCCGTCTCGTCTCAAATCGAATCGAGACGGCGAGAATAACTCACTTCATCGTGGGGATCACGAACTCGGCGCCTTCCTTGGTGCCGGTCGGCCAGCGCGAAGTTACCGTCTTGGTCTTGGTGTAGAAGCGGATCGAATCCGGCCCGTGCTGGTTGAGGTCGCCGAAGCCGGAGCGCTTCCAGCCGCCGAAGGTGTGATAGGCGAGCGGCACCGGAATGGCGAAGTTCACACCCACCATGCCGACCTGCACGCGGTTGACGAAATCGCGCGCGGTATCGCCGTCGCGGGTGTAGATGGCGACGCCGTTGCCGTATTCGTGCTCGGACGGCAAACGCACCGCCTCTTCGTAGTCCTTGGCGCGCACCACCGACAACACCGGCCCGAAGATCTCTTCCTTGTAGATTTTCATCTCGGGCTTGACGTGGTCGAACAGGCAGCCGCCCATGAAGTAACCTTTCTCGTAGCCCTGCATCTTGAAGCCGCGGCCGTCGACGACCAGCTTGGCGCCTTCCTTGATGCCGGTGTCGACATAGTTCTTCACGCGGTTGAGCGCCTCGCGCGTCACCAGTGGGCCGTAGTCGGCGTTCGGGTCGTTGGACGGGCCGATCTTGAGGCTCTCGACGCGCGGTATAAGCTTCTTCATCAGGATGTCCGCGGTCTTCTCGCCCACAGGCACCGCGACCGAGATCGCCATGCAGCGCTCGCCGGCCGAGCCGTAGCCGGCGCCGATCAGCGCGTCGACCGCCTGGTCCATGTCGGCGTCCGGCATCACGATCATGTGGTTCTTGGCGCCGCCGAAGCACTGCACGCGCTTCCCGTTGGCGCAGCCGGTCGAATAGATGTACTCGGCGATCGAAGATGAGCCGACGAAGCCGATCGCCATCACGCGGCGGTCGTTGAGGATGGTATCGACCGCTTCCTTGTCGCCGTTGACGACGTTGAGGATGCCCGCCGGCAGGCCGGCTTCCATGAACAATTCGGCGATACGCATCGGCACGGAGGGGTCGCGTTCCGACGGCTTGAGGATAAAGGCGTTGCCGCAGGCGATCGCCGGCGCCGCCTTCCACAGCGGGATCATGGCGGGGAAGTTGAATGGCGTGATGCCGGCGACGACGCCGAGCGGCTGGCGCAAGGAGAACAGGTCGGTGCCCGGGCCGGCGCTTTCGCTGTACTCGCCCTTCATCAGGTGCGGGATGCCGCAGGCGAATTCGACCACTTCGAGGCCGCGCTGGATGTCGCCCTTGGCGTCGGGGACGGTCTTGCCGTGCTCGGATGACAAGAGCTTGGCGAGGCTGTCGTGCTCTTTCTGGATCAGCTCGAGGAATTTGAACATGACGCGGGCGCGGCGCTGCGGGTTGGTCGCCGCCCAGGCCGGCTGGGCCGCTTCGGCTACCGCGATGGCATGTTCGACCTCGGAATGCTTGGCGAGCGCGACCTTGGCCTGCACCTCACCGGTATTGGGGTCGAAGACGTCGCCAAAGCGGCCGGAGGTTCCTGGAACGGTCTTGCCGCCGATGAAATGGCCGATCTCGCGCATGTTTTCTCCAATCGATTGTTTTCTGCCCGTCCGCGCGGCGGAGGGCTGGTTTTCGGCGAGTTTTACCCCATTTTTCGCGGCGGTCACGGGCTCGCCGGCCCGATCAGCCCGGTTTTTCTTTCACTTTCGGTTAGCCTTTACCCCCCTTTAACAGCGCCAGTCTAGGGTCGCTTTGCGGGCGTCGTTTTGATGTCTGGCAAGTGGGTCGCGTGGTGGAGTAAGTCATGGATATTGCGACGGGCCTAGGCCTGGTTGCCGGCTGCATCGTGCTGGTGGCGCTAATTCTGATGGGCGGCGACCTGCGCATGTTCGCGGACGCGCACGCCTTCCTCGTCATCTTCGGCGGGGCCTTTTCCGCCACCCTGATCCGATTCCCGCTCTCCTCGATTTTCCACGGTCTGCCGCTCGGCATGAAGTTCGCTTTCACAATGCGGCGCATGAGCCAGCGCGAACTGGTGGACGAGATCGCCGGTCTCGCCGAAATCGCCCGCAAGCAGGGTCCGATCGGCCTGGAAAAAGTCGAGATTGACGATCCCTTCCTCGCCAAGGGCATCCGCTTCGTCGCCGACGGCTACGATACCGCCTTCATCCGCGACAACCTTGAGCGCGACCGCGACAACTTCCTTACCCATCTCGACGAGGGTCAGAAAATCTACCGCGCCATCGGCGACTGCGCGCCGGCCTTCGGCATGGTCGGCACGCTGATCGGCATGGTGCAGATGTTCGCGAACATGACCGACCCGTCCAAACTCGGCCCTTATATGGCGGTGGCTTTGCTCGCCACTTTCTACGGCGCGGCGCTCGCCAACCTGATGTGCCTGCCCATCGCCGACAAGCTGCACCTCAAACTCGTCGATGAAGAGATCAACCGCACGCTGATCATCGACGGAATCCTGATGATCCGCGAGGCCAAGAGTCCCTCTTTGGTTAGGGAGATGCTGCTCGCCTACCTGCCGGAGAAGCACCGTCACGTCGAAGCCGACGAGGACGAGACGGAGGCGGTGCCCGCTTAGTAAAGCGGCCCCAGGCAGGTTCACCCATGGCGCGACGCAAAGACGGCGGACACAGCGGCGGACACGGCTGGTTTGTGACCTTCGCCGACCTGATGGGCCTGCTGGTGGCCTTCTTCGTCATGCTGGTGGCGTTCTCCACGCAGGATTCGGCCAAGCTGCAGGTCGTGGCCGGCTCCATGCGGGACGCCTTCGGCGTGCAGGACCGCGTGCGTTACTCCGGCATCATCGAGGTGCTCGGCCTGCCGACGCGGCCGAAGCTGAAGAACGCCGCCCACATCGATCCCTCGGAAGCCTCCGCCACGCCGTCGCCCGACGAGCACGACCGCCAGCGCAGCTACGGCGCGCGCTTCAAGGAGGACCGCAAATTCGCGCTTGCCTCCGCCTCGCTGCGGCAAGCTTTGCAGGACATGCCGGAGATCACCGAAGTGTCCAAGCACATCATGATCGAAGAGACCAAGCAGGGTCTCAACATCGAGATCGTCGATCAGGACGGCCGCTCGATGTTTCCCGACGGCATGAAGCAGCCCTACGAGCGCACGCGCCGGATCATCCAGAAGCTCGCCCCGGCGCTCAAGGCGATGCCGTACCGGCTCTCTATCGTCGGGCACACGTCGGCCAGCCCCATCCCGCCGAAGCCCGGTTACGGCCCGTGGGAGCTCTCGGCCGACCGCGCCAACGCGGTGCGCGAAATCCTGGCCGGCGAGGGCATCCCCAGCGGTAACATCTTCATGGTCGCCGGCAAGGCCGACACCGACCCGCTGTTTCCGGATAACCCCTCCATGACCCCGAACCGCCGGGTGACCATTACCCTGATGCGGGAACAGCCCCCGATTCCGCCCGATTTGACCCCCTAGAGGGAACGTTTCGGGCATGATTTGCGTCAACTGGCCAGGCAAAAAGGCCGGTACTTTCCCCTTGAAGGCGGTGATATAAGGCCGGCCTTTCGGGCCCTTCTCACAAGCCCATCGGGCGGACGCAGACTACCTCCATGAGCAACGGCGTGAACGAAACGGCGGCTTCGGCCGGGCCGGCTGCGGGGACTGGCCGGGAGGCCGCCCCCGGCATGGCTGCGCTGGCGCTCGGAAGCGTCGGCGTCGTCTACGGCGACATCGGCACCAGCCCGCTCTACGCCTTTCGCGAGGCGGCGACGGCGGCAAGCAACGGGGGGCCGGTCGAGCGCGACATCGTACTGGGCGTGCTGTCGCTCATCCTATGGGCGCTCATCATCACGGTGACCCTCAAATACGTGCTGATGCTCCTGCGCGCCGATAACAACGGCGAGGGCGGCACGCTCTCGCTGACAGCGCTTGCCACCCGCGGGCTCGGCCGCCGCACCACTTTCGTCTTTCTCGTCGGCGTCATCGGCGCCGCGATGTTCCTCGGCGATTCCGTAATCACGCCTGCGATTTCGGTGTTGTCGGCGGTGGAAGGCCTCAAGCTCGCCAATCCGGCGTTCAGCGATTATGTGGCCCCGCTCACCGTCGTTATCCTGATCGCGCTGTTCGCCGTGCAGAGCCACGGCACCGCCAGGGTCGCCGCCCTGTTCGGTCCGATCATGGTGGTCTGGTTCGTGTCGATTGCGATAGCCGGCGCGCTGCATATCAATGACGATCCGCACGTCCTTGCGGCCATCAATCCGCTCTACGGCGTGCAGTTTATGTTAAGTCACGGCGTCATCGGTCTCGTCACCCTCGGCGCCGTATTCCTGGTGGTGACCGGCGGAGAGGCGCTCTATGCCGATCTCGGCCATTTCGGCCGCAAGCCGATTCAGACCGCGTGGTTGTGCCTGGTCCTGCCGGCGCTGGTGATCAACTATTTTGGGCAGGGCGCCAAGGTGCTGGCCGATCCCGCCGCGATCGAAAATCCGTTCTACCGGCTCGTGCCGGAGGGCCTTTTGCTGCCCATGATCGTGCTGGCCACGGCCGCGACCGTGATCGCCAGCCAGGCGGTTATCACCGGCGCCTATTCGCTGGTGCAACAGGCGATCCAGCTCGGCATGCTGCCGCGGCTGACCATCCTGCACACCTCGGCCTCGCAGGTCGGCCAGATCTATATTCCGCGGGTGACCATGACGTTGCTGATTGGCGTGCTGCTGCTGGTCGGGCTGTTCCGCACATCGAGCGCGCTCGCGTCCGCCTACGGCATCGCAGTCGCCACCACGATGGTGGTGGACGGTGTGCTCGCCTTCATCGTGATCTGGAAATTGTGGCAGTGGCCGCTGTGGAAGTCCGCACTGCTGTGCCTGCCGCTGTTCATTATCGACGTGACCTTCTTCTCCGCCAACCTGTTGAAGCTGCTCGAGGGTGCATGGGCGCCGATTCTGTTCGGTATTGGCATGGTGCTTTTGATGCTCACTTGGCGGCGCGGCAGCGCCATTCTGATCAGCAAGACGCGAAAGACCGAAGTTCCGCTTGAGACACTGTTGCGAAGCATGGAAAAGAAGCCGCCGCACGTCGTGCCGGGTACGGCCGTATTCCTCACCAGCGACCCGGAATTTGCGCCGACCGCGCTGCTGCACAATCTCAAGCACAACAAGGTGTTGCACGAACACAATGTCATCCTCACCGTGGTCACCGCCGACACGCCGCGGGTGCCCGACGAGGAGCGGGTACAGATGGCGGCCCTGTCGAAGCATTTCTCGCGCGTGTCGCTGAAGTTCGGCTACATGGAGCAGCCGAACGTGCCGAAGGCGCTGGCCATCGCGCGCAAGCACGGCTGGCAGTTCGACATCATGTCGACGTCGTTCTTCCTGTCGCGCCGCTCGCTGCGGCCCTCGGCGCAGTCCGGCATGCCGACGTGGCAGGACCATCTGTTCATCTGGCTGGCGCGTTCCGCGAGCGACGCCACCGACTTCTTCCAGATACCCACCGGGCGGGTGGTGGAGGTCGGGACGCAGGTGACGGTCTGATCAGATTAAAACGCCGGTCGGGCGGTTGTCGGCTATAAGACACTGAAATTATTCATTTAAATGCTTGTGACGGGCTGCGTATTGCGCATGGCTCGTACGGACGGAGTGCCCAAATCGCACTGCTGGCCCTCGAGTTCAGCGGTATAAGCCCGCCCTTCGGCATATTGCACCGCAACAAATCAGGCCTCTTCCCCATGTCGCACAGCACCGTCGCCGGCAACGGCGGCTCCCTTGCGGCCGACACCCATCCGAAGGCCGGCTTCTGGGCACTTACCCTCGGCAGTATCGGCGTCGTCTACGGCGACATCGGTACCAGCCCGCTTTACGCCATGCGCGAGTCCGTTCTGGCCGCCGTCGGACCGGGCAATGCCGCGAACGAGACTGTGGTCCTCGGCATTCTCTCGCTGATCATCTGGGCGCTGCTGCTCGTCGTCACCGCCAAATACGTGCTGATCCTGCTGCGCGCCGACAACAAGGGCGAGGGCGGTACGCTGGCATTGATGGCACTGGCATCGCGCGCGCTCGGCGGCGCCAGCGGCGCCGTCATCCTGCTCGGCGTCATCAGCGGCGCCCTGTTTTACGGCGACGCCATCATCACGCCGGCGCTGTCGGTATTGTCGGCGGTAGAAGGCCTGAAGATCGTGACGCCGGCGTTCGACGCTTATGTGGTGCCGATCACTGTCGTCATCCTGGTCGTGCTGTTTGCGGTGCAGTCGCGCGGCACGGCCAAGGTCGCTGCCTTTTTCGGTCCGATTACGCTTGTTTGGTTCGCGGCGCTTGCCGCCGCCGGGCTGTGGCATATTGGGCAAAACACGGACGTGCTCTCCGCATTTAATCCCTGGTACGGCATGAATTTTCTGCTGCACCACGGCCTGATCGGGTTCTATACGCTCGGCGCCGTGTTTCTGGTGGTGACCGGTTCGGAAGCGCTTTACGCCGACCTCGGCCATTTCGGCCGTGGCCCGATCCGCTTCGCCTGGCTTACGGTAGTGTTGCCAGCACTCACCATTAACTATCTCGGGCAGGGCGCCCTGGTGCTTGCCGACCCGAAAGCGATCGAGAACCCCTTCTTCTTGCTTTATCCGGAATGGGCGCTGCTGCCGATGGTCGGTCTCGCCACTGCCGCCACCGTGATCGCGAGCCAGGCGGTCATCACCGGGGCGTATTCGCTCACGCGCCAGGCAATCCAGCTCGGCCTGTTGCCGCGGCTTGAAATCCGCCACACCTCGGAATCCTTGTTCGGGCAGATCTACATGCCGCGCGTCAACACGCTGCTGCTCGTCGGCGTGCTGCTGCTGGTCGCGCTGTTCCGTTCGTCGAGCGCGCTTGCGTCCGCCTATGGCATCGCAGTCACCGGCACCATGGTCGTCACCGCCATGATGGCCTTCGTTGTCATTTGGAAAGTGTGGCGCTGGCCGTTGATCGCGGCGATTGCGTTGATCGCGCCATTCCTGCTCATCGACCTCACGTTTCTCTCGGCCAACATGCTCAAGATTTTCGAAGGCGGCTGGATGCCGCTCGCGCTTGGCGCCGTGGTCATAGCGGTGATGTACACCTGGCGGCGCGGCAGCCGACTGCTGTTCGAAAAGACTCGCAAGTTGGAAACGCCACTCGAATCCCTGGTCGCGGGCCTCGAGAAAAAGCCGCCGCAGCGGGTGCCCGGCACGGCCGTCTTCCTGACAAGCGATCCGGCCAGCGCGCCGACCGCGCTCCTGCACAGCCTCAAGCACTACAAAGTGCTGCACGAAAAGAACGTCATTCTCACCATCGAAACCGCCGACACACCGCGGGTCGATCCAGCCGAACGGGTGCGCATGGAGCCTGTGGGCGAGACTTTCGCCAAGGTTGTGCTGCGTTTTGGCTTCATGGAGACGCCAAACGTGCCCAAAGCGCTGGCGATTGCCCGCAAGCTCGGCTGGCAATTCGACATCATGGCCACCTCGTTCTTTCTGTCGCGGCGTTCGCTCAAACCGGCGGTGAAGTCGGACATGCCGCAATGGCAGAATCGGCTGTTCATTGGCCTCACCCGCGTGGCCAACGACGCCACCGACTATTTCCAGATTCCGACCGGCCGCGTGGTCGAGGTGGGCACCCAGGTGACGGTCTAGCGGACTGCGACACGCAAGTGACGGTCTAGCGGACTGCGAAAAGAATGGTGCAGCCCGGCCGGATTCCGGGTAAAACGGCGCGGTAAACGGGAGTTTTCGGCCATGGCCGAGCAGATGCCGCGGGCGGACGAAGTGACCGACCTGACGCCGGAGGAGGTCGCCACCGGCCTGCGCGAAGGGCGCATGCTGTTGGTCGACGTGCGCGAGCTCAACGAGACCGCGATGGAAAGCTACCCCGACGCGGTGATCGTGCCGCTCTCCTGCTTCGACCCCGCCGCCATTCCCGACCCGCAGGGCAAGCAGGTTGTGTTTGCCTGCCGTTCCGGCCGCCGCTCCATCACCGCTTCCGTCGCCGCTCAGGATCAGGGCTACGCCTACACCCACCATCTGGCGGGCGGCATCATCGCCTGGAAGCAAGCCGGGCTACCCACCAAGACCTGAAGTCCGCATCGTACAAGAGGCCCGTCATGCGTCGCGCGTTTGCGATCGCCGTTGTCGCTCTGAGCGTCGGCATTCCCATGGCCGCCGCGCAGCAGCGCACGGTCAATGTCTACAACTGGTCGGACTACATCGACCCGCAGGTGCTGGAAGATTTCACCAAAGAGACCGGCATCAAGGTGCAGTACGACACTTTCGATGCCAACGAGACGCTGGAGACCAAGCTGCTCGCCGGCAAGTCCGGCTACGACGTGGTGGTGCCGACCGGTTATTTTCTCGAGCGGCAAATCAAGGCCGGCGTGTTCCGGAAACTCGACAAGAGCAAGCTGCCGAACCTCGTCCATGCCTGGCCGGAGATCGCCAATCGGCTCGCCGTTTACGACCCCGGCAACCAGTACGCCGTCAACTACATGTGGGGCACGACCGGCATCGGCTTCAACGTCAAGGCCGCGCGCGCGCGGCTCGGCGACGCCAAGATCGACAGCTGGGACATCGTCTTCAAACCCGAAAATCTCGCCAAGTTCAAGGACTGCGGCGTGCATATGCTCGATAGCGCCGACGACATCATGCCGGCGGCGCTGCACTATCTCGGGCTCAATCCGAATTCGACAGACGCGAAAGACCTGGAGAGGGCCGCCGATCTTGTGATGAAGGTCCGCTCCTCGGTGCGCAAATTCCACTCCTCGGAATATCTCAATGCGCTGGCGGGCGGGGAAATCTGCCTGGTGGTCGGTTGGTCCGGCGACATCAAGCAGGCGCAGAAGCGTGCCGCCGAAGCCAAAGGAGGCGTCGAGGTCGGCTATGCGATCCCGAAGGAGGGCGCGCAGATGTTCTTTGACAATTTCGCCATCCCGACGGATGCCGCGAATGTCGCCGAGGCGCACGCTTTCATCGACTACATGATGAAGCCCGAGGTGGCGGCCAAGAACAGCAACCTCGTTTCTTACGCCAACGGCAACCTGGCCAGCCAGAAACTCATCGACAAGGCGGTGATCGAGGACCGCAGCGTCTATCCCGACGCCGCCCTCATGAGCAAGCTCTACATCGTCGGCGCGCGCGACCAGCGGGCGCAGCGCACGCTCAACCGGCTGTGGACGAAGATCAAAACGGGAAGGTGAGGCCTCCCTCACCCTGAAAGGGGGAGGGTCGGGGGTCTACGACGGCGCGCGATTGACCCCCACCCGTCCGCCTTCGCTCCGCTTTGGCGGACGACCTCCCCCTTTCAGGGGGAGGTGGAAGAAAGCGCGTCATCTTCCGGCCGCCAACGGCGGTGCAGCCACAGCCACTGCTCAGGGTGCTCGCGCACCCAGCCCTCGATGACGGACATGATGTTCTGCATGGTGCCGGCGATGTCGACCATGCCGTCGGAGCTACGGACGGGCATGATTTCCTCGGTCAACTCGGCGCGGAAGCGGTTGCCCGGCAGCCTGACGATGCGGGTGCCGTGGATCGGGCAGTCGAAGTGCTGTGCCAGCCGCGCGATCAGCGGATTGGCGCGGGTTTTTTGGCCGAAGAAGGTCACCTCGACGCCGCGCACATAATACTGATCGACCAGCATGCCGACATGCGCCCCGCGCTCCAGCGCCTGCGACAGCTTCAGCGGCGCGTCGAGCCCGGTGGAGATCATATCGCCCATGAGGGCATTGCGAGTTTCGCTGATCCAAGCGTTCAGACGTGGAATGTTCGGGCGCCGGTACAACACCGCGCTATCCATCTTGTAGGTGGAGGCGGCGATGGCCGGTAGCTCCCAATTCGCCAGATGCGCCGCGAAAATCAGGGCAGGGCGGTCGTCGCGCAGCAGTGTGCGGAAGCGCTCGATGTCGGCATCGCGCAACTCGATGCGGCCGGGCCGGTCGGGATAGTCGGGGTCCCAGTCCCACAGCCGGTCGAGGTGCGCGAACTCGGCGCCCATGCGGCCGAGATTGTCCCAGACGCCGCGCACGATGGTCTCGATCTCGGCCGGCGACTTTTCTGGAAATGCGGCGGTGAGTTGCGTGCGCGCGATGCGATTCTCGCGAAACAGCGGCCCAATGGTGCGCATGAAGCCGCCGGCCGCATTGGTCAGCGTGTCCGGATTGAACAGGCGCAGGAGCTTGAGCAGGCCGACCGCAACCGATCCGACCAAGGCGTCTCCGGCGCGCTTGAGGCCGCGGCGTAAACGTCGCTTGATCGTGCTCATGCTGCGTCGTCCGGGCTAGAAATGGACGATGACCTTGCCGAACACCTGCCGGCTTTCGATGCGCGCGAGGCCTTTCTCGAAGTCGGCGAGCGCAAACTCGGAATCGATGATGGCGCCCATGCCCGCCGCCATCTTCGACAGGCTGTCGCGGATGTTCTGGATGCGGCAGCCGAACGAGCCGAGGATCTTGTACTGCTGCTGGAAGAGCTGCATGAGGTTGATGGTCACGGTCGGCCCGGCGGTCGAACCGCAGGTGACCAGCCGCCCGCCGCGCTTCAGGACCAGCAGCGAGCCGTTGAAGCCCTCGCCGCCGACGTGCTCGAACACCACGTCGACGCCCTTCTTGGCAGTGAGCTTGCGGGTGACGCCCTCGAAGCGATCGGTCTTGTAGTTGATCACGTGGTCGGCGCCGAGGGCCTTCGCCTTCTCCGCCTTGGCGTCGTCGCCGACGGTGGTGATGACGGTGCAGCCGAGCGCCTTGGCCATCTTGATCGCCACCGAGCCGATGCCGGAACCGGCGGCGTGCACGAGGATGGTCTCGCCGGGCTTGAGCTTGGCGTTGTCGAACAGCATGTGCTCGGTGGTGCCGAAGGCGATCGGCGCGCAGGCGGCGTCGCGGAAGCTGACGCCTTGCGGCACCGGCACGACAAGCCGCGCCGGCAGGTTGATGAGCTCGCGCGCGAAGCCGTCGATATGGAAGCCCATGATGCCGGCGACGTTTTCGCAGAGATTATCGCGGCCTTCCTTGCAGTTGGCGCAATGCCCGCAGGTCATCGCGCCGTACATGACGACCTTGTCGCCCGCCTTGAAATTCTTCACGCCCGCGCCAGCGGCCGCAATCTCGCCGGAGGCTTCGGCGCCGACGACCAGCGGCAGCTTGCGCTTGGCGAAGGCCATGCCGCGGAAGCCCCAGAGGTCGAGATGGTTCAGCCCGACCGCCTTGATGCGCACCTGCACCTCGCCGTCGCCCGGCGGGGGCGGGGCGGGGATGTCGGCCAGTTCGAGCTTGCGGTCGCCGATGAGCTGGAGTGCGCGCATGGGATGAATGGACAAGCGCGGCCGGTTAGGCCGGCTCGAGCCCCATGACGAGCGAGACGTTCTGCCCGCCGAAGCCGAATGAATTCGAGATGGCGTGCCGCACGCGCGCGTCGCGCGCCTTGTTCGGCACCACGTCGAGCGGGATGGCCGGGTCGGGCATGTCGTAGTTGATTGTCGGGGGTATGCGCTGGTTCTGGAGCGTCAGCAGCGAAAACACCGCCTCCACCGCGCCGGCCGCCGACAAGGTGTGGCCGATCATCGACTTGTTCGACGAGATCGGGAGGCTCTTCATGCGCTCGCCGAAAACGGTCGAGCAGCCGAGATACTCCATTTTGTCGTTTTCCGGAGTCGAGGTGCCGTGCGCGTTCACGTAGTCGATGTCGTCGGGTACGAGGCCGGCGTCGTTGATGGCGCTTTTGATGCAGCCGATGATCGGCTTACCATCCGGGCTCGATCGCGTGCGGTGGAAGGCGTCGGTCATCTCGCCGCAGCCTTCCAGAATGCCGAGGATCTTGGCCCCGCGCGCATTGGCCGTGTCGTAGTTCTCCAGCACCAGCGCGCCCGAGCCTTCGGCCATGACGAATCCGTCGCGGGTCTTGGAGAAGGGGCGTGCCGCCTTTTCCGGCGGATCGTTCTGCGTCGACAGCGCCGACAGCAGGGAGAAGCGGATCACGGCTTCCGGATTGATCGAGCCGTCGGTGCCGACGCAGAGGGCGGCGTCGGTCTCGCCGCGGCGGATGGCCTCGACGCCGAGCTGGATCGCGGTCGCGCCGGAAGCGCAGGCCGTCGACAGCGAGATCGGCGAGCCGCGGGTACCGAATTTCTCGGCCAGGTGATCGGCAACCGAGCCGAGCAGAAAGCGGCGGTGAAAGGCGGGAAACTGCGCGCTCACGCGCAGCAAGTCGGCATAGGTGATCTTGTCGTTGGCGCCGGATTCGCGGGCGACCTCACGCCGTTGCGGCCATTCCATTTCGATCGGCGGCACGGCGAGGAAGAGGGGGCCTGGAAATGCGCCGCGTCCGCCGATGCCGGATTGCGCAATCGCTTCTTCGGCAGCGATGTCGGCGAAGCTCTCGGTGAGGCCTGCGGCCGACTCGTGCGGCGGCAGGAAATCGATGGTGCCGGCGATGCGCGTCTTAAGCCCGTCGGTCGGAAAGCGGGTAATGGCGCGAATGCCGGATTCGCCGGCGGTGAGCTTGGCCCAGTTGTCGGTCTTGCCGGCGCCGAGCGAGGTGATCACGCCCAGGCCGGTGACGGCGACGATCGGGCGGCCCTGCTTGTCGGTGGATGCCATCGCGCGCTCTCCTTCAACCGATCTTTTCAACCAGCGCCAAGCCTTCGCCCCGCCAATGTCCGACGCCGGTGACGACCACCTGGCGCAAATCTTCCTTCATCGGCTTCTCGAAGCCCGACGAGTCGCTGGGTGGAAACAGCCTACCATGCCCAACCGCGATCGCGGCCAGCGCCAAATTCATCGTGAATTGCGGCTCCAGCCCATGGCCGAGATATGTGCCTGTGGCGCGCACGGCAAGGTCGGGATGCTGTGTCAGAAACGTGCGCTCGTCGGCGGTGGCCGGTTCTGCACCCGTGGCGCCCGACAGCACGGCGGCATGGCCGTCTTGCACCTTGTCCTTGACCTTGTCCCACAGCCGCGTCAGCGCGCCCAGGGCTGCGCCCGGCGCGCGGTCGGCGCGGTCGGAGACGACCGCCGCAAGCCGCGCGATCGGCTTGGCGCCGCGCGCTTTGGCGTGCTCGCTCGCCTCGATCACCAGGAAGGCGCCGAGCGAGCCGAGCGCAAAGCCGGCGCCGTTGCGCTGCCAGATCGGCTTCAATTCGTTCTTCAGCGCCATATTGGCGAATTCGTACAGCATCAGCAGGTCCGGCCGCTCGCCATTGTGCGAGCCGCCGACCAACGCGATGTCGCTCTGCCCGGCGCCGATGCGCGCATGCGCGATGCGCACGGCATCGATGCCGGCGCTTTCCTCGCCCATGAAGGTACGCGAGGAGCCGGTCACGCCGTGCACGATGGAAATATTGCCGGCGAGCAGATTGGACAATTGCGCCAGGAAGAGGGTGGGGCGCAGGTCGCTCATCAGCCGTTCGTTCAAGAAAGCGTCCGGATCGGCCGCATTCTTGATGCCACTGAGAATATTCGAATCGACCGCCAGATCGCGCTCACCACCGCCAGCGGCGACGATCATGTCCATGCGCGAGAGCAGCTCGGGCTTGCCCTTCACGCCGGCCGAGTCGAGCGCAAGCCCGGCCGCGTAGGTGCCGATGCGCTGCCAATTCTCCATTTGGCGTTGTTCTTTTTTGGAGATCTGCGCGTCAAAGTTGATCGACGCCAGCGGATGCACGACGAAGGGTGCGAACGTCGTCGTGTCCGCGGCCGGCCTGGCCTCGGTCAGCTTCTGCCAATGCGCCTCGGGGCCTTCGCCGAGGCAGGAGACGATTCCGATGCCGGTGATCCAGGTTTCCCGCTCCGTGTCAGCCATTGGCAGGGACCTCGCTGGCAAAGCCGACGCGCTCGGCCATCTTGCGCATGGCGAGGCGCATTTCGTCGTTCGGGAAGTCGAGAATGCGCAAGGTCAGCGACGCGTCGCAAATAGTCTTGCGGCCCATGCTGATCTTGGCCTCGGTCATCGCGTAGCCGGAACCGTCATGGGTGATCCGCGCCTGGATCGCGAGTACGTTCCCGGGCGTGACGAAGGTGCGGAATTTGGCGTCCTTGGCGGCGGCGAGGAACGCCATTCTCTGGAAATTGTTGGCAGCGGCGACCAGCCAGCCCGACGTTTGCGCCATGGCCTCCAGCAGCAAAACGCCCGGCATCAGCGGGTAGCCGGGAAAATGGCCTTCGAAGATTGTGCTTTCAGTCGGGACCGTAGCCTCGGTGCTGATCGTGCGGTCGGCGAGACTGATGTCGACGACCCGGTCGATCAGCTGGAAGTACTCGAGACGCATGTGCTCCCGCTTCAGGCTCCCTTGGCCGCGACCAACTCGTCGATGCGGGCGCTGAGGTTCTTCAACACGAAGTACTGGTCGGTGGTGGCCTTGCCGTCGTTGACTTCCTGGGTCCACTGCTCGAGCGGCAGTTTAATGCCGAAGGCCTTGTCGATGGCGAAGGCAATATCCAGGAAGTCCAGGCTGTCGATGCCCAGATCGTTAATGGCGTGGCTTTCCGGGGTGATGGAATCGCGCGGGATATCGCAGGTCTCGGCGATGATATTGGCGATGGTATCGAACGTCGAGGACATCGTTAACTCTCTGATTGATAAGGAGTTCTTGCGAATGGACGGCCCGCGCGCCCGGTCCTCGCGCAACAGCCCCCCTGGCCCGGCGTCACGCCGGTATGCGGTCGGCTGCCCGTATAGCGAAGCAGCGGGGTAAGTTCAATGGCGGCGGGTATTTGACGGACGAAACTGGCTAACGGCGGGCTTTGGCTGTTCCGCTGCCTCACCAACGGTCTTTAGTGACCTCCACGGGGGTGCAGCCGCGGCGGCCCGAAAGCACGCAATCCTGATTCTTGCGCATCTTGGCCATGGTGTCGGCCAGCCAAAGACCGCCGCCAATAAGCGCGATCACGAAAACGAAGGCCACGGCGTTGACGATCATGCGATGCCGGTAGTCGTCCGGCTCGTCCCCGCCCTCGTATTTGGCAAGGTTTTCGACCGGCGGGGCGGGCGGCCGCGCGCCGGGCCGGCCGCGCCGGAAATCCACCACGCGCGCGTCGTCGGATGAGGGAGGGTCTTTAGGAGCCATTGCGCGACCATATCATGCCGAAAAAAGGCGGCTTGCGGACGTGGCGCGAATCCCCATAAGTCTCTGAAAAAGTGGAGTTATTTCTCCCTAAAGCGGCAGAGCTGTTCGTGGATGAGAAATAGCGGAGGCGGGTCGATCCGAAGGCCGCCGCCGGCGATTTATACGAAGTTCCTTGCGTCGGGCCATGCGGTTACGCCACAGTCACGCGGGGCCGGGAGCTGCAAAAAAGAACAGGGCTCTGCTGTCGCCGAGAGCGACCCTAAACAGGGCGCTCCGGTGGTGGTTTTCGGCCGCTCTGCTGTGCGGGGCGGTGTGGGGGATGCTGGGGAAGGACTTGTATCCAACCGTCACGTTGCTCGGGCATGTCTTCGACCTGTCCGGCTTAGCCAAGGTCACGTCGCTCCTTATTCTGCCGTTTGCGCATGAGGATCTCGCCATCCTCTTCGGCGGCTTTATCGTCACCAACAATCTGATGCCGGTCGGCCTGGTGGCGTTAAGCCTCTACGGCGGCATGGTGGCGAGCGATTTCGCGCTCTACGGCATTGGCGCCGCGGCGCGCTATATCCCGTGGCTCAGCCGCTACGCGGTCGACGACCGTGTGCTGCGCTTCGGGGATACGCTCAAGCGCAACGTGTTCGGACTGGTG
The DNA here is from genome assembly GCA_022841665.1 of Pseudolabrys sp. Lineage (GTDB taxonomy): Bacteria > Pseudomonadota > Alphaproteobacteria > Rhizobiales > Xanthobacteraceae > Pseudolabrys. Next base: position 58,581 of record JALHRB010000008.1, read on the forward strand.
GCGCTGTGCCGCGTGGTGCCCGGCATCGTCTTCGTCGCCTTCGTCGCCTGCGGCTGGGCGCGCGTGTCGCTCGTGCGTTTCACTGCGGCGAGCCTGGTCGTCTCGGCGCTTTACCTGCCCTTGATGCTCTATCTGGTCGTGATGTTCGGGGACGCCCTCGAAGACCAATTCGGCATGTGGGCTTGGCCGCTGCTCTTCGTCGCCCTTGCCGCCAGCGGGTTTGCACGCAAGCGGGTCTTCGCCTTCGGCGAGGCGGCGGCCTCCGAAGCAAGCGTTGCCGACGTCGCGCTGCCGCAGTCGTGGTTCGGCATGCCGCCGTTGTCGCGCGCCGACCGCAAGGTCGCCGCGGCCGAGCGCATTCCGCCGACATTGTTCTACCTGCCGCTGCTCGCCAACTGGATCAGGCTCGGTATCCGCCATCGCTCGCTCACCCTGCCGACGGCGGCGAACCCCGCCATCTTCACCGGCGGCATGTGGGGCGAATCCAAGAGCTCCTACTTCAACGACGTCGGCCAGGGCGAGCGCTCCTGGATCGCCGGCTATGTCGTGATCGAGCGCGGGCCGCGCACGGTCGGTTCGGATATCGAATGCGCCGAGCAAGCCCTTGCGGAGGCCGGACTCGACTACCCGTTGATCGCCAAGCCCGACATCGGCTGGCACGGTCATGGCGTGCGCCTGATCGAGGACCGCACGCAGCTTGGCGCCTATATCGCAGACTATCCGCGCGCGACGCCGCTGATGCTGCAGCGATACGTGCCGCATGCGGCGGAGGCGGCGGTACTTTATGCGCGGTTGCCGGGCGAGCCGCGCGGCCGCGTGCTCTCGCTCACCTTCCGCTATACGCCGCACGTGGTCGGCAACGGACGCGCGAGCCTGCGCCAGCTCATCGCCGCCGACGCGCGCGCGCAGTGGAAGTCTGCGTTGCACCTCGGCATCGACCCCAGCCATCGCGGCATCGACGCGCAGGCCCTTGAGCGCGTGCCGGAGCGCGGCGAGGTGGTGCGGCTGGCGCTGATCGGCAACCAGCGCGCCGGCGCGCTCTACCGCGACGGCCGCCGCCACATCACCGCGGCGTTGGAAGCGCGCTTTGACGGCATTGCCCGCAGCATGACCGAATTCCATTACGGCCGCTTCGACCTGCGCTTTGAGTCGGTGGACGGCCTCATGCGTGGCGAGAATTTCTCCATTGTCGAGATCAACGGCATCGGAGGGGAAGCGATCGACTGCTGGGATCCGCACCTCACCGTGCGCGAGGTCTACCGGCGCCTGGCGGACCAGCAGGAACTGCTATTCCTGATCGGCCAGCGCAACCGCGCACGCGGCTTCCGGCCGACTGCGATTCGCGAGTTCGTCGGCAGCCTGATACGGCAAGGTCAGTTGATTAAGCGCTATCCGGCTTCGACCTGACGCATGGACGCCGTCCGCCGGACGGCTTACATTCCCGGCCCATGCGCAAGCCCGCCCAAAGACGCCGGTTCCTAGCGCTGCTCGCGGCCTATGTGGTCGTGCTGGAAGCGTTGCTGCTGCCTTTGTCGGTGGCGGCCGGCGCCGTTTTCGATGCCGCTCTTTGCACGGCGTCATCGTCGGAAAACGCCCAACCGCCCGGCCATGACTCCGCCTGCGCCTGCGCGGCCGGCTGCGGCATGCAGTGCTGCGCGCAGGCGCTCGCCGGTCCGCCGCCTTCGGAATTCGCGTTTGTATCCTGCGAGATCGGCATTCTTGCAGCGCCCGCGGCGTTCAGAGCCGTGTCGAAGCCGACCGCCCTTGGCCCGCATTGCGCGCGCGCGCCGCCTGCGGCCTGACGCAGCCCCTCGCCTTCAATTCAACTCGCGGGCCGCGCGCAAGCGCAGGCTCGCCCGTCAGGAGCTTCCAAGATGACTCGCTTTGCTTTCATTCTCGCCGTCTTTGCCATCGCCGTCTTGCCGGCACGGGCCGAAGACGTCACCGCCGGCAGTCTCAAGATCGCGTCCCCTTGGGTGCGCGCCACGCCCAAGAGCGCCAGCGTCGGCGGCGGCTACATGAAGATCACCAACAACGGGACCGCGCCCGACCGCCTGGTCGGCGGAGCATCGCCCGTATCCAGCCGCTTCGAAGTGCACGAGATGGCCGTCGTGGACGGCATCATGAAGATGCGCGGGCTGCCACAAGGCCTCGAGATCAAGCCGGGGCAGACGCTTGAGCTCAAGCCGGGCGGCTACCATGTGATGTTCTTGGGATTGAACCGCCAGCTCATGCAGGGCGAGAAGGTCAAAGCCACGCTGCAATTCGAGAAGGCCGGCAAGGTCGACGTCGAGTTCGCCGTCGAAGGCATCGGCGCGCAGAGCGGCGGCAGTCATTCGGGCGGCATGAAGCACTAGGACGCAAACCGCGAAAAAATCCCGGCCGGAGCGCCGGGATTTTTTTCTACGCGCTACTTTCTCGCCGGTTCCGCGAAAGCCAGCGGCTGGTCGGGCGGCGGCAGCATGTGGAAGACGTTGAGCGTCATCGAAATCAGGGCGTAATAGCCGAGGATGCCGATGAGCTCGACCATGGCCGCGTCGCCGAGAAACGCGTGCACGCGCTTGTAGGTGCGCGTGCTCACGCGCCGGGTCTTGTAAAGCTCCTGGATGAAATCGTAGATCGCGCGTTCGTCCTTCGGCGCCGATTTCGGCACGCGGCCCTTGCGCAGGTCCTCGATCGTCTTCGGCTTGACGCCGCCCTTTTCGGCCATCGGCGCATGCGCGAACCACTCGTATTGCGCGCGCCACAGCCGCGCCGTGCACAGGATGGCGAATTCCGACAGCCGCGGCGGCAGCGCGGTCTTGTAACGGCAATGCGCGCCCAGCGCCTGGGCGAGGTGGCCGAATTCCGGCGCGTGCATCCACGCGGCAAACGGCCCGCGCGGAGTGATCGACTTGCCGCGCGGGCCGGCCCGCAGCGAATCGAGCAGCGCGCGCTGCGCCTCGCTCATCGTGTGTTCGTCGAGCTGGGAAAGGCGGGACGCCGGACGCTTGGCAGGCATGGAAATGGGTCCTCGAAGGGCAGGCGGGCAGGGCAGACGCGGGATCAATTGCCCCATTATGATGGCGGGAACAATAGGCGGCCGCTGCGGACCGCGCCCAGGAGGTTCTCATGACCAGACACTTGGCCAGGTTTGTGCTGGTACTCGTTGCGGCCGGGCTCGCCGGCCCCGCCTTCGCCGACGCCATCGATGGCAACTGGTGCCATCAGGACGGCCGCCGCTTTGCTATCCGCGGGCCTCAGATCGTCACCCCCGGCGGCAAGCAGATGGAGGGCAACTACGGCCGCCACGATTTCTCCTACACCGCACCCACGCCGGAGCGGGGCGCGGGCGGCGTCATTGTGATGCTTCTGCTGAATGAAAACACGGTGCGGCTGCGCTATGGCGAGGCCGCGGACAGTACTGCGGAGACTTGGATGCGCTGCGCGCCCTCGATCAGCGCAGTCAGCGGGGGTCGGCGACCGTCTTGACCCCGGCGCCAGCCTGGATCTCGGCCGTCACCTTGAGCAGGCCCCGGTCGATCATGCGCAACTGCCTGGCGGCGGCGAGTGAAAGGTCGAGCACTCGCCCTTTTGTGAACGGACCGCGGTCATTGACGACCACCTCTACGTGGCGGCCGCTGCGGGCATCGACAACGCGCAGGCGGGTGCCGAACGGCAATGTACGGTGGGCTGCGGTGAATTTCTCGGGGTCGTAAGCGGTGCCCGAGGCGGTACGGCCTTTATAGTCTTTGCTGTAGTAGGCGGTGACGCCGGTAAATTGCTGCGGCGCCTGCGCGAGGGCGCTGGCGCTCCCGCCAGCTCCGGCGAGAATTGACAAAAGTGCGATCCGCATTCTCCGGGTCATGACCCCTCCGCCGTCGATTGCACGCAGCGGCAGACTTATGAACAGTCTGTGGTTCGAGTGAGGCAAACAGGACGGGCGCAAGCAACGTCTATGTGACGAGGTCCGTGATCATGCTTGCATCTCACGCTAACCGTCGCGAGGAACAAAGGTTCCAGGGAGCAGTCGGTCGTCAGGCTTTGGTGGTTTTCTTGGCGCCCGCTGCCTTGTGGGCGGCAGCGCGCGTGGTTTTTTTGGGCTGCGTGCGCCGGCTTTCGAGGTGGGAAAGGGTCTGTTCCGCGCGTGTCCGGCATTGGTTGTGCAATTCTTCCAATTCCTCGTCTGTGAGATCCTCGATGGAGGCGAACTTGTTTTCGGCGCCCTTCATGGCCAGCACCAGTTCGGAAAGCTTGAGCTGAACAGTGAGGATGTCGCGGTTCTGCGTGTTCTGGATCAGGAACACCATCAGGAAGGTGACGATGGTGGTGCCGGTGTTGATGACGAGCTGCCACGTGTCGCTGTAATCGAACATCGGCCCGGTCACGATCCAGATGACCACCACGGCCATGGCGAGCAGAAAAGCGACCGGGTGGCCTGTCCAACTCGCCACCGCCTGCGCGAACCGCGAGAAGCCCATCCCCAACGAGTTGCCGTTCTTAACGCCGTTCTTGGTCGCGTGCTTCATGGCCAATCCCCCGGGGCGGCGGGGCCGCGCCTACCGCCTTCAACGCATTGTCTTTTGCCGAGTTCCCTTGTTAAGGCGCGCCCCCCACCACGGGCTTTCACTCATTTGAGTTTCGGCAGCTCCTGGCGCACCCGGCCGATACCGGCCCAGGGGTCCTTGCGCTGACGGCTGAGCCGCTGCATCAAATTCTTCACCGTGTATTGGCTGGCGCTCTTGAGCGAGGCGAGCTCCGACCAGTCGATCGGCGCCGAAACCGGTGCGCCAGCGCGCGCGCGGGTGGAGTAGGGCGCGACCGCGGTCGCTTCCCGGCTGTTGCGGAGATAGTCGACGAAGATGCGGCCTTTGCGTTTGGCCTTGGTCGCCGTCGAGATGTAGCGGTCCGGTTCGTCCGCCTCCATCGCGCGCGCAACGGTATGGGCGAATTCCTTCGCTTGATCCCACGGCGTCGGAGCGATCGGCAGAACCACGTGCAGGCCTTTGCCGCCCGAGGTCTTCAGGAAGGTCCTGAGCTTGATCTGCGCCAGGCGGTCGCGCACATCGCGCGCGGCGGCCACGATGTCCTTCCAGCCGGTGCCGGGCCCCGGGTCGAGGTCGAACACCAGCCGGTCGGCCTTGTCGAGGTGATCGACGGTCGAGCCACGGACGTGGATTTCCAGGACGCCCGCCTGCACCAGCGACATCAACCCGTCGAGTTCGTCGAGCGAAATGATCTTGTCGCCTTTCTCCGGCACCAGATGCAGGTGCGCGGAGACGAGCCCGGCGGCGGCGTGTTTCTGGAAGAAACATTGCCCCTCGGCACCTTCCGGGCAGCGCAGCAGCGCAATCGGCCGTCCCGCCAGATGCGGCTTCATCCATTTCCAGACTTTTGTGTAGTAGTCGGCGAGGTCGCGCTTGGTGACATTGGCGTCTTGCCAGTAGACGCGTTCGGGATGGGTGAGCTTCACCACGCCGGCCATCTCGTCTTTGTTCGAGGCCGCGCTGCGCGATCTCACCGGCGCGCTGCGCCTGGTCGCGGCACTCGTGCGGGCAGCGAGAGCCTTCGTCTCACGCACCACGTCCTTGGCCACCTTGTCCTCACGTACGCCCTGGAAAGAAGCTTGCCGCACGCGGTCGCCATGCGTCCAGCCGCGGAAATCCACTTCGACGACCATTTTCGGATCGACCCAAACCGGCCCGCGCGCGCCGCGCTCCTCCACCGGCACCGGCTGCAGCGGTGGTTTCTTGACTTCCAATGCCTTCAGCTTGCGGAACAGCTCGCGCGCGACCTCATGCGAAAAGCCGGTGCCGGTGCGTCCGGCATAGCGCAGGGTGCCGTTATCGTTGACGCCGAGCACCAGCGCGCCGATCGCGCGCGCATCGGCCGTCGACGGCTTGAAGCCCGCCACCACGAACTCCTGCCGGTCGGAGCATTTCGTTTTGACCCAGTCGCCCACGCGGCCGGAATGGTAAGGCGCATCGGCGCGCTTGGAGATGATCCCCTCGAGCCCGAGCGAGCATGCCTGCTTGAGCAGCGCCGGGCCCGTTCCGTCGATCGACTCGCTCAGGCGCAGCACGCCGCGCTTCGGCGCGCGCGCCAAGAGCTTGGCCAGCGCCTCCTTGCGCGCCGCGAGCGGCAGCGGCGTGAGGTCGGCGCCGTCCAGATGCATCAGGTCGAAGACGTAGAACACCATGCGCTCCTGCGGGCCTTCCTTCAGCGTCTGTTGCAGCAGGGAGAAGCTGGAGACGCCGTCTTCGCCTTCGACCACCACCTCGCCATCGACCAAAGCGCTCTTGGCCGGCAATTTGGCGACAGCCGCGGCTACGCCGGGAAATTTGGCGGTCCAGTCGAGCCCGCGCCGCGTCAGGAGCTTGACCTTGCCGCGCTCGAGCCGGGCTTGCAGGCGATAGCCGTCGAACTTGATCTCGTGCAGCCAGTTTTCGCTCGACGGCGCTTTGTCGGACAGACTTGCGAGGCAGGGCGGCACGAAAGCGGGCAGGGCGCTGCGCGGTGTCCGCACGGAGACGGGGTCGCTGCTCTTGTCTTCGACCTTGGCGCTTTTGCGCGACGATCTAATGGAGGCGGCGCGCACGCGCGTCGTCTTTTTCTTTCGGGCCGCGGCTTTTTTCGCTGGCCTCTTCGCGGCCTTTCGCCTTTTAGGCGCTGCCTTTTCGGTGTTCTCGGCGACGCTCTTGTTGCTGTGCCAAACCTTGCGTGAGCGGCTGGCGATCTCCTCCATGCTGCGTCCGCTCACTACCGACAGCGGCTGCTCCTCCAGGATATCTTTGTCGCGCGCGGAGCGTTCGGCATCGTCATGCTGCTTGATCAGCAGCCAGTTGTCGCGCTTCTCGCCCGGCCGCCGATGCATGCGCACCAGGTGCCAGCCGCCGTGCAGCTTCTTGCCGTCGAGCGTGAACGACAGGTGCCCCTTCGCAAGACCTTTGTGCGGGTCGATCTCAGGCGTCCAGGTGCCGCGGTCCCAGACCATCACAGTCCCGCCGCCGTATTCGCCTTCCGGAATCGTGCCTTCGAACGTGTTGTATTCGACCGGGTGGTCTTCGACCTGCACCGCCAGGCGTTTCTCGCCTGGCACGAGGCTCGGGCCGCGCGTCACCGCCCAGCTTTTCATCACGCCGTCGAGCTCCAGCCGCAGATCGTAATGCAGCCGCGTCGCGTCGTGCTTCTGGATGACGAAGGCGTGCCCGCGCTTCTTCGCGACCTTGCCTTTCGGCTCGGCGGTGACGCCGAAGCGGCGCTTGGCGTGATAGGTCTTCAGTCCGGCCATCGAGCTTGCCCGCATTGCGCCGGGCATGATCGACCCGCGCGGATGAAACGCCAAGCCGTGGCGCCTGTTCCGGCACCGAATTCGCCCTGAAGAGGCCCAAACCGCGAATTTGCGGCAATTCCGTCGATTCTCGGGGATTGCCTGGCCGGTCGGAACTTTGGGCCGGGAACCGGCGTTGCCCCGCCATGCAATGACATCGCAAGCGGAGGAGTTCTCATGTTGGGTTGGGCCGTTACCTTTCTCATCGTTGCCCTGATCGCCGCCGTGCTCGGCTTTGGCGGCATCGCGGGTGTCGCCATGGAGGCGGCGAAGATCGTGTTCTTCGTGGCCATCGTCCTGTTCGCTATCTCGGCCATTTTCGGTCTTGTGCGCGGACGCCGGCCGACCGTTCCGTAACCAGCCGCCTTCCCGCTTCGCTCCAATCGGCGGACGGCCCCGTGCCTTGCGCGCGGGGCCGCAGGCTGTGCTTTCGCCGCGGGAACCGAGGCGGCAGTTGTCACTTGTCACATGTCGGGACCGCAGAGAAACCACGCAGTCATGTCATTCGGAAAACGGGCAATGGATCGCCGACGATTTATCGCCGGTTCGGCCGCGGCATTCTCCGTATTGGGAAGCCTCAGGGCAAAGCCGGCCGCCGCGCAGCAGAAGCAGCCCGCCGACCAGCCATTCGATGCGCATGGCGTGCGGCGGCTGGCGCAGGAGCTCGCGCAGAAGCCTTACAAGGCGCAGGACACGAGCCTGCCGGACGGCTTCAAGGATCTCAGCTACGACGATTACCGCGCCGTCCGGTTCAAGCCGGAGCGCGCGCTCTGGCGCGGCGAGAACGTGCCGTTCCAGGTCCAGTTCTTCCACCGCGGCTTCATCTTCAAGGATCGCATTGATGTCTTTGAAGTCAGCGGCGGCCGCGCGCGGCCCGTCGCCTATTCCCCCGACCTGTTCGATTTAGGCAAGACAAAGCCCCCGGGCGACGCCGGCAAGGCGGGCTTTGCCGGCTTCCGCCTGCACGCGGCGCTCAACCGCAACGACTACTTCGACGAAGTCGGCGCCTTTCTCGGCGCCAGCTATTTCCGGGCGGTGGCCAAGGGCCAGGTCTACGGTCTGTCCGCGCGCGGGCTGTCCATCCGCACCGCCGACGCGAAAGGCGAGGAGTTTCCGGCCTTCCGCACCTTTTGGATCGAGAAGCCCGCCCCGCACACCAATTCGATCGTGGTGCACGCGCTGCTCGATAGCCCGAGCGCCGCGGCGGCGTTCCGTTTCACCATCCGCCCCGGCGCCACCACGGTCTACGACACCGAGATGGCGCTTTATCCGCGCACCGATTTGGCGGAGGCCGGCATCGGCTCCGGCACAAGTATGTTCTTCTTCGACGCCAACGACCGTGTCGGCGTCGACGACTTCCGTCCCGCCGTGCACGATTCCGACGGCCTTGCCATCCGCAATGGCCGCGGCGAGGCGATATGGCGGCCGCTATCCAACCCGCGCGACCTGCAGGTCAGCTATTTCGCCGACACCAACCCGCGCGGCTTCGGCCTGATGCAGCGCGAGCGCGATTTCTTCGCCTACAACGACCTCGAATCGCATTTCGAAAAGCGCCCGAGTCTCTGGGTGGAGCCGATCGGCGACTGGGGCGAGGGCTCCGTGCAACTCGTGGAGATCCCGACCAAGGAGGAGATCCACGACAACATCATCTCGTTCTGGCGTCCGAAGGAGCCGCTGAAGGCGAAGAGCGAGCATATCTTTACCTACCGTATGCACTGGGGCCAGGGCAGCGATTATCCGGGCAAGCTGGCGCAATTTGCCAAGACGCGCATCGGCGCGGCCCCCGATAACCGTCGGCGTTTCGTACTCGAGGCGGTGGGCGCGCCGTTTAACGGCGCCGATTCGGGGGCGTTCAAAGCGACGGTGAGCGCCGACAAAGGCGAGATCAAGAACCTCGTCCTGCAGCCCAACCCCCTCACGCGCGGCATGCGCCTGAGCTTTGAGCTCGACGCTAAGAAAGAGCCCGTGGTCGAGTTGCGGGCGCAGATCATGCAGCAGGAAGAGCCGGTCTCCGAAGTCTGGATCTACCGATGGACGGCCTGAGAGAGCGGAGGCGGGACGGCATCCACCGCAGCGACAATTTCGACTCGCTGCCGCCCGAAAGCCCGCTGGCGATGCCGCAACAGTCGCTGTGGGAGCCGCGTGGCCGACCCGGCAAGCCGGACACCAGCCCGCGCCTGATGCCGCTGCGGCGGCTGTTCGTGTTCGGCGCGACGCTCGCCATGACCGCGGCCGCGGCTTACGAGATGTACCAAGTGCTGCAAGTCGCCGGCCTGACCGTGCCGGAAGCGGTCGTGCTCGGCCTGTTCGTCGCGCTGTTCGCCTGGATCGCGCTGTCCTTCGTCAGCACGCTGATCGGATTCGCGTTGGCTTTGTTTGGACGGCGGCCGCACCTCGGAATCGATCCGTCAACCCCGCTGCCGAAGCTCATGACGCGCACCGCGCTGCTGCTGCCCACCTATAACGAGGATGCGGACCGGGTGATGGCGCGCCTGCAGGCGATCTGCGAGTCCGTTGCCGCCACCGGGCGTCTCGCCCATTTCGACTTTTTTATTCTCAGCGACACCACCGACCCGGCCATCTGGATCGCGGAGGAGGTGGCCTATCTGCGCCTGCGCGGCAACGCTTGCCCGGGGCGCCTGTTCTACCGCCACCGTGCACACAATATCGCGCGCAAAGCCGGCAACGTCGCCGAATGGGTCACCCGTTTCGGCGGCGCCTATGACCACATGCTCGTGCTAGACGCCGACAGCCTGATGGACGGCGACATCATCGTACGGCTCGCCGCAGCACTCGAGGCAAACCCGCGCGTCGGTCTGATCCAGACGCTGCCAATCCTGATCAACGGCAACACGCTGTTCGCGCGCATTCAGCAGTTCGCCGGCCGCGTTTACGGTCCGCTGATCGCGCGCGGCATCGCCTGGTGGCACGGAGCGGAGAGCAATTACTGGGGCCACAACGCCATCATTCGGGTCGAGGCCTTCGCCTCGCAGGCGGGCTTGCCGCTGCTCAAGGGCGGCAAGCCGTTCGGCGGCCACATCCTCAGCCACGACTTTGTCGAGGCCGCGCTCATGCGCCGCGCCGGCTGGGGTATTCACATGGTGCCGCTGCTGCATGGATCTTATGAGGAATGCCCGCCGACTATCACCGACTATGCCATGCGCGACCGACGCTGGTGCCAGGGCAACCTCCAGCACATGGGCGTGCTGCCGGCGCGTGGATTGCACTGGGTCTCGCGCCTGCATCTCCTGACCGGCATCGGCTCCTACGTCACCGCGCCGTTGTGGCTGTTGTTCCTGCTGGTCGGCATTTTGATTTCGTTGCAGGCCCAGTTCATCCGGCCCGAATATTTCCCGCCCGGCGCGACCTTGTTCCCGCAATGGCCGGCGCAGGATCCCGTGCGCGCGGCCTATGTCTTCGCCGGCACCATGGCGCTGCTGGTTGCGCCCAAGCTGCTCGGCTATCTCGCAATGCTGCCGCGCCGCGCCGAGCGCCGCGGCATCGGCGGCACGTTGCGCGGCTTTTTCAGCGTGATCCTGGAAATTCTTGTCTCCGCTTTGATCGCGCCAGTGATGATGCTGATGCAGGTACGCTCGGTGGTCGAGATATTGATGGGCCGCGACGCCGGTTGGAACGCGCAGCGGCGCGACCACGGTTCGCTCACCCGCGCCGACTCCATCCGCCAATATTCATCCCCGACCATGCTCGGGCTTTTACTCGCGGCCGGCGCCTATGCCGTGTCGACCCCGCTGCTGCTGTGGATGTCGCCGGTGGTCGTCGGTCTTATTCTGGCGATACCGGTTGCCTCGTTCACGGCACAGTCGCGCGTGGGCCGCATGCTGCGCAGGCTCGGCCTGCTGCTGACGCCCGAGGAGTGCGGCGAGCCACCCGTGCTCACGCGCGCTAACGAGATTGCCGCGGCAAACGGCCTGCCGGCGACGGGCGATCCCTTCACGCTGCTGGCACGCGACCTGACCCTCTACGAGGCGCATCTGCGCATGCTGGGCGAGGCGCCGGTCCGCCGTAAGGGCGAGGTCGACATCCACCGCCTGGCGGCGATCGCCAAGATCGACGATGCCGACACGCGCGCGGAGGCGATCGCCATGCTCGGCCGTAAGGAAATCTTCGCGGTGCTCGGCAGCCGCGAGGCGCTGCAGAAGCTGCTGGCCAAGCCTGCCGCCATCGGGGGCGAAGGTCCCGCGCGCCGGCACGCTTAAGCACGGCCGCGCGCGACGCGTCGTTCAAATTCATTCGATAGAATGTGTCGAACCAAATTCTCTAGGTAGTTCTCCCGAGTTGATGACCGGTATGACGGTAGCGTGTGGTACGCGCCGCATGTCCGACGCGTTCGCTTTATGCCCGAAATGCAAGCAGCCGATGCGGCTCGTCCGCGTGGTGCCGGCGCTCGCCGGCCATCCGGAGCTGCAAAGCTTCAAGTGCCGCGCCTGCGGCGAGGTGACGACCCGGCCGGTCGAGGACGTCGAGCGGCCGCGCTGAACGGGTTCGCAAGTCCGGCTCTGGCGCGCTGGCTGGTCGAAATCGAATAAAGGGAAGGCGGAAGGCGCGTTACTCCCCGCCGGCGAGCACTGCGCGGGTCTGTTCGTCGGGGCCGAAGTCTTCGGCGCTGTGCACGTTCATCAGCTCGGCCAGGCGGGTGCGGGCGCGGTTGACGCGCGACTTGATCGTGCCGACGGCGCAGCCGCAGATATTGGCCGCTTCCTCGTAGGAGAAGCCGGATGCGCCGACCAGGATCAGCGCCTCGCGCTGGTCGGACGGCAGTTGCGCCAGCGCCTCGCGGAACTCACGGAATTCGACCTGGCCGTATTGCTCGGGTTGCGATTTCAGCGTGTCGGCATAATGTCCGTCGCTGTCTTCCACCTCACGCCGCCGCTTGCGATATTCCGAGCGGAAATGGTTGCGCAGAATGGTGAACAGCCAGGCCGACATGTTGGTCCCGGGCTGAAACGAGTCGATGTTCGCTAGCGCGCGCAGGAGCGTCTCTTGCACGAGATCGTCGGCGCGATCGACGTTTCCGCACAGCGAAATCGCGAATGCGCGGAGACTGGGGACCGCACCAAGGACGGCTTTGCGGACGGACTCGTCTATTGGCATCACTGCCTGTCCTTGTTTCCGTTGCCATCGAGACGGTTGAGGAGGTCGTTGAAGCGGTCGGGAACGCCCTGACCCACGACCTCGTCGTACATCGCGCGAAGCTGCTGACCGAGCCTGGCCTGCACCTCGCGGCCAAGCTTGGCGGGCTTCGCGTTAGTCTTTTTCCGGGCCGCGGCTTCCATCGGCTTTTGTTGTCCTACCGGCTTGCGCTCGTCATCCATCGTTTAAACCCCACTCCCTGGCCCAGCGAGCCAGGGCATACCCCCCTTGAATGTCCTTTCAAAACCCATGGCGTGCCATATGGTTCCCTCTGGCACGGAACTTTTTTTGAGGACCTACGTTAGGGCACAGAGCTATCTGGGGGCGCGGCCGCCGGCCTATGGCCCGTATTTCGTTTCGGGAGGGAAAATTGTCGACATCTCAAGCAGTTGCACAGCATTTGCCGTATCTGCGCCGCTATGCCCGCGCGCTGTCGGGCAGCCAGAGCTCGGGTGACGCCTATGTGGCGGCCACTCTGGAAGCGTTAATCCAGGACCCCAAAGTGCTGGAGTCCGGAGCCTCGACCCGGATCGCGCTCTATCGCCTCTTTTCGAAGATCTGGAATTCGGTAGCCGTAAACGGCAAACCCGCCGCCGGTGACGTCAACCAGCCGGTGGAGCGCCATCTGGCTCAAATCCCGCCGATGCCGCGCCAGGCCTTCCTGCTGATCGCGCTGGAGGGGCTGTCGGAGGACGACGCCGCCAAGGTGCTGGACGTCGACGTGCCCGAGCTGCGCGATCTGGTCGAAGAATCCGGCCGCGAACTTGCCGCCGAGATCGCCACCGACGTGCTCATCATAGAAGACGAGGCCTTCATCGCGCTCGACCTCGAGGCGCTGGTCGAAAGCCTCGGCCACAGGGTGCTCGGTGTCGCGCGCACGCACAAGGAAGCAATTGCGCTCGCCAAGCAGAAAAGGCCGGGCATCATCCTCGCCGACATCCAACTGGCCGACGGTTCGTCCGGCCTCGATGCGGTCAACGAGATGCTGCGCACCTTCGAAGTGCCGGTCATCTTCATCACGGCTTATCCGGAGCGCTTCCTGACCGGCGAGCGGCCGGAGCCGGCCTTCCTCATCGCCAAGCCCTTCCAGCCGGCGACGGTATCGGCGGTGCTCAGCCAGGCTTTGTTCTTCGAGCGCAACGCCAAGCGCCGCGAGCGGCGGGCGAGCTAATAGGACTCAAGAAGAAGGGGCGGCCGAACTCTTAACGGGTTCGGTCGCTTTTTCGTGCCAGTGAGTAGCCGAGCATCACGGCCTCGACCAGCATGAGCAACTGCATGTTGCGCGGCTCGCTCAAGGCGGGCGTGGTCGTGGCGGCGGGTTTCGACCGCATGACCCACAGGACACAAAATGCGATGAGCGCCAGCACGACATAGATGGCGGCGATGATCAGGTGCGCATTCAGTGGGCCATATTGCAGTTCGAGCGCCAGCGTGCCGGCCACCGTCAAGTGGTAAAGCGCGATGAGCGCCGCCACAGCGAAAAGCGCGGCGACCAGCGCACGGCGCAACAGGGGCGCCATGAGCTGGTTTGCGATTGGTGCCGCGATTTGATCGAGCCGCATGGCGCTAACGGCGGTTGGCAAGGCCAATGAGGAAGCCGATGCCGGCGGCGACGGCGAGCATCATCAGGGGACGGTTCTCGACCTCGTCGGTCAGTTTCTTGAACGCATCGCTGCCGACGCGCGTGGCCTCCTCGGTCAACGACTGCGTTACGCCGGCGGCGCTGTCGCGCACGCGCGACGTGATGCGCTCAAGCGCCTCGCTCACGAAATCGCCGACCTCGCTCGATGCGCCCGACGCCTCGGAGCGGGCGGAGCCCGACAGGCGGCGCAGGCGCTTCTCGAGATCGCTCATCAGCTCCTCGATCGCCGCGATCTCTTCGGCGGCCGCGGATTTGGCTGCACGGGTCGTCATAGTGTCCCTCATAATCGTTGATTTTGCGGTGAAACCTGCAATGGCAACGTGAGGCGGCAGCAAAAGTTCCAAGCCCTGCGTCGCGTCGGTAATAGGGCGGTGGAATTGTCCAGGCGACATGCAACACATCGCGCAGGCGGGCGTTAAGGCGTTCTGCGGCCTTCGAATTCGAAGGTTCATATGGCAGGAATGAAAGGGCGGCTGCCGCGTTGACAGGCCGTCCGACGAGCGTGTTCATAAGGCAATCAGAGTCGCAGAACCGTATGGCCGATGCTCGCGCCGGCAACGGGACAAAGCGGCGAGCCGAGAGTCTGCCATGGTACGCGAAATGCCTGGGCCCGACGAAACCGAACTGGCGCGTCTGACGAAGGAATGTCAGCAGCTTCAGACGCAAGTGAACGCCCAGGCCTGGGAGCTCAATCTGCTGCGCGCGCGCTTTGCGCGCTACGAGGTTGCGCTGCGGGGCTCGCAGGTGACCGTCTACACCCAGGATCGCGAGCTGCGCTACACATCGATCAGCAATCCGATGCTCGGCCGGCCGATCGAGGACATCCTCGGACGCACCGACGATGAGATTTTGCCGGCGGAGGCGGGCGCCACCATCGTCGCCCTGAAGCGTGAGGCGCTTGCCACCGGCCAGCCCAAGCGCGCCGAGGTGGGTATCGAAGATGCGCCCGGCGTGCGCTGGCACGACCTGCATATCGAGCCCTTGCGTAACGAGAGCGACGAGATCGTCGGGCTGACCTGCGCGTCGGTCGACGTCACCGAGCGCAAGGAGGGCGAGGCGCATCTGCGGCTGCTGCTGCGCGAACTGACGCATCGCTCGAAAAACCTGCTCGCCGTCATCCAGGCGATGGCGCGGCAGACGGCGCGTCACGTCGGCTCCATCGACGGGTTTCTCAATCAGTTTTCCGCACGGCTGCAGGCGCTCGCGTCGTCGCACGATCTGCTGGTGCGGGAAAGCTGGTACGGCGCCTCGCTCGGCGAGCTGATCCGCTCGCAGTTGTCCGCTTATGTCGACAAAGACGGCGGGCGGATCGCCATCGAAGGCCCCGAGGTCGCGCTCAAGCCGGAAGCGGCGCAGAACATCGGGCTGGCTTTGCACGAGCTGGCGGTGAATGCCGCGAAATTCGGAGCGCTGTCGGTGCCGGCAGGACGCGTGTCGATCACCTGGCATCGGGGAGAGCAGAACGGGCATCCGGTCACGCTCGATTGGCGCGAAGAGCTCGGCCCCAAGGTCAAGGTCCGGCGCAAAAAGGGCTTTGGCAGCATGGTCATCGAGCGCAACCTGGCGCGCGCGCTCGACGCCGAGGTGAGCCTCGACTTCGATCCCGACGGCCTGCGCTGCCACATCGTGATACCGGCCCACCAGTTGCTCGCCACGCGCTGACGCCGCCTCAGGAACATAATTCGCCGCTCGCCGTTTTCTGTGTGTCTCACAGGGCGGTGCAACTCCTGCCGCGTATTGATGAGGCAGCGGAGATTTCATGCGCGCTTTCGTGTCATATTTCCTGGCGGGCACTCTGGTGCTGATGGCGTCGGCCTTGCTGGCGCCGCAGGAAGCATTGGTGCAGTCGCGCGGCGCAAGCCAAGATTTGATGCAAATGCAGTCGGTCGATCGCACCAACAAAGGCGACCGCTTGATCGCCCCGGCCACGTCCGTCGGCAAGCGGCAGATGCCGCAAAAGCCATCGACGGAAAGGCCGAAAATGCTGGCCGGCTGCGACCCCGTGTTCAGTCCGCTCGTTGCGTCCGCGCAAGCCAATTTTTCCGGCCGCTGCGTCGCCTGAAGATTAAGCACGTCCGCACTTTGGATCGCGCGGATTTCCCGCTATGGAACATTGCAGAGTTTATGGCGTTGTCAGGCCATCAGCCATTTCGATAGGGAGACTTTGACATGCATAGGCCATTGAGCGCTTTCGCCGCCCTGGCAGTGGCTGCGGCGGTGACTTTGCCTGCTCCGGCCATGGCGCAGGCGCCCAGCCGGACCAAAGTTGGGACTTTGACGTGCGACATCTCGGGCGGAATCGGAATGATCATCGCTTCGAAGAAAGAACTGACCTGCATGTTCACGCCGTCGCAGCCCGGCCCGCGTGAGGTCTATGTCGGCTCTATCAACAAATTCGGTCTCGATCTCGGCGCCACCGCCGGCGGCGAGATGATCTGGGCGGTCTATGCGCCGAGCAACCGCGTGTTCGGCGCGCTCGCCGGCAACTATGCCGGCGCTTCGGCGGAAGCGACTGTCGGCGCGGGCCTTGGGGCCAACGTGCTGGTGGGCGGCTCGGATCGTACGGTCGCGCTGCAGCCCGTTTCGGTGCAGGGCCAGGCCGGCCTCAATCTGGCGGTCGGCGTCGCCAACATTGAGCTGCGCCCCGCGCGCTAACCGCGCATGGTGCTGACAAGATAGACGGCCGCCCATTTGGGGCGGCCGTTTTGCATTTGTAGCCAAATACGCTCAGCCGAAGGTGAAGGCGTCGTGGTAGGCGCCTTGAATGCGGCCTCCAGGGATGGGGCCGCCTCCCGGAACGTGCACCATGTTGCCGATCACGGCGACGGTCTGGCCGTGCAGGCCGTGGCGCGGCACCGCCATCGGCGTGCAGGCTTCCCACGTGTCGGTCTTTGGATCGTAAGCCTCGTTGGTGCCGAACACTTTGCCCGTCGCCTCGCCGCCGAACACCACGATCTTGCCGCCGATATAGACGGCGGACGGGCCCGAGCGCGCGGTCGGCAGCGGCGCCTTGAATGACCATGAATCCTTCTTCGGGTCGTAGCAGGCGTTGAGCGAGGTGTTGAAGTCGTAGGAATCCATGCGGCCGGCAATCGCGTAGATCATGCCTTCGGCGACGACGACGCCCATGTGGTCGCGCTGGCCGACGAAAGGCTGCGTCATGGTCGAACCCCGCATCGAGGCGCGGTCTTCGTATTTGTCGGTCGCCGGATCGTAGACCTCGTGCCATTCGACCGAGCGCACGTCGCGGCCGCCGAGCAGATGGATCTTGCCGTTGAACTCGACCGCCGAGATGGCACCGCGCGGCCGCGACAATGAGGCGATGCGCGCCCACTTGTCGGTCGCCGTGTCATAGACGTAGCAGAGCGAATGCGGGCAGCGGTTCTGTTCGATGAAGCCGCCGAAGGTGTAGAGTTTCGTCCCGATGGCGACGCCGGCGACATGGTTGCACGGTGTCGGGAATTCCGCCTTCAGCGACCAGGTCTTGGCTTTGCCGTCGTAAACCTGGTGGAAGTTGCCGTCGACGCGGCCACGCGCGTAGCCCGCCACGATGTGGATGTTGCCCTGGCACTCGATAACGGCATGTTCGCCGGTCGGTATCGGAAGCCGCGCCTGCTCGACCCACCGGCCGGGATTGGACGCCACCGGCGCGACGCTGGTCATATAACGGACCTTGGCGACATCGGCGGGAATGTCGGTAATGGTCTTGTCGAACAGGCCGGCGTACAGCGGATCGCTCATCTCATTCTCCCTTGAACTCGGCCGGCGGCGCGGGGCCGCCTTGTTGATTCAATTCACTTATCAGACGCCGGCGTCGCGCAGGAGCCTCTGCGTCAGCTCCACGCCCTCCCGGCATACGTCGTAGGGCGATCGGGACCACAGATCGGGATTTGGCGCCTCATAGCTGAGATAGCCGGTGTAACCCTTTTCCTTCAACAGGCGGAAAACCTCCGTCCAGCGCACCACGCCCTTGCCCGGCGCGAGCCGGTCGGTCGGGCGGCGCACGCCGGTGACCGGCGTCGCGGAGAGGTCGCTGTACTGGAAGCAGTAGATCTTGTCGGCCGGCATGTCGGTAAAGCTCGCGCCCGGGGCGCCGCTGCGCGCGAAGTGGTAGGCGTCGATCAGGTAGCCGACATTCGGCTTATTGGCGCCCTCGA
Source organism: Pseudolabrys sp. (assembly GCA_022841665.1). GTDB lineage: Bacteria > Pseudomonadota > Alphaproteobacteria > Rhizobiales > Xanthobacteraceae > Pseudolabrys. Next base: position 76,840 of record JALHRB010000008.1, read on the forward strand.
CCAGCTCGCGCTGCACGGCCATGCTGTTGAGCGTGGGATGCTGCGAGTTGAATTCGATGCCGATGCGCAGGCCGTATTCCGCCGCGATGTCGCCGGCGCGCTTGAGGCTTTCGATGGCGTATTTGATGGTGCCGTCGTTCTGGCCCGGCGCGCTCATCAGCATGTCGCAGCCGAGCGCGACGGCATTCTGGCAGGACAGGCGATAGATATCGAACAGCTCCTTCTGCTCCGCGCCTTGCGCGAACAGAAAGCCGTATTTGACGCCGAGCACGCCGACCTTGATGCCGCTCTTCTTGATGAGGTCGAGCACTTGGTCGTTCGACATGCCCTTTTCGTAGCAGCGCTCGAAGTCGATGCGGCGCAGTTCCATGGCGTCGAAGCCGCCTTGCTTGGCGGCGTCGAGCGCGGTCGCCAGCGGCGTGGTGTCGATCGTCCACGTGTGCAGGGCGAGCCGCCCGAACTTCTCGCTCATCTCGATCACTTTCCTTCGTACTGCAGAATATAGAGTCCGGCGTTGGTGTCGGTCATGTACATGACGCCGTTCGCATCCACAAACACGTCGCAGGACTGGATGACTTTCGCGACGTTCGGCCGGAAGTCCATCAACTTTTCCGGCGGCGGCGGCACGAAGGAGGCCACTTCGCGCGGCGCGAAGGCGTTCGCGATGTCGTACACGCGCAAGCCGGCATTGTGATAGGTGGCGAAGATCAGGTCGGAGCGCTGCAGCGAGCCGGGCCGGTTCTCGTGCAGGTTATGCGGCCCGAACTTGCCGCCCTTGGCGCAGAAGTCCTCGTCCTTCGGCGTCGGCAGCGTGGCGATGGTGACCGGGTTCTCCGGCGCGCGCACGTCCAGCACCCAGGTATAGGCGATGCCGTTGGCGCAGTTGCTCGACGTCGCCTCGTCGGCGACGACCAGCAGGTTGCGGTCGGGCAGGGGCAAGGGCGTATGCGTGCCGCCGGCAAAAGGAGGGCACCAGTTGGTGTGGCTCACGAGCTTCACGTTCGCCGGGTCGCTTATGTCGTGCACCGTGAGCCCGCCGTCGCGCCAGGCGCCGTAGGCGAGGGTGCCGGCGACAATCGCATGATGCGCCGCCCAGCGCTTGCCCTTGGGCGCCTGCGGTTCTTCGCCGCCCGCCTGCCACATGCCTGGCAGCCACCAGCGCCCCGCACGCGTCGGCTTGGCCGGATCGGACAAATCGATCGCCACCATGATGTGGTCGGTGAAGCCTTCCATGTGCGCGGAGGCATAGGCGTAGCGGCCGCCGGTCCACCAGATGCGGTGCAGGCCGAGGCCTTTGATCGCGAGGAAGGCCATCTCGCGCGGCGCCGCCGGCTGCGCAATGTCGTAGACGCGCAGGCCCGAGACGAAGTCCAGACCTTCGCCCTTGAACGACTGGGTTAGCGACGCCGTGAAGTAGTCCTTCTGCTCGTTGTATTTTGCCAGCGCCCAGACATTGGCGCCGTTGACCGCGAGCAGGATGTCGCCATGCACCTGGATGTGGTGCGAGCGCGTGTTGGGCGGATTGGCGACATAGGCGACCGGTTTCGGCGAACGCGGGTCGCGCACGTCGATGACGCTGATGCCGTCGCTGAACATGTGGCCGATGAAGGCATGGCCTTTGTGGACCATGACCTGCGTGCCGTCGGGGCGGCCGCCTTGGTCGCTGCGCGACAGGAAGCGCACGTTGCTTGCGGTGGCGCCGGGGCAGGTCATCGCACTCACTTACGATCTGAATTGCCGAGGCCTGGCCAGCGGACTGGCCAGGCCCCGGTACGCGCGAAAAACGAGAACGTCAGCCGGTCGGCTTTGCGATCTCGTCGAGGCCCTTCTGCCGCGCCTCGGGGCCGAGCTGCGTGACCGCTCCGGCCGCGATGATGAGCAGGATGGCAAGGCAGACGAACACCGTGACGAGGCCATAGCCGGCCTGCACCCAGAGGATGGTCGGCATGATGAAGGCGGTCGCCAGCCGTCCGACGCCCGCCGCCCAGCCGAAACCGGACGCGCGCGCATTGGTCGGGAACACCTCCGACGTGAAGATCTGCATCGCATTGCCGGCGACCTGGACGAAGAACGTCATGATGAAGCCGGCCACGATGAGCTGGGTCGGCGTCACAGCGTTCGCGAAGACGATCGCCATGATCGCGGCGCCGATGAAGGCGACGATCGAGGTCGGCTTGCGGCCGAACTTGTCGAGCGCATACATCATCCAGATGCTGGCGCAGGGCACCGCGAAGTTCATCCAGAGCGTGTATTCGATCGATTTGGTGACCGTGAAGCCCTTCGCGTGCATCATGTTCGGCAACCAGGCGCCGAGACCGATGGCGACGCCGAAGAACGCCGTGAAGCAGATCATGCCCGCAACCACCCGCTTGGGAAATTGCTTGAACACGACGGCGAACGGATCGCTCTTGGTGTTGGACGCCGCATCCGAGGACAGCGTGCTCAATTCGGGCACATTGGGCACTTGCAGCTTCTTGAGGACGTCGAGCGCCTCCTGGCCGCGGCCGTGCGTCGAGAGATAGCGCGGCGATTCCGGCAGCGTGAAGCGGAAGACCCAGACGACGAGCGCGCCGACGCCGATCAGGAGCCAGGCGCCGCGCCACACGTATTCCGGATTGGTCGGGAAGACTACCGTGCCGAGCAGCAGCGCGAGTGCGGTGCCGATCGGCCACACGCAGGCGCCGCCGATGAAATGCACGATGGCGAGGATGCGGCCGCGGATGTCCTTCGGCGAATATTCACCGGCGTAGGCGAAGGCGAGCGGCTGCTCGGCGCCGATGCCGATGCCGGCGATGAAGCGGCAGATGATCAGCAGCGTCACGGTCGGCGCCAGCGCGCCGAGGATTGTGAATATGCCGAACAGCAGGAGATTGAACTGATAGATGAAGCGGCGGCCGAACCGGTCGGAAAACTGGCCTTGGCCGGCCGTGCCGATGAACATGCCGAAGATGGTGGCGCTGCCGATGGCGGCGAGTTCGGCGCCGGTCGCGAATTTCGAGGCGATGATGTACGGCACCAGCGCGCCGAAGATCGTGAAGTCGATGACGTCGAAAAAGTAACCTGCAGCGATCAGTGCGATGACCCGCTTGTGCAGCGGCGATATCTTCGCGGTGTCCAGCGCGTTGCCTACGTAGCCCTCAATCGTCTGTGCCACGGCGTTTCCCGACCCCCCGTCGTTGAGTGTGGTTATCCACACGTTCTTACGACGAAAGGATGAGACACTATTACGCAGTTGAACAGGGGTGCTTGCCGGGGGACGCACTGAATTCGTGCCCGCGCCGTTACGGTTTCGGCTGGTGAAAACAGGGATGGAGCGTGGCTGGCTGGGGGACCTGGATTCGAACCAAGATTCTCGGAGTCAGAGTCCGATGTTCTACCGTTGAACTATCCCCCAGCAGGGGACCGGCCATGAGGGCCGAAAAGGCCCCGGCCGGTGCGTCCAGCGCCCCTCACATGGGGCAAAACGGCTGATTTGACAAGACCGTGACGCGGTTCGGCCGGACGCGGGGTCAGGCCTTGGGGCGCGGGCGGATCGCCACTGTGAGGATAGCCAGCAGGCTGAAGGCGGCTACCAGGATGAAGACCAGCCAGGGGCTGCCATGGTCCATGATGGCGCCGAATAACAGTGGCGAAACGATGCCGCCGATGTTGAATCCGGTGGTCACGAAGCCGAAAACCTTGCCGAACGAGCCGGGCGGCGTGATTTCCCGCACGATCATGTCGCGCGAGGGCATGATCACCCCGGAGAAAAAGCCGGCCGCCGACATGGCCGCGATCAGCGCGATGGTGCCGAGGTCGACCTGGGCCACCAGCAGCGTGAACAGCGCAATCGCCAACAGGCCGAGCGCAGCCACCAGGCCGTGGCGGGTGGTGCGGCCAACCAGCATGCCGCCGATCAGGACGCCGATGGCCGACAGCGCGAGATTGCCGGTGAGTGCCGCGTTGGCGGTCGTCACCGGCGTGCCGTAGAGGGCGCCGAGCGCGACCACCGAATAGTTGTAGATGCCGCCGCTGATCAGCGCGAGCAGCGTGAAGAAGCCGAGATTGAGCAGGATTGGTCCGGACAGCAGCAGCCGCCAGCCGGCGGCTTCCGGGCCGGCCTCGCGCGCGACCGGCGGTGGCGGCGCGGCGGCATTGTCCCTGATTGCGAGTAGCAGGGCCGCGACCGCAAGGCCGAGCATGCCCGCGCCGATGAAAGCGCCGCGCCAGCCCCAGAAGGTCTGCATCGTCAGCAGCGTCACCGGCGCCACCGCGGAGCCGAGCATGCCGGCGAAGGTGTGCACCGAGAAGGCGCGTCCGATGCTTTTGGCCGGCACGTGCTGCGACAGCAGCGCGTAGTCGGCGGGGTGGTAGACGGTATTGCCGACGCCGGCGAGCGCGAACATGGCGACCAGCAGCCAGAACGAGTCGGTCAGCCCGGTCACGATGAACGCGCCGGCGCCGATCGCGAGACCGCAGATCAGCAGGATGCGCGCGCCCAGCCAGTCGACGAGAAAGCCGGCCGGCGTCTGCAGCGCGGCCGTCACCACGTTGAAGGCGGTGAGCGCCAGCCCGATCTCGGTATAGCTGACGCCGTAGTCGGCGCGCACGAAGGGCAAAAGCGGCGCCAAAATGATGATGTAATAATGCGAGACGAAATGCGCCGCGCTCACCACGCCGACGATGCGGGCGTGGGACGCAGGCGCCCCGCCCAAACTTTCAGTCGCTTGCGTCATTCCGGCGTTGTTCCGATGGCGGCGGACTATGCTCCGGTTGTCCGGTCCGATCCAGTGCGTTTCCAGTGGGTTCGCCATGCGCTACAAGCGCGCGCAGGACGGCACGGGAGACGGCCATGGCGGCGGAAACGAAGGGCATGATCGCGGTCGACAAGATCGGCGCGAAGATCCTGTTCATCAATCCGAAAACTTATGAGACGGAAACCGTGCTCGACGGCTTCCAGCGCACGGTGCATGAGCTCCTGGTGATGCCGGAGGCGGGCGTCGCCTATGTGCCGATCTTCGGCGACGGCATCCACGGCCGTAATCCCAATCCCGGCCGGACCCTGCACGTCATCGACCTGGACAAGCGCATGGTTGCGGCCGACATCGACCTGTCGCCCTTTAGCGCGCCGCACACCGTGCGGCGCGGCGCCGACGGGCTTGTCTACATTACCTGCGAGAATTCCGCGGTGGTGGCCGCCATCGACCCGAAGATCAATCAGGTCGTCTTTGCCATCGACTCCGGCTCGACCAACGCGCACCGCCTGTGCATTTCCGGCGACGGCAAGCGCCTCTACACCGACAACGAGGAGGACGCCACCGTATCGGTGATCGACGTGCGGAACCGTAAGCTCCTCGGCAAGATCAAGACGCCGCAGGCGATCGCCGGCATCGCCGTCTCCGCCGACGGCGGCACGGTGGTCGCGGTCGGCGACGTCGATCCGGTGCTGTTCATGATCGATACGGCGAAAGGGGAGGTCGTCCGCACGCTGCCGCTCGAAGGCGTGCCCAAGCCGGCGCAGATCGCGCGCTATTCGCCCGACGGCGCCTTGCTCTGCGTGAGCAGCCTCAACAGCGACATGGTCAGCATCATCGACACGCGTACGTGGAAGCAGGATGCGATCAAGGTCGGGAGCCAGCCGATGGACATGGCCTTCCGCGGCGACGAACTGTTCGTCGCCTGCCAGGGCGACGGCTCGATCCACGTGATCGACATTCCGGGCCGGCGCAACAAGCAAAGCTTCAAGGCCGGCACCGGCTGCGAGTCGGTCGGGTTTTTCTGAGGCGCGCGGCCAAGTGAGGCCGTCATCCCGGCCAAGCGAGCCAACGGGTCCGCGCAAAGCGCGGCCCGATGACAGGCTCCGCGAGCGCGAGCCGGGATCCAGTAACCCCTGCATTCACGATATGGAAGATAGAGGTTACTGGGTCCCCGCTTTCGCGGGGACGACAGCGGCGCGTTATTGCTTCTTCTTCGCTTCCTCGATCGCCGCCCAGATGCGCGCGGGCGTCATCGGCATTTCGAGGTGCCGAATGCCGTATTCCGACAGCGCGTCGACCACCGCATTGGCGACCGAGGGCAGGCCGCCCGAGGTGCCGGCCTCGCCGCAGCCTTTGGCGCCGATCGGATTGCTCTTGGTCGGCACCGGATGGTGCGCCACGTCGATGTCGGGCGCGTCGTGCGCGCGCGGCATGGCGTAGTCCATGAACGAGCCGGTGACGAGCTGGCCGTCGCTGTCGTAGACCGCCTTCTCCATCAATACCTGGCCGAGACCCTGCATGACGCCGCCCTGGATCTGGCCCTCGACCAGCAGCGGATTGACCACGGTGCCGAGGTCGTTGACGGCGGAATACTTGACCACGTGGGTTTCGCCGGTCTGCGGGTCGATCTCGACCTCGGCGATATGGCAGCCGTTGGGGAAGGCGAAGGGCACTTCCTTTTCCAGCATGTGATCGACGTCGAGCGACTGCGGCGCGTCGGGCGGAAGCTTCAGGCCGCCGCCGCGCAGCTTGGCGGCGATCTCCATCAGACCGATCGAGCGGTCGGTGCCGGCGATGGTGAAACGGCCGCCTTTGAATTCGATGTCGCCGGCGGATGCTTCGAGCGCATAGGAAGCAACCTGCTTGCCGCGCTCGATCACCAGTCTGGCGCTTTCCATCAGCACGGCGCTGGCGAACATGATCGAGCGCGAGCCGCCTGAGCCGCCGCCGAACGAGATGCGGTCGCTGTCGCCTTCGACCAGGCGGATGCTGTCGAAGGGGATGCCGAGCTGGTCGCTCACCACCTGGGCATAGGCGGTCGCATGGCCCTGGCCGTAATCGAGCGTGCCGACGATGAGCGTCACCGTGCCGTCGCCCTCGAAGTGGATATTGCCGAGCTCCTTGCCGCCGCCGAACGTGACTTCGAGATAGCAGCCGACGCCGAGGCCGCGCAGGAGCCCGCGCTTTTTGCTCTCGCGCTTGCGTTTGGCGAAGCCCTTGTAGTCGGCCATCTCCAGCGCCTGCTTGAGCACGGCGGGGAAGTCGCCGCAGTCGTAGGTCATGTCGGAGGCGGCCTTGAAGGGCAGGTCGCGCGGGCGGATCATGTTGCGCTTGCGCAGCTCGATGCGATCGATGCCGAGCTCGCTCGCCGCGATGTCGAGCGCGCGCTCCATGTAGTAGTTGCCTTCCGGGCGGCCGGCGCCGCGATAGGCGGAGACGAAGGTGGTGTTGGTGAAGACGCAGCGGCTCGAGACCTCGAGCAGCGGCGTGCGGTACACGCTGGCGACGTTCTTGACGATGTTGCCGGTCGGCAGCAGCGGGCCGAACTGGCTGAGATAGCCGCCCATGTCGCCAAAGCCGGTGATGCGCACGGCGAGGATGTGCGCGTTCTCGTCGAAGGCGACCTCGACGGTCATGTCCTGCGCGCGGCCGTGGTGGTCGGACAGGAAGCTGCCCGAGCGCTCGTCGGTCCATTTCACCGGACGGCCGAGAACCTTCGCGGCATGCAGGATGCACACGTATTCGGGATAAGGCTGTGCCTTCATGCCGAAGGAGCCGCCGACATTGCCGGTGACGATGCGCACCTTGTCGGCCGGCACGCCGAGGATGTCGACGAGGGCGCCTTTCTGGCCGTGCACACCCTGGCTACAGGAATAGAGCGTCCACTTGGAGGTGGCCTTGTCGAATTCGCCGACGGCCGCGCGCGGCTCCATGGCGGCGACGATCATGCGCTGGTTGGAGGTCTTCAGCCGCGTGACGTGCTTGGCTTTGGCGAAGGCCTCGGCGACTTTCTCGGCGTTGCCGAAATGGAAATCGAGCGCGGTGTTGTTCGGCACGCCGTCGAACACCAGCGGCGCACCCGGCTTGACCGCTTCCTCCGGCGTCAGCACCGGCGGCAGCGGCTCGATGTCGAGCACGACCGCTTCGGCGGCGTCCTTCGCCTGCGCCACGGTCTGCGCGATCACGCAGGCGACCGGGTCGCCGACGAAGCGCACCTTGTCGGCGGCAAGCGCCGGCCGCGGCGTGTAGCGGATCGGCGAGCCGTCGCGGTTCTTCAGCGGCATGGTGCATTTGAACCCGCCGTAACCCTTCAGGTCTTGCGCGGTCAGCACGGCCAGTACGCCCTTCATCGCCTTGGCGGCCGAGGTGTCGACCCCGCGGATGACGCCATGGGCATCGCGCGAGCGCACCATCACGGCATAGGCCTGGCCGGGCCGGCTGACGTCGTCGGTATAGCGGCCTTCGCCGCGCACCAGCGTGGGGTCTTCGCTGCGCCGGACCGGCTGACCGACGCCGAATTTGGTCAGGGACAGCGCGGCTTCCGTAGTTCTGTCGTCCATGCCGGGGACCCCTTTAATTGCAGGAACTGGAGATAAAGCAGGGCGGAGACTTCGACAAGAATAGCTTTCGGGACCGAGGGTTGCGTCGCCCACCGGCGCTGTTACACTTTTCGTGACGAGGGAACTGTTGCCGCAACCGGGAACGTCCCAGAACGGCCGGGGCGGCAGGAAGGTTTGAGTGATGAGCGGCGAGGCCGGGGACACCCCAGGCCTCGACCCTGCTATCGATCGGGCGCCGCCCACGCGGCCCCGGTGGGGTCGGCGGTCGCCTGGACAAGTCGAGACCGGCTCCGGCGGCGATCGGGGTGGCCCGACCTATGCCGCGCTCGATCTCGGCACCAACAATTGCCGCTTGCTCGTGGCTAGACCAGCAGGCGACGGCTTCCGCGTCATCGACGCCTTCTCGCGGATCGTGCGGCTGGGCGAGGGCGTCTCGCTGTCGGGACGCCTGAGCGAACCGGCCATGGAACGCGCGATCGGCGCGCTCGCCATCTGTCGCAACAAGATGAAGAACCGCGGCGTCACCCGCGCCCGGCTGATCGCCACCGAAGCGTGCCGTGCGGCCGTCAATGGCGCCGAATTTCGCGCGCGCGTGGCCGGCGAACTCGGCCTGCTGCTGGAAGTGATCGACCGCGAGACCGAAGCGTGCCTGGCCGCCAGCGGCTGCACGCCGCTGATCGATCCGGAGGCCGACGGCGCGGTGCTGTTCGATATTGGCGGCGGCTCGTCCGAGCTGGTGCGGCTCGAGCGTTCGCACAAGACGCGGCGCGGGCCGCCGCTGCCGCAGATCCGCGGCTGGATTTCGCTGCCGCACGGCGTCGTGACCTTGGCCGAACGGTATGGCGGCATCGACGTGTCGCGCGACAGCTACGAGGCCATGGTGGCGGAAGTGTCGGCGCTGATGGCGCCCTTCGTCGCCGAGCACGGCGGCGACGGCTTGCGCGGCATCCACATGCTCGGCACGTCGGGAACGGTGACCACCATTGCCGGCGTGCATCTCGACCTGAAGCGCTACGACCGCAGCCGCGTCGACGGCTGCTGGATGAACGCACAGGAAATCAACGCGGTGCTCGATCGCCTGCGCGCCATGAGCTACGACGAACGCGTCGCCAGTCCCTGCATCGGCGCCGAGCGCGCCGACCTGGTGCTTGCCGGTTGCGCCATCCTGGAAGCGATCCGCCGCGCCTTCCCCTGTCCGCGCCTGCGCGTCGCCGACCGCGGCCTGCGCGAAGGCATGCTGGTGCAGATGATGCGCGAGGATGGCGCCTGGGGCGGCGAAAGCCAGGCGGCGGCATCGTGATTTTTGTTCTCGTCATTCCGGGGCGCGAGCCTCGCTCGCGAACCCGGAATCCAGACACGCACACCGTGTTCTCCTCTGGATTCCGGGTCCGCCGCTTTGCGGCGTCCCGGAATGACGGAAGAGGCCGGCAATGAGCAAAAGCAAGGGCAGCGGCACGCGCGCGCTCAAGGTGCGCGTGAAGACGGGCGGCAAGCGCTCGCTGTCGTCCAAGCTCTGGCTGGAGCGCCAGCTCAACGATCCTTACGTCGCGCGCGCCAGGCGCGAGGGCTTGCGCTCGCGCGCCGCCTACAAACTTTCGGAAATCGACGACAAGGCGCGCTTTCTGAAGAAAGGCGCGCGCGTGCTCGATCTTGGCGCCGCGCCCGGCGGCTGGAGCCAGGTGGCGGCCAAGCGCGTCGGCGCGCCGGAGCAGGGCAAGGTGGTTGCCATCGATATCCTGGAGATGGAGCCGGTGCCGGGCGTGACCTTCGCCAGGCTCGACTTCCTCGATCCGGTCGCGCCGGAAAAGCTGAGGGAGATGCTCGGCGGCCCCGCCGACGTGGTGCTCTCCGACATGGCGGCCAACGCCACCGGCCACGCGCGCACCGATCACCTCAAGATTATGGCGCTGGTCGAACTCGCCGCTGAATTTGCCCGAGAGGTGCTGGCGCCGGGCGGGGCCTTCCTCGCCAAGGTGATCCAGGGCGGCACGGAGTCAGCGCTGCTGGCCGCCCTCAAGCGCGACTACAAGACCGTGAAGCACATCAAGCCGCCGGCCAGCCGGCAGGATTCGGCCGAGCTTTATCTGCTGGCGACCGGATTCCGCGGCGGCGGGCTTAACGGAAGGCGTCGGTGAAGCGCGCCGGACGGCCGGGCGCCTCGCCCGCGCGGTAGTAGCGCACGGTCGGCGCGGCGTGAGTGCGGCGCGTGTCGATCGGGCGCCGCCGCTCCGCCTGCCGCCGGGCGTTCTCGCGCTCGCGGCCCAGCTCGGCTTCGATCGCGCGCTTGCTGCGTACGTCGCGCGCATTGCGCTTGGCCGAACGTTCGGCGGCCTCCTCGCGCGCCGGCTGCGAGACGGCGGTATTCCCGGCCGGCGCCGGCGGCTCGGCCGTCCTGCCGATGCTGGCGGTCGGCTTCTCGTCCACGGCCGCTGTCGGCGGCAGCGGCACGTCGGCGGCCTTGCGCTCGATCTTTTCGTTATGCTTGGCGGTGCGCGGGCTCTCCTTGCCCTTGCGCTCGTCGACTGTCAGCCGGGCCAGCGCCTTGCGCGCCTCGGCCATGGTACGGTCGCGTGCCAGCGCGGTCTTGTAATCGGCGATGGCTTTGTCGCGCTGATTGTCGAGCTCGTGGGCGTGGCCGCGCAGGTAGAACGCCTGCGCGTTGCGCGGCTCGATCTGCACGACGCGGTCGAGATCCTCCGCCGCCTTGGCGTAGCTTTTCGCTTCCAGCAAGGCGGCCGCGCGGGCACGCAGCACGTTGGTGTTTTTCGGCTGGCGCGCCAGCACCGCGCCGTAGTCGGCGGCCGCGCCGGCATTGTCGCCCTTGGCCTGCTTGAGCTGCGCGCGCGTGAGCAGGCCGTCGATATTGTCGGGCTGGCGCGCTAGCGCTTCGTTCAGGTCGGCGAGCGCCAGATCGGTCTCGCCCTTGGCCTTGCGCACGCCCGCGCGCTCGAAATAAAGGTCGGTCGCGCGCGGATCGAACTTGATCGCCTGGTCGAGATCGCGCGCCGCTTTGGCGGCGTCGCCCTTTTCCTTGTAGATCGCCGCGCGTGCGCGGTACGGCGCGGCGCTGGTAATGCCCTGCTCTATGGCGCGGTCGAAATCGGCCAGCGCGCGCGCCTTGTCCTGCTTGGCGAGATAGATTTTGCCGCGCTCGGCCAGCGCCAGCGCATTGCCGCCGTCGGCGCCGATCGCCTGGTCGAGGTCGGCCAGCGCGCGGCCGTAATCCTTCTTTTTGGCATAAACCATGCCGCGCAGCGCCAGCGCGTCGCGGTTGCCGGCCTCGAGCTTGAGCATGTGCTCGGCGTCGCTGAGCGCGCCGGCGATATCGCCGTCTTCGAGCCGCAGCGTGCCGCGCACGCGAAGCGGGTTCACCGACCACGACAGCTTCAGCGCCTTGCCGACGTCGGCATAGGCGCGCTTGCGGTCGCCCTTGGCGGCATAGGCTTCCGCGCGCATGCGGTAGCTGAGCGAGGCGGTGTCGTCGGCTGCGAGGGCGCGGTCATAGGTTGCGATCGCGCGGTCGATGTCACCTTTCTTGCGCCAGAGCGCGGCCTGCGCATTCAGCGGCGCGGCATTCTTGGGATCGAGCCGCGCAGCCTGCGCGTAGTCTTCGATGGCCTGGTCTATATCGCCGGTCAGCGTGCGCGCCTGCGCGCGCAGCATATAAGTGTCGCTCGTCGGCTCGATGCTGAGCGCGCGGTCGAAATCGGCGATGGCGCGCGCATAATCCTTCTGCCGCAGATAGAGTTGGCCGCGGCTGCTATAGGGGCTGGCGCGGTTGCTGCCGAGGCTGATCGCCTTCTGGTAATCCTCCAGCGCGCCTTCGGTGTTGCCGAGATCGCGCCGCAGCGTGGCGCGGTTGACGTAAGGGGAGGGCGACTGCGGGTCGATCCGGATGGTGGCGTCGTAATCGGCCATCGCCTGACCGTAGTTGCCACGCGCGTACCAGGCGTTGCCGCGGTTCTGGTAGGCGGGCGCGAAGTTGGGCGCGTGTTGAATGGCGTTGTTGAAGTCGGGAATGGCGTGGGCGACGTCGTTGCGGTCGAGATAAGCGAGCCCGCGCAGGCCGTAGGCGACGCCGAGCGGTTCACCCTTGAGGCGGCCGGACTTGAGCGCGGCGGTGCAGGCGGCGATGCGCTGGTCCGCGAGGTTCTCGGTTTGCGTCGCGCACATGCGCAGGTCGCGCTGCGTCAGCGCTTGGGCGGCGCCGGGCCAAGCGGCGGCGACGGCAAGGCCTACGCCTGCCGCCCGGATCAGCCGCTCTGGCCGCATCCCACGCATCAACCTTACCCGCCTTTACAAAACTGGTTACCAACGCACGTTAACCATATTCAGCTCCAAAAAACTTGGTCTTCCAATACCTATCAAAGGCTTAACCTTCGAATATGGTTAACGCCCGCGGCTCGATATGGTAATATGGTAGGTATTTAGCCCGGTTTTGGGTCGGGCGGCTCGGTCGCCGCCGGCAGGCGGTTGGCGAGCTCGGCGCCGGCGTCGGCGGGCAGCCGGGCGAACATCAGCGCCGACACGATGGAGACCGCCGCCACCGCCAGGAAGGCGGGCGGGAAATCCGCCGCCGTCAGTGTGCCGTCGCCGCGCAGGTGCACCACCGTCTCCACGGCCAGCGCGCCGAAAGCGACGCCGGCGGCGACAGCAAGCTGCTGCACAACGCTGACCAGCGCGGTGGCCCGGCTCATCCGCGCCGTGTCGACCTCGGCATAGGCGAGGGTGTTGATGCTGGTGAATTCGAGCGAGCGGAAGAAGCCGCCGACCAGCAGCAGCACCAGCATCACCCACACCGGCGTCGTTTCCGTGAACGCGGCGCAGGCGGCCAGGAAGGCCGCGCTGATGACGGCATTGGAAACCAGGACGGTGCGGAAGCCGAAGCGGCGCAAGATGCGGGCCGCCGCCATCTTCATGGTGATGGCGCCCACCGCCGAGGCGAAGGTGATGAGCCCCGATTGAAATGGCGACATGCCGAAGCCGACCTGCAGCAACAGCGGCAGGAGGAACGGCAGCGCGCCGACGCCGAGCCGGAAGGCGAAGCCGCCGATGACGCTGCCGTGGAAGGTCGGCAGCCGGAACAGCGTGAGGTCGAGCGCGGGCGAGGGCGTGCGCCGGGCATGCACGATATAGGCGGCCATGAACAGCGAACCGCCCGCGACCAGTCCCGCCACCACGGTCCAGGGCAGGAAATTCAGGCCGAGGATCGACAGGCCGAAGGCGATGCCGGCGATGCCGAACCCGCACAACACCATCCCGACGACGTCGAAGCGCTCGTGCTTCTCGGCGCGTACGTCGTCGATGTAGCGGGTGGCGAGCGCGATGCCGATAAGTCCGATCGGCACGTTGATGATGAAGATCCAGTGCCAGGTCGCGTAGGTGGTGATGAAGCCGCCGACTGGCGGGCCGATCACCGGGCCGATCAGCGCGGGCATGGTCACCCAGGCCATGGCGCTGACCAATTCCCGCTTGCTGATGGTGCGTACCAGCACCAGCCGCCCGACCGGCGTCATCATCGCCCCGCCGATACCCTGCACGATACGGGCGATGACGAAATCGGTCAGCGATCCGGACAAGGCGCAGCCGATCGAGCCGATGACGAACACGCCGATGGCGGCGCGGAAGACCGTGCGGGCGCCGAAGCGGTCGGCGGTCCAGCCGCTTGCCGGGATGAAGATCGCCAGCGACAGAAGGTAGGAGGTCACGGCCAGCTTGAGCGCCAGCGGGTTGGTGCCGATATCGGCCGCGATCGCCGGCAGCGAGGTGGCGATCACGGTGGCGTCCATGTTCTCCATGAACAGGGCGACCGCGATGATCAGCGGGACGATGCGGTCACGGCGCATTCAGGGACCCGGCGGCAGGAGACGACGCCCTTGTCCCCGGTAGCAAAGTTCACGCGGTAGCGAAAGAAACCTTCGGCGTGGCCGGTTCCATCCGCTCGGACGAGCCGCCGAAGGCGTAGACGTCCATGCGCAGCACGCTGTACGTGGCGCTCGCGTGCAGGCGTTCGGCGTGCGCGTCCTCTCCCGCAGCACCGAGCGCAGCATAGAGCGGCAATAGATGCTCTTCGCTCGGGTGGTTTTTCACCGCGAACGGCGCCTGCCGCCGGTAGTCGAGCAGTTCACCGGTGCGCATGCCGGTTAGTGCGGCATCGAACCAGTCGGCAAAACTATTGACCCATGGCGGCGCCGGGTCGTTCGGGCCGTGGCCGCGGAATTCCGATAGATCGTGTGTGAAGCTGCCGCTGCCAATGATCAGCACGCCTTCCTGCCGCAGCGGCGCGAGGGCGCGGCCGATGCGCAGGTGGTGTTCGGGGCCAAGATGCGGCTGAACGGAAAGCTGCAACACCGGGATGTCGGCTTGCGGATACATCAGCAGCAGCGGCACCCAGGCGCCGTGATCGAGACCGCGGCGGCGATCGATGGTGCAGGGGAAACCGGCAGTGTGCAGGTGCTCTGCTACGCGCGCAGCAACCGCCGGCGAGCCGGGTGCGGGATAACGCAAATCATACAGCGCGCGCGGGAAACCGCGGAAGTCGTGGATCGTCTCGTTCGACTCGACGGCGCTCACCGTCGGCGTCGCCGTCTCCCAATGCGCCGAGATCACGAGGATGGCCTTGGGATGCGGCAGCGTGTGCCCGAGTTGGCTCAGAAATGCACGCGCCGGGGTGTCGGTCAGCGGCAGTGTCGGCGCGCCGTGCGACAGGAACAGGCTCGGCATGGTCATGATGAAGTCCTCCGGCGGTGCAGGACCGGCGGTGTGCCGGTCCTGCCGCCTGGTTCAGCGGGGGTAGGCCGCGGTCGGCGCCGGGCTAGCGCTATTGGCGCGCGGCAGGCGCAGCGCGTAAGCGCCGCTGCCGAGCAGGGCCTGGACGACGAGCATCACGGTCCAGAACGCCGGGAATTCCCAGCCGCCGCCCTGGTTGGTGAACAGCCAGCCGCCGGGCAGGTGCTGCAAGGTCGCGCCGATCATGATCGGCAGCAGCAGCAGCGAGACGGTGCGGGTCCACAGGCCGAGGATCAGGGCGAGGCCGCCGCCGATCTCGCCGAGGATGACCAGGTAAGCGAAGAAGCCGGGATAGCCGATGCTCTGGAAGTAGCCGACGGTGCCGGGGATGGTGAAGGTGAAGACCTTCAAGAGCAGGCCGTGGGCGAGGAAGAGGACGCCGAGGCTGACGCGAAGCAACAGCGCGGCATAGGGGGCAGTGCGGGGGTCCATAGATAGGGTGTCTCCTGTTTGGTGACCGCAATATTGTCTATTCTTTCTAGTACGATAATATACAAATATAGAATGATATTCATTCCCATAGGTGTGAGGCTAGCATGCTCGACCGGCTTACGGGTCTTCAGGTCTTCGTCAAAATCGCCGCGACCGGCAGCTTTTCAGCCGCGGGGCGAGCGCTCGGCCTCTCGCAGAGCATGGTGACGAAGCACATCGCGGCGCTGGAAGCGCGGCTGGGCGTGAAGCTGTTCCACCGCAGCACCCGCCGCCTGTCGCTGACGGACGCCGGCCGCAGTTATCTGGAAGCCTCCGAGCGTGTGCTTGCCGACATGGACGCGGCCGACGCCGCCGTCGCCGCCGACCGTATCGAGCCGCGCGGGCTGTTGCGGCTCAACGGCCCGGTGGCCTTCGGCGCGAAGCAGATTGCGCCGCTCTTGTCGGAGTTTGCGCGCCGGTGCCCATTGGTCTCGGTCGAGCTCGGCCTCAACGACCGTCTCGTTGACCTCGCCGAAGAAGGCTGGGACTTGACGATCCGTATCGGCAATCTTGCCGGTTCAAGCTTGATCGCCCGCCGGCTCGCGCCGTGCACCAACGTCGTCTGCGCATCGCCGGCCTATCTCAACGCGCGCGGCACCCCGCGCACAGTGGCGAGCCTCACCGACCATAATTGCCTTGGCTATACGCTCTCGCGCCTGGTCGGAGCCGACCGCTGGACCTTCGGCCCGCGCGGCGATGTCAGCGTGCCCGTGGCAGGTAATCTCCGCTCCAACAATGGCGACGCTTTGCGGGCCGCGGCGCTCGCGGGGCAGGGTCTCATCTACCAGCCGACCTTTTACGTTGCCGACGACCTTCGTGCCGGCACGCTGGTCGCGCTGACGCTGGATCAGCCGACCATTGCGCTCGACGGGATCTATGCCGTCTACCTGCCGGACCGGCATCCGCCGGCAAAGGTGCGCGCCTTCATCGACTTCATAGCGACCCGATTTGCGCCCGAGCCGCCCTGGGATCGCGATGTTGTCTCCGGATTGCCGCCGCCGGAAATCCCCGCCTGATGAATACGCGCTAGGAATCGGCGGCTTCCCGTGCTATCGACCCACGCCAACCCAAAAGCGGGCCGTGACGGGCGAGAAATCTCCTCGCCACGAGGCGTTTTTCAGGCCGCGGCTTGTTCCCTTTTCGGGTGTGACGGAGTTGGCGATGGCCGCAAAAAATAATTCAAGTCCGCGCGAGGCGCTCACCTTCGACGACGTGCTGATCAAGCCCGGCCTGTCGGAAGTGCTGCCCGGCGACGTCGATCTGCGCTCCCGCGTCACGCGCTCGATCCCGGTCAATATCCCGATCATCGCCTCCGCCATGGATACGGTCACCGAGAGCCAGATGGCCATCGCCATGGCGCAGGCCGGCGGCCTCGGCGTCCTCCACCGCAACATGGAGCCGGAAGAGCAGGCGGCGCAGGTGCGCCAGGTGAAGAAGTTCGAGAGCGGCATGGTGGTGAACCCGCTCACCATCGAACCCGGCGCCTCGCTGCAGCAGGCGCTCGACCTCATGAAAGAGAACCGCATCTCCGGCATTCCGGTGGTCGAGCGGTCGGGCACCGCGCAGCCGGGCAAGCTGGTCGGCATCCTGACCAACCGCGACGTTCGCTTCGCCACCGATCCTAACCAGCGCGTCGCCGAGCTGATGACCAAGGACAAGCTCATCACCGTGCGCGAAGGCGTGAGCCAGGACGAGGCAAAGCGGCTGCTGCACCAGCATCGCATCGAAAAGCTGCTGGTGGTCGATAGCCAGTACCGCTGCGTCGGCCTGATCACGGTAAAGGACATCGAGAAGGCGGTCGCCAATCCGAACGCCTGCAAGGACGAGCAGGGCCGCCTGCGCGTCGCGGCCGCCACCACGGTCGGCGACAAGGGCTTCGCCCGCACCGAGGCGCTGATCGCCGCTGGCGTCGACCTGGTCGTGGTCGACACCGCGCATGGGCATTCGCGCTACGTGCTCGACGCCGTGCTGCGCATCAAGAAGCTGTCGAACGCGGTGCAGGTGGTGGCCGGCAACGTCGCCACCGCCGAGGGCGCCAAGGCGCTGATCGATTGCGGCGCCGACGCCATCAAGGTCGGCATCGGCCCCGGCTCGATCTGCACCACGCGCATTGTCGCCGGCGTCGGCGTGCCGCAGCTCACCGCCATCATGGACTGCGTGGAGGCGGCCAAGGCCACCGGCACGCCGGTGATCGCCGACGGCGGCATCAAGTATTCCGGCGACCTCGCCAAGGCGATCTCGGCCGGCGCCGACTGCGCCATGGTCGGCTCGCTGCTCGCCGGCACCGACGAGACGCCGGGCGAGGTGTTTCTCTATCAAGGCCGCTCCTACAAGACCTATCGCGGCATGGGCTCGGTCGGCGCGATGTCGCGCGGCTCGGCCGACCGCTACTTCCAGCAGGACATCAAGGATAGTCTCAAGCTGGTGCCGGAAGGCGTCGAAGGGCAGGTGGCCTATAAAGGCGCGGCGTCCACCGTGCTGCATCAACTCACCGGCGGCCTGCGCGCCGCCATGGGCTATGTCGGCGCACCGACCATCGGTGAGCTGCACACCAAGGCGGAGTTCGTGCGCATCACCGGCGCGGGCCTGCGCGAAAGCCATGTGCACGACGTGACCATCACGCGCGAGAGCCCGAACTATCCGGGCCGGGGATAGTCATGTCGATCGCCGCCATCCTCGCGCCGCTCTTCGTCCAGGTCGTCCTCACCTTCGGCCTGTTCGGCTGGATGGGCTATCATCGCGTGACCTCGATCCGCAGCGGCGCGGTTCATCCGCGCGACATCGCGCTGCGCGAGCCGAACTGGCCGCCGCGCGTGCTGCAGGTGGCGAATGCCGCGCATAACCAGCTCGAGACGCCGGTTCTCTTCTACGTTCTCACGATCCTTGCCATCATCACCAAACACGCCGACCTGCTGTTCGTGGTGCTGGCCTGGATATTCGTGCTGGTGCGCATCGCGCATGCCTATGTGCACGTCACCAGCAACCGCATATCGCTGCGCGGGCCCATTTTCGGGATCGCGCTGCTGGTGCTGATGATCATGTGGCTCATCTTCATCGTGCGCATCCTGCTCGGTCTGCCATGAGGCCGGCGGCACGGCTCGCAGCGGCCATCGAAGTCTTCGACATCCTCGAAAGAGAACGCCGGCCGGCCGCCGACGCGCTCAAGAGCTGGGGTCTGGCGCATCGCTTCGCCGGCTCGGGCGACCGCGCGGCCATTGCGGGCCTCGTCTACGACGCGCTGCGCCGGCGCGCCTCCAGCGCCTTCATCATGGGGGCCGAGACGCCGCGCGCGATTTTGCTCGGCATGCTCAAGCGCGAGCGCGGGCTCGACACCGACGCTATCGCCGCCTTGGCCGACGGCTCGCAACATGCGCCCGAACCGCTGAGCGGCGACGAGCGCGCGCGGCTCGACGCCGCCGACGTCAGCGGCGCGCCAGCTTATGTCGCCGGCGATTATCCGGAATGGCTCGATCCGCATTTTACGCGCGTCTTCGGCGACGACCGGGCGGAAGAGGGCGCGGCGCTGGCCTCGCGCGCGCCACTCGACCTGCGCGTCAACACGCTCAAGAGCGAGCGCGCGGCGGCCGCCGGGATGTTGTCCGACCACGCGCCGGAGGAAACGCCCTGGTCGCCCTGGGGCCTGCGCATCCGTCTGGCGGCCGAGGCCAAGAGCCCGGCCATCCACGCCGAGCCTGCGTTCATCAAAGGCGTCGTCGAGGTACAGGACGAGGGCTCGCAGCTTGCGGCCTTGTTCTCGGGCGCCAAGCCCGGCGAGCAGGCCGTCGACCTCTGCGCCGGCGCCGGCGGCAAGACACTCGCGCTCGCGGCCATGATGCAGAACAAGGGCCAGATCTTCGCCACCGACGACGACAAGCGGCGGCTCGCCCCGATTCATGACCGATTGGCACGTTCCGGGGCCCGCAATGTCCAGGTGCGCACCCCGAAGTCGGTCGGCGGCGAGATCGACGACTTGAAGGGCAAGATGGATTTGGTGCTGATCGACGCGCCCTGCACCGGCACCGGCGCCTGGCGGCGCAATCCGGACGCCAAGTGGCGCATGCGCCCCGGCGCGCTCGAGCAGCGCATGAAGGAGCAGGCCGAGGTGCTCGAGCGCGCGGTGCCGTTGCTGAAGGCGAGCGGGCGCATCGCCTACGTCACCTGCTCGGTGCTGGACGAGGAAAACGGCGCGCAGGTGCGCGCTTTTCTCGCGCGGCATGCCGACTTTGCCGTCGTGCCGCCCGCCGACGTGGTCAAGGCGCTCGGCGAGCGCGCCTTCATGTTCGGCAAGGCGGCGTGCGTGTCGGGCGAGGGCCTGCTGATGACGCCGCGCAGCACCGGCACGGACGGCTTCTTCGTCAGCGTCCTGAAGCGGAACTGACGCCGGCCGCAGCCGAATACCCCTTTTGCGCCGCATTCCCGGCCAAAATTCTCCGCGATGGTTTCGTGACTATGCCCGCGACGATCTCAGGCGGGGTTTTCTGGACATGTTGGCAGCGACGCGCGATCCCATGCACGACCGGGGGACGCAGGCACCGGCCGTGTCGCACGGCGACTACCGCAGCCATGCGCCGATGAAGGCACCGCGATCGACCGGCGTCATCACCGCGCTGCAAATGGCCGGTTCGGTGCTCGCCATTCCGGTCGCGCTCGGCAGCGCCTATACGGTCTATCAGGCGAACTTCTCGCCCGATCTTGCCTGCCAGAACCTGCGCGCCGGCATCATCGCCATGATCGACAAGAAGATCGACGCCGCCACCCGCCGCATGCTGGTGCGGCGCGACGTCGAGGCTTTCGAGAAGTCCTGCGGCAGCTTCGATCCCGACGCCAAGGCCGCCTTTGCTAACCTGCTGGCCGCGCCGCGCGCGGTGGTGCACGTGCCGGTCACGCCGAAGGCCGACCCGGCCAAGGCGGAGCCTGCCAAGTTGGAAACCCAGAAAGCGGAAGCGCAGAAGGCGGAGCCTGTAAAAGCCGAGCCTGTGAAGAGCGAGCCGGCGAAGGAGACCGCGCGCAAGGCCGAGCCGCGCCCCGCGCCTGTCGCCAAGCCGTCGCCGGCCGAGAGCGACACTGCCACTTCCGACGCGCGCTGGCTCGACGCTGTCCGCGGCGCGCTGGTGACGCATGCCGAACCAAGCACCGCGACGCCCGCGCCCGCCGCGCAGACGCTCGGCAAACTTGTTGTGCCGGGGCAGCCGGCGCAAAAGACCGCCCATCAATCGCCAATGCCGCTGCCGAGCTGGGTGGCCGAAGAGCCGGTGCGGCGTGCGCCGGAGGTTGCGCCGGCGCTGCCGGCGGCGACAGTCGTGCCGGTGCCAGCGCCGGCCGAGCACGCCGCCGATCCGGACCGTCCGGTGCCGCCGGCCGCCATCCCCGAGGCCGACGGGAGCAATGCACGCGCGACCTGGGTGTCCAAGATCCCCTTCGTCGGGCAGGTGCTGGATAGGTAAAGCCGTCGTCCCGGGCGAGCGCCATAAGCGCGTCTACGCGCGCTATGGCGCGAGACCCGGGATCCAGTAATCCGTTTCCTATCGATAAACTGCGGTGTACTGGGTCCCCGCTTTCGCGGGGACGACAGCAAGGCTTGATCACTTCCCCGGCTGCCAGTCGGCGATCGCCGCCACGTCCGCTTCCACCGACCAGCGGCCGATGCGCTCAGGCTTGCGCCCGGCGTCGTTGAGCATCCGCAGGAAATCGCCGCGCGCGACGTCGCGGAAGCCCATGTCGCGGCAGGTCGGCGTCATCAGCTTGCCGTCGTTGAAGGCAAAGCCCCACTGCGCCAGATGCCAGTTGAGCACGGTGAAGCCGATCTTCGAGGTGTTCGGCTCGCGCGAGAACTGCGACTCGGTCATGAAGGCGCCGCCGATGGCCACGCCGTAGCCGCCGCCGGCGAGCTCGCCCTTCTCGTTCCATACCTCGAAGGAATGCGCGTAGCCGGCGTCATAGGCTGCCGCATAGGCGCGCATGATGCGCGGCGTGATCCAGGTGAGATGCCAGCGCCCGGCGCGCGTGCCGGCGCAGGCCTTGATGACGCCCTCGAAATCGCGGTCGAAGGTGACGGTGTAGTGGCCCTGCCGCATCTGGCGGCGCAGGCGCCTGGCGATGTGCAGCTCGTTGAAGAACAACAGCGAGCGTTGCGGTGGCGACCACCACTTCAGCGGGCCGACATGCGCCCAGGGGTAAAGGCCGCGGCGGTAGGCGGCGAGCAGGCTCGGCAGCGACAAGTCGTGCACGATGCCGGCAAGGCCCGGCGGGTGTTCGCGCGCGCGTTCTGGATCGGGCAATGCAAAGTCCGGCGCCAGTAGTTCGTCGAAGCCCAGGCGCAGCAGACCCGGCAGGCCGCCGATCCGCGACGGCATCAGCGCCCAGGCGAGCCCGAGCGCCCAGCGTTCGGCCTTGGCGGGCCAGCTCTCGCGAAACAGGCGCGCTCGGCGCGCGGCGCGCCCGGAGGCTCCGACGGCCAGATTGACGCGCTGGGTTTCGAAGGCCATTCCGGCTCCCGGCTGTCCGGCCTGTGAACAAGCCGGATTTCACGCATTTTCTAAGCACGCCCGGGGCTAACATTGGGTTACTGGAGAGCTTCGCAGGCGGCTTGACCCCATGCCGCCAAGCCCGCAAAAAGCGGCCCCGAACGGCCTTTGCGTGCCCTTATTTTGTCCCGTTCGGGGCACAAAGCCGCTCATGTCGCAGACGTCCCACGACAAGGTGCTGATCGTCGATTTCGGGTCTCAGGTGACCCAGCTCATCGCGCGCCGCGTGCGCGAGGAGAAGGTCTATTCGGAGATCGTCCCGTTCCAGAAGGCGGAGGAAGCCTTCAAGGCGATGAAGCCGAAGGCGGTGATCCTCTCCGGCGGGCCGGCTTCGGTGCACGAGGCGAACGCGCCGCTCGCGCCCAAGGCGATCTACGAGTCCGGCGTGCCGGTGCTCGGCATCTGTTATGGCGAGCAGGCGATGGCGCAGCAGCTCGGCGGCAAGGTCGAGGGCGGCCACCACCGCGAATTCGGCCGCGCCGAGGTGGAGGTCGTCGCCGACTCGCCGCTGCTCGAGGGCGTGTGGGAGAAGGGCCAGAAATATCCGGTCTGGATGAGCCACGGCGACCGCGTCACGCAACTGCCGCCGGGCTTCAAGGTGCTCGGCACCTCGCCGAACGCGCCGATCGCCATGATCGGCGACGACACGCGCAAGTTCTACGCCACGCAATTCCATCTCGAGGTCGTGCACACGCCGCACGGCGCGGCGCTTTTGCGCAACTTCGTGCGCAAGATCGCCGGGCTGACCGGCGACTGGACCATGCGCGCCTTCAAGGACGAGGCGATCGAGAAGATCAGGAAGCAGGTCGGCAAGGGCCGGGTGATCTGCGGGCTCTCGGGCGGCGTCGACTCGGCGGTGGCTGCGGTGCTGATCCACGAGGCGATCGGCGAGCAGCTCACCTGCGTGCTGGTCGATCACGGCCTGATGCGGCTCGCGGAGGCCGCGCGGGTCGTCGCCATGTTCCGCGACAGCTACAACATCCCGCTGGTGCACGTGGACGACAGCGCCGTGTTCCTCAAGGCGCTGGAAGGCGTCGACGACCCGGAGGTCAAGCGCAAGACCATCGGCAAATTGTTCATCGACGTGTTCGAGGCCGAGGCGAAGAAGATCGGCGGCGCGGAATTCCTGGCGCAAGGCACGCTCTACCCGGACGTGATCGAGAGCGTGTCGTTCACCGGCGGGCCGTCGGTGACCATCAAGTCGCACCACAATGTCGGCGGCCTGCCCGAGCGCATGAACATGAAGCTCGTGGAGCCGCTGCGCGAATTGTTCAAGGACGAGGTGCGCGCACTCGGACGCGAGCTGGGCTTGCCGGAAGTGTTCGTCGGGCGGCACCCGTTCCCTGGGCCGGGCCTCGCCATCCGCGTGCCCGGCGCGATCACGCGCGAAAAGCTCGACATCCTGCGGCTGGCCGACGAGATCTACATCGAGGAAATCCGCCGCAGCGGGCAATACGACGACATCTGGCAGGCCTTCGCCGTGCTGCTGCCGGTGAAGACCGTCGGCGTCATGGGCGACTTCCGCACCTACGAATATGTGGTGGGCCTGCGCGCGGTGACCTCGACCGACGGCATGACCGCCGACTTCTATCCCTTCGACATGAAGTTCTTAGGGCACGTGGCCACGCGCATCATCAACGAGGTGAAGGGCGTCAACCGCGTGGTGTACGACGTGACCTCAAAGCCGCCGGGGACGATCGAGTGGGAGTGATTTTAGCCCATCCCAGGGTATCCGGCGGTACGCTAGAACACGACGTAACACACTGAAAATAAAAAGATAATCCTTCAGCATCGTTCGATGTCTATCGGCGGGCAGAGATGGCGGCTGACGTACTCGCTGACGGTATGCTTCTCTCTTGCGAATTTGGATTTCGTCCGATACCGTCAGTGCCTGAGCGCCTCTGACGGTCTTTTCTTTGGCCTAATATGCTGAAACAAAAGAGAATATTGTCAGAGTGGTGCCCGAAAATGGCCTGACGGTCTTTTTTCGTGGAGACGTCCAAATGCTGACTGACGCAGCCCTTAAGCATCTGAAGCCAAAAGAGAAAATCTACAAGGTGACGGACCGGGACGGCATGTATGTGCTCGTAAAACCTTCCGGGACCCTTACATTCCGGCTGGATTACAGACTGAACGGGCGGCGCGAGACCGTAACGTTCGGCAAATACGGGCCGGCCGGCTTGTCGCTGGCTCGGGCCCGAGAGCTGTGCATCGACGCCAAGCGCGCAATCGGCGAAGGGCGCTCCCCGGCGATCGAAAAACAGCGGGAGAAGCGCCGCCTCTTGGAAGCGAAGAGCTTTGGCGAGTTCGGCGAGAAATGGCTAACCGCAGCGCCGATGGCCGACAGCACGCGCGCGATGCGCCGTTCGATCTTCGAGCGCGAGCTGCTCCCCAAGTGGCGCAACAGGCTTCTGAAAGAGATCACGCCGGATGATCTGCGTGCCCATTGCGGCGCGATCGTCGATCGCGGTGCGCCGGCGACGGCGATCCACGTCCGGGACATTCTCAAGCAGATCTACAGCTTTGCGATCCTGCACGGAGAGAAGGTCGCCAATCCCGCTGACGATGTGGGGCCGGCTTCGATCGCGACCTTCGTGCCGAAGGACCGGTCGCTCTCACCCACCGAGATCAGGATCATGCTCAAGCTGCTCGAGAAGGTGGCGACGCTGCCGACCATCAGGCTTGGTATGCGCCTCTACCTGCAGACCATGGTGCGCAAAAGCGAGCTTCAGGATGCCACGTGGGACGAGGTCGATTTTGAGAATGCCGTCTGGACGATCCCGAAGGAGCGGATGAAGCGCTCGAAGGCGCACAACGTCTATCTGTCGCGCCAGGTCCTCGACATCATGATCGCGCTAAAGACCTGCGCTGGGAATTCAAAGTACCTATTGCCATCGCGTTATGACGCGGATGCGCCCATGTCACGTGCGACGTTCAATCGCGTCACCTACGCGGTCGTCGAGCAAGCGAAGAAGGAGGGGCTGCCGCTTGAGCCTTTCACGGTTCACGATCTCCGAAGGACGGGCTCCACGCTGCTCAACGAGCTGGGTTTCAACAGCGACTGGATTGAAAAGTGTTTGGCGCACGAGGATGGGCGGTCCTCACGCGGCGTTTACAACAAAGCGGAATACGAGCTGCAACGCCGCCATATGATGCAGGAATGGTCGGATATCATCGACGCCTGGGCCGAAGGCAAGAAGCGCATGCCGGTGCTCATCCCGCCTTCGATGCCACTGTTTGAACCAGACCCGGCTCTCGAACCGGGCGTGACCGCCGTTGCCTAACATCGGGCGATTGCGCGCGCGCAATCGGCGCCGACCTGCGCGCGGCCAACCACGCTTCGACCTCCGCCAGATCCCAGACGACGCAGCGGGGTGAAAGCGCGAAGCGTCGGGGAAACTCGCCGCGCTGCTCCATTTCGTAGATGGTGCTGTCGGCAAGCGGCACCATTTCGCGCAGTTGCTGTCGACGGATGGTCCGCTTGATTGGAGCGTCATTTCGGTGAGCCATCATCGTCTCCTCAGCTCGTCCACTTGAGGAAATGAACGCGATAGGCCCCGAAAGGGAAGGGAGGAAATTCAGATGTCGGATGGCGGGATACTGTGGCGTACAAATAGAAAGCTGTCTGGCCTGGTGATCGATGTACCCATCTCTTAGAAAGCTGGCGCTCCGATGATCACCAGTTCGCGCTCTTTGGTCTCTAATTTTGTCGCCCCCATGGAAATCGATGGCACGCCTGGTGCTGCCTTCGAGGCTGGAGTTGAAGAGGCCTGAAGGGTCTTCCAACGAGGCGCTCTTGGCGAAGGTCATCCTCACGACATTCTTGTACGTCGCACCGGGCCATCGTCCCGGGATGTACGAATTGATCCTTGCTTGACTAGCATGTTCTCAACTTGACGCGCCCGATCAGCTTCCTGGTGCAGCCAATCGCGAAAAGCTAGAAGTGCCGGATCTTCCTTTCGAATAGCACGGTATTCTAGAAGCCAACCCCCGACTGTGTGCGCGACGATCGGGAATGGCGCGACCAAGCGGCCCGCGGCCAAGGCATCGCTGACGTAGGGGATTTGAGCGATGGCGACTCCGACCCCGTCGAGCGCTGCCTGCATCGCCATGACATTGCTCTCGAATGACACCTCACCGGCGGGGTGCACGGGGGAGCGTAAGCCCGCCGCTTCGAACCAGTGTGGCCATTCATTGGGCATGTCGGACACGACGATGAGAGTTGCGTTGCGCAAGTCGTCAGGCGAGCGCAGCGTCGATGCGAGCTTAGGCGTGCAGACCGGCACGACGGTGCTCGGGAATAGGCGTTCTGCATTGTAGCCCGGCAACGCGTCGGTATCGCGTCGGATAGTGCAGGTCCAGTCATCACGTACGGGGCGAGTTGCGCCACCCGTCGCCATGCGCACTTCGACGTCGGGATGGCTGCGATAGAAGTTTGCCAGTCGCGGGATCAGCCAAGTGATCGCCAGGGTTGGGCCGACTCCAACCGTCAGCACCGGGCCACTACGCCTCGCCGTAACGCTTTCAGTGAGCCGGGCGATGGAATCGAAAGCATCGGTCAGACCGGACAACAGCGCCTGCCCTTGCGCCGTCAACTCAAGCGCGTTCGCATGTCGCCGAAACAGGGGAAAGCCAAGACGATCCTCCAGCAGCCGGACCAAGCGGCTTACCGCCGTTTGGGTGACGTTCAGCTCTCTTGCCGCAGCGGTGAAACTGCCGTGCCGGCCAGTTGTCTCAAAAGCGCGTAGTCCGTTCAGTGAGGGTAATCGCCGCGCCATGTGAGACCCCAATCTTTCCTTGGGGGTACGGTAAGTTAAACGCGTTTGCCTGACAATGATATTCGCCCCAGTATGCCTCAAATGATTGTACTTCGTACGGAGGGCGCGCGTGCGCTACCACGCTGGTTCAGGCTCAGTTTTCAATGGGCTATTGTCAGTGCAAATGTTGGTTCCCGTCGGACCCGGCATTTGGGCATCGCAGAGCGTCGGGAGGCAAAGCGTGACCAAAGGCGCTCTCTTCAGCGTCGTCATTGCGACAGCAGGAGTCCTATGCATGGCTTACACCCAGCCGGCCTTCGCCCAAGAAAAACGAGGCGTGATCCCGCATGCGCCGCTGCTGAAGACAGCGGTGCCCGATACGGCGGACCAGGAAGTCGCCGTCTATCACGTCGAATATGAGCCGGGTGGCATCAATCCACGGCACCTGCATCCGGCTGCGGTCACCTTCCACATCCTTTCCGGCACTGGTATCTGGCAGGAGGAAGGTAAGCCGCCAATCACACTACGCGCCGGCGATAGTCTGCTCGTTCCGGCCGGCACCACTCACGCGCACTGGAATCCCAGCGCGACTGAAAAGCTCCGCTTTCTTGAATTCATCGTGGCTGAAAAGGACAAAGGGCGGTCCATTCCCAAACCATTGAAAGACTAGGATGCAATTGCGTGAAACGATGCGGAATCTTCTCACGGCGACGGCGGCTACCGCTGTGATCCTCGCCAGCGGGCCCGCCGCCGCGCAGGATTCTGCCGGCGCCCGGCTGGAGGTGCTGCAGGTGGAGATCAGCAAGCTGCAGAAGGAAGTCGCGACTCTAAAAAGGAATGTTGCCAAGGGGCGGCAAGAAGGCGGAAGAACCGCCGAGCAGGTGGCTGCGGCCAAAACGGCGCCGCCCACCACCGCGCCCAGCATCCAGGTGTCCTCCAGCAACCGGCCGACGATCTGCAGCTCCGACGGACGAAACTGCATCTCGCTCACGAGCCGCCTACAGCTCGACTTCGGCGGCTACAACTACCGGCCGAACACCACAGCCACGACGCCGCAGGACCTTGTCGGCGGCGTGATCGCGCGCCGAGCGCAGTTTGGCGTTATCGGCACGTTCCTGGACGACTGGGAGTACAGCTTCGTCTTCGAGGGCGGGGGGTCCGGCGGTGCCACCAGCGTGGTCCTCGACAAAGGCTATCTTACCTATAGCGGCTTGAAGCCGTTCAAGATCTGGGGCGGCATTCTCAGCGTGCCCTACACGCTCGACCGAGCGACAAGTAACAACAACATCACCTTTATGGAGCGCGCCGCGCCCGTGGAGGTCGCCGCCGGCATCGGCGCAGCCACGCGTTCAGCTTTCGGCATCACCGCCAACGACCGGCAATGGTGGGCCGGCGCCTTTCTGACGGGACCGGCCTCCGGCAAGACATCGCACGATGCAAGACAGACCGCCGTAACCGGGCGGGCGGTGTTCCTGCCGGTTCTGACCGACAGCGCCTCGCTCCTGATCGGCGGCAACGTGCAGTACCTGTTCGATGCGCCGACGGGCGCCTCGGAACTGAACCTACGAGACCGGATCGAGATGCGAATCGACGGCAACCGCATCTTGGGCACCGGAGCTCTTCCGATCGCCTCCGCGCGCGTCCTGAGCGCGGAACTGGCCGGAACACTGGGCAGCTTCCACTTCCAGAGCGAGTATTTCGATTTCAACGTCGAGCGGACCGTCGGCAACGGGCCCAGCCTCGACTTCAGCGGCTATTACATCCAGGGCGGCTACATCCTTACCGGCGAGAAGCGAAGCTACAGCGCAAGCTCCGGTTCCTATGGGGGGGTTACGCCAAGTCGTCCCTTCGACTGGAGGACGGGTGGCTGGGGCGCATGGGAAATCGCCGCGCGCTACAGCAAGGTCGATCTCAACGACAAGGACATCCTCGGCGGCCGGCAGGAGAACATCACGCTTGGCCTGAACTGGTATGTGAACAGCAACATGCGCTTCATGTTGAACTACATCAACGGCAAGGTGGACAAGCGGACGGGTGGCGGCGACGACATTGGTGCGAGGTACCAAGCCGTCGGTGCCCGTGCGCAGATCGCGTTCTGACCTCCATCCGCGGAAGACCAAGGATGGCTGCCGCCTCTCGAAGCAGCGCGCAAGAATTCAGAAGGAACCGTTTCGGGCTGACCAAAGACAAGAAGTGACGTTTCGAGCGATCATGGCAATCAAAGGCACTCACGCGGATGAACGGCGCATCCAGTGCGGGACGCTGCCAAGCGTCCGAGACCTCGGGACGTTACCGATTGAGCTCAAGCATCTCCGCTATGCCGATGCGGCGTCGCAGCACGGTAGCTTCCGCAAGGCGGCCGACGCACTTGGACTCAAGCAATCAAATCTCAGCCGCAGAATCCGAACCCTTGAGGAGTGCCTCGGCTACCGATTATTCGAACGGACCAATGGGGGCGTACAGCCGACACCTGTGGGGCGCGACTTTCTTCAAGGCGCACGGCGCGTTCTCGATGATGTCCAAGCGATTGTGGATGCCGCAGATGCAGTGGCGCGTGGCGCAGCTGGACAACTTCGGCTCGGATTTTACACGTCGCTCTCGGCCGGGAATCTGCGCAGCACGCTGCTCGACTATGCACGCCGTTTTCCGCAAGTGCGCATCAGTGTGGTTGAGGACGAGCGATGTCGTTTGTGCGCCGGCCTGCGAAACGGAAAAATCGACATTGCGATCGTCACTGGCGAGCCGACTGCCGAAGGTGACACGTCGATGGCGCTGTGGAGCGAACGGATCCTGATCGCACTTCCGGAAGCCCATGAATTTGCGGCTAAAGAGGTTCTCAATTGGGGCGACTTGAAGCGCGAACGCTTCGTGCTGAGCACGCGCGACCCCGGCCCCGAGATCGAATCTATCCTGATCGCGAAGCTGGTTACACCGGGAGAGTCACTCGACATCGATCATCACGATGTCAACGCGGAGAGCCTGAAGAGCCTAGTCAGTGCGGGACGCGGCATCACTGTGGTCTGCGAGTCCTGCATGGGGTCTGTCCCGCCTGGGATGGTGTTCCGCGAGACACGGGACGGCAATGGATCGACGCGTGTTGGCTTTTGTGCCTATTGGATGCCAGGCAACGAGAACCCGGCGCTGCGGAATTTCATTCAGGTGCTGGAAGAGCGCTGCCCACCGTTGGGTGTGCGGCTGAACGGCGTTTAGCGGATCGCGCACGACCTACAACCTGATCGATGGCCATGAGTCGCTCTATCATGGCAGCCTGGGGTTGGACGAATATAGATCCCTCATGGCCGCGCAGGGCTTTGAGACTGTGTGGCGCATCAGTTCGATGATCCCTGCGATACGGCGAGCATGTGGCCGGCGCGAATGCGGCGGGATGCTCTGCCTTTGCCCTCGGCCTATGAGCTACCGTTGCTCGCCGCGCGCTTCGCCTTGAGGAATCCTCGGTCGGTGGCCATGAAACGCGCGATCATCGGTGCCACCAGCTTGGAGGGCTCCGCGGCTTGGCCGCTTTCGCGGCCAAGAATCTCCGCATAGGCGATGAGATCGCGGTGAAGTGCGGCGGGTAGCTCCACCGAAATCTTCACCGGCTTGTCGTCTTCGAGCGGTCCGAGCTTTAGCTTGCCCATCGGCTAGCCTCCGTAGGGTTCGAGCACCAGGTCCCGCGTGACAATCACGCGGACGGGGAAGCCGGGCCGGATTGTCAGTGTCGGAGCGACGTTGAGCTGGCGGCGCACGATCTGCTGGCCGGCATCGTTGATGGTGTTCTGGCCACCGTTGCGTATCGCCTGGATCAAGCGGTCGTCGTCGTTGGTGGCGAGCTCGGCGCCAACGCTCAGCAGTGTCGAGAGGCCGGCCGCCTTTGCGAGATCCCACCAATGGTAGTCGACGCCGTCTTGCAGGCCTGCGTAGCCTTCGACGTCTGCGCCCGGCTGACGCTCGAGCACAATGGAGCGTCCGTTCGGGAAGATCAGCCGGTTCCAGACCAGCAGCACGCGGCTCTGACCGAACTGAACGCCGTTGTTGTACTGACCGATCACGCGTGTGCCTTGGGGCACCAAAAGAATGCGGCCCGTCGGGCTGTCATAGATGTTCTCGGTCACCTGCGCGGTGATCTGGCCCGGAAGATCCGAATGGATGCCGGTGATGAGCGCCGCCGCGATCACGGCGCCCGCCTGAAGGATGTAAGGCGACGCCAGCGCGGCGACGCGATCCGGTGCGACGGTGCGCCGATCAGCCGCCGCGTTAAGGAAGGCGAGCTGCCGGTCTTGGGCCGATGGGGTGGCGGGCGGCGGCGCGAGGCCGAGGCCGGTGAGGTCCGGCGCCGGCGGGGGCGCGATC
>JALHRB010000009.1 GCA_022841665.1 Pseudolabrys sp.
ATCGAACACGTCGCCACGGCGGCCGGGCACAGGCTGCGGCGCGGGCTGCGGCGCATTCGGCGCCGGCGCCGCGCCGCCGCGCGCGCCGAGCTGCTGCAGGCGATACTCGGTGTCGTCCTGCATGCGCTTCAACTGAATCTGCAATTGCTGGTTCTGGTACTGCAATTGCTCGATGGTGCCGGTGAGCTGGCGCAGCGCGCCTTCCATGCGGTCGAGCCGCACCGACACCTCGCCCGGATCGTTCGACGGCACGGCGCGACTTTGCGGCGCCGGCGCCGCCTCGCCGCGCGGCGGCTGTTGCTGCTGGCGGTCGCCGCGGCTGAACAGGTCGTCGAGGAAATTGCCGCTCCGCTCCTGCGCAAGCGCGCCGGCGGAGGAAAGCAGCAGCGCCGCCAGCGCGGCGGCGGGAAGCATGTTACGGGCGCGTGTCATCGGCGACTTCATGGCTACGGGAAAAGGACCGCGATGTGATCTCTGGGCAATGTGCAGCGGCTGACTACCATACCGCGCGGACCGGGGCCAGAATGTGGCCGGGCCCGCCCCGCGGCGGCCGCAAGCCTTACTCGGCCGGCACCGCCTGGCGGCAGGCCTTGCGCGCGGCCAGCCATTCCTCGAAGCGCTGGACGACCACGAAGAAGGACGGCACGAACAGCACCGCCAGGCAGGTGGAGGCGATCATGCCGGTGAACACCGTGATGCCAATGGAGGCGCGCGCATTGGCGCCCGCCCCGCTCGCCAGCACCAGCGGCAGCACGCCGAGGATGAAGGCGAAGGAGGTCATCAGGATCGGGCGGAAGCGCGCGCGGGCGGCCTCGACCGCCGCGTCGACCAGCGACTTGCCGCCCTCGCGCAGCTCGCGCGCGAACTCGACGATCAGGATGGCGTTCTTCGCCGACAGCGCGATCAAGAGCACGATGCCGATCTGGGTGTAGAGATTGTTGTCGATGCGCAGCGCCGTCAGCGTGGCGACCGGCCCGATGAGCGAGATCGGCACCGCCAGGATCACCGCCGCCGGCCGGTACCAGCTCTCGTACTGGCCGGCGAGCACGAGATAGACCAGCAGCAGCGCCATGGCGAAGACGAGATACATCTGACCGCCGACCAGCTTCTCCTGGTACGACATCGCCGACCACTCGTAGCCGACCCGCGCCGGGAAGGTGTTCTTGGCCAGGTCCTCCATCAGCGCCATGGCCTCGCCGGTCGAGCGGCCGCGCGCCGGCATGCCGATGATGGTGGCGGACGGATAGAGATTGTAGAGGCTGATCAGCGAGGGGCCGGCGACCGGCGTGACGTTCACCAGCGTGCCGAGCGGAATCATGCTGCCGGCCGCATTGCGCACCGACAACTGGCTGATCTCGTCGATGTCCAGGCGGAAACCGGCGTCGGCCTGCACGAAGACCTGGAAGGTGCGGCCGAACTTGGTGATCTGGTTGACGTAAGAGGAGCCGAGATAGCCGGCGAGCGCGTTGAACACCTGGTCGACGTTGACCTGCAGCGTCTGCGCCTTCACGCGGTCGACCTCGATCGCGTATTGCGGCACGCTGGCGCGGAACGACGACAGCACCAGCGCGATGGCCGACTGCGAGCCGGCGTTGGCGACCGTCGAGTCCACGACGCTGGCGAGCTTGTTGAAGTCGAGGCTGTTGTCCTGCAGCTCGACCTGCATGGTGAAGCCGGCGGCAAAGCCGATGCCCTGGATCGGCGGCGGCGGCAGCACGCGGACCGTCGCCTCCTGGATCGGCGCCATGGCGGCGTTGAGGCTGTTGAGCATGGGCAAGAGGCCCTGCGCCTTGCCGCGCACGCCCCAGTCCTTGAGGATGATGTAGGCGACGCCGGCATTGGCGAGCGAGGAATTGTTGTCGAGCGCGGAGACGCCGGCGATGGTGATGACCTGGTCGACGCCGGGCGTCTTGCGCGCCGCGTCGGACACCTTGTCGAGCACGGCCTGCGTGCGCGGCAGCGAGGCGCCGTCGGGCAACTGCACGGTCGCCAGCATGTAGCCCTGGTCCTCGATCGGGATGAAGCCGGTCGGGATGCGCGAGAAGCCCCATAACGTGAGGCCGGTCACGGCCAGCGCCAGCAGCACCATGGCGGCCGAGCGGCCGACCAGCCAGCGCATCAGGCGCGCATAGGCATGCTCGACACGCTCGTAGCCTTTGTTGAAGCCGCGGTAGAAGAAGTTGCGCTTCTCCGGCGGCACCGAGGGGCGCAGCCAGAGCGCGCATTGGGTCGGCTTGAGCGTGACGGCGTTGATCGCGCTGATGAGCGCGGTGGCGGCGATGACCAGCGCGAACTGCGCGTACATCTGGCCGGTGAGGCCGGGCAGGAAGGCCGCCGGCAGAAACACCGCCAGCAGCACCAAAGTAATGCCGATGATCGGGCCGAGCAGCACCTTCATGGCCTCGATCGCAGCCTGCGGGCCGCTCATGCCGTGGTCGATGTTATGGGCGGCGCCCTCCACCACGATGATGGCGTCGTCGACCACGATGCCGATCGCCAGCACGATGGCGAACAGCGTCGCGAAGTTGACGGTGAAGCCGAGCGCGGCCATGGCGGCAAACGCCCCGATGATGGTGACCGGCACGGTGGTGGCCGGCACCAGCATGGCGCGCCAGTCCTGCAGGAAGATCAGGATGACGATCAGCACCAAAATCGCTGCCTCGAACAGCGTGTGATAGACCTCGTTGATCGACGCGTTGACGAAGATCGTGGTGTCGAACGGGATGCTGTAGGTCAGTCCCTGCGGGAAGCTCTTCGACAGCTCCGCCATGCGCTTCTTCACTTCGTTCGCGACGGTGAGCGCGTTGGCGCCGGGCGACTGGAAGATGGCGATGCCGGCCGACGCCTTGCCGTCGAGCTTGAACATCTGGCCATAGGTCTGCGCGCCGAGCTCGACCGTTCCGATGTCGCGGATGCGGGTGATCTGGCCGGCGGCGCCGGTCTTCACGATCACGTCGTTGAACTGCTCGGGATCGTCGAGCCGGCCGGCGACGTTGAGCGTGTACTGGAAGGTGACGGTGTCGGGCCCCGGCGGCATGCCGATCTGGCCGGCGGTGACCTGGCTGTTCTGCTGCTGCAGGGCGTTGACCACGTCCTGCACGATCAGCCCCCTCGCCTTCATCTTCTCGGGGTCGAGCCAGACGCGCATGGCGTATTGGCCGGCGCCGAACACGCTGACATTGCCGACGCCGGGCAGCCGCGCGATGTCGTCCTTCAGGCTGATGGTGGCGTAGTTGGCGAGATAGAGGCTGTCGTAGCGGTTGTCGGGCGAGGTCAGCGTGACGATCTGCAGGATCGAGGTCGACTTCTTCTGCACGTTGACGCCCTGCGCCTGCACCGACTGCGGCAGTTGCGAGAGCGCGGCGGACACGCGGTTCTGCACCAGCACCTGCGCGAAATTGAGGTCGGTGCCGATCTTGAAGGTGACGGTGAGCGTGTAGGCGCCGTCGGCGGTGGCGTAGGACTGCATGTAGATCATGCCTTCCACGCCGTTGACCTGCTGCTCGATCGGCAGCGCGACGGTGTCGATGACGGTGCGCGCGCTGGCGCCGGGATAGCGCGTGGTGACCTGCACGGTCGGCGGCACCACGTCGGGATATTGCGCGACCGGCAGCGCCAGCACCGCCACGGCGCCGATCACGACCATCAGGATCGCGATGACGTTGGCGAGAACCGGGCGCTCGATGAAGAATTTGGAGATCATCCCATCCCCGCTCGTCCCCGCGAAAGCGGGGACCCAGTGCAGAACATGTCTGACGCCAAGCTTTGGCTTCTGGATTCCCATCGCAAGCCGGCCGTAGCCGACTTGCGCATCATTCTTGGCAGACATCGGGTAAACCCGATGTCTGCGCGCGGGAATGAGCGGAGTGCGGGGCGAGGTCCTCGGATCATCGACGTGCAGCCCTCAGTTCTTGGCCGACGGCGTGGCGGCCTCCGCCGGATCGACCTTCTGCCCCGGCACGGCGCGCAGGAGGCCGCTGACGATGACGCGGTCTTGCGGGCCGACGCCCTTCTCGATCACGCGCAGGGTGCCGTCGAGCGGGCCGATCTCGACCTTGCGCTGCTCGACCACGTCGTCCTTGCCGGCGATCAGCAGATAGCGGCCGCTCTGATCGCTGCCGAGCGCTGAGTCCGGCACCAGCAGCGCGTCGTCCATGCGGCCGATCGGGATGCGCACCCGCACGAACAGGCCGGGCAGCAGCGCGCGGTCGGGATTATTGAGGATGGCGCGGCCGGCGAGCGTGCCGGTGGAAGCGTCCACCGTCGGCGCGACGTAATCGAGCGTGCCTTTGTGCGGATGGCCTTCCTCGGTCTGCAGGCCGACCTCGACCGGCACCTTGCGCAACTCCTCCGGCGTCATGCCGCGCTGGCGGATGCGTTCGCGGATGCGCAGCGTCTCGCGCTCGTTGATGGAGAAGTTCACATAGATCGGGTCGAGCTGCACGATGGTGGCGAGCACCGTCGGCTGCGAATTGGCGCCGACATATTCGCCGACCGACACGGTGCGGGCAGTGACGATGCCGTCGAAGGGCGCGGTCACGCTGGTGTAGCCGTAATTGATCTTGGCGAGTTCGGTGTTGACCTCGGCCTGCTGAAGATTGGCGCGGGCGGTGTCGCGGTTGGCGGTGGAGGCGTCGAGGGTGGCCTTGGAGGCGGTCCCGCGCGCGGCCAGATCGACCTGGCGCTCGTAGTCGGCCTGCGTCTGGCGCACGGTGGCGTTCGCGCTCTCCTGCGCGGCGACCGACTGGTCGAGCTTGAGCTTGTAGGACTGCGGCTCGATGGTGAAGAGCAAGGTGCCCTTCTTCACCAGGTCGCCGTCCTTGTAGTTGACGGTCTCGAGAAAGCCGGGGACGCGGGCGACCAGATTGGCGGTGTTCACCGCGGCGCTGTTGCCGGTCGCCTGGAGATAAAGCGTGATCGTCTTTTTGACGGGCGTGGCAACCGTGACCTTGGGCGGCGGCGGCGCGACGTAGGTGTTCTTCTGCTCGCATCCGGCGAGCGCCAGAAGCGCGACAAGCGCGGCAGCGCCGGCCCGCCCTACATGGATGACCGACCCTTGCCCGCGCATCGCGCAACTCCCCCGTACTTCACGGAAGGGGGTGTGACCGGCACCCTACCCGCAGACGCCAAAGTTCCGCGAAACGCAGCGATTTGCAAGACACAATGCGATGACAAAAGGCCGGGCGGCGGCGTGCCGGCCCGGCCTTTTATTCAAGTCCGTGCAGCGGCGTCAGGAGCTGGCGTTGAGCAGCGTGACGGCGCGGCGGTTCTGCGACCAGCAGGAGATGTCGTTGCACACCGCCACCGGGCGCTCCTTGCCGTAGGAGATGGTGCGCATGCGCTGGGCGGCGATGCCGCGCGAGGCCAGGTAGTCGCGCACGGCTTGCGCGCGGCGGGCGCCGAGCGCGATGTTGTACTCGCGCGTGCCGCGCTCGTCGGCGTGGCCTTCGACCGTGAACTGGCTGTACTGCGCATAGGTGGTCAGCCACTGCGCCTGCTTGTCGAGCGTGGCGCGCGACTGCGTCGTAAGCTCCGAGGAGTCGGTCTCGAAGAAGACGCGGTCGCCGACATTGACGACGAAATCCTGCTGGCTGCCGGGCGCGGCGGCGCCGCCGGCATTGGCCTGGGCGTTGTCGGCCTGCTGGCTGGCGCAGGCGGAAACCGCGAGCGCCGCGGCGAGCAACACCGCAACGCGGGCGCCGCGAAGCACTTTGCTGAGTTCGATCATTCCGGTGACTCCATTCTCGCGCACTGACCGGACGTGTGCAGAGACACTGTTGTAGAAAGCCGGTAGCGACATTTCGGGCTCTTAGCTCTTCGTCTAGCAGCCCGTTCGTTAAACGAACGTTCCATCAACCTTGATGGAACCTTGCAGGGCCCGCTAAAACTCGAGGAACCGCGCAAACCGTTTCCGATGGTTAAGAGACGGTGAAAATTGCGGCAGGATCACGACAGCAGCGGCGACCAGGCCGGATCGGAGGCAAAGCTCGGCGTCGGCACCTTCTGCTCGTTCCGGCCGGTGACGTCGATCGTAAAGAGGTTGGGCCCGCCGCCCTGGTCGCGGAAGAACATCAGCACACGGCCGTTCGGCGCGAAGGACGGGCCTTCGTTGTGGAAGCCGGAGGTGAGCAGGCGCTCGCCCGAGCCGTCGGGCTTGAGGATGCCGATGGAGAACTGCCCGCGCGTCTGGCCGGTGAAGGCGATGTAGTCGCCGCGCGGCGACCACACCGGCGTCGAGTGCTGGCCTTCGCCGAAGGAGATGCGCTGGGCCGGACCGCCGGTCGCCGCCATCACGTAGATCTGCTGCGTGCCGCCGCGGTCGCTCTCGAAGCAGATGCGGCTGCCGTCGGGCGAGTAGCAGGGCGAGGTGTCGATCGCCGGCGTGTCGGTGAGCCGCGTGGTCTGCTTGGAGCGCAGGTCCATGACGAACAGGTTGGCGTTGCCGCCCTGCTGCAGGCTCATGATGACGCGCTGGCCGTCGGGCGAGAAGCGCGGCGCAAACGTCATGCCGGGGAAGTTGCCGACGATCTCGCGCTGGCCGGTCTCGATGTTCAGGAGATAGACGCGCGGATCGCCCTGCCCGTAGGACATGTAGGTGATCTCTTGCGTCGAGGGATTGAAGCGCGGCGTGAGCACGAGGTCGTCGCCGCGCGTGATGTAGCGCACGCCGGCGCCGTCCTGATCCATGATGGCGAGGCGCTTGATGCGCCGCTCCTTCGGGCCGGTCTCGTCGACGAAAACGACGCGGCTGTCGAAATAGCCCTTCTCGCCGGTCAAGCGCTCGTAGATCGCGTCCGAGATGATGTGCGCGATGCGGCGCCAGTTGTCCGGCGTGGTGAAGTACTGCTTGCCGTCGAGCTGCTGGCCGGCGAACACGTCCCACAGGCGGAACTCGGCCTTCAGGCGGCCGTCGCCCTGCTTGGTCATGCGGCCGGTGACGAGCGCCTGCGCGTTGATCGTGCGCCAGTCGGTGAAGCGCGGCACCGCGTCGGTGTTGACGATCTTCTCGATGAAGGCCTGCGGGTTGATCGGCGCGAACAGGCCGGAGCGTTGCAGGTTGCCGGTGATAACGCTGCTGACGTTGCGCGCGACGTCGCCTTCGGTCGGCGTGCCGGCGACGAAGTCGGGCAGCGCGATCGGCATCGGCTGCACGTTGCCTTGCGTGATGTCGAGGCGGAGCACCGCGTTGGCCGGGCGCGTGGCCAGAGCGAGCATGCCGGCGCCGGCGCCGGCCAGGAGCCGGCGGCGGTTCAGCGGAAAGGGGGCCGTCGGAAAATCAATGCGCGTCATGTTGCCGGAAATGCCTGTTGGGTTCAGCCGCGGAACATGTCGCGGGGATCGAAGGTGACCTCGATGTCTTTCCATGTCTCGTAGTGCTCGGGCCGCAGCATGTCGAAGGGCTGGCCGCGGAAGACGGCGCGGATGGCGCTGTCGCGCGCCGTGGTGAAGAGGACGCCGGTGCCGCTGGTCAGCACCGTCGGCGGCGCCGACAACTTGCCGTCCTTGCCGAGGCGGATGCGGACGCGGATGACGTAGTCTTCCGGATTGGTGATGCCGACCGGCGGATTCCACAGCGCCATCAGGCGCGCGCGCAGCGCGTCGAGCTCGGAAGCCGACAGCTGCGAGGCGTTGCCGAGCGCGGTGCCGAGCGAGGGCGCGCTGTTGGGCTCGTTGCCGGCGGCGGCCATGCGGCGCGGCTCGCGCTGGTCGAGCAGCGCGGCGATCTTGTCGGCGTCGAACTTCGGCTGCTGCTTTTGCGGCGGCTTCTTCGGCGGCAGCGGCTTGGGCTCGTTCTGCGCCTGCTTGAGTTTGTCGGCGATCGGGTCGGCCTTGTCCTGGCCGGCCGGATCCGGCGGCTTGTCGGCCTTGGCCTCTTTCTGCTCGACCGGCTTCTGCTGCTCCGGCTGCGGCTTAGGCTCGGGCGGCTTCTCGGCGGTCGCCTTGACCTCGGGCTTCTCGGAAACCTTCGGCTTGACGTCCTCGGCCGGCTTGACCTCTTCCGCCTTCTTCTCGACCAGGGGCTTGGGCTCTTCCTTCTTGGGCGCGTCCTTCACGCCCTTGGTCAGCTCGGAGAATTCCTTCTCGCTGATCATGTCGACCGGCAGCGATTCCGCCGGGGTGACGTCGAAGTTCTTGCCGGAGAAAGACACGACGGCGAAGGCCAGCACCGCCAGGTGCAGGCCGGTCGAGATCACCGATGCGGTCTTCATCTCCATGAAGGCTACTTGCCCTGCTCGAATTCGGTCACCAAGGCTACACGATGGAAGCCGGCCGACGACAGCCGTCCCATCACCTGCATCATGGCCCCGTAGCCCACCCGCTTGTCGCCGCGCACGTAGATGCGGGCCTCGTTGCCGCCGCGCGCCTGCGCCACCGCCTGCAATTTGGCGATCAACTCGTCGAGGGCGACCTCGGAATTCTGCAGGAAAACCTTGCCGGCGTCGTTGACGGAGACGGTCAGCGGCTCCTTGTCCTGGTCGAGGCTCTTAGCTTGGCTCTGCGGCAGGTCGATCGGCACGCCGACGGTCAAAAGCGGCGCCGACACCATGAAGATGATCAACAACACCAACATCACGTCCACCATCGGCGTGACGTTGATCTCGGCCATCACCTGGCGGCGGTGATGTTTCCGTCTACCGATGACCGGCGTGCCGGCGTTGGCTGCCATTTGGGTGGTCCCCTCACCCGCGCTCGTCGATCTGGCGCGACAGGATCGCGGCGAATTCGTCGGCGAAGCCTTCGAGCCGCTGGGCCTGCTTGTTCACCTCGGACGCGAACTTATTGTAGAAAATGGTCGCCGGTATGGCGGCGACAAGGCCGATTGCGGTCGCAAACAGCGCCTCGGCGATGCCCGGCGCCACCACCGCCAGCGAGGTATTCTTGGAGGCGGCGATCGACTGGAAGCTGGTCATGATGCCCCAGACCGTGCCGAACAGGCCGACGAAAGGCCCGGCCGAGCCGACGGTAGCCAGTACCAGCAGGCGCCTTTCCAGCCGTTCGACCTCGCGGGCGATGGTCACCTCCATCACCTTCTCGATGCGCATCTGAAGGCCGGCGAAGGAACGCGGGCTGCCTTCGAAGCTGCGTTTCCATTCCCGCATCGCCGCCACGAACAAGGCCGCCATCGAATGGTTCGGCTTGGATGACAGCGAGCGGTAAAGCTCCTCCAGCGACTGGCCCGACCAGAAAGCCTGCTCGAAACGGTCCATGGCGCGGCGCGTGCGCATGTAGAGTACCGTCTTGTCGATGACGATGGCCCAGACCCAGACCGAGGCCGCGAGCAGCCCGAGCATGACCGCTTTCACGATCCAGTGCGCGTGCCAGAACAGCGTGAAGAGCGAGAGGTCGGACGAGGTGAGCGGCAAGGCCGACTGTGCCACATCGGCGGGATTCATGGGCACGTCCTTTCCGCTACGGCGGCTTCGAGATGACCGCTGGCGCGGCACGGGGATCCGGCGTGGCGCGCCGGACCATGCCGCTCACGCGCGAAGCGAAAAACCGAAAGTTTCGCAAAAACCCGTGTCCACCACCGGCGGAACGACGAAATCCCCGCGAAACTTGGCCAAACTAGGGCGCATGAGCGGGCTTTAGCCCCGCTAACAGGCCTGATTGTGGTTAAGAACTGGTTACCCGCCGGCTGTCAACGGGGACGGCTCTTCTCCCCTCCCCACGCGCCGTTGCGTGCGGCGAGGGAAAAAGAAAAGGCCGCCCCGAAGGGCGGCCCTGCTTTGACCGGCGTCGTGTTCGTCAGCCCTGCGGCGGGGAGTCCGCGGGCGGACGGTTGCGGCGCTCGGCCATGAAGGCGTCGAACTCGGTCTTGTCCTTGGCGAAGCGCAGGCGCTCGAGGAAGTCCTTGAACTCGCGCTGCTCGTCCTCGAGACGCTTGAGCGTCTCGCTGCGATATTCGTCGAAGGCGCGGTTGCCGCTCGAGGGCGCGCCGCCCCAGAAGGTGCCCGGCGCGCTGTCGCCGCTCATGCGCGCGCGCATCCAGTCCATCTTGCGCTGCATGCGATCCATCTTGTGCTGCCAGCGGTCAGAACCGCCGTAATATCCGCATCCCATTCTTCCGCTCCATATGGTGTAGGCGAGGATGGCCAGGCCGAGCGGCCAGAAGACCATGAACCCGAGGACGATCAGGGCGATCCAGGCAGGTTTGCCGTATTCGTCGAGCTTGGCGGTGATAGGCATGGTTCGGCCCTCGTGAATGTAAATAACATTTACATTGATAGGGTCGTGACCGGCGGATGTCAAGACCCTTAACATCCAGATAGGAAAGCCCCGGCCGGCGGGAAGACGTCCGGCACGTTAAATTTGGACGCCCCCGCCCCGCGTCCGTCCTTCATTTTTTTATTGTCCGATTTTATCGCGTGGATTGGCGCGCGCTGCGAACCCTGTGACGCCGACGTCCAAATGATTCGCGATCAGGCATCGCAGGAGGAAAACACACCATGAATCTGGAAGACGAGATCAGCAAAGCTATCGGCGCGCACGGCATGTGGAAAATGCGGCTGCGCGCCGCCATCGACAGCGGCAAGGCCGACGGCGATCCGGCGGAAGTGGCGAAGGACAATGCCTGCGCCTTCGGCCAGTGGCTGCACGGCGCGACGATCACGCCGGCGATGCGCGCGAGCGCGGACTATGCCCAAGTGCGCAAGCTGCACGCCGACTTCCACAAGTGTGCGGCCAAAGTGCTCGCTCACGTCAAGCACGGACAGAAGGCGCAAGCCGACGCCCTGATGGCGAGCGACTATTCCAAGATCTCGTCAGAGCTGACCACCGCCATGATGAAGTGGCGCACCGCCGGCCGCTGAGCGCGCATCAACGCGGCGCTCAGGCGCCGCTCAAGCCGAGGCCGCGCAGATAGACCAGCACGGCAGCTTCCAGCAGCTCTTCCGGCGGCATCGGCAGCGCGCGCCGCGCCGCGTCGCCGCGCCCGAACAGCGAGGCGATGCCGTGCGTCATCGACCAGATGTGCAGCGCGACCATGAGCGCCGGCGGGCGCTCCTTCGGCGGCATCATCGCAACGAGCTTTTCCGCGGCCGCACGCAACACACCGAACGCGCGCTCACTCGCGTCGCGCAAGCCCGCATTGCTGTCGGCCGAAACGCCGGCCTCGAACATCGCCGAATAATACGAAGGCTCGTCCTTGGCGAAGGTCAGATAGGCTTTGCCGAGACGGTCGAAGGCGGCGAGCACGTCGGGCTGCCCGTCTTTCCAGGCGCCGCTCAGCGCTTCGGTGAACAGTTCGAAGCCGCGCAGCGCCACGTCGGCGAGCAGCGCATCGCGATCGCGGTAATGACGATAAGGCGCGGCCGCGCTGACGCCCGCCCAGCGCGCGGCATCGGCAAAGGTGAATCCGGCCGGGCCTTTTTCGGCGATCAACGCCAGCGCGGCGCGCACCAAAGCTTCCTTGAGGTTGCCGTGGTGATAGCCGCGCGGGCTGTCGCCGCCCTGCCCGCTGCCTTTGCCCCATTTCATGCGCGCATCGTCCCCATGTAAATGGGCTTTACATGACTCGGGGGCCGGCGTCGATGGCGTCAGGCGCGCTTGGCGAGCGGCAGACGGTCGAACAGCGTCGGCCCGCCGGGCTGCGCGCCTTCGATGGTGAGAAGCTTGAGCTTGGTGTCGACGCCGCCCGGCGCGGAGAAGCCGCCGGTCCTTCCCGACGCGGCCAGCACGCGATGGCAGGGCATGACGATGGGGCACGGATTTTCGCCGAGCGCCGTGCCGACGGCGCGCGCCAGCAATTTGTCGCCGAGGCGCTCGGCGATCTCGCCGTAGGTCAGCGTCTGTCCCGGCGGAATTGCGCGCGCGATGGCATAGACGCGCTTGTTGAAGTCCGGCGTGCCGTCGTCGTCGATGACGACGTCGCGCAGATCGCGCGGCTCACCGGCCAGCAGCGCGACGATGCCGTCGATGACGGACTGGATAGAGTCGGGCGGCGGCGCTTCGACCGCGGCGGGAAAGCGCTTCGTCACGCGGACCCGCGTGGCCACTTCATTCGCCTCGGGCAACTGCACGCCGCGCAGGCCGCGCGCGCTCCAGACGATGCCGCAGGCTCCGATGGCGGTGTCGAACAGGGTGAAGTTCATGGCCGCAATCTAGGCCGCCGGCTCAGGCGCCGCCACCCGCTTCCTGGTCGGCCTTCATGGCGATGCGCAGGGGCTTGGGAATCGGCCGCGCGCGGCCGCCGGACACGAAGGCGACCTGCACATGCGCTTCGACGATGAGGTCCGCTCCGCGCATCACCTTCTGATGCAGCATGACGGAGGCGCCCTTCACTTCCTCCGGCGTGGTGACGACATCGAGCACGTCGTCCATGTGCGCGGGCTTCCTGAAGTCGATCGACATGTGGCGCACGACGAAGGCAAAGCCGGGCGCCTCGGCGGCGGCCTGCTCGAACAGCGCGCGGTGGTCGGCGCCGATCAGCCGCAGGTAGTTGGTGCGCCCGCGCTCCATGAAGCGCAGGTAGCTGGCGTGATAGACGATGCCGGAAAAATCCGTGTCCTCGTAGTAGACGCGGATCGGCTGGTGATGGACGCCGTCATGGATTTCGCCGTCGAGGGAGGTCGAATTCATCTTTCAAATTCCGCTTCAATATCTCTGCGGCCGTCGAGGACGCGCACCACCAAGACCCGTTCTCGCTCGGCGCGATAAAAGACAACGTAGTTATCGGCCACGATGCTGCGAAGCTCCGGTGCCAGAACGGAGCGGTCTCGCCCTATGAAAGGAAAGTGCGCCAAGCTTTCGATTTTCGAATTGAAAAGTTCTGCGAGAGAGGCCGCAGAGGAAAGATTCCGTTCGGCCAGATAAGTGAGAATGTGCAACAAATCGGAGTCGGCTTCGTCTGAGAAGACGATTTTCATTTTGGCCGAGTTTCAGGCTCGGTGAGCTTGGCTCTTCTCAAGAAGTCGGCGAAATCCCATTCGCGAACGCGGCCGGCTTCAATGTCGGCCAAGCCTTTGTCGATGTCCTGCTTCAGCAGCCGAAATTTCTCGGCCTGCTCGATGAGATACGCAACAGCAGATTCGCGCATCTCTGCCGGCAGGAGTTCAAGCGCCTCAGCGGCTTTCTCGGCGGTTGTCTTCATGATTGCATCATACCATAAATCCCGCAGACGTTAATCCGTTTCCTCTCCTCCCGAAAACAACCCGAACTGGCTCGCGTCGCGCTGCGGCTCGGCGAGGCCGAGGTGCTTGAAGGCGGCGGAGGTGAGCAAACGCCCGCGCGGCGTGCGCTGAAGGAAGCCCTTCTGGATGAGGAACGGCTCGATGATGTCCTCGATGGCGTCGCGCGGCTCCGACAGACCGGCGGCGATGGTGTCGACGCCGACCGGGCCGCCGCCGTAGTTGAGCGCGATGGTCGAAAGATAGCGCCGGTCCATGGCGTCGAGTCCGGCGGCGTCCACCTCAAGCGCCGACAGCGCGCGGTCGGCCACCTTGCGGTCGACCGACGTCGCGCCCTCGACATGGGCGAAGTCGCGCACGCGCCGCAAGAGGCGGCCGGCGATGCGCGGCGTGCCGCGCGCGCGGCGCGCGATCTCGTTGGCGCCGTCGGCGCTCATGCCCATGCC
Organism: Pseudolabrys sp.; assembly: GCA_022841665.1. Classification (GTDB taxonomy): domain Bacteria; phylum Pseudomonadota; class Alphaproteobacteria; order Rhizobiales; family Xanthobacteraceae; genus Pseudolabrys. Next base: position 13,574 of record JALHRB010000009.1, read on the forward strand.
GAGCACGCGCGCGCCGCGGTTGACGATCTGCTCCAGCTCCTTCTCGGAATAGAAATTCAAGCGCACCGGAATGCCGAAGCGGTCGCGCAGCGGATTGGTGAGCAGCCCCGCGCGCGTGGTGGCGCCGACCAGCGTGAAGGGTGACAGGTCGATCTTGACCGAGCGCGCCGCCGGGCCCTCGCCGATGATGAGGTCGAGCTGGAAGTCCTCCATCGCCGGATAGAGGATTTCCTCCACCGCCGGATTGAGCCGGTGGATCTCGTCGATGAACAGCACATCGCGCGGCTCGAGATTGGTGAGCAGCGCAGCGAGGTCGCCGGCCTTGGCGATCACCGGGCCGGAAGTGGCGCGGAAGTTGACGCCCAGCTCGCGCGCGACGATCTGCGCCAGCGTGGTCTTGCCGAGGCCGGGCGGGCCGACGAACAGCACGTGGTCGAGCGCCTCGCCGCGCGACCGCGCCGCGTCGATGAAGACCTTGAGGTTGGCGCGCGCCTTCTCCTGGCCGATGAACTCGGCCAGCTTCTGCGGGCGCAAGGACGCGTCGACGTCGTCCTCGCGTTTCTCGGCATTCACCAGGCGGCGGGGGGTGGTGGTCATCGGCGCGGCCCCCGCTCTTCCTCACCTCCCCCTAAAAGGGGGAGGTCGGCCGCGTAGCGGCCGGGTGGGGGTCCGAGACGGCGAGTCAGATTGACCCCCACCCCGACCCTCCCCCTTTCAGGGGGAGGGAGAAGAAGCGCGCGGCGGGGGGTGTTCATTGACACGGCCTCGTGTCCCGGACGCGGTGCAGCACGAGCCTTAAGCGCGCTTGCGCGCGTCTTCGACGCGCGATGGCGAAGTGATGCACTGCTGATCCGGGACCGCCCCAGATCGCGACGTTCCCGGTTCTGCAGCGCACCGTTTCACGCTGCGCTGCGCCCGGGACACGAATCCGAGTTTGCGGCTCTTTCACCTCGCCAACTCCTTCAGCCCCTGCCGGATCAGCGTCGCCGTGTCGGCGCCCTCGCCCGCGCTATGCACGGCGGCGGCAATCGCCGCGGCGGCCTGCGGTTGACCGTAGCCGAGATTGACCAGCGCGGACACCGCGTCGGCGACGGGCTTCGGCGCGCGCTTCTCGTCGAGGCTGCCTACGAGATGCGCCACCGCCGGATCGACCGCGCTGAAGGCCGGCACCTTGTCCTTCAATTCCGTGACGATGCGCTCGGCCACCTTGGGCCCGACGCCGGGCGTGCGCGCCACCATGGCCTTGTCGCGCATGGCGACGGCGGAAGCGAGCTCGGAGGGCTTGAGCGTGCCGAGCACCGAGAGCGCGACCTTGGCGCCGACGCCCTGCACCGTCTGCAGCAGGCGGAACCACTCGCGCTCCATGTCGGTGGCAAAACCGAACAGCTTGATCTGGTCCTCGCGCACATAGGTCTCGATCGACAAGGTGGCCGGCTCGCCGGGCGCCGGCAGCGCCTGCAACGTGCGCGCCGAGCAATGCACCTGGTAGCCCACGCCGCTCACGTCGAGGATGACGTAGTCCTCGCCGTAGCTATCGATGACGCCCTTGAGCTTGCCGATCATGCTGCTTCCCCGTCATTCCGGGACGACGCGCAGCGTCGGACCCGGAATCCAGAAACAGAATCTGAGCCCGCATCTGGATTCCGGGTTCGCGGCCGGCGGCCGCGCCCCGGAATGACCGAAATGGAAAGCTTGCCGATCATCGCGCCGCGACCTTCAGCAGGATGCTGGTGCGGTGATGCGCGTGGCAGACCGCGATAGCGAGCGCGTCGGCGGCGTCCTCGCTTTGCGGGTCGGCCTTGGGCAGCAGCACGCCGATCATCATCCTGATCTGCGCCTTCTCGCCGTGGCCGGCGCCGACGATGGTCTTTTTGACCAGGTTGGGCGCGTATTCGGCGACGCTGAGCCCCGCGCGCGCCGGCACCAGCATGGCGATGCCGCGCGCCTGGCCGAGCTTGAGGGTCGCGGCCGCGTTGGCGTTGACAAAGGTGTTCTCCACCGCCGCCTCCTGCGGCGCGTAGCGCTCGATCACCGCGATCAGCCCGTCGTGAATCGCGACCAGCCGGTCGCCGAGCGGCGCCTTCTCGCTGGTCTCGACCGAGCCGCAGGCGACGTGGATGAGCCGGTTCCCGTCGGCTTCGATCAGGCCCCAGCCGGTGCGGCGGAGCCCCGGGTCGATACCGAGAATGCGAATCGGTTGGCTGCGCATGGTCCGTTGATAACCCCCGGCTTGGTCCCCGCCTAGGGACCGCTTGCGCATGATGAAAATCCCGCCGATTTCAGCGAGATACGCGCATGGCCGCCATGCCGCGCACAACCGAAACGGCGTAGGAAAGCGCGGCATTCTTCCACTAGGATCGGCGCCGTCATGCCGGGTTCGACTTCCGCACCACCGCGCCGCAAGCGCCGCGCCATCATCATCGGCGGCTCGATGTCGGGCCTGTTCTCGGCCGCGTTCCTGCGCCAGATCGGCTGGGACGCGGACGTCTACGAGCGCTCCAGCGTCGAACTGGTCGGGCGCGGGGCCGGCATCACCACCCACCCCGAGCTGATCGAGGCGCTGGAAGCGAGCGGCGCCGGCACCGCCGACCTCGGCGTCGAGGTGCCCAAGCGCATCGCCATCGACCGCAACGGCAATATCACCGGCGAGCGGCCGCTGCGGCAGATCCTCACCTCCTGGGACCGGCTGCAGCGCCTGCTGCGCGCGACCATCGACGAGACGCACTACCATCTCGGCCACGCCTTCGAGCGCGTCGACCAGGACGAGCGCGGCGTGCGCGTCACCTTCGCCGGCGGCAAAGTGGAGCATGCGGACCTGCTGATCGGCGGCGACGGCATTCGTTCGAGCGTGCGCGGGCAGATGGCGCCCGAGCTGCAGCCGATTTATGCTGGCTATTACATCTGGCGCGGCGCGCCGAACGAGGCCGACCTGTCGCCGAAGACGCTGAAGGAGATATTCCCCTACTTCGTCTTCTACCTACCGCCGCGGCAGGAGGTGATCACCTACCCGATCTCCGGCTTCAACAACGAGCTCACGCCCGGCAAGCGCCGCTACAATTTCATCTGGTACCGCGTCGCCGACGCGCAACAGATGAAGGAGATGAACGTCGACGAACGCGGCGTGCAGCACGAGTTTTCGGTGCCGCCGCCGCTCATCCGCAGGGACCTGATCGCGCAGATGTACGCGGACGCGCGCGACATCATGCCCGAAGTGATGCTCGACTGCGTGATGACCATGAAGCAGCCCTTCATCACGCCGATCTACGACTTCACCGCCGACCGCATCGTGTTCGGCCGCGTCGCCATGGTGGGCGACGCCGCCGCCAATGCGCGCCCGCACATGGGCTTCGGCGTGGCGAAGGCGGGCGGCGACGCCATGGCGCTGGCCAGGCACCTGCGCGACAACGAGGACATCGACACCGCGCTGAAGGCCTACAACGCCGAGCGCCAGCCGATCGGCAACACCATCGTGATGCATTCGCGCAAGCTCGGCACCCATATGGGGGTCAACCTCAAGACCGAGGAAGACCGCCGCATGCACGCGCTGTTGCAGAGCGATGAGGCGATGATGGACTGGATCGCGGTGCCGAACTTCCTGGATGCCTATAAATGAGCCACCGGCATGCGCGGACGATGACGGCAAGAGTGATACCATGATCTTCGCCACCGACTACAATGGCGGGCTCGACATCATCGCGTTCGGCGGCTAATCGCACTTCACCCTCGCCCGCACGGAATTCCATGACCCCCGGTCTCGGCTTCGCGCTCGGCGCCATGCTGCTCTTCGGCGCAAGCGACCTCATCTACAAGCGCGCGGCGGCGGCCGGCATCGAGGCCAGCCGCTTCATCATGCTGCAGTCATGGGTATTCTGCCCCGGCATCACGCTCTATGCCTGGCTGACCGGCACGCTCGACCTGCATCTCTCCGCGCTGTGGGGCGCGCTCGCCGGCCTCTGCTCGCTCATCGCGCTGACCAATTTCGCGCACAGCTTGAAGGACGGCGCGGTGAGCATCAACGCGCCGATTTTCCGGCTGAATTTCACGCTCACCGCCGCGCTGGCGATCCTGCTGCTCGGCGAGCCGCTCACCGCCGCAAAGCTGGTGGCGCTGACCGCCGCGCTCTTCGCCGTCTGGCTGCTGCTGGCGGAGCCGGGCCGCGCGACGGGCAGGCCGAGCGCGCGCTCGCTCTTGCGCGTGCTGATCGCGACCGTCGCGATGGGCATCGGCAATCTGTTCTACAAGATCGGGCTGCAGCAGGGTGCCCTGCCGGAAACCCTGGTGGCGGCGCAGGCCTGGGCCTTCGGCTCAACCGCGATTTTCTTCGTGCTGTGGCGCGAGCGCCGGCTGCCGCTGATGCCGTGGGCCTGGCGCTATTCGACGCCGGCCGCGCTCGTGCTGGTGGTCGCCTTCGTATTGATGCTGCATGGGCTGGCGCGCGGACAGGCGAGCGTGCTGGTGCCGGTGGCGCAGATGGGCTTCGTCTTCACCGCGCTCGCCGGTGTCGTGCTGTTCGGCGAGAGCCTGACCATGCGCAAGCGCGCCGGGCTTCTGGTCGCCGCGGCCGCGCTGGCGCTGTTCGCGGTGAGCTAGGCGCTCATCTTCTGCACGAGCGCGTCGGAGACCTCGAAATTGGCGTAGACGTTCTGCACGTCATCGCTTTCGTCGAGCGCCTCCATCAGTTTGAGAATCTTCTCGCCGGCTTCGTCGTCCACCGCGACGGTGTTCTGCGGCTTCCAGACGAGGCCGGACTTGCGCGGCTCGCCGAACTTGGCTTCCAGCGCCTTGGCGACGTCGTGCAGCGTATCGATGGTCGCGATCACCTGGTGGCCGTCCTCGCTCGATACCACGTCTTCGGCACCCGCCTCGATGGCGGCTTCCAGCATGGCGTCCGCCGACGCTTTCGCGGCGTCGTACTCGACGACGCCGATATGGTCGAACATGAAAGACACCGCGCCGGTGGTCGCAAGGTTGCCGCCGGCCTTGGTGAAGATCGCGCGCACCTCGCCTGCGGTGCGGTTGTTGTTGTCGGTCAAAGCCTCGACGATGACGGCGACGCCGCCGGGCGCATAGCCCTCGTAACGGATCTCGTCGTAGTTCTCCTGCTCGCTGCCGGACGCCTTCTTGATGGCGCGCTCGATATTGTCCTTCGGCATGTTCTCGGCGCGGGCGGCAAGGATCGCCAGACGCAGGCGCGGATTGAAGGCCGGGTCCGGCAGGCCCATCTTGGCCGCCACCGTGATTTCGCGCGCCAGCTTGCCGAACACCTTGGAGCGGACTTTGTCCTGCTTCCCCTTGCGGTGCATGATGTTCTTGAATTGGGAATGACCGGCCATGACCGACGTCCGACGCTCGTGAAGGGTTAAAGGATGGGCTTTCGCCGGCCGGTATATAGGCCGGGCGGCGGGGAAAATAAACTCTCTCCCGTCATTCCGGGACGCCGCGAAGCGGCGGGCCCGGAATCCATAGGCCGCAGCGCTGCGGAGTATGGATTCCGAGTTCGGCCCTGCGGGCCGCCCCGGAATGACAAGTCAGAAGCCGGCCACCGCGACGTTGCGCAGGGTGGCCTCGATCCGCTCGCGCAAGAGCCCGACATTGGCGTGGACGCGGGCCTTGTAGCGGGCGACGGCGTCGCGATCGACCATGAAGAATTCCCGCTCCGGGTAGCTGCGGCCGAAAATGTCGACCAGCATCGAGCGGAATTTGCCCGAGACGATGCCCGGCATGCGGCTCGACCCCTCTTCGGCGAAGGCAGCATATTCGGCCGAGGTCAGCGCGCAGAGCAAAGGGTGCAGCCGCGCGGAATAGACCCGCCGGTGGCGCTGGATGAGCTGGATGGTGCGGTCGAGCGGAATCTCGGAACCGATCTCGACGCCGATCTGCAGCGGCTCGTCCAACGCCGGCTCGGCCAACGGAAATTGCTCGATCAGCCAGTCGCCGAGATGCACGGCGTTCGAGCGGCCACGGCCGTAGAGCAGGATGTCGTCCTCATAGGGCGCGAACCAAGTGTCGAGCCGGTCGACGACGCGATCGAGCGCCGGCCGCGGGATCAATTCGCGATAGGCCGTGCCGAAAATGCCGATGGCCGACCTGGCGCGCGCGAGAACGCGCAGGACGCCGTCGCCGATCAGCGGCTGGAGCATCGCATTGCCGACGCCGACCACGACCAGATCGTATGCGTCGCGCGCCTCGCCCAGTGTCTTGAACGTCATGTGATGCACGCGGGCCGCGCCCGGCAGCACCGCGTTGATCATGTGCAGGCCGAGCCGGTCGCCGAAATTGCCGGCATCGCTTTCCGAGATCACCGCGACGTCGCAGGCGGAGACCGGCGCGACGCGGTTGGTCGGCGTCAGCCGCATCAGCATCTCGTCGTCGGAGACCGGCGCGGTGCATTCGATGCGGAAGCCGTAGCGGTCGAACAGCGTCGCCAGGTCGGCGTAGCTGAGGTGATTGATGAAGCCGCGCGCCGTGCGCGCTTCGGTGCCGACGAGGTTGGTCGGGCAGTAGCTCAGGATCACGTCCTGCCGGCAGAAGCGCAGATGCGTGAACAGGCTGTCGAGGTCGGCGATTGTCTCGACGACGCCGAGCATGACGACGATGTCGCTTTCGCTTGCGGCCTGGGTGGGAAATTCGCGGCCGGTCAGTTCGTGGATCAGCGAGCCCTGGCCATGCGTGAGGCTGTCCGCCCGATAGGACGAGCCGAACGGCATCAGGTCGCGCAGGGCCTCGCCGCCGCCTTCGCCGAGATCGAGCACGCGCGCGCCGCAGGGTATGAATTGCGCGGCGAGTTGCGCGCGCCGGTCGGCGGCCGGGACCGCCCCGGCACGGCGGACCTCGTCCGGCACGACCTTGAGCGCGAGATTTGCGTTGACGTGAAGCGCCATGCGGCCCTGCCGGTTTTGATGAGCCGGACGCGAGCACAAACCGGCGTTTCGAGACGCGCGCCGAAGCGCGGCGCACGGCCTTAACAGAACAGCAATCGTGGTTAACGAGGGGTTAACGCGAGGGCCACTCAGCCCCAGAACGTGGGACGCGCCTCTTCCAGCGCGCCGCCCAGCCGCACGGCGCCGACTTTCACGGCGAGCCCGCTGGCGTCGTCGGTCTCGACCGCGACGCCGCACAAAGTCGGCGCGCCGGTCGCCGCCTCGAACTTGGCGGTCGCGATCTTGCGCAGGAAGCGGTTGAGCGGCTCGTCCTTCACCATGCCGATGATCGACTCGAAATCGCCGGTCATGCCGACGTCGGAAATGAAGGCGGTGCGGCCGGGCAGGATGCGGTGGTCGGCAGTCGGCGCATGCGTATGCGTGCCGACGACGAGGCTGGCACGGCCGTCGCAGAAATAGCCCATCGCCTGCTTCTCGCTGGTCGCCTCGCAATGCATGTCGACGACGATGGCGTCGGCGCCTTCGCGCAGCGGGCAGGCGGAGAGTTCGCGGTCGACCACCGCGAAGGGATCGTCGAGCGGGTCCATGAAGATGCGGCCCATGGCGTTGATGACGAGCGCGCGCTTGCCGTTCTTGGTGTCGACGAGGGCGGCGCCGCGGCCGGGCGTGCCCTTGGGGAAATTCACCGGGCGAATGAGGCGCGGCGCGCGCTCGATGAAGACCAGCGCCTCGCGCTGGTCCCAGGCGTGGTTGCCGAGGGTGATGGCGTCGGCGCCGGCGTCGACCAAGTCGTTGTAGATCGCCTCGGTGATGCCGAAGCCGCCGGCGGCGTTTTCGCCGTTGACCACGACGAGGTCGAGCTTCCACTGCGCGATCAGGCCGGGCAGCCGGTCGGTGACGATGGCGCGTCCGGCGCGGCCGACAATATCGCCGATGAAAAGAAGTCGCATGCGGTCAGCTTTTATCGTGACGGAAATCGATTGTCTCGTTTTCCGTTAGCACGAGATCGAGGCGCGCGTCGCGTTCCGTGGCGGGAACCTTTGCGATTTCCTGGGTAGCGAAGGCGATGCCGACGGCGACGATCTTCTTCTTGGCCCGCAGCGCATTGATGGTCATGTCGTAGTAGCCGGCGCCGTAGCCGATGCGGTGGCCGGCGCGGTCGAAGCAGGCGAGCGGCACGATCAGGATGTCGGGCGCGACTTCCGGCGCGTCGGGCTTGGGCTCGCGGATGCCCCATTGGCCGCGCGCGAATTCATCTCCAAACGCGTAAGCGCGCATGATCAGCGGCTTGCCCCGCCCGGCGATGGCCGGCAGCGCGAGACGCGCGCCCTGCTCCGCCAGCTTGCGCAGCAGCGGCAGCGGGTTGATCTCGCTCTTCAGCGGCATGAAGCCGGAGACGATGTCGCCCGGCTTTATCGCAACCGGAAACGGCCGCGCCGCGATCGTCTCGGCGGCGGCAGCGCGCGCGTCGGGCGGCATGGCGTCGCGTTGCGCCAGCGCGGCGGCGCGGAGTTGGGATTTCTGATCGGAGTTGGTGGAAGCTGAGGACGTTGACACGCTCGTGTCCCGGATGCGGTGCAGCGCCGTAAGCGCGGTGACGCGCGTCTTCGACGCGCTATGGCGGTGCACCGCTGATCCGGGACCGCCACACACCCTAACGGTCCCGGGTCCGCGCGCATCACTGACGTGCTGCGCCGCGCCCGGGACAAAAAAGAAGTGCGGAGCCACAGAAGCCGTTGGAGGCTGATCCCGGGAACCTACAGAAGTAGGTGGGCGCCATATGACCGAACCCACGAGCTCGGCCAGGGACAGCTCCCTTAGGGATCGTAAGGCCCCGGGGAATGTGCATCCTGACGCGCCCCGCAGCCCCGCAGAGGGAATGTAGGCGCTATGGCGCGCCGGCGCCACCGCGTTCGCTAGCCAATCGCCGTGCCCGAACCGTTGCCCACGGTCTGGTTGAGCTTCCTGGTGATACCTTCGATCCGCTCGGCGGCGGAGTTGAAGGCGTTGACCACCGCGGCGGAGGCGGCCTTGGCGCGGTCGGAGGACACCACGCGCGCGTCCTGCAGCGCGGCGATCTCCTCTTCCATCCGGCGCATCTTGTGGCTCGCCTCGGTGAGCTCGTCCGCCAGCATCAGCGCCGCCATCACGGTCAGCCGCGTGTCGCCGATTTCGCCGAACTTGGCGCGCAGGTCGATGATGCGCTGGTCGATGCTCTTGGCCAGCGCCTGCAGATGGTCCTCCTGCCCGTCCTCGCAAGCGAGGCGGAACTGGCGGCCGGCGATGGTGGCGTTGACCGTGGCCATCGATGCCCTCGCCTATTCGTGCGCGTCCAGCACCGACTGGATGCTGGCGATTGCCGTGTCGAGCCGCTCGGCGATCTCGCGGTTGGTCGATTCGAGCTTGCGCGAGCGCGCGGTTTCGCCGTCGAGCGCGGCGGCGAGCTTGGAGCGGTCGAGCCCGAGCGCCTGCACCTGCGCGGCCAAAGCCTCGGCGCCACGGTCGGCGTCGCGCCGCCGCTCCACCGCGGCGTCGAGCGCGTCGAGCGCGAGCGCCAGCCGTTTCACCGCTGTGTCGATTGCGCTTTGCTCCATGATGCCCGTCTCCGCGCGAAAAACCCTTGCGGGGGCAAACGTTTAGGGCAAGAACTTTACGTGCCGCGCAACCGGGGCGTCAACGCTTCGAGCAGGATATGCCCCGTTGTTTTCGGCCCCCTGTGCATGGCCGCTTTGCGCCGCCCGCGTCACATTGACTCAAGGGCCTCACATGCTAATGAGCCCCGACCAACAGGCATTTTCCATGACTGCACAAGCATCGTCGACGGCAGCCGTCGCGCCCGCTGACCATCAAGGGCAACCGGCGGCGGCCGGCGCCCATGCACAGATGGCCAATGCCATCCGCGCCTTGGCCATGGACGCGGTGGAGACGGCGAAATCGGGCCATCCCGGCCTGCCGATGGGCGCCGCCGACATCGCGACGGTGCTGTTCACGAAGTTCCTCAGGTTCCATCCCGCACATCCGGCCTGGGCCGACCGCGACCGCTTCGTGTTGTCGGCCGGCCACGGCTCGATGCTGATCTATGCGCTGCTGTACCTCACCGGCTATGCGTCGGTGACGCTGGACGAGATCAAGCGCTTCCGTCAGCTCGGCTCGAAGACGCCGGGGCACCCGGAAAACTTCATCACGCAAGGCGTCGAGACCACCACCGGCCCGCTCGGCCAGGGGCTCGCCAACGCGGTCGGCATGGCGATCGCCGAAAAGCACATGGCGGCCGTGTTCGGCGACGCGGTGGTGAACCACAAGACCTACGTGCTCGCGTCCGACGGCGACCTGATGGAAGGCATCAGCCAGGAGGCCATCGCGCTCGCCGGGCACCTCAAGCTCAACAAGCTGATCGTGCTGTTCGACGACAACGGCATCTCGATCGACGGCCCCTTGTCGCTCGCCGACTCGGTCGACCAGGTGAAGCGCTTCGAGGCCTGCGGCTGGAACGCCTGGCGCATCGACGGCCACGATCCGGCGGCGATCGCGGCGGCGCTGGAGAAGGCGCAGAACTCCGACAAGCCGGTGATGATCGCCTGCAAGACCACCATCGGCTACGGCGCGCCGACCAAGGCCGGCAAGTCGTCCTCGCACGGCTCGCCGCTTGGGCCCGACGAAATCAAGGGCGCGCGCTCAGCGCTCGGCTGGTCGCACGCGCCGTTCGAAATCCCCGCCGACATCCTCACCGCCTGGCGCAACGCCGGCGCACGCGGCAAGACCGCGCATGCCGACTGGAACAAGCGCCTGGCCGCGCTCGAGGCCGGCACGCGCGCCGAATTCGAGCGCCGCATGCGCGGCGAGATTTCCGAGAAGGCGCTTGCCGGCGCGGTGCGCGCGGTGAAGGAAAGCCTCGCCGCCACGCCGAAGGAGATCGCCACCCGCACCGCCTGCGAGTTCGCGCTGGAAAGCCTGATCCCGGCGATTCCGGAAATGATCGGCGGCTCCGCCGACCTCACCGGCTCCAACAACACGCGCACCAAGTCGATGAAGGCGATTTCGGCCGCCGACTTCTCCGGCCGCTTCATCCACTACGGCATCCGCGAGCACGGCATGGCCTCGGCCATGAACGGCATGGCGCTGCACGGCGGCATCATCCCCTACTCCGGCACGTTCCTGGTATTCTCCGACTATTCGCGGCCGGCGATCCGCCTCGCCGCGCTGATGGGCGAGCGCGTCATCCACGTGCTGACGCACGACTCCATCGGTCTCGGCGAAGACGGGCCGACGCACCAGCCGGTCGAGCATCTGGCCGCGTTGCGCGCGATCCCCAACCTGCTCGTCTTCCGCCCCTGCGACGCGGTCGAGACGGTCGAGTGCTGGCAACTCGCGCTGCAGAACAAGGACCGGCCGAGCGCGCTGGCGCTGACGCGCCAGAACCTGCCGCAGCTGCGCAACCGTTTCGACGAAGACAACATCTGCGCGCGCGGCGCCTACGAAATCGCCGGACCCGACGGCCGCTCGGACGTGTCGATCTTCGCCACCGGTTCCGAGGTTTCGCTGGCGGTCGATGCCGCGAAGCTCCTTGCCGCCAAGGGCATCGCCGCCCGCGTGGTGTCGGTGCCGAGCTTCGAACTGTTCGCCGAGCAGCCGGAGGACTACCGCCGCGCCATCATCGGGGACGCCCCGGTGAAGATCGGCGTCGAAGCCGCCGTGCGCATGGGCTGGGACGCGCTCATCGGTTCCGACGGCATTTTCGTCGGCATGAACTCATTCGGCGCCAGCGCGCCGTACAAGGAGCTTTACAAGCATTTCGGCATTACCGCCGACGCGGTCGCCGCTGCGGCCTTGCGCAAGCTTGGGAAGAGCTGACCGAGGACTATATGTACGGCATGGCCGGACGCGGCCGTGACCGAAGGAACGAGCCGGGAGTAACCACATGACAATTCGCGTCGCTATCAACGGTTTCGGCCGCATCGGCCGCAATGTCCTGCGCGCCATCGCCGAATCGGGCCGCAAGGACATCGAGGTGGTCGGCATCAACGATCTCGGGCCGGTCGAGACCAACGCCCACCTGCTGCGTTACGACAGCGTGCACGGCCGCTTCCCCGGCGAAGTCACGGTCAAGGGCGACACCATCAGCATCGGCAACGGCGCCATCAAGGTCACCGCCATCAAGGACCCCTCCACGCTGCCGTGGAAGGACCTCGGCGTCGACATCGCGATGGAGTGCACCGGCATCTTCACCGCCAAGGACAAGGCCTCCGCGCACCTGACCGCCGGCGCCAAGCGCGTGCTGATTTCCGCGCCGGGCGAGAACGCCGACCTCACCGTGGTCTACGGCGTCAACCACGACAGACTGACCAAGGACCACAAGGTCGTCTCCAACGCCTCCTGCACGACCAACTGCCTCGCGCCGGTCGCCAAGGTGCTCAACGACGCCATCGGCATCGACAAGGGCTTCATGACGACGATCCACGCCTATACCGGCGACCAGCCCACGCTCGACACCATGCACAAGGATCTCTACCGCGCGCGCGCCGCGGCGCTGTCGATGATCCCGACCTCGACCGGCGCCGCCAAGGCGGTCGGCCTGGTGCTGCCGGAACTCGCCGGCAAGCTCGACGGCGTTGCCATCCGCGTGCCGACGCCGAACGTGTCGGTGGTCGATTTCAAGTTCGTCGCCAAGAAGGCGACGTCGAAGGACGAGGTCAACGGCGCCATCAAGCGCGCGGCCGAGCAGCAGCTCAAGGGCATCCTCGGCTTCACCGACGCGCCGAACGTGTCGATCGACTTCAACCACGACTCGCACTCGTCGGTCTTCCACATGGACCAGACCAAGGTGATGGACGGCACGCTGGTGCGCGTGATGTCCTGGTACGACAACGAGTGGGGCTTCTCCAACCGCATGTCGGACACCGCCGTGGCGATGGGCAAGCTGATTTAGCGACCTCTTGTCCCGGGCGCAGCGCGGCACACGCGCAGATAAGTTTACGCAATCTGCGCAAGCTTGATAGCGTGTGTGACGCGCTGCAGACCCGGGACCCACATCAACCTGGGTCCCGGATCAGCGTCGCACCGCTTCGCGCTGCGCCGCATCCGGGACACGAGACTGAAAATCATGTCGCAGAACTTCCGCACCCTCGATAGCGTCGACGTGAAGGGCAAGCGCGTATTGGTGCGCGTCGACCTCAACGTGCCGGTCGAGAACGGCATCGTCACCGACGCCACCCGCATCGAGCGCGTCGCTCGCGCCCTGACCGAAATCGCCGACAAGGGCGGCAAGGTCATCCTGCTCTCGCATTTCGGCCGGCCGAAGGGCCGCGATCCCAAGAACTCGCTCAAGCCGGTGGCGGCGGAAGTCGCCCGCATCGTCAAGCGGCCGGTGAAGTTCGCCGACGACTGCATCGGGCCGGCGGCGGAAGCCGCGGTCGCCGCGATGCGGCCGGGCGACATCCTCTGCCTGGAAAACACGCGCTTCCATCCGGGCGAGGAAAAGAACGATCCCGCCTTCGTCGCGGCGCTCGCCAAGCTCGGCGACATCTGGGTGAACGACGCCTTCTCGGCCGCGCACCGCGCCCATGCCTCGACCGAGGGCCTCGGCCATAAATTGCCGGCCTATGCCGGGCGCAGCATGCAGGCCGAGCTCGACGCGCTCGGCAAGGCGCTGGAGCATCCGCAGCGTCCGGTCGCGGCCATCGTCGGCGGCGCCAAGATTTCCACCAAGCTCGACCTGCTCGGCAACCTGCTGCAGAAGGTCGATGTGCTGATCATCGGCGGCGCCATGGCCAACACATTCTTGCTGGCGCAGGGCAAGAAGGTCGGCAAGTCGCTGGCCGAAGCCGATCTGGTGAAGACTGCGCAAGAGATCATGGAAAAGGCCAAGGCCGCCAAGCGCGAGATCGTGCTGCCGGTCGACGCCGTGGTGGCGCAGAAATTCGAGGCCAACGCGCCGTCGCGCGTGGTCTCGGTCGACGCCGTCGGCGACGCCGACATGATCCTCGACATCGGCCCCAAAAGCGTCGAGCAGGTCGTGTTCGTGCTGGCGCGCGCGAAAACGCTGGTCTGGAACGGCCCGTTCGGCGCCTTCGAGATGGAGCCGTTCGACAACGGCACCGTCGAGGTGGCGGAAGCGGCGGCGGAACTCAGCGAGGCCGGCAAACTTGTCACGGTGGCGGGCGGCGGCGACACGGTCGCCGCGCTCAACGTCGCCGGCGTCGCCGACCGTTTCACTTACGTGTCGACCGCGGGCGGCGCCTTCCTGGAATGGCTGGAAGGCAAGGCCTTGCCCGGGGTCGAGGTGTTGAGGGTAAAGTGACGGCGAACTCGTTCGCCGTCATCCCGGGCGCAGCGCAGCACGCTCGTGATGCGCTGCAGACCCGGGATCGCAGGGGTTAAAATTTAAACGGTCCCGGATCTGCGGTGCACCGCAAGCGCGCTGCACCGCGTCCGGAACACGAACGGATGCGATGGAGGGAAACATGAATCTCGACGACCTGAACAAAGTGGCGCGCGCGATGACCGCGCCCGGCAAGGGCATCCTGGCGGCGGACGAATCCTCCGGCACCATCAAGAAGCGCTTCGACGCGATCGGCGTGGAATCGACCGAGGACAATCGCCGCGACTATCGCGAGATGATGTTCCGCACGGCCGAGGCGATGAAGAACCACATCTCCGGCGTCATCCTCTACGACGAGACCATCTGGCAGAAGGCCAAAGACGGCACGCCGCTGGTCAAGATCATCGAGCAGATGGGCTCGATCCCCGGCATCAAGGTCGACGAAGGCACCAAGCCGCTGCCGTTCTGCCCGGGCGAACTGATCACCGTCGGGCTCGACAAGCTCGCCGACCGCCTGCCGAAATATTACGAGCAGGGCGCCCGCTTCGCGAAATGGCGCGCGGTGATCGACATCGGCGCCGGCATCCCGAGCTACACCTGCATCTCGACCAACGCCAACGCGCTGGCGCGCTACGCCGCGCTCTGCCAGGTCAACCAGATCGTGCCGATCGTCGAGCCGGAAGTGCTGATGGACGGCGACCACGACATCGACCGCTGCGTCGAGGTCACCGAATTCGTGCTCAAGGAGACGTTCCAGCAGCTCTATTATCAGCGCGTGAAGCTGGAAGGCATGGTGCTCAAGCCCAACATGGCTATCGCCGGCAAGAAGAGCGCCAAGAAGGCTTCCGTGCAGGAAGTCGCCGAGAAGACAGTCAAAATGCTGAAGGAATGCGTGCCGGCCGCGGTGCCGGGCATCGCCTTCCTGTCGGGCGGCCAGTCGGACGAGGAGGCGACCGCCCATCTCGACGCCATGAACAAGATCGGCAACCTGCCCTGGGCGCTCACCTTCTCCTACGGCCGTGCCCTGCAGGCCGCGCCGCAGAAGGCGTGGGCGGGCAAGGCGGAAAACGTCGCCGCCGGCCAGCGCGCTTTCGCGCACCGGGCCAAGATGAACGGACTGGCCGCGCTCGGAAAGTGGCAGGCCGACCTGGAGAAGAAGGCCGCTTAGCGTCCAGCCATCAGGCGCGCCAGCGCTTCGACACAGGCATCCGCGAAGGCCGCATCGTTGACGTGATGCGGCAGCTCGCGGATGCGCTCTTCCGGCAGATGGCGGCGCAGCGCCGACACGAACACCGCATCGGTCTCCGGCTGCGCCCAGGGGCCGATGTCCTTGCCCGCGATGTCGTGCATGCGGCGTGTGCTCAGCTGGCTGTAGCCACCGAGCGGGATCAGCACCTCGAACGGACCTTTGGACGACGCCAGGCGCTCGCCGATCAGCGCGCCGAGCGTCTCAAACTCCGCGGCGTTCGTGCGCATGAGCAAGATCTCGACGTTGTACTGGAAGAAGCCGCGGCCGCGGTAGCGCTCCGGCACCTCGCCGACCCACCAGTTGGTGAAGTCGAGCGCGCCCGGCGCGACCACCTGCGGAATGCCGGCCGCCGCGGCGGCGCGCAGCCGCCCCTCACCCGCGCTGTAGACGCCGCCGGTTACGAAATCGGTCAGCTCCGAGGTGGTGAGGTCGATGAGGCCCGCAAGCTCGCCACGCGCGGCAAGCGACTCGAGCGCGCGCCCTCCAGGTCCGGAGGCGTGGAAGTGGATCACCTCGAAGCCCTTCGCTTCGAGGAGCGCGGTGATGCGGTCGACGGCCGGCTGAAGATTGCCGAACGAGGAGACCCCGATCAGCGGCTTGTGCTTATCGGTTTCCTTGGCTTCGGCCGCGCGCACCGCGCGCGCCTTCGCCATGCCGGCCACCGCCTCGGCGGCGTTGCGCAGCGCCGCGCGCGTGACGCGGTTGAGCGAGATGTCGCCGACGGTCGGGAACATGGCGATGTCGCTTTCCGCGACATACCACTGCACGGCCGCGGTGGCGGCGACCGGCGTTACCATCGCCTTCGGGAAGGCGAGCGGCAGCGCGCGCATGACCGCGCAGGCCATGGTCGAGCCGTTGGCCCCGCCGACACCGAGGACTCCGGCGAGCGCGCCGCGCGTGGCCTCCTTTTTGACGATGGCGGTAGCGCCGGCGATCATGGTCTGCGCCGCGTCGGCGCGCGACAGCTTGGCCAGCGTGTCCCACGTCGTGCCGGAGGCGCGCGCGACCTCCTCGCCGTTGACGTCGGCAAAGCCTTGCGCGTGCGGGCGCAGCGAGAGGTCCACCAGCCAGGGCTCGGCGCCCGCTTCGCGCAGCGCCGCGCAGACGAACTGCGCCGCCTCATGCTTGCTGTCGAGCGTGGCGAGAACCGCGACGCGGGTCATCGAGCGGCCGGCCGGCGCAGGTCGCGGAAGCGTCGCGTCACGTCGACCACCGAGTTCTCGATCGGGAAGCGCTCGGCGGACGAGCCGCCGACATAGCCGTCGATGCGCGGCTCGCTTTGCCAGAAACGGGCGAAGTCCTCCGGCGATTCGATGGCGCCGCCGTGGATGGTGACGATGCGGTCGGCGAATTTCTTCGCAAGCGCGTCGAGCGCGGCGGCGGCGCGGCCGAGCGCGGCGTCCAGCGGCAGCACGGTCTTGGAGCCGATGGTGCCGCCCGAGCTGTTGCCGAAGTGCACGATGATGTTGTCGACACCCGCCTCCGCCATCGCCAGGGCCTCGTCCGGTGTCGTGCAGAAGGCCTTGGTGAAGAGGCCCATGCGCGAGGCTTCGCCCAGCACCTCGACCTCGCGCGCGAAGCCCATGCCGGTTTCTTCGAGATCGCTGCGGAATTTGCCGTCGATGAGCGCGACGGTCGGGCAATTCATGACGCCGTCGTAGCCGGCGTCCGCGATCTTGCGGAGAAACTGCGCCATGTCGCGGGTGGGATCGACGCAGAGCAGCCCGGCGATGAGCGGACAGCCGTCGACGACGTTGCGCAGCGCGCGCTCGCCGAGCTCGAGGGTGAGCGCGTTGGCGTCGCAGATCGGCAGGTAGCCGGCCATCGACGAGAGGCCTTGCATGCGGAAATAAGCGAGGCAGTGCGTCGTCACCAGGCTGGCGCCGCCGCGCGCCGCCATTTTGGCGGTGATGCCCGAGCCGCACAGCGCGTCGTAGACCGCGCGGCCGGCGGCGCGGTCGGCCGCAAGCCGGGCGTTGATCGTCTCGCGGTTGAGCCTTGCCGCCATTGCCTCTCCCCCCTCTGTGCGGGCGCGAGACTACCGCACCGCCGCGCGTCGTGACAGATTGCACGCGCATGCGCGTCCTGATCGAAAACGAAGCGGGCTCCCGCCGCAAGAACACCTACGACGAAACGAGCCTCGCCTTCGTCAAGGCGGAGGACGTGTCGGCCGCCTACCCTTTTCCCTACGGCTTCGCGATCGGCACGCACGCCGGCGACGGCGACGCCGCCGACTGTTTCGTGCTGACGCGACGCGCGCTCAAGGCGGGGGAGATCGTGGAATGCGCGCCGGTCGGGCTGCTCGAACAGGTCGAGGACGGCGAGACCGACCACAAGCTGCTGGCGCTTCTGCCGGGCGAGACCTTCCCTCTGGCCGACGCCGAACAGGCGCTGCGCGATTTCGTCGGGCGCGTTTTCGCGCATGTGCCGGGCAAGCAAATGAGGGTCGGCCGGCTGCTCGGTCCCGACGCGGCCGAAGCCTATCTGCGCGACTGCACGGGGCGCTAAGGCTTTCACCCATGGAAAAAGCCGCGCCACGCGCGCGGCCTTTTCATGGTGTCAATGCTTGGACTTCAGCACTCGGTCTTCTTCACCGTGGTCGAGCCGGTCAGGCCTTCCTTACGAAGGGTCTTGGAATCGCAGCCGCCGAGACCCGTGGTTTCCTTGGTGATGGTCTTCTTCTCGGTGCCGAGAATGCCTTCGCGCTTCTCGATGGTTACCGACGAAGCCGGCTTCTCCTCGATCACGACCGCCGGGGCGCGGCGCTCTTCGATCACGGTGGTTTGAGCGTTCGCGGCCAGCGCACCGAATGCCGTCGCCGCCAGGGCAATGGTAAGGACATTGAGCTTCATGGTCGCCTCCTGCTATGGAACTCGGAGGAGACAACGCTTTCCCCGCCCTGCCGTTCCTGATTCAAGCCATTCAAGGACAACCCACGTGATCGATCTCTATACCTGGACCACGCCCAACGGCCGCAAGGTTTCCATCGCTCTGGAAGAACTCGGCCTGCCCTACACGGTGCACGCCATCGACATTTCGAAGGACGAGCAGTTCGCGCCGGACTTTCTCAAGGTCGCGCCGAACAACCGCATCCCGGCCATCGTCGACCGCGACAACAACCTGTCGCTGATGGAATCGGGCGCGATCCTGATCTACCTCGCCGACAAGACCGGCAAGCTGATGCCGAAGTCGGGCGAAGGCCGCTACAAAGTGATCGAGTGGCTGATGTGGCAGATGGGCGGCCCCGGCCCGATGCTCGGCCAGGTCCACCACTTCGTGAAGTACAATCCCGGCAAGGCGCCCTATGCCGAGGAGCGCTACCTCAAGGAAGCGCAGCGGCTCTACAGGGTGCTCAACACGCGCCTGGAAGGCCGCGACTTCGTCGCCGACGACTACTCCATCGCCGACATCGCGATCTGGCCGTGGATCTCGCGCTTCGAGTGGCAGACCATCGACCTCAAGCAGTACCCGAACGTGAAGCGCTGGTACGAGACCATCGCGGCGCGCCCGGCCGTGCAGCGCGGCTACAAGGTGCCGAAGGACATGGGCCCGATCCCGATGCCGTGAGGCAGGGCCGGCTGAATTGTGCGGGCGCCGCGTTCGAGAAGACGCGGCGCTTTTGTTTGGCCGGAAGGCCAAGCCCGCATATTCTCAGGCGCTGATTCGTGCGCCGCGTGTTGCGTCCGTCATCCCCGAAAGCCGCAACGCCCCATGGCCGCTCCCCTCGCCAGCCCGCAAGCCCAGCGCACCGCCGTCACCGAGCTGTTGCAGCGCGCGGCCTCTCACCATCAGCGCGGCGAGCTGGCCGCGGCCGAGCCGCTCTACCGCGACGTGCTGGCGCGCGACCCGGCCAATTTCGACGCATTGCATCTCTACGGCGTGCTGCTGCACCAGAAGGGCCAGCCGGTCGAGGCGCTCAAGCTGATCGCGCAGGCCCTCAAGGTTAATGCGCGCGCGCCGGCCGCGCATTCCAACCACGGCATCGTGCTCGAAGTGCTGGCGCGCCACGCGGAAGCTCTCGAAAGCCACGAGCGCGCCATCGCGCTCAAGCCGGACTATGCCGAGGCGCACAACAATCGCGGCAACGCCTTGCGCGCGCTCAAGCGCAACGAGGAGGCGCTGGCGAGCTACGACAGGGCGCTGGCGCTGCGCCCGGACTATGCCGAGGCGCTCAACAACCGCGGCAACGCGCTGGTCGCGCTCGGCAAGGGCGAGGCCGCGCTGGAATGCTACACGCGCGCCTTCGCCTTGCGGCCGGGTTACGCCGACGCGCTGGTCAACCGCGGCAAATGCCTGCTCGGGCTCAGGCGCGCAGACGAGGCGCTGGCGAGCTTTCAGGACGCGCTGAAGCATCAGCCGCGCCACGCGGCCGCGCTCAGGCACGTCGGCGACATATTATGCGACCGCAAGCGCTATGCCGAGGCGCTGGTGAACTACGACAAGGCGCTCGCCGCGGCGCCGGCCGAGGCGGAGATACATGCCGCGCGCGGCTTCGTGCTGCGCCAGCTCAAGCGTTACGACGAGGCCTGCGGATCTTACGATCGCGCGCTGGCGCTCAAGAGCGATTATGTCGAGGCCATCATCGCGCGCGGCAACGTGTTCTACGAGCGCCGCGCTTATGAAGAGGCGCTGAAGGAATACGACCACGCGATCACACTAAAGCCGGACTTCGCGCAGGCGCACGGCAACCGCGGCAATGCGTTGCGCGAGCTGGGCCGGCACGAGCAGGCGCTCGCCTGCTTCGAGCGCGCGCTGGCGCTCGACCCGAACTCGGCCGAGGCGTTCAACAACCGCGCCAATGTGCTGCTGGAGATGAACCGCCCCGCCGACGCACTCACAGACTACGACCGCGCGCTCGCGCTCAAGGCGGACTTCGCCTTCGCGCGCGTCAACCGCGGCAGCGCGCTGCATTATATCGGCCGCCTCGACGAAGCGGCGGCGAGCTTCGCGCGCGCCATCGCGCTCGAAGCCGATCTCGCCGACGCGCACTGGAACAAGGCGCTGCTCGATCTCGAGCGCGGCGACTTCGAGCGCGGGCTTCCCGGCTACGAGTGGCGCTGGCGGCGCGACAGCGAGCTGCAACCGCGCGGCTTCCGCGAGCCGCAGTGGCAGGGCGAGGACATCGCCGGCAAAACCATCCTGCTGCATGCCGAGCAGGGCTTCGGCGACAGCATCCAGATGGTGCGCTACCTGCCGCTGGTCGCCGCCAAGGGCGCCCGCATCGTGCTGGAAACGCCCGACAGCCTGAAGCCGCTGCTGGGCGACCTTGCCGGCGGCATCGGCATGATCAGCCGCGGCGCGGCGCTGCCGCGCTTCGACGTGCATTGCCCGCTGATGAGCCTGCCGCTCGCCTTCGGCACGCGGCTCGACACAATTCCGGCCAACGTGCCCTATCTGCGCGCGCCCGCCGACCGCCACGACCGCTGGCGCGCGCGCCTGCCGCGCGGGGGCCGGCCGCGGGTCGGGCTGGTGTGGTCGGGCAAGCCCTCGCACAAGAACGACCACAACCGCAGCATCCCGCTCAAGCGATTGGCGCCGATTTTGTCGAACGCGCGGCTGGAGTTCGTCAGCCTGCAGCAGGAATACCGCGAGGCCGACCTGCCGGTGCTGGGCAAGCTCCCGATCGACCGCCTCGACGGCACGCTCGCCGACTTCGCCGACACCGCGGCAGCGATCGAGCGGCTCGACCTGGTGATCGCGGTCGATACCGCGGTGGCGCATCTCACCGGCGCGCTCGGCAAGCCGCTGTGGCTGCTCGTGTCCCACATCCAGGACTGGCGCTGGCTGCGCGAGCGCGAGGACAGCCCGTGGTATCCGAGCGCCCGGCTTTTCCGGCAGCCGGCGATCGGCGACTGGGACAGCGTCGTCGCCCGCCTGCGGGACGAACTGGCCGCTTTCGCCGCCGCGACATCCAGGCGCTAGTGGTCCACTAGCCCGGTCAACTTTCCGCCCGATTGGGCTACCATGCGGGGATCATGGCTTCCCGACCCAAACACGCCGAACCGCGCCCCGCCCCCCGCCTCTATTTGGTGACGCCGCGCCTCGGCGACCCCGCCGCCTTCATGGACCCGCTGGCCGCCGCGCTGGCGGCGGGCGACGTCGCCGCCGTGCTGCTGCGGCTGGCGGAGAGCGACGAGCGCACGCTGGTCAACCGCATCAAGACCCTGGCCGGGCCGGTGCAGGAAAAAGGCGCCGCACTGCTGCTCGACGGCCGGCGCGAGCTGGTTGCGCGCGGCGGCGCCGACGGCGCACACCTGACCGGCATCGACGCCTTCTCGGCCGCGATCGAAACGCTCAAGCCCGAGCGCATCGCCGGCTGCGGCGGGCTGGAGACGCGGCACGACGCCATGCTGGCCGCCGAGCAGGGCGCCGACTACGTGATGTTCGGCGAGCCCGACGCGCAAGCGCGGCGGCCCGCCTTCGAGGCAATCGAAGAGCGCGTGTCCTGGTGGGCGGAAGTTTTCGAGGCGCCCTGCGTCGCCTATGCCGGCACGGCCTACGAGATCGCGCCCTTGGTGACGGCCGGCGCGGATTTCATCGCGCTCGGCGATTCGATCTGGCGCGCGCCTGCGGAAATCGGTGCGACCATCGCCGAGGCCGTGCGGCGGATGTCGGCGGAGACCGCCGCATGATCCGGCGCAGCCTCCTTGCCGCCGCTGCCGCGCTCGCGTTGACGGCACCGCTTTATGCGCAGCAGCCGAGGCAACCGGCGAACCCTGCACCACCGCCGCCGCCGGCGGCGGCCGATGCCGGCGGTAACGATGCCGCCTTCGGCGCCTATCAGCGCGGCTTCTACATGACCGCCTTCGCCGAGGCGACCAAGCGCGCGCAGCAGAACGATCCCGCCGCGATGACCTTGCTCGGCGAGCTGTACGCACAAGGCCTGGGCGTCGCGCGCGACGACAGCAAGGCGGCGCAATGGTACAAGCTTGCCGCCGGTCACGGCGACCGCAACGCCATCTTCGCGCTGGCGATGTTCGCCTTCGAAGGCCGCGCCGGCACGCGCAACATGGAAGAAGCGGCCCGCCTACTCGCCGAAGCCGCACAGCGCGGCCACGTGCTCGCGGCCTACGATCTCGGCCTGCTTCATCTCCAGGGACAGTACGTAGCGCACGACTTCAAGCGCGCCGCGGAGCTGTTCGCGTCCGCCGCCACGGCCGGCAATCCGGAAGCGCAATACGCGCTCGCCACCATGTACAAGGAAGGGCGCGGCGTGCCGAAAGACCTCGCCAAGGCGACCGCGCTGATGGGCGCCGCGTCGGTTGCCGGCAATCTCGACGCCATGGTCGAATTCGCCATTGCCCAGTTCAACGGCTCGGGCACGGCCAAAGACGAGGCCGCCGCCGCCCAGGTCTTCCTGAAGGCCGCGCAACGCGGCAGCGCGATCGCGCAGAACCGGCTCGCGCGCATCCTGATGGCGGGCCGCGGCATGCCGGCCAACCCGACCGAGGCCGTGAAGTGGCATATCATCGCCAAGGCCGGCGGGGCGAGCGACCCCGAACTCGACGTCTTCGCCGGCAAGCAGACGCCCGCCGTACGCGAAGAGGCCGACAAGGCCGCCAAGAAGTGGCTGTCCACGCGCGAGGCCATGCGCTCTTGACGGCGTTATCCCTCCCCTGCAAGGGGAGGGTGTCTTCGCGCGAAGCGCGGAGACGGGTGGGGTCTCGTTCGCAATAGTGCTAAGCGCCCCCACCCGGCCGCGCTAGCGCGCGTCCACCCTCCCCCTTCGGGGGAGGGATAGAAAAAGAAGGTCCATGGCTCATTCCGCCCTCCTCAACGTGATGATCGCCGCCGCGCGCAAGGCTGCGCGCGCGCTCAAGCGCGACTTCGGCGAAGTCGAGAAATTGCAGGTCTCGCTCAAGGGGCCGGCCAATTTCGTCACCGCTGCCGACCGCCGTGCCGAGGAGACCCTATACGCCGAACTGTCGAAGGCGCGCCCCGGCTACGGCTTCCTCGGCGAGGAAAGCGGCCACCGCGAGGGTGCCGACAAGACGCACCGCTGGATCGTCGATCCGCTCGACGGCACCACCAACTTCCTGCACGGCATTCCGCAGTTCGCGATCTCGATCGCGCTCGAGCGCGAAGGCGCGCTCGTGGCCGGGCTCGTCTACAACCCGATCACCGAGGACATGTTCATCGCCGAGAAGGGCAAGGGCGCCTTCCTCAACGAGCAGCGCATCCGCGTCGCCGCGCGCAAGCGCATGCATGACGCCGTCATCGCCTGCGGCCTGCCGCATCACGGCCGCGGCGATATCGCGCTGGCGCACAAGGAAACCGCCGCGGTGCAGGCGGAGGCCGCCGGACTGCGCCGCTTCGGCGCCGCATCGCTCGATCTGGCCTTCGTCGCCGCCGGCCGCTTCGACGGCTACTGGGAGCGCGCCCTCCAGGCTTGGGACATCGCCGCCGGCGCCGTGCTGGTGCGCGAAGCCGGCGGCTTCGTCACGGATTGCGACGACAAGGACGACATGCTCGGCAAGGGCCACGTCGCCGCCGGCAACGAGTTCATCCACAAAGAGCTGTTGCGGCTCGTGAAAGAGGCCGGGAAGTAGGCTCCGTCATTCCGGGGCGCGGCCGTTAGGCCGCGAACCCGGAATCCATAACCCGCAGCGCTGCGGCGTATGGATTCCGGGCCCGCTCGCTGCGCTCGCGTCCCGGAATGACGAGTCAAACCGCAATTCGACCTCAATCGCTTGGCTTTCTCGCCTTAACGGTTCCGGCACAACTGCTTTTTCCTTGTCACGGGTCTGTGCCATAGTGCGCGTCAGACCCCCGGGCCGGTGTAACCTATTCGCATGGCAAAAGAACTCGATCCGCTCAAACTGTCTTCGCCCCGCATCTTCCTGTTCCGGATGCTGATCTTCATCATCCTGGGCGGGCTGGTCGCCTTTCTGCTGCACAAGCAGATCGAGGTCGCCTTCATGGCCAATCCGGGCCTGAACGCGCTCATCCTCGGCGTGCTCGCCATCGGCATCATCCTGTCGTTCCGCCAGGTGCTGCGGCTCTATCCCGAGATCTCCTGGGTCAACAATTTCCGCCTCGCCGATCCCGGCCTCGCCGTCGAGCGCCCGCCGGTGCTGCTGGCGCCGATGGCCGCGATCCTCGGCAGCCGCGTCGGCCGCACCGCGATCTCCTCGCAGCTGATGCGCGGCATCCTCGACTCGATCGCCACCCGTCTTGACGAGGCGCGCGACATCTCGCGCTACATGACCGGGCTCTTGGTGTTCCTCGGCCTGCTCGGCACCTTCTGGGGCCTGATCGAGACCGTGAGTTCGGTCGGCAACGTCATCCAGGGGCTGAAGGCCGGCGGCGACGCCGCCGGCATGTTCGACACATTGCGCGAGGGCCTTGCCGCCCCGCTCAGCGGCATGGGCATCTCGTTCTCGTCCTCGCTGTTCGGCCTGGCCGGCTCGCTGGTGCTCGGCTTCCTCGACCTGTCATCGAGCCAGGCACAAAACCGCTTCTACACCGAACTGGAAGACTGGCTCTCGACCACCGTCTACGACCACGCCGCCGAGCCCGGCACGGGCGCCGTCGCCGTTACCGGCGAGGTGCGCTCGGCCATCGACCGCCTGCGCGAGGCGGTCGACCAGGCAGGCTCCGGCAAGGCCGCCTCCACCGCCATGGCCAACCTCGCCGAGGCGATCCAGGGCCTGGTGCATCACATGCGCAGCGAGCAGCAGATGATCCGCGACTGGGTGGACGCGCAGGCCGAGCAGCAGCGCGAGATCAAGAAGATCCTGGAAATCGTGGCGCGCGAGACCGCGCGGCGGTGATTTGTTGATGCGGACAGTGTGGCCGCATTCTCCGTTCATTCCCGCGCAAGCGGGAATCCAGCGCTGGGTCCCCGCTTTCGCGGGGACGAGCGGCGTAACTTGGAGTAGCTGACGAGATGGCTCTTGCCCGAACCCGCCGCGGCGACAGCGGCATGAACTACTGGCCGGGCTTCGTCGATGCGCTGTCGACGCTGATCCTGAGCATCATCTTCATCCTGACCGTGTTCGTGGTGGTACAGTTCTTCCTGCAGCAGGAAGTCGCCGGCAAGGACACCGCGCTCAACCGCCTGAACGCGCAGATCGCGCAACTCACCGAACTGCTGTCGCTGGAGAAATCCGGCAAGGCCGACATCGAGGACCAGCTTGCGCAATTGCGCGCGACGCTGTCGGCCGCCGAAAGCGAGCGCGATCGTCTCAGGGGCGCCGCCGATGCCGCCGCTGCCGGCGCCGCCGGCGCACAGGGCCGGGTTTCCGAGCTCACCGGCCAGCTCGAGGGCGAACGGCGCATCACCGCGCGCGCGCTGGCGCAGGTCGAAGTGCTCAACCAGCAGATCGCCGCGCTGCGCCGCCAGCTTGCCGCCCTCGAGCAGGCGCTCGACGCTTCCGAGAAGAAGGACAAGGAATCGCAGAGCCGCATCGCCGACCTCGGCCAGCGCCTGAACCTCGCGCTGGCGGAGCGCGTGAAGGAACTGTCGCGCTACCGCTCCGACTTCTTCGGCAAGCTGCGCGAAATTCTCGGCAACCGCCCGGACGTGCGCATCGTGGGCGACCGCTTCGTGCTGCAATCCGAATTGTTCTTCGACACCGGCAAGGCCGACCTGCTGCCGGCCGCGCAGGCCGAACTCGATAAGGTGGCCGGCGCGCTGGTCGAACTGGAAAAGCAAATCCCGTCCGACATCGCCTGGGTGCTGCGCGTCGACGGCCACACCGACGTGCGCCCGGTCACCGGCGGGGTATTCCGCTCGAACTGGGGCCTGTCGTCGGCGCGCGCGATCTCGGTCGTGCAGTACCTGGTCGGCAAGGGCGTGTCGCCGCAGCGGCTCGTCGCTGCCGGCTTCGGCGAGTACCAGCCGATCGAGACCGGCACGACCGATGAAGCCTACCGCCGCAACCGCCGCATCGAGTTCAAGCTGACGGAGCGCTGAGGCGCGATGGCGGTCTACGTCGACGAGGCGATCTGGGATTGGCAGGGCCGCAAGTGGTGCCATCTGCTGGCCGACGACATCGATGAGTTGCACCGCTTCGCCAGAACGCTCGGACTGCACCGGATTTCCTACCAGGGGCCGCCGAAGACGCCCTCGCCGCATTACGACCTGACCTCGTTCGAGCGGCGGCGCGCCATCGCCTACGGCGCGACGCCTTGCGACCGCACCACCATCGTGATGGTGCTGCGCCAGCTGCGCCGTCAGGTCACGCTGCAAGCCGGCGCGCAGGCCTGACGTGGCCAATAAATTCTCGCTGCGTCCCTACACGCCCGCCGACGAGGACGTGGCGATCGAGCTGTGGCGGCGCACCTGGGCGCAGCATTACCCGCATATCGACTTCGACGAGCGTGTCGATTGGTGGCGCGAGCGCTGGCGCAAGGAACTGGTGCCGGTCGCGCAAATTGTGATGGCGGAAGTGGAGGAGCAGCCCCATTCTCCGCTCATTCCCGCGCACTCGCCGCCGCGAAGCCAAAGCGGCTCCGCTTTGGCGCAGCAGGGAGCGGGAATCCAGCAGGAAGGCAGCCATCGTGCTGGGTCCCCGCTTTCGCGGGGACGAACGGAAAAGAAACTCGCGGGCTTCGTCACCGTCGATCCGAAGACGATGTATCTCGATCAGATCGTAGTGGCGCCGGAGCATTGGGGCTCCGACGTGGCGCGCACGCTGCTCGACGAGGCCAAGCGCCTGTCGCCGCGCGGGCTCGACCTCCTGGTCAACAAGGACAATTTCCGCGCCATCCGCTTCTACGAGAAGCACGGCTTCGTCTACGCGGGCGAGGACAAGAACCCGGTGTCGGGCAAGCCGGTGAGCAGGATGACGTGGCGGGCGCCGTAAACTACGCCTGCTCAAACTGCAACTTCGCCAGCCTCGCATAAAGCCCGCCGCTGGCCGAGAGCGAGGCGTGCGTGCCCTCCTCCACGATGCGACCGCGGTCGAGCACCAATATGCGGTCGCAGGACTGCACGGTGGCGAGCCGATGCGCGATGACGATGGAGGTGCGCTCGGTCATCAGCCGCATCAGCGCCTGCTGCACCAGCGTCTCGCTTTCCGCGTCGAGCGACGACGTCGCCTCGTCGAGCAGCAGTAGCGGCGCCTCGCGCAGAATGGCGCGGGCAATCGCCAGCCGCTGGCGCTGGCCGCCCGACAGCGTAATGCCGCGCTCGCCGACCTGCGTGTCGTAGCCGTCGGGAAGCCGCGCGATGAACTCGGCCGCACTGGCGGCCTGCGCGGCACGCTCGATCTCGGCGTCGCTCGCGTCCGGGCGGCCGAAGCGGATGTTCTCGCGCACGCTCGTTGCGAAAACCACCGGGTCCTGCGGCACCAGCGCGATGTTAGCGCGCACGTGCGCCGGATCGGCCGCGGTCAGCGGCACGTCGTCGAAACGCACCGTGCCCGACGACGGATCGTAGAAGCGCAGGATCAGGTGAAACACCGTGCTCTTGCCGGCGCCGGAGGGGCCGACCAGCGCGAGCTTTTCGCCCGGCCTGACGCGGAATGTGAGGCCATCGAGCACCGGCGCCTCGGGCCGGCCGGGATAGACGAAACGCACGTTCTCGAAGGCCACCTCGCCGCGCGCGGGCTTGGGCAGCGGCGCGGGCTTTGCCGGCGCCGTGATCTGCGGCTTGATGTTGAGGATCTCGAACAGCCGCTCGGCCGCGCCGGAGGCCTGCGCGATTTCGCCCCACACTTGGCTGAGTTCGCCGAGGCCACCGGCGGCGAACACGGCGTAAAGCACGAACTGGCCGAGCGTGCCGGGCGTGATGCGGCCCGCCAGCACATCCTGCGCGCCGACCCACAACACCACCACGACGCTGGAGAACACCAGGAAGATGGTCACCGCGGTGAGCACCGCACGCGCTTTCGTCGCCCCACGCGCGGCCGCGTAGGCGCTTTCGACGGCGGCGCGGAAACGCCGCTGCGCCAGCAGCTCATTGGTGAAGGCCTGCAGGATGCGCACCGCACCGATCAGCTCGGCGGCATAGCCGGAAGCGTCCGCCAAGGTGTCCTGCGCCGCGCGCGAACGCCTGCGCACGGCGCGGCCGAAGCCGACCAGCGGCAGAACGATCACCGGGATCGCCGCCAGCACGAACAGCGAGAGGCGTGGGCTCGTCACCACCATCATCGCCGCGCCGCCGAGGAACAGCATCAGGTTGCGCAGCGCGATCGACACCGAGGCGCCGACCGCCGACTTGATCTGCGTGGTGTCGGCGGTGAGCCGCGAGATCAATTCGCCCGACTTCGCGCTGTCAAAGAAGTCGGACGACAGGCGCGTCACATGCGCGAACACGTCGCTGCGCAGGTCGGCGACGATGCGCTCGCCGAGCGTGGTGACCAGGTAGTAGCGCAGCGCGCTCGATACCGAGAGCACGGCCACCACCGCGACCAACACGGCGAAATAGCTGTCGATAAGCTGGACGGCCTTGTCGGAGAAGCCGAAGTCGATCATGCGGCGCACGGCGACCGGCACGATCAGGGTGGTCAACGCCGCCACGGTCAGGGCGACCAGCGCCGCGGCGGCGCGGCCCTTGTAGCGCACGACGTAGGGCATGAGCCCGGCAAGCGGCCTCAGGCGGACGCGCCCCCTGCCCTGCGGCGCCGGCCCGTCTCCGGCCTCCAGGCCACGTCCATCACTGGCGATATTCATGCGACGCCTTGTCTAACGCCTCGTCCGGCGTCACCCCGCCCGTCGCCGGGCGTCGGCCAAAAACTAGGCCGGACAATGCCTTGCGGCCTTGATCGGGGTCAATCGGGCGGCTTGCCGCGAGCGGGCATGTCCTGTATAGGAGCCGCAAATTCAGCCCATTTGGCGCTAAGTCCGCGCGGGCTTCCCGGATCATTCGAACCAAAGAAGCATAGCCATGAAAGCCGATATCCACCCCGACTATCACGCGATCAAGATCGTGATGACCGACGGGTCCGAATTCACCACCCGCTCCACCTGGGGCAAGGAAGGCGATGTCATGCACCTCGACATCGACCCCAAGTCGCACCCGGCCTGGACCGGCGGCCAGCAGCAGATGCTGGATCGCGGCGGGCGCGTCTCGCGCTTCCAGAAGAAGTTCTCGGGCATCCTGAAGGACAAGAAGTAAGCCGTTCGCGCGACGCCGCGAATGCAAAACCCCCGCCTCGCGCGGGGGTTTTTGTTTTGGCGCGACACGAAGCCGTGCTTACACGCCTTCGGCGCCGAAAGCGGCTTTGAGCAGTCCGAGCTGGCGTTCCACCGGATTGGCGGCGACGACCTGGTCGGCGCTGACGCGGTTGTGGATGGTGTTGTCGAGCCGGCGCACCTTGTTCTGCAACGTGAGCGAACGCTCGATCAGGCCGCGCAGCTTCTCCGGCAGCAGCGCGACGTTGTCGGGATCGTGCGTGTCGGTAGCCGCGAGCTTGACCTTGGTCTTTTCCTTATTGGCCTGGGCGAGCGACATCTCGCCTTCCTTGACCGCGCGGTGCAGCAGCAGCCACGACGCAAGCTGCATCAGCCGCGTGGTGAGGCGCATGCTCTCGGTCGCATAGGCGAGCGCGGCGGCGCGCTCGAGTTTCTTGGATTCCTGCCGGCCGGGGCCGTCGAGATAGGTGGCGGTCTCTTCGACCAGCGCCATGCCGTCCTTGAACAGGTCGGCAAAGGCCTGCGAATTGGCCAGCCGCTCGCCGAAGGACACCGGCTGCGCGTGGCTGATCAACGGCTTCTCGGACATGACGCAACGCCTCACACATACGCGCCGGCGGCGAAGTTTCCGAAACCCCAAGTCCCTATCCCGGAAATCCACGCCCGCGCAGGGTAAACACGCACCCCGTTCACGATTGGGTAAGCATGCGCGGCCCGCTGCGACGAGTCCAGACGGCGCGCCCGCAAACCTCGGCATATGGTTGTCAGGCAAGCTTAAGGGGCAAATGCGAAACGCATTGTGACAGTTGGGTCAAAACGGGACAGCGCGAATGCATCCGCGCGCATTTCGCGGCGAATTCGCCAAAAAAAGAGCCGCCGTCGCCGGCGGCTCGAAGGTGATAACAGGGAGGCGTCAAACAGAGTGGACAGGAGCCACTCAATGTCCATGAAGATGGACACCCACAGTAATGATCGAGAAAGCTTAACGACGGGTAAAGGCGGCGCCTGCAACCCGAATTAATTCGGCAAGGTCCGCGCGGTCACCGCTTGAAGAACTGATCGGCCGCCGCCCGCTTGGCGCGCTTCCCGGTCATGTCGGCTTCCAGCCGGCCGATCTCGTCCCGCAGCACCTGCACACGGGCGGCAAGTTCATCCACCGACAGCAGGGTCAGGTCCTGCCCGATTTCGTGAACAACCTTCTTCTTCGGCCTGTCGTCGTCTTCGATCGCGGGCATGGGCGGCCTCTCTGCGATGTCATTCCGGGGCGTGAGCGAAGCGAGCGAACCCGGAATCCAGAGGCAAGCATGGTCTCTGTTTCTGGATTCCGGGTCCGGCCCTGACGGGCCGTCCCGGAATGACGGTGAGGGAAAATCTAGCGTTGGCGGCCCGGGTTGTCACACCCGCGGGGGCCGCCTAAACATGCCCTCCGGTCATGAATGAGGAACCCGAATGCCGACACTTCCAGCCCAGATGACCGTCATCGGCATCAAGGCCCCCGGCGGGCCCGACGTGCTGGTGCCGGAGCAGCGTCCGGTTCCCGCGCCGGGCGCGGACGAAATTCTGGTCAAGGTCGCCGCCGCCGGCGTGAACCGCCCGGACGTAATGCAGCGCAAGGGCCTCTATCCGCCTCCGCCGGGCGCCTCCGACATTCCGGGCCTCGAGATCGCCGGGGAGATCGTCGCGCTCGGCTCCGGCATCAAGCGCTGGAAGACCGGCGACCGCGTGATGGCGCTGGTCTCGGGCGGCGGCTACGCCGAATACTGCATCGCGCATGCGGCGCACACTTTGCCGGTGAGCACGCTGCCGATGGTGGAAGCGGCGGCCGTGCCGGAGACCACCTTCACCGTCTGGCACAATGTGTTCGAGCGCGGCGGCCTGAAAGCCGGCGAAACGCTGCTGGTGCATGGCGGCTCGTCCGGCATCGGCACCACCGCCATCCAGCTCGCCAAGCAATTCGGCGCGCGCGTGATCATCACCGCCGGCTCGGAAGACAAATGCGAGGCCTGCCGCAAGCTCGGCGCCGACCTCGCCATTAACTATAAGACCGAGGACTTCGTCGCCGCCACCAAGGCGGCCACCGGCGACGCCGGCGCCAATGTTATCCTCGACATGGTCGGCGGCGACTACATCGGCCGCAACTACGAGGCCGCCGCCGTCGAGGGACGCATCGTGCAGATCGCCTTCATGGGCAGCGCCAAGGCGGAAGTGAACTTCATGCGACTGATGCTCAAGCGTTTGCACCACACCGGTTCGACGCTGCGCGCGCGCTCGGTCGCCGACAAGGCGGCCATCGCGCGCGCGGTGGAGGACAACGTGCTGCCATTGCTGGCCGCCGGCAAAGTGAAGCCGGCGATCTACAAGACCTTCCCCTTGCGCGAGGCGGCCGCCGCCCACGCGCTGATGGAATCCAGCGCACACATCGGGAAAATCGTCCTAACCAATTGAGGTTATCGGCGTATCATCTGCGTCCGCGGGCGCGGGGGGCGGCCGCGGAATGGCGCCAAGCCGCGAAATCGGCGTAATGTCGGACGAGAAGCAAACAGGGGCTTGAACCAAGAATTGAACCGGCAGGGTCTGACGAATTCGCGGACGGGCGCTGCCGCGGCCGGGGAATCAGGATTGATCGTGACCCGTTGCGTGACGGCCTTGGCCGTGGTGCTTGCGCTGGCCGTCTTGCTGGCGGTACCCGCGCGCGCGGTCGAAGCGGTCAATGTCCGTCTCGACGCCTCGGCAATCGATCTCACCGCCGCCACCGAACGGCAGAAGACCGAAAACGACCGCATCCAGGTTTCCACCGCGCCCGGTCCCGACGGCATCGTGCGCCGCATCGAGGTGCGCGCGCGCGAGCGCAACAACAACTGGGCGGTGTTCGCCCTCACCAACAACAGCGACGAGCAGATCGACCGCCTGATCGTCGTGCCGCATTACCGCATGGTCGGCTCCGGCCTGATCTGGCCCGATCTCGGCCTCTCGCGCATCGCCAGTATCACGCCGTCGACCGGCGACCGCCCGCTGCGGCAGGAAAGCACGACCGCCGACATTTTCCGCGTCACGCTCGACCCCGGCTCGGTCATCACTTTCGTCGCCGAATTGCGCACGGACCGGCTGCCGCAGATCTATCTGTGGGAGCCGGACGCCTACAAGGACAAGGTCAACTCCTTCACGCTCTATTACGGCATCGTCATCGGCATCGCCGGACTGCTGGCGCTTTTCCTCACCATCCTGTTCGTGGTGAAGGGCTCGGTGATGTTTCCGGCCGCTGCCGCGCTCGGATGGGCGGTGCTGATCTACATCGGCATCGACTTCGGCTTCTGGGGCAAGGTGTTCGACATGTCGGCCGGCGCCGAGCGCGTGTGGCGCGCCTGCGGCGAGGCGATCCTGTCGGCGACGCTGCTCGTGTTTCTGTTCGCCTATCTCAATTTGTCGCGCTGGCACGTGCGCTATGCCCACATCACCATCGCCTGGCTGGCCGCGCTGGCGGCGCTGATCGCGGTCGCGGTGTTCGATCCGGCGGTCGCCTCCGGCATCGCGCGGCTGTCGCTTTTCCTGATCGCGGTCTTCGGCCTCGCGCTGGTGATCTACCTCTCCACCCACGGCTTCGACCGCGCGGTGCTCCTGATCCCGACCTGGCTCCTGCTGGTAGTATGGACAGTGTCGGCGGGCTTTGCCGTCACCGGCGTCGTCACCAACGACATCATCGGCCCGGCGCTGCTCGGCGGCCTGGTGCTGATCGTCATGCTGATCGGCTTCACCGTCATGCAGCATGCTTTTGCCGGCGGCATCACGCACGGCATCGTGTCCGACGTCGAGCGGCGCGCGCTGGCGCTGACCGGCGCCGGCGACATGATCTGGGACTGGGACGTCTCCGCCGACAAGGTCTACACCAGCCCGGAGACCGAGCACGTGCTCGGCCTCAAGCGCGGGGCGCTGGAAGGCCCGGCCGCCGTCTGGCTCGACGTGCTGCATCCCCTCGACCGCGACCGCTTCCGCGCTTCGCTCGACAGCGCGGTGGAGCAGCGGCGCGGGCGGCTCACGCAGGATTTCCGCCTGCGCGCGGCCGACGGCCATTTCGTCTGGCTGTCGCTGAAGGCACGGCCGGTGGTCGGCTCCGACGGCGAAGTGGTGCGCCTGGTCGGCACGCTCACCGACGTCACCGACTTCAAGAATTCGGAAGAACGCCTGCTGTTCGACGCAGTGCACGACAACCTCACCGGCCTGCCCAACCGCGAATTGTTCATCGACCGCATGGAGGCCGCCTTCGGCTTCGCCAAGTCCGACCCGAACATGCGGCCGTCGGTGGCGGTGATCGACATCGACCGCTTCAAGCAGGTGAACGACTCGGTCGGCATCGCGGTCGGCGATTCCATCCTGCTCACCATCGCGCGCCGCCTGTCGCGCCTCTTGAAACCGCAGGACACGCTGGCGCGCCTGTCCGGCGACCAGTTCGCGCTGATCCTGATGTCGGAGCGCGAGCCGGCACGCATCGTCGCCTTCGCCGAAACCATGCGCCGCGCGCTGCGCGCGCCGATCGCCTTCAACGACCGCGAGATATTCCTCACCGCGTCGATCGGGCTGGCGCTGGCCGAGAACCAGGCGCCGCGGCCGGAGGAAGTGCTGAAAGACGCCGAGCTCGCGATGTATCACGCCAAGCGCATCGGCGGCGACCGCATCGAGATCTTCAAGCCGGGCATGCGCACGCGCAAGACCGACCGCCTCACCATGGAATCGGAATTGCGCCGCGCTATCGAGCGCGAGGAGATCAAGGTGCTGTACCAGCCGATCGTGCGGCTGGAGGATCGCGCCATCGCCGGCTTCGAGGCGCTGGCGCGCTGGGACCATCCCAAGCTCGGGCGGCTGTCGCCGTCGGAATTCATCTCGATCGCCGAGGAGATCGGCCTTATCGTCGACCTCGGCCTGTTCGTGCTCGACCGCACCGCGCGCCAGCTTGCGCAGTGGCAGGCGGGCAGCCGCTCGCGCGAGCCGGTCTTCGCCAGCGTGAACGTGTCGTCGCGGCAGCTCTTGCGCCACGACCTGATTCAGGACCTGCGCGGCGTGCTCGGCCGCACGGCGCTGGCGCGCGGCACGCTCAAACTGGAGATCACCGAGTCGCTGGTGATGGAGAACCCCGAGCACGCGGCGCAGATGCTCACGCGCATCAAGGAGCTCGGCGCCGGCCTGTCGCTCGACGACTTCGGTACCGGCCACTCCTCGCTCGCTTATCTGCAGCGTTTCCCGTTCGACACCATCAAGATCGACCAGTCCTTCGTGCGCACCACGTCGCGCGGCACGCGCCCGGTGATCCTGCGCTCGATCATCGCCATGGCGCACGACCTCGGCATGGAGGTGGTGGCGGAAGGCGCCGAGACGGACAGCGATGCGGTCGAGCTCTACCAGCTCGGCTGCGAATACGCGCAGGGCTTCGCCTTCGGCGAGCCGATGACTGGCGAGGCGGCGCGCGATCTCCTGGGCGAGCAGCCGCAGCAGCGGCGCCCGGCCCTGAAAGTGATTGCGTCTGAATAAATAACAATCTTGAGTTGTAGGCGATTTTGGCGCATCCTTCGCTCCCGTTTTCAGGGGGAGGACGCCATGAAGGCCTTGAAATCGCTGCTGATCGCCGCCGCACTCGGGCTATTGCCGACGATGGCCCCGGCGCAGTCGCCGCCGCTCGGCAAGCCCGTCTTCTGCGACGGAACCTATGCGCTTTGCATCAAAGCGCTCTGCCAGCCGATCGTCGGCAAGGGCGGCACCATCAAATACGCCAACTGCGCCTGCGACGTGCAAAAGGGCTGGTCGATGGGCCCGGGAAGCTGCCAGTCCCGCATCCCCATCGTGCGCAACGGGCGGACCTTCCTGATCTCGACCTATTCGAATCTCTACAACGAAAAAAACCAGACCATGAGCTGCACCTACTCCAATCAGCAATGGGCCTGGTGCTATGGCGCACCTTGTGTCGTGGACCGCAACAATCCGAAAAGCACGACCTGCACATGCCCGGTATACACCGGCCCGATGTACACGCTGGGCGGCGCATGCGGCACGGACGAGGGCGGTTGTGCCAGCATGTGGTCGGCGGCAACGCCGAAAGCCGACACCGGCGCCAATGCCCTGTTCGCCGCTTACATGAAGAAGAACGGCTACCCGCATCACGGGCCGGCGGCGATGTGCCCTTCGACGTCGACGACGAAGTGACGAATTTCGTCAGGCGTGGCCGGCTTCGCTCGACAGCATGCCGAGATCGATGCCGATCTTGCGCAGCGCGCGCTCGTATTTGTGCTCGATGTCGCCACCGAAGATAAGCTCGCGGTCGGCGGCGCAATGCAGCCAGCCGTTCTGCTGGATCTCCTGCTCGAGCTGGCCGGGCGCCCAGCCGGCATAGCCGAGCGCCAGGATCGCGCTCGCCGGCCCGTTGCCGCGCGCGATCGCCTTGAGGATGTCGAGCGTGGCGGTGAGGCAGATGCCTTCGTCGATGGGCAGCGTCGAATTCTCGATGAAGAAGTCGGCGGAGTGCAGCACGAAGCCGCGCCCGGTCTCCACCGGCCCGCCCTTGAGGACCTTCACGTCCTCGGCCTGCACCGGCAACTGGATGCGCTCGCTCGCGGGGATGACATCGAGCTGGACGAGCAGGTCGGGAAACTTGATGTTCTGCGCGGGGTGGTTGACCACGATGCCCATGGCACCTTCGGTCGAGTGGGCGCAGACGTAGATCACCGAGCGCGCGAATCGCTCGTCGCTCATCGCCGGCATGGCGATCAGCATCTGCCCGTCGAGATAACCGCGGGCGGGCGCGTCGTCGGAAGCTTTTCGCGAGCTCTTCATGGTGAAAGGTTACCCGATCGGTCCGTTCTTGCAAACGAAGCTTGCGCTCGAAAGTTCAACCGGCCCGCCGTCATAATCGACCCTGCAATTGTGGCGAAATCGCCACCCCTGCCCAAAAAGGCTTCACCCTGCTCACGATGAATTCAATGGCCCGGGCGGCGGCAACCGACTACAACCCGCCGCCATGACCGACCGATTCAAGCTTTTTGCATTGGCAATTTGCGCCGTCGCCTTGCTGCCGGCCGCCGCACGCGCCGACGATGTCTCGGCCTGGAGCCAGGACACCCGCTCGGCGGCCCGGCTGATCGCCGGCACCAACAAGAACGAGACGGTGTTGCGCGCCGGCGTCGAGATCAAACTCAACCCCGGCTGGAAAACCTATTGGCGCTATCCGGGCGATTCCGGCGTGCCGCCGAAGTTCGATTTTTCCGGCTCGGAAAATCTCGCCCGCGCGCGCGTGTTCTATCCGGTGCCGTCGCTGCACAGCGACGAGACCGGGCAGACCTTGGGCTACGACA
Source organism: Pseudolabrys sp. (assembly GCA_022841665.1). Taxonomy (GTDB): domain Bacteria; phylum Pseudomonadota; class Alphaproteobacteria; order Rhizobiales; family Xanthobacteraceae; genus Pseudolabrys. The sequence goes on from JALHRB010000009.1 coordinate 50,438, forward strand.
ACGGCGTGGTGTTCCCGCTGCGCGTGATGCCGCGCGAGCCGGGCAAGCCGGTGCGGCTGCGCGTCAAGATCGACTATGCGGTATGCGAGAAATTGTGCGTGCCGGCGGAAGGCCAAGCCGAGCTGCTGCTTGCGCCGGGCGCCAGCGGCGAGGATGCGGCGCTGACCGCGGCCGAGAAGCGCGTGCCGGCGCCGGCCACCGCGGCGGAAGCGGGCCTGATCGCGCGCCGCGTCAATGGCGGGCCGAAGCCGCTGGTCATGGTCGACGTCGCGGCGCCGGACAACGTGCCGGTGCAACTGTTCGTCGAAGGGCCGTCCGGCGACTGGGCGCTGCCGATCCCGAAGCCGGCGCAAGGCGCGCCCGCCGGCCGCCGCCATTTCGGCTTCGAACTCGACGGCCTGCCGCCCGGCGTCGATCCGAAAAGCCGCTTCGACCTGATTTTCACGGTGGTGAAAGGCGACCGCGCCTTCGAGGTCGCGACCCATCTCGACTAACCGGGGATATGGGCGTAATTACCGTTTCCGGGAAAACCAATAATCCGCAACGGGAAGAGGACACCCATGCCCATCAAGGTCGGCGATCGATTGCCTGAAGCCAAGTTTCGCGTGATGACGACGGAAGGTCCCGGCTGGAAGACCACCGACGAAGTGTTCAAGGGCCGCAAGGTGGCGCTGTTCGCGGTGCCCGGCGCCTTTACCCCGACCTGCACCAACCTGCACATGCCGAGCTTCCTCGCCAATCTCGACGCCATCAAGGGCAAGGGCGTTCACAGCGTGGCCGTGACCGCGGTCAACGACATCTTCGTGCTGGAAGCCTGGAAGAAGGCGACCGGCGCCGACGGCAAGGTCGAAGCGCTGGCGGACGGCAACGGCGAATTCGCCAAGGCGATCGGCATGGATTTCGACGGTGCCGCCGGCGGCCTCGGGGTGCGCTCCAAGCGCTACTCCATGCTGGTCGAGGACGGCGTGGTGAAAAAGTTCAACGTCGAGGAAGCGCCGGGCAAGTGCGAGGTCTCCGGCGGCCAGACGCTGCTCGGGCAGCTGTAACCGTCTATTTAGCGCGACGGCGGCCGGGCTTGCGCCCGGCCGTTTTCATTTCGGCTTCATCGCGCCGACCGCGCCCGCGCGCGCGGCGACGAGACCGTCGCGCGCCAGCTGATCGGCGCGCTCGTTCATCGCGTGGCCGGCGTGGCCCTTGACCCAGTGCCAGTGCACGGTGTGATGCCCAAGCGCCTCATCGAGGCGCTTCCACAGATCGACATTCTTGACCGGGCTCTTGTCGGCAGTGCGCCAGCCGTTGCGCTTCCAGTTGTTGATCCAGCTCATGATGCCGTTGCGCAGGTACTGGCTGTCGGTGTGGATGTCGACGATGCAGGGCCGCTTGAGCGCTTCGAGCGCGGCGATCGCCGCCATCAGCTCCATGCGGTTATTGGTGGTGTGCGGCTCGCCGCCCATCAGCTCCTTCTCGTGCTCGCCGAAGGAGAGGATCGCGCCCCAGCCGCCCGGACCGGGATTTCCCGAGCACGCCCCATCGGTATGCACGGTCACGCGCTGGTCGCTCATGGTCCACACATTCCGTCATTCCGGGACGTCGCGAAGCGACGGACCCGGAATCCAGACGCAAGCACCATGCCTGCTTCTGGATTCCGGGTTCGCGCCTGCGGCGCGCCCCGGAATGACAGCACAATAAAGCTCATACGCTAAATCCCGTAGTCGGCAGCGCTCTGCACTGACTGATGGAAGCGCAGCTTGCGGTGATATTCGAGCGGATCCTTCGGCCTGACCATGGCGCCTTCGGGCACGGCCAGCCAATCGACCAGCCGCGTGAGCAGGAAGCGCATGGCCGCGCCGCGCGCCAGCATTGGCAGCGCCGCGCGCTCGTCTGCCGACAGCGCGCGCATCTTGCCGTAGCCGGAAAGCAGCGCGCGGCCCTTGGTGACGTTGAAGGCATGGTCCGGCTCGAAACACCAGGCGTTCAGGCAGATCGCCACGTCGTAGGCGAGCGTGTCGGTACAGGCGAAATAGAAGTCGATCAGCCCGGACAGATGGTCGCCGAGGAAGAACACGTTGTCGGGGAACAGGTCGGCGTGGATGACGCCTTGCGGCAGCCCGCGCGGCCAGGCGCGCTCCAGCATGTCGAGCTCGGTGACGATCTCGTTGCACAGCCCCGGGCGCACGCTGTCGCCGCGCGCGCCGGCGTGCTCGAACAGCGGCCGCCAGTTTTCGACCGACAACGCGTTCGGCCGCTTCATGGCAAAGTCGGCGCCGGCCAGATGCAGCCGCGCCAGCGCCTCGCCGACGCCGGCACAGTGCGCGGCGTTCGGCCTGCGGTGCCACATGCCCTCGAGGAAGGTCACGATCGCCGCTGGCCGCCCGGCGATTCTGCCGAGCATGCCGCCCTGCCGGTTCTTCACGGGTTGCGGGCAGGTGATGCCGCGGGCGGCGAGATGCTCCATCAGCGCCAGGAAGAACGGCAGGTCCTGCTCCGCCACGCGCTTTTCGTAGAGCGTGAGGATGAAATTGCCGGCGCCGGTGTGCACCAGGAAATTGGAATTCTCCACGCCCTCGGCGATGCCCTTGTAGGAGAGCAATTCGCCGATGTCGTAATCCGAAAGAAAGCGGGTCAGGTCTTCCGCCGAAACGTCGGTGTAGACGGCCATGAAAACGTCACTCCGCCGCTTCGGTCTCGCGCAACTGGCGCGGCAGCGGGAAGAAAACGCCCTCCTCGGCCGCCGACACGGTCTCGACGCGTACGGTGTAGCGCTGGGCGAAGGCGTCGATGATCTCCTCGACCAGCACTTCCGGCGCGGAGGCGCCGGCGGTGATGCCGAGTGAAGACACGTCGCCGAACATGTCCCAGTCGATGTCGGCTGCGCGCTGCACCAGCGCCGCGCGCGGGCAGCCGGCGCGCTCGGCGACTTCCTTGAGCCGCTGCGAGTTCGACGAGTTGGGCGCGCCGACCACGATCATGGCGTCGACGATGGGGGCCACGCGCTTGACCGCTTCCTGGCGGTTGGTGGTGGCGTAGCAGATGTCTTCCTTGTGCGGGCCGACGATGCCCGGGAAGCGTGCTTTAAGCCGCTCGACGATGGCCGCGGTGTCGTCGACCGACAAAGTGGTCTGCGTCACGTAAGCGAGCTTGCCGGCGTCGCGCGGCGCGAAGCGGTCGGCGTCGGTCAGGGTCTCGATCAAGGTCACGCTGCCCGGCGGCAACTGGCCCATGGTGCCGATGACTTCTGGGTGGCCCGAGTGGCCGATGAGCACGATCTCGCGCCCGCGGCGGTGATGGATCTCGGCCTCGCGGTGCACCTTGGTGACCAGCGGGCAGGTGGCGTCGAGCGCGAACAGATTGCGCCGCGCCGCTTCGTCCGGAACGCTGCGCGGCACGCCGTGCGCCGAAAATATGACCGGGGCACCGCCGTCGGGAACCTCGTCGAGTTCCTCGACGAAAACCGCGCCTTTGGCGCGCAGGCTCTCGACCACGTAGCGATTATGCACGATCTCGTGGCGGACATAGACCGGCGGCCCATAAACGGCGAGCGCACGCTCCACCGATTCGATGGCGCGCACGACCCCGGCGCAGAAACCGCGCGGCGAGCACAGCAGTACCTTCAGGGCGGGTTTTTCCGGGCCGGCGACCATGAAATATCCTCGAAAGCCGCGCATTTCGCGGGTTCGGTCGCCCCCGACATGGGGCGCGCGCCCCCGCCCTGTCAAGCCGGAACGGTTGCACGGGGGGCGGTCAGCCCCTATATTCCGGCCACTTCCCGATCATCACCGATGGTCCAAGTGCTTCGCCCCGAGGGCGGGCGAAGCTTAAAGGAGATATTTGCCATGGCGACCGCAGCACCGCTCATGCCCAAGGCGACCGCCGTCTGGCTCTTGGACAACACCGCGCTGTCGTTCGACCAGATCGCCGACTTCTGCAAGCTGCACCCGCTCGAGGTGAAGGCGATCGCCGACGGCGACGCCGCCCAGGGCATCAAGGGCATGGACCCGGTGCAGACCGGCCAGCTCAGCCGCGAGCAGATTTCCGAGGCCGAGAAGAACCCGGATATCCGCCTGAAGCTCTCGGAGCCGAAGGTGGCCGTGCACACGCCCGAGCGCGGCAAGAAGGGCCCGCGCTACACGCCGGTGTCGCGCCGGCAGGACCGGCCGAACGCCATCCTCTGGCTGGTGCGCAACCATCCCGAGCTCAAGGACGCGGCGATCATGCGGCTGGTCGGCACCACCAAGTCGACCATCGCCTCGATCCGCGACCGCACGCACTGGAATTCAGCCGCGCTGACGCCGCTCGATCCGGTCACGCTCGGTCTGTGCTCGCAGATCGACCTCGACCTCGAAGTGCAGCGCGCCAACAAGGAGAAGCCCGCGCCCGCCGACACCGGCGCGACGCTGCTGCCGGCGGCCGAGACCACGGCCAAGAAGGAGGCCGAAGTCGCCGCCGCCGCCGCGGAAGCCGAGCAGAAGCCGGGCGGCGACATCGACGTTTCCGCTGTGTTCGCCAAGCTCAAGCAGCTCGGCGGCAAGGACAAGGGCGAGGACGAGTAAGCGCTCGCTTCAATCTTAAATTCAAAATGGCCGGCTCACCGCCGGCCATTTTTTTGTGCCGTCATTCCGGGACGCGAGCGAAGCGAGCGGACCCGGAATCCATACGCCGCAGCGTTGATGGTTATGGATTCCGGGTTCGCGCCTTCGGCGCGCCCCGGAATGACGAAGTTTAATACCCCCGCGTCCCCTCGATCGCCGCGACGTAGCGCGCCACCGATTTCTCCAACACCCGCTTGCCGTCCTTCGGGATGACGCGGTCGAAGTAGTGGCCGTAGATGATGTCGAAGGGGAACGGCTTGAGCGCGTTGCCGATGCCTTCCACTTCGCGCTTCGACAGCGGGATGAAGTTCGGATAGCTGCGCATGAACGACACCCATTTGCGGTCGGTGGTGATCGACAGGACATCGCCGGCGCAGACGACGCCGCGCCCTTGCGCCCCGCCCGCCCAGTGCATCACCGTGCCGCCGGGGAAGTGACCGCCGCAGCGCACCAGCGTGACGCCATCCCAGAGCTTGAGCGTGTCGCCGTCCCAGTGCTTCACCGCCGGGCCGGGCCGCATGACCCATTCCTTGTCGGCGGCGTGCAGATGGATCGGGCAATCGAAGGCGCGCGCCCATTCGTGCATCGCCGTGTAGAAATGCGGATGCGAGATGGCGATGGCCTTGAGCCCCCCGAGACCCCTGATCAGCGTGACGGTGGCGGCATCGAGCGTTGAGACGCAGTCCCACAGAATGTTGCCGCCTTCCGTGCGCACCAGCAGCGCGCGCTGGCCGATGGCAAAGCCGGCGCCGATGCCGATGATGCCGGTGCCGTATTCGTGGAAGGCGTTCATGTGGCTGTTGGCCAGCCCTTCCAATGTGGTCCAGGTCTGGCCGCGCGGCGGCACGTATTGCCGCTCCTCCTCGCAGATGACGCATTGCGCGGGCGGCGCGGCGCTTTCCGGATATTGCGTGCCGCAGGCGGTGCAGATGAAGAGGTGCATGGGCGTGGGCCTTATTAGATTGTTGGTCGGCTATAACTTGAACTACTTCCCCACCCCGTGCCCCTTCAGCGCGCCGCCGATCTCGTCGAGGATCGCCGGGTCGTCGATGGTCGCCGGCATGGTCCAGGGCTCGCCGTCGGCGATCTTCTTGATGGTGCCGCGGAGAATTTTTCCTGAGCGCGTCTTGGGCAGGCGCGCCACCGTGATGGCGAGCTTGAACGACGCCACCGGGCCGACCTTGTCGCGCACCAGCGCGACGATCTCCTTCTCGATCTCCTCCGGCGGGCGGTTGACGCCGGCCTTGAGCACGATGAAGCCGCAGGGCACCTCGCCCTTCAGCTCGTCCTTGATGCCGAGCACCGCGCATTCGGCGACGTCGGGATGGCCGGCCAGCACCTCCTCCATGCCGCCGGTCGAGAGCCGGTGACCGGCGACGTTGATGATGTCGTCGGTGCGGCTCATGACATACACGTAGCCGTCGTCGTCCTTGTAGCCGGCGTCGGCCGTCTTGTAGTAGCCGGGGAATTCGTTGAGGTAGGCTTCCTTGAAGCGCTCGTCCTGCTGCCACAGCGTCGGGAAAGCGCCCGGCGGCATCGGCAGCTTGATGACGATGGAGCCGATCTTGTTGGCCGGCACCTTGTGGCAGGTCTCGTCGACGACGTCGATCTCGTAGCCCGGCATCGGCACACAGGCCGAGCCGTAGCGCACCGGCAGCGCGCCGAGCCCCACCGGATTGCCGGCGATGCACCAGCCGGTCTCGGTCTGCCACCAGTGGTCGATCACCGGCACCTTGAGCATCTCCTCCGCCCACTGGATGGTCGGCGGGTCGGCGCGCTCGCCGGCGAGGAACAGCGTGCGGAATTTGGACAGGTCGTATTGCTTGAGCAGCTTGCCGTCCGGGTCCTCCTTGCGGATGGCGCGGAAGGCGGTCGGCGCGGTGAACAGCGCCACCGCCTTGTGCTGCGCGATCACGCGCCAGAAGGCGCCGGCGTCCGGCGTGCCGACCGGCTTGCCCTCGTACATGATCGAGGTCGCGCCGTGCAGCAGCGGCGCGTAAACGATGTAGGAGTGCCCGACCACCCAGCCGATGTCGGAGGCGCACCACCACACCTCGCCGGGGCTGATGCCGTAGAGGTTCTGCATCGACCACTTCAGCGCGACCATGTGGCCGCCGTTGTCGCGCACCACGCCTTTGGGGATGCCGGTGGTGCCGGAGGTGTAGAGGATGTAGAGCGGATCGGTGGCGGCGACCGGCACGCAGTCCGAAGTCTTGGCATATTCGACCGCCTGCTCCCACACTTTGCGCCAGTTGTGGTCGCGGCCGGGCGTCAGCGCCGCCTCGCATTGCGGGCGCTGCAGGATCATGCAGGCCTTGGGCTTGTGCTGCGACAGGGTGATCGCCTCGTCGAGCAACGGCTTGTACGGGATGACGCGCGCGCCCTCGATACCGCAGCTCGCGGACAAAATGACCTTCGGCGTGCAGTCGTCGATGCGCTTGGCCAGTTCCTTCGCGGCGAAGCCGCCGAACACCACCGAGTGCACCGCGCCGATGCGGGCGCAGGCGAGCATGGCGAACACCGCCTCCGGCACCATCGGCATGTAGATGATGACGCGGTCGCCCTTCTCCACGCCGAAGTCGCGCAGCATGGCGCCGAGCAGCTGCACCTCCGACAGCATGCGGCCGTAGGTGAAGGTCTTGACCGTGTTGGTGACGGGGGAATCGTAGATCAGCGCGACCTGGTCGTTGCGGCCGTTGCGGACGTGGCGGTCGAGCGCGTTGTAGCAGGTGTTGCAGGTGGCGCCCGCGAACCAGCGGCCGTAGATGCCGGCGTCCTTGTCGAATATCTTCTGCGGCTTCTCGTACCAGTCGATTTCGGCCGCGGCCTCCGCCCAGAACACTTCCGGGCTGCGCTGCCAATGCGCGTAAACGTCGTGATAGCGGCTCGCGCGGACATCCATTCTTTCGTCTCCCTAGGGCCTTTTGGCCCCGATTGTGGAACGGCCGGCATGCGCAAACAAGGCTGGCGCGGCGCCGCCGCCTGGGCTTTGATCCGGCGCAATATTCTTCCTTGTCATTCCGGGGCGCGAGCGTAAGCGAGCGAACCCGGAATCCAGAGCCACATGAAAGGCTTTGCGGGGCGCCCCTGGATTCCGGGTTCGCGCCACTGATCTCGGGTTTACCCGAGATCAGCACTTAAGGTACCCAAGTCGGCTATAGCCGACTTGGGTACGGCGCGCCCCGGAATGACCGGACTGAAGTGACCATCATCACCGACCCCCTGTTCTACCTGCTGGCGATCCCCGCCGTGGTGTCGCTCGGGCTGTCGAAAGGCGGCTTCGCGGGCGTTGGCCAGATGGCGACGCCGCTGGTCGCGCTGGCCATGCCGCCGCTGGAAGCGGCCGCCGTCATGCTGCCGATCATGATCGTGCAGGACGTCAACGCGGTGTGGGTCTACCGCAAGGAATGGAACGGCCGCCTGCTCGCCTATCTGATCCCGGGCGCGGTGCTCGGCGTCGCGCTCGCCGGCTGGCTGGCCGCCTACGTCTCGGACGCCGCCGTGCGCGTCTTCATCGGCGCCTTCACCATCGCCTTCGTGCTCTATTACTGGTTCGGCGCCCGCTTCATCGTGCCGCGCGCGCGCACGCCGGGCGTCGCTGGCGGGCTGTTCTGGGGCGCGCTGTCGGGCTTCACCTCGACCATCTGCCAGGCCGGCGGGCCGCCCTACCAGGTCTATGCGATGTCGATGGGCTTGCCGAAGATGGTGTTCGTCTCCACCACCGCCATCTTCTTCGCCGCCATGAACCTGATGAAACTGGTGCCCTATGTCGCGCTCGGGCAGTTCTCGATCGCCGGGCTCGGCACGTCATTGATACTGCTGCCGCTCGCGCTGGCGATGAACCAGGTCGGCTTCTGGCTGGTGCGCACCATACCGCAGGCGCTGTTCTACAAAATCATCATGGTCGTGCTGCTGCTGATCTCGGTCGCGCTGCTGCATTCGGGCGTGCTCGGGCTCTGGCAAAGCTGACACGGCGATTGATTGCCGGCCCCGCGCTTCGTAGTTTAACCCCGTGAGGGGACCCGAAACTATGGCGAAAACGCCCTATGACACCGATCTCGACCGCAATCCGGCCAATTACCAGCCGCTGACGCCGCTCGGCTTCCTGGAGCGCGCGGCGGCCGTATTCCCCGGCCACACCGCGATCATCCACGGTCCCTTGCGCCGATCCTACGCGGAGTTCTACGCGCGCACGCGGCGGCTCGCCTCGGCGCTGGCCAAGCACGGCATCAAGCGCGGCGACACGGTGTCGGCTTTTCTCGCCAATACGCCGGCCATGCTCGAATGCCACTACGGCGTGCCGATGGCCCAAGGCGTGCTCAACACGCTGAACACGCGGCTGGACGCAGCCATCATCGCCTTCTCGCTCGACCACGCCGAGGCCAAGGTCGTCATCACCGACCGCGAATACTCCAAGGTGATGAAGGAGGCGCTCAGCCTCGCCAAGGTGAAGCCGCTGGTGATCGACTACGACGATCCCGAATACACGGGCGCCGGCGAACGGCTCGGCGCCATCGAATACGAGAACTTCGTCGCGCAAGGCGATCCGGATTACGCCTGGCAGATGCCGGGCGACGAATGGGACGCCATCACGCTCAACTACACCTCGGGCACCACCGGCGACCCCAAGGGCGTGGTCTATCATCACCGCGGCGCGCACCTGCTCGCCGTCGGCAACGTCGTCACCTGCTCCATGGGCAAGCATCCGGTGTACCTGTGGACGCTGCCGATGTTCCACTGCAACGGCTGGTGCTTCCCGTGGTCGATTTCGGTGGTGGCCGGCACGCATGTCTGCCTGCGCGCCGTGCGCGCGGCCGCGATGTACGACGCCATCGCCACGCACAAGGTCACGCATCTGTGCGGCGCGCCGATCGTGATGGCGACCTTGCTCAACGCGCCATCGCAGGAGAAGCGGCCCCTGCCCCACGTGGTCGAGTTCTTCACCGCCGCCGCGCCGCCGCCGGAGGCCGTGCTCGCCGCCATGAAGGAGGCGGGCTTCAACGTCACCCATCTGTACGGCCTGACCGAATGCTACGGCCCGGCGGTGGTGAACGACTGGCACGCCGAATGGGATGCGCTGCCGGCCGCCGAGCAGGCCGCCAAGAAATCGCGCCAGGGCGTGCGCTACGGCGCGCTGGAGGCGCTCGACGTGCTGGATCCCGAAAGCATGGCGCCGGTGCGGCGCGACGGCGAGACGCTCGGCGAAGTGATGATGCGCGGCAACGTGGTGATGAAGGGCTATCTCAAAAACAAATCTTCGACCGACAAGGCCTTCGAAGGCGGCTGGTTTCACACCGGCGACCTCGGCGTCATGCATCCCGACGGCTACATCCAGCTCAAGGACCGCTCCAAGGACATCATCATTTCGGGCGGCGAGAACATTTCATCCATCGAGGTGGAAGACGCGCTCTACAAGCATCCCGCCGTCAGCGCCGCCGCGGTGGTGGCCAAGCCCGACGACAAATGGGGCGAGACCCCGTGCGCCTTCGTCGAGCTCAAGCCCGGCGCGCAGGCGAGCGCGGACGAACTGATGCAATGGTGCAAGAAGAATTTGGCGGCCTACAAATGCCCGCGCTACGTCGTGTTCGCGGAAATTCCGAAGACGAGCACGGGGAAGATTCAGAAATTCAAGTTGAGGGAGATGGCAAAGGCGGTGTGAGGCCTCTCTCCAGGAACGGCAAATGCCCGACATCCTCATCGACACCGAAGGCCCGGTCCGCATCGTCCGGATGAACAGGCCGGAGAAGAAGAACGCGCTGACGCTCGCCATGTACGAGACGATGGCGGCGGCGATCGAGGACGCGGGCAAGGACGCGGGTGTGCGCTGCCTGTTGATCGCGGGCGCGCCTGACGTCTTCTGCGCCGGCAACGACCTCAACGATTTCGTCGCCATGGCGCAGAGCGGCGCGCTCGGCACGCCCGTTATCCGCTTCCTGCATACGCTGGCGCGCTGCGACAAGCCGCTGGTCGCCGCGGTGAGCGGCAACGCGGTCGGCGTCGGCACCACCATGCTCCTGCATTGCGACCAGGTGATCGCCAGCGAGACCGCGACGATGATGACGCCTTTCGTGTCGCTCGGTTTGCTGCCCGAGGCCGGCTCCAGCCTGATCGCGCCGCGGCTGATGGGACACGCGCGGGCTTACAGTCTGCTGGTGATGGGCAAGCCTTTATCCGCGGCGGAGGGGAAAGCCGCGGGCATCGTCAATGCGGTCGTCCCCGCCGCCGAGCTGGATGTGCGGGCGCTCGCCGTCGCGCGCGACATCGCGGCAATGCCGTCCGACAGCGCGACCATCGCACGGCGGCTGATGCGGGGCTCGGTGGACGAGATTGTCGCACGCATCGACGCGGAGGCCGACGCATTCAGAGCCCGGCTTGAGTCGCGTGAAGCACAAGCCGCCTTCGCGGCATTTCTAAGCCGGAAACGGTAGGAGCTACGCCGCCTCAGCGCCGGGACAAGCCCGGCCATGACGGTGTGATACTTGCTCTCCGACGGATCATGCCCGGCCATAACGGCGACGGCAGTCCCGTGTTTCGCTTCGCCCACCCAGGCCACCGGCTGTGAAGCACGCCCCATTTATCTTTACAACAATATCGGCAGGCCAATAGATTACCTGCCAGGTGCCGGGTGAGAGCATCGGGGGGGCCTGTCGTGTCAGTGCGTGTAGCGTCGCTGTTTGCCAGCGCGGCTTGTATTTTATTTTTCATGACCGAAGCCGGGAAAGCCGCCGAGAAAATGCCGGCGATAGACGGCGTCAATTACGTCTTCGAAAACGTGGCCGGTTCGATTTCCGATAAGTCGCTTTACGCATCGAGCGGGCTGGTGGCGATACCGCTTGGCGGCCCCTATGGTCTCGAAATCACGGGCGCGGGCGGCAGCTTCAACGACCGGGGCATCGGTCTTGCGGGCCTCAATCTGTTCTGGCGCGATCCGGCCCAGGGCCGGCTCGGGTTCATATCCCGTTATCAGTATTTCGACAGCCACATCGGTGGCTTCAATGGCTACCACATCGGCGGCGAGGCCGAACACTACTTCGGCCGCTTCACCCTGAGCGGAACGGCAGGCGTTTCCGGTCACGCGTCATTGAACGGTTCGTACAATTCCGTCCCGGTCAGCGTGTCCAGCAAATCGGGATTCTTCGACGAAGCCACGCTCAAGTATTACCCTCAGGATAATCTGTCGCTCTCCATCGGCCACGTATATGCAAACGACAAACATGGCATGACATTGGGTGCGGAATACGGCATTCCATTCGGCACGACGATGGCCGGCCTATTTATAAATACTTCGCTCCAAAGCGGGAGCACATCGGTGATGGGTGGCCTACGCCTATATGTGGGACAGCACGATAAGACCCTCATACGGCGCAATCGCGAAGATGATCTGGTCGCGCAAGCGGCAGTTTACATCGGCATTTCACTCGTCGCGATGCTGCGCGAATACATACATGTCAACGGACGTTAATCGGTAGATCGACCATCTTTCCATCTTTGTTCGCTTGCCTAAAACGGCCGGCTGTTCAACATCTGGTCGAGCATCCTTTGGTGGCCGCGCCCTTCATTGGCGTGCTGGTTGGAGAGTCGTTTGCGGCAATCTTCATACGCCGGAGAACCGGGCGTTACGCCGGACGACCGGCAGTTCGCGTCATCGGCTGCCACCCTCTCCTGCTCCGCCGCCGCCAGGTTCGCGGTCCGCGCCTCATCGTATTGCGCGCAGCCGGCGAGAGACGTCAGAACCACGAGCGCTGCCGCAAACCACATGTCAAGTCTCCTTGCACCACGCCTAATTCACTCACGCGCACCTGCCGCCGCGCCAAGGTATCGCAGACCCTTCTCGAACAATATGCAGCGTCAGCGAAATCCGGAACTGCCGATCCCGCATGCCGCGGAGTCTTGTCATGGCCGGGCTTGTCCCGGCCATCCCGATTCCAGTGGCACCGCCCTGCCCGCCTAAAACGAGATCACCGGGTCACGGCGCTGCGCGCCGGCCCGGTGATGACAAACACGAAATCGGAAGCTTGCGTCCCGTGCCTACCAGCGGCCGTCGCGGTAGTAGGGATTGAACATGTTGTTCGGATTATATTGCTCGTTGAACGACGGGCGAGTGCCGAACTGGAGCGTCGTGTTGCCCTCCCGCATCGTGGCCTGTCCGTTGCCGTAATTGAAGCGCGAGTCCGGCGCGTTGTTGGGCACCTTCGGAATGTCGAGATCCTTGTAGCCGCTACGGGCCCCGGCGCTACCGCCGTCGGCATCCTGGAACGTAAAAGCCTGCGCCGCGGCGGAGGCGGACACGGCAAGCCCCAGCGCCGCGGCGAAAACGGTGGCGCGGTGCAGACTGCGCAAAGTGCGTTTCGTCATGAGTTTCCTCGTAGGACCCGGCTCGGCGAATATCAAGCACCCACAATATGGCCGCAGGGCGGCATTGTCACGCGCCGCCCTGCCCGGATAACCGTTGGCGGATGAAGGCGTTACTCGGCCTTGAGCCCGAGCCCCTTGACCACGGCGCTCCACTTCTTCTCTTCCTTGTCGATGTCGGCGGCGTAATCGGCCGGCGTGCCCGGCAGCGATTCGGCGCCTTCGGTGACGAGCCGTTTTTTCACGTCGGCGGAGGCAAGCGCCGCGTTGAGCGCCTTGTTCAGCTTCTCGACGATCGGCTTCGGCGTGCCGGCCGGCGCGATCAGGCCGTAGCGCAGCGCCACCTCGAAGCCGGGCAGCGTTTCGGCGACCGCCGGCAATTCCGGCAGCAGCGCCGAGCGCTTAGGGCTGGTGACGGCGAGCCCGCGCAGCTTGCCGCCCTGGACATTGCCGATCGCCGCCGGAATTGGCGCAAAGCTCATCGGGATGTGGCCGCCGATGAGGTCGTTCATGGCCGGGCCCGAGCCCTTGTAGGGGACGTGGACAAGCTTGATGCCGGATGCACTGGCGAACAGCTCGGCGGCGAGATGGTTGGCGGTGCCGACGCCGGGCGAGCCGTAGGTCAGCGGGTTCGGCGATTTTTTGGCGTAGGCGATGAACTCGGCCACCGTCTTGGCCGGCACCGACGGATGCACCAGCAGCACGCTGGGCGCGGTGCCGATCATGCCGATCGGCTCGAAGTCCTTGCGCACGTCGTAGCCGGCGTTCGGATAGAGACTCGGCGCGATCGACAGCGTGCCGGTATAGCCGAGGCCGATGGTGTAGCCGTCGGGCGCCGCCTTTGCCACCGCGCGCGTGCCGAGCGTGCCGCCGGCGCCGCCGCGGTTGTCGACCACGATCTGCTGGCCGAGCGTCTGCGCGAGCTGGTCGGCGACGTTGCGCGCCATCACGGTGGTGCTGCCGCCCGGCGGGAACGGCACGATCAGCGTGATCGGGCGCGTGGGATAATCCTGCGCAGACGCGGACGACAGCGCGCTCGCGAGCGCGAGGCCGGCAAGCATGACCATTCTCACAACGGACAGCATGGCGTTTCCCCACAAGTTGGCGTCGGATGGACGCGGCTATTCGACCTTGAGGTTAAGCTTCTTGACGAGGTCGCCCCACATCTTTTCTTCCTTGGCGATCACAGCCGCGTATTCAGCGGACGTCGAGGCCAGCGGATCGCCGCCGGCGTGGTTGATCTGCTGCTTGACGTCGTCGAGCGCAACCAGCTTGCGGAGTTCGGCGCTCAACTTGTCGACGATCTCCTGCGGCGTGCCGGCGGGAGCAAGCAAGCCATAGGTCAGCACCGCCTCAAAACCCGCCATTCCGGTCTGGTCGGCTGTCGGTACATTTGGCAGCAGCGAAAAGCGCTTCTTGCTGGTGACGGCGATGGCCGTCAGCTTGCCGGCGCCGATGTTGCCCAGGGCCGGCGGCAGCACGCCAAAGACCACCGGCACATGGTTGCCGAGCAGGTCGTTCATCAGCGGGGCAGTGCCTTTGTACGGAATGATCGTGAAATCCAGGCCGGTCTGCGCCTTGAACAGCTGCGCCGTGAGATAGCCGCCGGTGCCGACAGCCGACGTACCGACGTTCAGTGCGGCTCCCTTCTCCTTGGCAATCTTGATGAAGTCAGCAACCGTCTTGGCCGGGAAAGAAGGATGGGCGATCAATGCGACCGGCAACTCACCAACCATGCCGATCGGCACGAACTGCTTGTCCGGCTCGATTTTCATGTTGACGTAGAGAGACGGGTTGATGGCCATCGTGCCGGTGTGACCGAGCAGCAGCGTATAGCCGTCAGGTGCGGCGCGGGCGACAGCATTGGTGCCAAGCGTACCGCCGGCGCCGCCCTTGTTTTCGACAACGAACTGCTGCTTCAGCTGGCCTGTGAGCTTTTGCGCCACCACGCGCGCCAGCGCGTCCACGCCGCCGGCGGGCGGGAACGGCACGACAATCGTGACCGGGCGGCTCGGATAGTCGCTGGCGCCGGCGCCGCCGAGGGCGGCGAGGCTGAAAAGCAGAGCGAACAGTCCACGGCGGGCCGCGGCAACCAAGCGCATCGGCGTTCCTCCCTGGGACGAGGCATTAAGAGCCGCTGTGCAGCCACTTCTGCTTGTATCCACATGGTGCAATCGGAAACGACAATGTGCAATCGGAAACCGCGGCGGCCGGGGCTGCAAAACCGCAAAACCGCCGCCTCGCGCTAGTGGAGCGGATTTGACGTTCGCTACCCGCTAGCCGCAAAAATCTTAAGCGAACGTCAAATCCAAAGCTCCACTAGCAACAATAACTTGCTAGTGGTCCTTTGATTCTAACATTCGCAAAAGTGCCTCAACAGGCGGGATGCGAATGTTAGAATCGGACCACTAGCGAGCCGGCGGTCGTTCCGACAAGAATTCAGCTTCGAGGCCGGGCGGTCAGTGCACGCGCGCGCCGTTGCGGCGCAATCGCTCGATCTCTTCCTTCACCACCAATTTGCGGCGCTTCAATTCCACGATTTTCAGGTCATCGACCGCGGGGTGGGCCAGGCAATCGGTGATTTCGATTTCGAGGGCCTGGTGCCGTCTTTGCAGTTCCGCGAGATGCGATTGCAGCGACATGCAGAATGTCTCCTCAATCTGTGTCCCGAACAGTTTTCAGTATAACCCAAATGCGGCACGAGGGCGACGGTAAAACAAGCGCGTGGCAAAGCGGCGGACGGAACCCAAGGCCCTGGACCGGCGTCGATTTTGCCCAAAGCTTGAACGGCCCTGTGGAAAACGCAATAATTGTTCCGCTTTCGGGCGATACTGATTAACCGGGCCCTAAGCATATCAGCGGTAGCAATGACGGACGAGGAAGAACGCACGTTGCGGGACCAGTTGGCGCGCCTGCAACAGGAGCATCGCGATCTCGACGCCGCGATCGACGCTTTGATCTCCTCGCCCGGCTCCGACCTGATCCAGGTGCAGCGGCTAAAGAAACGCAAGCTGGTGCTGCGCGACAAGATCCGCCGCATCGAGGATCAACTCACGCCGGACATCATCGCGTAGTTGGCTTGTCGTGGCCGGGCCGGCTGGCCTCGCCGCCGTCAGCTTTCGCCTTGCCAGCAGGGGGTCGGAACCTATAATCCGCCGCTTCCTTCCGCCGGGGGTGCGGACTTTTTTGTTGCATGATCTTGTCCGAAAACCGGTACCCACTTTTCGGGATCATGCGCTACGGGGGCGCTAAAATGTCCGCAAAACCGGTCGCGATCATCATGGGCAGCCAGTCCGACTGGGCCACGATGAAGCACGCCGCCGAGACGCTCGACGCGCTCAAGATCGGCCACGACACCCTGATTGTCTCCGCCCACCGCACGCCGAAACGGCTCTATGACTTCGCCCATGGCGCGCGCGACAAGGGCTTCAAGGTGATCATCGCCGGCGCCGGCGGTGCCGCGCATCTGCCCGGCATGGCCGCCGCCATGACGCCGCTGCCGGTGCTGGGCGTGCCGATGAACACGCACGCACTGGAAGGCAAGGACTCGCTGCTGTCGATCATGCAGATGCCGGGCGGTATTCCTGTCGGCACGCTGGCGATCGGCAAGCCGGGCGCGATCAACGCCGCGCTGCTCGCCGCCGCCATTCTGGGGCTGTCCGACGGCAAAATCGCCAAGCGGCTCGACCAGTGGCGCGCGCGCCAGACCCAGTCGGTCGCCAAGCGGCCGAAGGATTGAGACGCTTGCTCAAATCCGGCGCGACCATCGGCATTCTCGGCGGCGGACAGCTTGCCCGCATGCTCGCGCTCGCCGCCGCGCCGCTCGGCCTGCGCTGCCACGTGTACTCGCCGGAGAAGAATTCCTGCGCCTTCGACGTGGTGCATGCCGGCACCGTGGCGGCCTACGAGGACGAGGCGGCGCTGGCGCGCTTTGCGGCCGCCGTCGACACCATCACCTATGAGTTCGAGAACGTGCCGGCCAAGACCGCGGCGGTGCTCGCCAAGCGCAAGCAGGTCATTCCCGACCCGCATGTGCTCGAGATCACGCAAGACCGGCTGATCGAGAAGAATTTCATCAGCGAGTTGAAGATCGCGACCGCGCCCTACGCGCCGGTGCACAGCGCGACCCAGCTCGCGGACGGGCTGGCCAAGGTCGGCGCGCCGGCGGTGCTGAAAACGCGCACGCTGGGCTATGACGGCAAGGGCCAGGCCAAGATCGCGAAAGCGAGCGAAGCCAACGCGGCCTGGCGCAGCGTTCAGCAGGCCCCCTGCATCCTGGAAGGATTCATCGGCTTCGAGCGCGAGGTGTCGGTGATCGCCGCGCGCGGCCAGGACGGCCAGGTGGAATGCTTCGAGGTCACCGAGAACGTGCACCGCGACCACATCCTGCACACGTCGACGGTGCCGGCGAAAGTATCGGGCGCGCTCGCCGAGGAGGCACGGCGCGTGGCGACCCGCATCGTGAAAGCCTTCGACTATGTCGGCGTCATGGGCGTTGAAATGTTCGTCGTGCGATCCGGCCGCCAGCAGCACGTGCTGGTCAACGAGATCGCGCCGCGCGTGCACAATTCCGGGCATTGGACCATCGACGGCGCCACCGTCTCGCAGTTCGAGCAGCACATCCGCGCGGTGGCGGGCTGGCCGCTTGCGAAGCCGAAGCGGCTCGGGCGCAAGGTGGAGATGCTCAACCTGATCGGCGACGAGGTGAACGGCGTCGCGCGATACCTGAGCGAGCCGAACACCGCGGTCCACGTCTACGGCAAGGGCAAGCCGAGCGCGCGCCGCAAGATGGGGCATGTCACGCGGGTGTGGCCGGGGAAGTGAGATGGCTTTCGCCAATACGGCTGCATCGATGGTCGCAGTCGGCGACACCCAGCTGCAATGCTACGAGGCGGGTAGCGGCGACCCCGTATTGCTGGTGTCGGGCTGGCCGCAATCCGCGCTCGCCTGGGAAAAGGTCATTCCGCTGCTCGCTGCGGACTACCGTGTGATCGCGGTCGAGCCGCCGGCGCTCGGCCTGTCGCAGCCGACCGCGCGCTACGACATGCAGAGCATCGCGGCCCTGTTTCACGCCCTGGTCGAGCAGCTCCGCCTGCCACGCTTTCATTTCGTCGGCCACGATATCGGGTGCTGGATCGGCTACGCCTATGCGGCGCAATACGCCCGCACGCTACGTGGCGCCGCCTTGATGGAAGCCGTCGTTCCCGGCATCGCGCCCGGCGGCAACTACGCCTTCACCGCCGAGCAGGCGCTGAAGACCTGGCATTTCTTTTTCAACAGCCTGCCGGAATTGCCGGAAGAACTGACCGCGGGCCGCGAAGACGTCTACCTTAAATGGATCTTCCGCCATCGCGCGGCACGGCCCGACGCAATTCCGCCCGAGTCGGTCGCCGAGTATGTGCGCCTTTACGCGCGGCCGGGCGCTTTCATTGAAGCGCTGAAATATTATCGCGCGATCTTCGAATCCGGCGCCCAGAACCGCGCTTTGGCGGCCAACAAGATTAGCGTGCCCGTGCTGGCCATCTCCGGCGCACGCTGGCTCGGCGAAGCGATGCGCGGGGCGCTCGGCCCGCTGGCCGAGACGTTCGACATGGTGTCGATCGCCGATTGCGCGCATTTCCCGCCCGAGGAAAAGCCCGCGGAAGTGGCGGCCGCGCTTCGCGCCCATTTCGCGCGCTGTCCGTAACGGCCGCTATTTCTTCTGATTCTTGTGCCGAAGTAGGCTGCACGTCCCGCTTTTTCGCGCTAAGGTTGCGTCCTCTACAAGGATCGCAACCGTGCTCGACGCCCGCTTTCCAGACCGCCTGCGATTGCCGATCTCGTTCGACCCCGAACGGCTCGCCGGCGACCTTGCCCGCCTGTCGGCGGCGGAGTGGACCGCCCACTTCGTCCAGCAGAACTACGACGGCGACTGGAGCGTGATCGCGCTGCGTGGCCCGGCCGGCGCCCGCCACCCCGTCCAGATGATCTACCCCGATCCGGCCTGCGTGGATTTTGCCGATACGCCAATGCTCGCGGCCTGCCCGGCCTTCCGGGAAGTGCTGGGAACCTTCGCCTGCCCGCTCCAGGCCGTCCGCCTCATGCGCCTTGCCCCGGGCTCCCTCATCAAGGAGCACCGCGACCACGACCTGTCCTACGAGGACGGCCTGGTGCGCATCCATATCCCGGTGACGACCAACGAGGAGGTGGATTTCCGGCTGAACGGGGTCCGCTGCCCGATGCCGGCCGGATCGGCCTGGTATCTGCGGCTTTCCGACCCCCACAGCGTGGCCAATCGGGGGGCGTCCGACCGGGTCCACCTGGTCGTGGACGCCGTGGTCAACGCCTGGGTGGCGGCCCTGTTTGCCCAGGCGGCTGCCGGAGAGGCAGCCTGACCCCCTGGCCCCGTCAGGAGGAAACCCCATATGGATCGAGGCGTTTTGAGCGCCGGAATGGACTCCCTAGCCCGTTTCTGCTACAGCCGCCCGACTCAAAAGGCCCGCCAACCGCGGGCTTTTGACCTTGAACCCGTCCGAGCCACAACGAAGGAGCAAGCGTGCAGGTACTCGTTCGCGACAACAACGTCGATCAAGCCTTGAAGGCGCTGAAGAAGAAGATGCAGCGCGAGGGCATTTTCCGCGAGATGAAACTTCGCGGCCATTACGAAAAACCGTCGGAAAAGAAGGCGCGGGAAAAGGCGGAAGCGATCCGCCGGGCCCGCAAGCTTGCGCGCAAGAAGATGCAGCGCGAGGGCCTGTTGCCGATGAAGCCGCGCGTGGTTCCCGGCGCGGGTGGTCCCGGCGGCGCCGGTGGGCGCGGTGCGGGTCGCGGCGGTCCGCCGCGTTTCTAAGACATTCTTCGTTACGACGGGTTTCGAGTTCGGTGGCGCGGGCAATTCGCCCGCGCTATTTCTTTTCGGACGGAGCTTTACGTGCCGGCGAACACGAAGCGCGTGCCGACCGCCGAGTGGATCACCTTGTCGCCGAGCGCTGCACGCGCCAGATCGTAGAAGCGGTCGCCGGTGCAGTGCGCGGTGACGAGATAGGTCGGGTCGATCGCCTTGAATTCGGCGATGGTCTTGTTGATGTAGTCGTCGCCGAGCGGCGGCACGATGTGGAAGCCGCCGATCACCGCGAACACCTTGTCGATGCCGGACGCTGTCTGCGCCTGCCGCACGGCGTTGATGACGCCGCGGTGGCTGCATGAGGTGAGCACGACCAGGCCCCTGCCCTTCACGTTGTAGATCGTCGCGATCTCGTGCTCGAAATCATCCGCAATATACTGGCCGGTATTTTTGGCCGCCGGCATCTTTTCGGGGAAACAGCCGAATCCGTCAAAGATTCCAACGATCTCCGTCGTCGGCAGCAGCGGCGTCTCGAACGATACCTGACCAATACGACCTGTCGTAAAGGCATGATCCGCGACCAGCGCCGGCTCCTCCGCCATCATCAGCGACAGGTCGGCGTCGAGAATGGCCTTGCGGTCGAGCGCGCCGAACTGGCCGCCCGGATTGCGCCGGATGCAGAAGGTGTCCTCGCCGCCGACATAGAACGGCAGCTTCTGCTTGAGCTTGCCTTTATGCGCGTTGAGAAAACCGACCATGCCGCCGAAATGGTCGTAGTGCCCGTGGCTGAGCACCATGGCATCGAACCATGACGGATCGATGCCCAGGATGGCCAGGTTGTTGTTGAGCACCTCGGGCGTGTAGCCGAAATCGACCAGCACATGGCGGGTCTCGTCGCCGCGCTTCGACTCCGCATGCATGGCGAGGCCCCATTCGCCGTTGAGCATGTGGCGGGGCGGCCGGTCCGGGCTGGTGTTGCCGCTCTTGCGCTCGATAGTCATCCCCTCGCGCTGCTCGTTCGGCACAAACTGGATCACGATATTGTCGGTGACGATGCGCACGGCGAGCCGGTCTACTTCCGGCACCGCGCGGCCCATGATCTTCGCCGGCTGCGCTTTCGCATTGGCGGCGAGGGTCGCCATCATCGCGGTGACGAAGCCGAAGCCGCCGGAGCAGAGCGCGCCGGCGCCGCTCAGGAACGGCGCGGCGGAATCGGGCGCGCAGGGGCCGAACAGCATTTCAGACCTTCCTAAAATTCAGGCGGTGTCTTGCTTTTACTTTTTCACGGCACCCGCATAAGCGGCGCTGGGCAGGTTTTCGAGCGGCCAGGCGTCGCAATCCTCGAACTGCGCGACACCGACGGCGTGGCGCGCCATGCCGGATTCCAGCATCGCCATCGAAACGATTTCGGCGACGCCAACATCGCTGACGCCGTGCCTGCGTAGTTCCTGGAAGTCCTCCTCGGTCGTGCCTTCGGCAAAGGCTACCTTGCGGGCGAAGCGCAACACGGCCTTGGTCATGGCATCGACCTTGGTGGAGTTCTCGAAATTGAGAATCTCGACCACATCCGCTTCGGTCCAGCCGAAGTGCTCGATGAGATGGGTCTGATGGTTGTTGATGCAGCGGACGCAATTGACCTCCGCCGAGCACACCAGCGATATGCTGTTGAGCAGAGGCTTCGGCAGCGCGCTCTTGCCGGCGGTGGTTTGCAGCCGCTTGGCCAGCCCCCACCAATGGCGAAGGAGATCGACGTCAAGGGCAAAAAATCCCCAGTTCGGCGTCAGGAAGTTCTCGCCTTTGACCCGACGGATGTCCTCGAAAATTTCCGCGATCTCGCCGGTCGCGTCGGCCGGCTTGACCAGCGTTACTTTTTTCGCCGCATCAACCGTCGTCGCCTCCTTGGTCTTATCCAACACGGCAATTCCCTCCTTATTTTCTCTGTTTGTTTTGTCGCCGCCGTCCTGCCGGACGTGACCATCGATTCGCTTTGCGCATACGCCCCCGATCAAGCGATGCGACCAAATCTTACAACTCGGCGGCCCATTGTCCAACCACGGCGGCCGCCAGCGGAGATAGAAACCGCTACCGGTTACGCGCCAGGAAATCGTGCACGACGGCGATGGCACCGTGGTCGTCGAGGTCGACATGGTTGCCGGCCGGAAAGCGCACCATGCGCTTGGGCTCGTTGGCGAGCGCGAACAGCCGCTCGCCGAAGGATATCGGTACGATGCGGTCGCGCTCGCCATGCAGGATGAGGGTCGGCACCTGCACGCTGGCGATCCGCAGGTCGGAGCGGAACGAATCCTTGATCAGCCAGCGCACCGGGGCGAAGGGATAGGCGGCAGCGCCCACGTCGGCAGCGCTGGTGAAGGGCGCATCCAAAATGAGCCCGCGGATGCGACGCTCGGCGGCAACCGCAACGGCGACCGCGGTGCCGAGCGACTCGCCCCACAGCACCAGGCGCTCCGGCGGGTAGCGGGCGGCGGCGAAGTCGTAGGCCGCCTGCGCGTCGCGGATCAGCCCCGCCTCGCTCGGCCGCCCGGTGGAGCCGCCATAGCCGCGGTAAGACAGCGCCAAGAGGCCGGTACCGTCGGCGGTGAGCCGCGAGAAACGCCCGGCGCGCAGCTTGAGCGCGCCGCCATTGCCGTGGAAGTAGAGCACCACCGGCTTGTCATCGCGCGGCGGCACGTGCCATGCGACCAGCGTCTCGCCGTCGCCGGCTGTGAGGGTGACTTCCTCGGCCCGCGGCAGCCCGGCCTGCGCCGGCGACGTGCGCGCGGGGTCGGGGAAATACATCAGCGAGCGCTGAAAGAAATACATCAGCGCCAGCAGGCCGCCGTAGCCGATGACGGCGACGATGACGATCGTTTTCAGCGTGCTCATGGCGAAAACGCCGCGCAGACCGGCTGCGTCAGCACGCCGACCGACTTCTGCCGGAAGCGCGTCATGTAGGCGCGTGTCACGGCGGCGATGCGCTCACGCGCGCCGGCGGCGTCTGCCGTCACCACGATGACGATCTTGCTCGGCTCGCGCACGAGCCCGCTCGGGCCGCGCCATTGCCCCTTGCCGTCCAGCACCGTCAGCCCGTCGGGAAAGCGCGGGGTCAATTCGGCGGCAACGAACCGCGCCCATTGCGCCTCGCTCACCCCGAGGCGGCCGCCGATGTTGCGGCCGAAGGAGAGTTCCGCCCGCACCATCGGCTTGAGCGGATCCGGACAGGTCAGGCTCTGCGCCATGGCTGGGCCGACGAGCAACGTCAGAAGGGCAAGGAGGCCGGCGATCAATCGCATTCCAAATGATAGCACAGGTCGGGGACCGACATTTTTGACGGCTGGCTAAGCCGTTGAATAATTTGAATAAGTTCGGCCCGGCGACGGACGATTAAGCAAATGCCGCCAAATCAGCCGAGAAATTCCATCGACATGGCAACAAATTGGCCGGCCGGACGTTAGGTGTCACGGCGAAGCAGAAAAATGGGAGATTTCCCGCTCATGCGGGGAATCTGTCGGGGTCGAATGGACAGGCTGGTCGGCTTTCTGGAAACGGAGTTCGAGCGCATTGTGACGTCGGTCCCCGCATCGGAGGCCGGCGACAATGTCGTTGCCATCGGCGACGCCTTGCGCCTCCAGACGACGTTGCGCGAACGCGAACGGCGCTTCCGCGAATTGCTCGATGCCCTACCCGCTGCCGTCTACACTACCGATGCCGCCGGCCGGATCACCTACTACAACGAGGCGGCCGCCGAGTTGTGGGGCCACCGGCCAACGCTCGGCTCGACCACATGGTGCGGTTCCTGGAAGCTGTACTGGCCGGACGGCACGCCGATGGCGCACGATGAATGCCCGATGGCGATGGCGCTCAAGGAAGATCGCCCGATCCGCGGCTACGAAGCGGCGGCCGAGCGTCCGGACGGCACCCGCGTGCCTTTCCTGCCCTACCCGACCCCGCTGCACGACCAGACCGGCAAGCTGGTCGGCGCCGTCAACATGCTGGTCGACATCACCGACCGCAAGCGCGCCGAGGACGAGCAGGCGCTGATGGTGCGCGAGCTGCACCACCGCGTGAAGAACACTTTGGCGACCGTGCAGGCCATCATCGGCTCGACCGCGCGCTCGGCCGAGACCATCGAGGATTTCAAGACTTCTGTGACCGGGCGCATCGGCGCGCTCGCCAGGACCCACCTGCTGCTCGCCGATGAGCGGCGCACCGTCACCTTCGGCGAGCTCCTGCGCGCCGAGCTCGAGCCTTTCGACGACGGCAGCGGCGCACGCATCCAGTTGAGCGGGCCGGCGGTCGAGTTGCGCTCGCAGCTTGCGGTCACGCTTGGCATGGGGTTCCACGAGCTGACCACCAACGCCGCCAAACACGGCGCGCTGTCGGTCTATGGCGGCACGGTGAGCGTGACCTGGAGCGTCACCATCGAGGCTGAGCGCCGCACGCTCAATATCGATTGGGTGGAGCGCGGCGGACCGCAAATCGCCGAGCCGGTGCGCAAGGGCTTCGGCTCGCGCCTCCTGGAGTTCGTCCTGCCCGGCCAGATCCAGGCGCAGACGAGCATCGATTACGATCCGCGCGGCGTGCGCGTGCGCTGCGCGGTGCCGCTGCCGGCTGACGCGCAGGCCTGATCCCGGCTTCCCCTCACCCGGTCTTTGCGTAGGTCCGCGCCAGCACCGCGCGCTCGAACCTGTCCGCCGTCATCGGCTTGGCGAACATCGCGCCCTGCATAAGGTCGAAGCCGAGCTCGCGCACGGTAAGGAAATCGGCCTGCGTCTCGACGCCGTCGGCGACCGAGCGCGCGCGGCTGCCGCGCGCCGTCGATACGATGGCGGCGCAAACCGCCTGCTTGATGCGGTCCGTGCCGCAGCCGCGCACGAATTTGCGGTCCGCCTTCAGCTCGACCACGGGCAGGTCGGCCCGCCCGGCAAGCGCCGCCCCTTCCGAGCCGATGGCGCCGATGGCCAGGCCGATATTGCGGAAGGCGAGCGCGGTCGCTGCGCGCCGCACCCCATCTAGATCGGTGACCAGGTCGGCGCAGTCCACCTCGATCAGCAGGCCGCCTTGCGCGGCAGGCTCCGGCAATTTCCGGAAAATGGCGTCGATGAACGGCGCATCCTCGAGCGCCGGCATCGGCAGCCGCACGGAGACGTCGACCGGATGACCCGCAAGGGTGAAACGGAGCCGGTCGGCCATCACGCGCATGATCACGAACTGCGCCAGGCCGTGGAAATAGGGGTCGTTGGCGGCGGGTACGAAATAGGCGGGCGTGATGACGCCCCAGGTCGGGTGGCGCACGCGCACCATCGCCTCAGCGCCGCGCGGCGTCAGCGTGCGCGGGTCGATCTTGGGCTGGTACCACAATTCCAGCCAGCCATTGACCAGGGCCTCGTCGATGTCGACCGGCACCGAGGGCGACGGAGTGATCGGCAAGAAACCGCGCACGTTGTCGCGAAAGTCGCCGTCGCGGAACGGCGTGCCCAAGGGCGGCAGCATCGCCAATCCCATTTTTTCGCCGTGCTCGTGATCGCGGATCAGCGCCGGCGAGCTGCGTCCGCCGAACAGCATGACCTTGCCGGTAAAGGCCGACAAACTGCGCAGCAGCAGCGGCACGTCGCCGTCCCTCGCCAGCGGTCCAGCCACGATCAGGTCGGGGAAAAACTCGAGCAGCGCGTCCTTCATGTCGGCAGGAACGCACGCACAGGCGACGAAGCCGAGCTGCTCCAGAAGTTCCGCCAGGAACGTCCGCACATGCGGCTTGCTGTCGACGACGCAGACCCGCGGCGGGATCTGGCGTTGTCCGAAGGGCACCACCCTGGCCTGTCGCGCAATATCGCGAATGTCGGTCATATGGCACCCCCCGGATTAGTGACGTTGTTCGCCGCATGACATTCCTGCGAGGGCGAGTCGTCCATGCTTGCGCTCTCGCCGTCCTCATTACCCTCATCGCTTGGTTACAGCCCGGTTTCCGCGTTGCCGCAGGCTTGATTCAGATTGCCGACAGGGGAACTTTTTTTGCGCCGGCACGCGCTTTTGTGAACGCGCTACCCGCGCCCGGTGGTATAGTCGTCGCGATCCGTGGTGCATGGCCTGACCTGACCACGCGACACTACGCGCGATCGATCGACCGAGGCGCCGCGGCCACCTGAACATGTTCGGGAGGTCTTACGATGGCGCATTCCCACGTTCTCCTCGGCGCGCAGGCAACGCCGGCCGTGCCGGACGTCCGGCGCATCTCGCTGGCCGACCTGCGCGAAGCGCTCGCCAAAGGCGTCGATGACTTCTACGCCATGCCGACGCACGCGATGTTCCTGTGCGTGGTCTATCCGCTGATCGGTCTTTTGCTGGCGCGGCTCGCCTTCGGCTATTCGATCCTGCCGCTGATCTACCCGCTGGCGAGCGGTTTCGCCCTGCTCGGCCCGGTGGCGGCGCTCGCGCTTTACGAAATGAGCCGGCGCCGCGAAGCGGGAAAACCGGTCTCCGTGGCCAACGCCTTCGACGTGCTGCGCTCCTCCTCGATCGGCGCCATCGTCGCGCTGGCGCTGCTGCTGTTCGCCATCTTCGGCCTGTGGGTGATGATCGCCGACGCGATCTACACCGCGAATTTCGGCTATGCGCATCCGGAATCGATTACCGGCTTCATGCGCGAAGTGCTCACCACGCCGGCCGGCTGGATGCTGATCCTGGTCGGCAACGGCGTCGGCTTCCTGTTCGCCGTGCTGGTGCTCTCGATCGCGGTGGTGTCGTTCCCGCTGCTGCTCGACCGCGACGTCGGCGCGGCGGTGGCGCTGCTTACCTCGCTGCGCGCGGTGGCAAAGAACCCGGTGACGATGGCGGCCTGGGGCCTGATCGTGGCGGCGCTGCTGGCGCTCGGTTCGGCGCCTCTGTTCCTCGGCCTGCCGATCGTGCTGCCGATCCTCGGCCACGCCACCTGGCATCTCTACCGCAAGGTCGTGTCGGCGGATAGCAGCCCCGCGCCCACCGTGCGGCCGCTGCCGACGCAGCACCGCTCGGCCGCGGATTTTCCGGCGGCGCTGTTCCCTTGGCAGCGGAAATGATCGGTAGTCTCAACGATCGGTAGTCTTGGCGCCGCGGTCCCGGCCGCGGCGCTTGCTACATCGCCTTGACGATGCTCTCGGTCATCTTCTTGGCGTCGCCGAGCAGCATCATGGTGTTGTCGCGGTAGAACAGCGGGTTGTCGATGCCGGCATAGCCGGACGCGAGCGAGCGCTTGATGAACATCACGGTGCCGGCCTTCCACACCTGCAAAACCGGCATGCCGTAAATCGGCGAGGTCTTGTCCTCTTCCGCCGCCGGGTTGGTGACGTCGTTGGCGCCGATGACGAAGGCGATGTCGGCCTGCGCAAACTCGGAATTGATGTCCTCGAGCTCGAACACCTCGTCGTAGGGCACGTTGGCTTCCGCCAAGAGCACGTTCATGTGGCCGGGCATGCGGCCGGCCACCGGATGAATGGCGTACTTCACCTCGACGCCTTCCTTCTTGAGACGGTCGGCCATCTCGCGCAGGGCATGCTGCGCCTGCGCCACCGCCATGCCGTAGCCCGGCACGATGATGACCTTCTGCGCGTTTTTCATGATGTAGGCGGCGTCTTCCGCCGAGCCGAGCTTGACCGGCCGCTGCTCGGCCGCGCCGCCCGCCGCCGCCACCTCGCCGCCGAAGCCACCGAGGATGACGGAGATGAACGAGCGGTTCATGCCCTTGCACATGATGTAGGACAGGATCGCGCCCGAAGAGCCGACCAGCGCACCGGTGATGATCAGCGCGGAATTGCCGAGCGTGAAGCCGATGCCGGCGGCCGCCCAACCCGAATAGGAGTTGAGCATCGAGATCACCACCGGCATGTCGGCGCCGCCGATCGGGATGATGATCAGCACGCCGAGCACCAGCGCGATCAAGGTGACCAGCCAGAAGTCGATCTGGCTCTGCGACACGACCAGGCCGTAGATGAAGAAGATCAGCGCCAGCCCGAGCGCGATGTTGATGATGTGGCGGCCGGGCAGCGTGATCGGCTTGCCGCTCATGCGGCCGGACAGCTTGAGGAAGGCGATGACCGAGCCGGTGAAGGTGACGGCGCCGATGGCGACACCGAGCGCCATCTCGACCAGGCTCGCTTTGTGGATGGCGCCGGGCGTGCCGATGTCGAAGGCCGCCGGCGCATAGAAGGCGCCGGCCGCGACCAGCACCGCCGCCATGCCGACCAGCGAGTGGAAGGCGGCGACCAGCTCCGGCATCGAGGTCATCGGCACCTTGCGCGCTATCACCGCGCCGATGCCGCCGCCGATGACGATGCCGCCGATCACCAGCGCCCAGCCGAACCCGTCGGCCGGCGGATGCGCCGCGAGCGTGGTCACGACCGCGATGGTCATGCCGATCATGCCGAATTGATTGCCGCGGCGGCTCGAGTCCGGGCTCGACAGCCCGCGCAGCGCCAGGATGAAGAGGACGCCGGCGACGAGGTAAAGCAGAGCAGCGAGGTTGGCGCTCATGACCGGCACCTTGTGAGTGTCATCACCCGCGAAAGCGGGTGATCCAGTACGCCGCAGCGCTTGTGCATGACCGCAGCCTTACGGATTACTGGATGCCCCGCTTGCGCGGGGCATGACGGCGGAATGTGTTGCGCGCCCATCATCGTCACTTCTTTTTCTTCTGGTACATCGCCAGCATGCGCTGGGTGACCAGGAAGCCGCCGAAGATATTCACCGAGGCGAAGACCAGCGCGACGAAGCCGAGGATGCGCGCCCAGAGCGGGCCCTGGTCGTTGCCGGCGAGCGCCACGCCGACCGCGAGCAGCGCGCCGACCACGATCACCGAGGAGATGGCGTTGGTCACCGACATCAGCGGCGTATGCAGCGCCGGCGTCACCGACCAGACGACGTAGTAGCCGACGAACACCGCCAAGACGAAGATCGAGAGGCGGAAAACGAAGGGATCGACCGCGGTTGCCAGGTGGTCCATGTCGGCGCTCCTTAGGCGGCCGTCTTCGGCTGGAAATTCGGATGCACGACGGCGCCGTCGCGCGTGAGCAGCGTCGCCTTGATCAGCTCGTCGTCCCAGTTGACCGCGAGCTTCTTTTCTTTCTTGTCGATCATCGTCTCGATGAAGTTCAAAAGGTTCTTGGCGTAGAGCGCGGAGGACGAAGCCGCCAGGCGACCCGGAACGTTGAGATGGCCGACGATCTTCACGCCATCCACCACGACGACGCTGCCCGCCTGCGCGCCTTCGACGTTGCCGCCGCGCTCGACGGCGAGGTCGACGATCACCGAGCCGGGACGCATGGACTTCACCATCTCCTTCGTGATCAGCCGCGGCGCCGGGCGGCCCGGGATCAGCGCGGTGGTGATGACGATGTCCTGCTTCTTGATATGCTCGGCGGTGAGCGCGGCCTGCTTGGCCTGGTACTCTTTCGACATTTCCTTGGCGTAGCCGCCGGCGGTCTGCGCGTTCTTGAATTCCTCGTCCTCGACGGCGAGGAACTTGGCGCCGAGGCTTTCCACCTGCTCCTTGGTCGCCGGACGCACGTCGGTGGCGGTGACGACGGCACCTAAGCGGCGCGCGGTCGCGATCGCCTGCAGGCCGGCGACGCCGACGCCCATGATGAAGACCTTGGCGGCCGGCACCGTGCCGGCGGCGGTCATCATCATCGGCAGCGCCCGGCCGTACTCGGCCGCGCCGTCGACGATCGCCCGGTAGCCGGCCAAGTTGGCCTGGCTGGACAGCACGTCCATGGACTGCGCGCGGGTGATGCGCGGCATCAGTTCCATGGCGAAGGCGGCAAGGCCGGCATCCGCCATCGCTTTCAGCGCGGCGTCCTGGCCGTAAGGATCCATGATCGCGACGATGAGCGCGCCCTTCTTGTAGTCGACGAGCTCGGCGGGCGCCGGACGGCGCACCTTCAGCACCAGATCGGCGTCCTTGGTGACGTTGTCGCCGACGGTGGCGCCGGCGGCCTCGTATTCGCTGTCGGGGATGCCCGAGGCGATGCCGGCGCCGCGCGTGACCGCGACCTCGGCGCCGAGCGCCTTGAACTTCTTGACGGTCTCAGGCGTGGCGGCGACGCGCGGCTCGTGGGCGTCGGTTTCCCGCGCAACGGCTATTCGCATACGCGCCTCCCCGCTGTCTGAATGCGTCAGGCCAGCGCGTTGTAGCCGAAGATCAGGAAGCAGAGCACGAAGGCGACGTAGCTCGACGTCTTGGAGCCGCTGACCAGGCCGGGGATGGCGCCGGCGACCGCGATGATGAAGATTAGCAGGGCGGCGAGCCAGTGTCCCATGACCCCGCCGACGGCCAGGCCGAACACCAGATTGATCACGTGGACGGTGCCCACGAAGGCAAAAAGGATGAAGTGCTCGTAGGTGCTCTCGTGCGCCGGGTAGTCGTTACCGGTGGCGGTGGCGTATTCTACGGTGCCGTGATCGGCCATGGGGGAAGCTCTCCAAGTCTCTCAAAAAGGCGGGCCGCAGAGGGGTTACCGCAATTGCCCGGCCAGAGCAACGGCGCCGCCGCAACCCGCAGGGGACGATTTAGAGGCCCACACCGGCCAGGGCCGCCGACTGGCGGGCGGCCACTTTCCCGATGTCGAAGCCCTCGATGGCCTCGTTGAATAATTTATAGAAATTCAGCTCGGCCGCCAGATGCAGGAATACCGCCCCGAGGCCGATGGCCGCGCGGTCCATGAAGACGAACTCGCGCGGCACGGTAACCGGGCCCCGCGCCTTCAGCGCCTGGTGCACGCGGAAGGCTTCCTTGCGGCCGTAGTCGGAGGGCTTCACGCCGTCGGCGATGGTGCGCACGCGGTCGTCGAGCAGCGGGCCGTAGATGAACCGTGCCCAGATATTGAGCACGTCGATGATGTCGCGGTTGAGCCGCTTGAAGCCCCAGACCTCATAGGCGTGCACCACGCGCGCGTCGTCGCCTTCCAGCAGCCCGCGATAGAGGTCGACCACGCCGCCGACGAAGCTCGGCGGGAAGATGCGGATGCAGCCGTAGTCGAGCAGGTTGATGCCGGCCGGCCCCTTGGCGTCGGCAAAGACCGTGTAGTTGCCGAGGTGCGGGTCGCCGTGGATGACGCCGAAGCGGCTGAACGGCAGCCACCAGGCGGTGAACATGGCGGTGGCAATGCGGTTGCGGTCCGCGAGCGGATCGTCCTTGTGGGCGAGCATCTTGCTGCCCTCGAGCCAGTCGAGCGTGAGCAGGCGGCCGGTGGACAGTTCGGGCCACGCATCCGGCACGCGCACGGCTTGCTGGTCCTTGAGCATGTGCTGATAGAGCGCGACGTGTTTCGCTTCGCGCACGTAGTCGAGCTCCTCGCGCAAGCGCGCGCCGATCTCGACCGCGATCTCGGAGGTGTCGATCGCCGGATCGAAACGCTTGCGCAAATTGAGTAACAGGTTGAGCTGCTGGAGATCGGCCTCCACCGCCGACTGCATGTCGGGATACTGCAGCTTGCAGGCCAGCGGCGCGCCGCTAAGCGATTGCGCGCGGTGCACCTGGCCGAGCGAGGCGGCGGCGGCCGGATGATGCTCGAAGCTTGAAAACTTCTTCTGCCAGTCGGACCCGAGCTCCGCGCTCATGCGGCGCTTGACGAAGGCCCAGCCCATCGGCGGCGCCTGCGTCTGCAATTTCATCAACTCGCTGGCATATTCTGGCGGCACCGCGTCGGGAATGGTGGCGAGCAGTTGCGCCACCTTCATGATCGGGCCCTTCAGGCCGCCGAGCGCCTCCGCCAGCGCCAGCGCGTTGCCGGCGCGCGTGCCCCGCGTGCCAAGGTATCGCTGCCCGGCCATGCGCGCGGCGACGCCGCCGACCTTGGTGCCGACGCGCGCATAGCGCCGCGCGCGGGCGGTGAAGCGGTTCTTTTCGCGGTCGTCGGGCGGGGACATGGATGAACTCACCGGCACCATCTAATGCCGTAGCATGGCTAATATAAGAGAGCCGGCTAGCCCTGCGGCCAGTTGTCCCTGATCCAACGCGCAAGGCTTTCTTCGCTGACTTCGCCGGCTGCGAGAGAGAAAAACATCCTCGTCGCAAGTGCCTGCGACGGAGCAAAACGGATACCGTTTTTGCGCAAAAACACGATCATCGTCATGAAGGCGATGCGCTTGTTACCGTCGACGAACGCGTGGTTCTTCGCCAAGCCGAACGCATAAGCCGCTGCGAGGATCGGCAGTTCGGCCTGTTCGTACTGCCATTTGTTGACTGGCCTCTCTAGCGCCGACCGCAGCAATCCTTCATCGCGCAAGCCTGGAGCGCCGCCGTAGCGGCGAAGCTGGCGGCTGTGAATGGCGACGACCTGCTCGTAAGTAACCCACGCCGGCGAGACGGGTTCGGCCATCGGGCTATTTAGCGAGTGCGGCAAGCGTGTCGCGGTACTCGTCCATAATTTCGTCCGCGATTTCCATCGTCTTCTCGAAATCCGGATCGTACGGCAGCGCTTGGAATCCGCCCCCGGCCAATTCCGTCAAATGAAGCTGTTGACCGCGCTTGAGATCGAACCGCTCCATCGCTTCGCGCGGCAGGATCACGCCGTCCGAATTACCGATTTTCTTGATTTCGATCTTCATCGTCATGGAGGCATCCCAAACCAAATTATACGTTTGTATAACACGCGTTATACGAATGTTCAACGCTTATTTGGCTCATACAGGACCTAATTTTCCTTATCCAGCGTCTCCAGCTCGGTGATCAAATTCGCAATCACGCTCAAGCCGCCGTCCCAGAACTTGGGGTCGCGCGCGTCGAGCCCGAACGGCGCCAGGAGCTCGGCGTGATGCTTGGTGCCGCCGGCCGCGAGCATCTCCAGATAGCGCTCGGCAAAGCCCGACGCCGATTTCTCGTAGACGGCGTAGAGCGAGTTCACCAGGCAGTCGCCGAAGGCATAAGCGTAGACGTAGAACGGCGAATGGATGAAGTGCGGGATATAGGTCCAGAAGGTCTCGTAGCCTTCCCTCAGTTCGATCGCGGGTCCCAGGCTTTCGCTCTGCACCGACATCCACAATTCGCAGATCTTGTCGGCGGTCAGTTCGCCGCTGCGGCGCTCCAAGTGCACCTTGCGCTCGAACGAATAGAAAGCGATCTGCCGCACCACCGTGTTGATCATGTCCTCGACCTTGGCGGCGAGCATGGCCTTGCGCTGCTTCTTGTCGGTGGTGTTGGCCAGGAGCTTGCGGAAGGTCAGCATCTCGCCGAACACGCTCGCGGTTTCCGCCAGCGTCAGCGGCGTCGGCGCCATCAGCGGGCCGTTCGGCGCCGCCAGCACCTGGTGCACGCCGTGGCCGAGCTCATGCGCGAGCGTCATCACGTCGCGCGGCTTGCCCTGGTAGTTGAGCAGCACGTAAGGGTGCGCCGACGGCACGGTCGGGTGCGAGAAGGCGCCCGGCTGCTTGCCCGGCCGCACCGGCGCGTCGATCCAGCGCTTCTCGAAGAAAGCGTCGGCCACCTCCGCCATCTTGGGCGAGAACGCGCCATAGGCCGTGAGCACGGTCGCGCGCGCGTCGCTCCACGGGATCGTGCGCTGCGCCACCTTCGGCAGCGGCGCGTTGCGGTCCCAATGCGGCAGCTTCTTCTTGCCGAACCATTTGGCCTTGAGCGCATAATAACGGTGCGACAGCTTCGGATAGGCGGCGCGCACGGCCTCGACCAGCGCATCGACCACCTCGCGCTCGACCCGGTTGGACAGATGGCGCGCGTCGGCGACGTCCTTGAAGCCGCGCCAGCGGTCGGAAATCTCCTTGTCCTTGGCGAGCGTATTGGTGATCAGCGTGAACGGCCGCAGGTTGGCCTTGAAGGTCTTGGCGAGCGCTTCCGCCGCCGCCTTGCGCTTCTTGCCGTCGGTGTCCTGCAGCAGATTGAGCGTCTGCTCGATCGCCAGCTCCTTGCCGCCAATCTTGAAGCGCAGGCCCGCGACCAGCTCGTCATATTGCCGGTTCCAGGCGGAGTAGCCGGTGATCGACTTTTCGTGAAACAGCTCCTCGACGCGGTCCTCGAGCTGGTACGGCTTCTCCTTGCGCACGTCGTCGATCCACGGCCGGTAATGGCCGAGCGCGGGGTCGGCCATGGCGGCGTCGAGCGCCGCGTCGTCGATGCGGTTCAGTTCGAGCGTGAAGAACAGAAGGTGCAGCGAGGCCGCCGTGATGCGCTCCTGCACGTCGCCGTAGAACTTGGCGCGCACCGGGTCGGTGCTGTTGCCGGCGTAGAGCAGCGAGGCATAGGAGTAGAGCCGGCCGAGCCGATCCTCGATCGCCTCGTAGCGTTTCACCGCCTCGGCTAGCGCCTTGCCTGCGCCATCGCCCGCGGCCATCGCCGCGAGCTTGCCTTTGAAGGCCTGCTCGAAGGCGGTGCAGTCGGCATCCGCCTGCTCCAGGTCACGCTTGAGCTCGCGGCTGTCGATGCCCGGGTAGAGATCGTTCAGGTTCCACTCGGGCAGCGCGCCGAGCGCGGGCTTGCGGGCGGATTTCGCGCGGCGCGCGCGGGCGGTTGCATAAGCGGCGTGATGGGCCATTCGGTCCGTCTATCGTTGGAGTTCACACGAACTCTCAAGATAGGGACAAACGCGCCTCTGGCAACAGGCGAAGACGGGCGGATCAGACCAGCGCGACCAGTTGCGGCGCGATGTGCGAGAGCACTTCCACCGGCTCGGCCATCGCCGGCTCGATGCGTTCTTCGAAAGTCTCCTTGATGGCCAGCCAGGCGGCCAGCGCGCGCGCAACGATGAAGCCTTTCTTGCGTTGCAGGGCGCTGCCGACCTGCTCGGTCAGTTGGCCGATCGCATCGTGCTCGCACAGAATTCGGCCGTCGCCATCTTCCAGCACGTAGAGGCGGCCGAGGCGCGACACGCACAGAATGCATTCGTGGTCGGGCGCCGGCCCCAGCAGATAAAGCTGCGGATCGCCGCATTCGGTTTCGCCGATTTCCCAACCGGACACCGTGCCCTTGTCGAGCGATTCCCCGCAGGCGGCGAGCAGCGTGTTCATTTCGGTACGCTGCCAGTGTCTCGATGTCTCCCGCCGGGCGAACTGCAGAA
The DNA here is from genome assembly GCA_022841665.1 of Pseudolabrys sp. Classification (GTDB taxonomy): domain Bacteria; phylum Pseudomonadota; class Alphaproteobacteria; order Rhizobiales; family Xanthobacteraceae; genus Pseudolabrys. The sequence goes on from JALHRB010000009.1 coordinate 85,237, forward strand.
CGTTCATTTCTTCTCCACCTCGAACAGCAGCCGGTAAAGCTCGGGCTCATAGTAGGACAACAGCTTGCGCACGAAAGCGGGCGGCTCCTGCGCGAGCGCGCGTCCCCAGGCCTCGATTAGGTCCGTCGGCACACGCCCGAACCCGTTCTCTACCTGCGAGACGAATGTGTAGTACTTGAGGCCCAGCTTCTCGGCGAGCTCGACCTGCGACAATCCGGCGCGCGCCCGCAGCTCTTTCAGCCAAGTGCCAGCTTCTTTGCGCGACTGGACGGCCTTCGAAGCCGTCTTGGTGGCGTGCATGCGCTTCCCCGGCAAGGAACCCATATTGCCTTCGCAACGTTTCAGAGTTACTAAACTAGTCCAATTGAATTACTGACGAGACGTGATGATACCACGGTTTCGGCAGAAGCAAATCGCATGCTCCTGTTAGAAAAAGCGATGTCGGGGCAATAGGATGGCCGATCGAAGATCGCTCCGCCGTACCGGACCGCACGGTATTACCGCTGCGCTGGCGCCCCATCTGCGACTCGGCGCGCTGGTCCTGTCTGCCGCGGCCCCTCTCTTCGTCATCGCTGCGCTGGTCCCGCGCGCACTCTTCCTGCCGAGCGTCAGCCTTGCGGCCATCGCCGCCGCTGCCGCCGCGTCCTTTCTGGCCTGGTGGCTCGGCGTCCGCCGCCAGGGCCCCACCGTCACCCTCTGGGACATTGCCGGCGCCTGCGCGCTGATCGGCTGCGCCGCCGCGATGCTCAGCGACCCTGCAACCGTCCTCACAACGATTGGACAGAACCCGAACCCATAACCCAACACGTCCAGACCGGGCCCCTCTGGCAGCCACTGGCTGCGATGTCGGCTGGAAACCGAGAGCAGCGGCCCCGATGTCGGCACGTGCCATTCAAACGCCTTCGTGCGTTTGCCGCTCCGCATCAGCGGTAGCGGGACGGCCACAGCGTCCATCGCGCGCCGCGCTCTCCTGAGCAAGAGGAGCAGCGCATAGCCATGATGGATCTCGTCACCTCGCAAGCCTTGGTCGCACTTCTGCAGGTCGTCATGATCGACCTTGTGCTGGCCGGCGACAACGCCATCGTCATCGGCCTGGCGGCGGCCGGCCTGCCGGCCGAGCAACGCACCAAGGCGATCATGGTCGGCATCGCGGCCGCTACCGTGATGCGCATCGGCTTCGCGGGCATAACCACCCAGCTTCTCCAGATCGTCGGCCTGCTGCTGGCCGGCGGCATCCTGCTGCTGTGGGTGTCCTGGAAGATGTGGCGCGAACTGCGCCACACGGCGATGGAGGAAGTGGAGGCGAACGAGGCGCTTTCGGACGTCGACATCAATGCCGACGGCACGATCGCGGCGCACGCCCCGCGCAAGACATTCGGGCAGGCCGCGACGCAGATTCTCATCGCCGACGTCTCAATGTCGCTCGACAACGTGCTGGCGGTCGCCGGCGCGGCGCGCGACCATCCTTACGTGTTGGTCTTCGGCCTGGTGCTGTCGATCGCGCTGATGGGCATCGCGGCGAGCTTCATCGCTCGGCTGCTGCAGAAGCACCGCTGGATCGCCTATGTCGGCCTCGCCATCATCCTCTACGTGGCGCTCGAAATGATCTGGCGCGGCGCGCTGGAGGTGAAGCCGGCGGTGGCGCAGATCATCGCCACGCTCTAGCGGGGGGAGGCGTCCCCCCGCCCTCGGCGCCGTTGCTTAAGCGCCCGTTAAGCAAGCGGGGCGAGACTGCACCAAATCGGTACACCCGTTCCGTTTGGAGTAGTCATGCCCGACAGCGTGCTTATCGTCGACGACGATCCCGTCCAGCGCCGCCTCCTCGAAGCCATGGTGCAGCGTTTCGGTTACCGGGCCCTGATTGCCGAGGGCGGCGACGCCGCGGCGGCGATGCTGACCGGCGACGACGCTTCCCGCATTGACGCCGTCATCCTCGACCTGGTCATGCCCGACCTCGACGGGCTCGGCGTGCTGGCGCGCATGCGCGCCGCCGGCTGCGATATCCCGGTGATCGTGCAGACGGCCCATGGCGGCATCGACAACGTGGTGTCGGCCATGCGCGCGGGCGCGGCCGACTTCGTGGTCAAGCCGGCGAGCCCCGAGCGCCTGCAAGTCTCGCTGCGCAATGCGCTTGCCAACCGGCGGCTGGCCGGCGAGGTGCAGCGGCTGCAACGCAAGCACGAGGGCACGCTCTCGACCGAGGACATCGTCACCCGCTCCGCCGCGATGAAGCCGGTGCTGCGCGCGGTGGAGAAGGCCGCCGCCTCCGCGATCCCGGTGTCGATCGAGGGCGAATCCGGCGTCGGCAAGGAATTGATCGCCCGCGCCATCCACGGCACGAGCGCGCGCCGCGCCCGGCCTTTCGTCGCGGTCAATTGCGGCGCCATGCCGGAGAACCTGGTCGAGTCGATCCTGTTCGGCCACGAGAAGGGCGCCTTCACCGGCGCCACCGAAAAGCACACCGGCAAGTTCGTCGAAGCCGACGGCGGCACGCTGTTCCTCGACGAAGTCGGCGAGCTGCCGCTGGCGGCGCAGGTGAAGCTGTTGCGCGCGCTGCAGGAAGGCGAGGTCGAGCCGGTCGGCGGCCGCAAGACCGTGAAGGTCGACGTGCGCATCGTCTCGGCCACCAACCGCGATCTGATCGCCGACGTGAAAGCCGGCCGCTTCCGCGAGGACCTGTTCTACCGCCTGCACGTCTTTCCCATCGCCGTGCCGCCGCTGCGGCAGCGGCCGGAGGATATCGGCGAGCTCACCCGCCATTTCCTCACCCGCATCGCCGCGGAGGAGGGAAAACGCGTGCGGGCAATCTCGGGCGAGGCGCTGGCGCTGCTGTCGCGCTGCCGCTGGCCGGGTAACGTGCGCCAGCTCGAGAACGCCGTGTTCCGCGCCGTGGTGCTGGCCGAAAGCGAGGAGATCGGCATCGCCGAATTCCCGCAAGTGTCGGCCCAGATCGGGGCGCAAGGCGAGCATGCCGCGCAGCCCTTGATCGAGCCGTCGCCCGCCATCATCGCCTCCTGGCCGGAGGCCGGCGACAGCCTCGACGTGCGTAACGCCGGGCCGTTAACGGTAAACGCGCCGACGCTGCACCTGACCGACACGCGCGGCGACGTGCGCCCGCTCGACGACATCGAGCGCGACGTCATCCGCTTCGCCATCTCGCATTACCGCAACCAGATGTCGGAGGTCGCCCGCCGCCTGAAAATCGGCCGCTCAACCCTCTACCGCAAGCTGGAGGGGCTCGGTCTGGACGACGACGGTGCCGAGAAAAAGCTAAAGCAGGACGCCGGCGCATCCCGAACTTGGTGAACGGCGCGCTCTTAACCATGCGCCGCGGCGGCGTTAGCCCTGATTGCAAGTAATCGCCGGCTGCGACCTATTTTCATTCGGCCGGACACGAAAACGGCAGCATAATGCGCATATAAACCGCACGGAAGCATCGCGGCGGTAACGCCGGAAGGACGCCGCAAGGGCGGCGACTGCGAGTGGTGGAGTGAACGTAATGCGTAAAAACCGATTCAATCGGCTGCTGGCCGGAACGGCCCTCGCCGCGGCGATCGCGACGCCGACGATGTCGCCGGCTGCGCCGGACCGGATCGAGTCCGTGCGGCCGCCGCCGCCTTCGGTGAACGGCCAGGTGATCCGCCACCGTGCCCCGCCGACGCAGACGCCGCCGAACATCATTCCGGTCCGCCGCGAGACCGCGCCGGTTGCCGCGCCCGCACCGCAATCCGTGCCGCCGGCGCCCGTCGTCCAACAGCGCGAGACGGCCCCGGTTGCCCCGCCGCGCGAGGTCGCCACCGAAAGCCGGGCGTCGGCCTCGCTCGACGCGCCGCTCGCCGCCGGCGACTCGCAGATTTCCGCCAAGCTGCGCGACAGCATCGCCGGCAAGGCGCTGACGACGCAGGTCGACCGCGAGCCCGACCGCAAGGCGGTGGAAAGCTTCTACGCCGCGCGCGGCTATGCGCCGGTCTGGATCCGCGACGGCCGCCTGACCGTTTCCGCCAAGGCGGTGATCGGCCGGATCAAAAACGCGGCCGCCGACGGCCTCGACCCGGCCGATTATCCCGTGCCGGATTTCGCCTCCGCCTCCGGCGCCGACGCGCTGGCCGACGGCGACATCAAGCTCACTTACGCGATGCTGACTTATGCCCGCCATCTCGCCATCGGCCGCATCGCGCCGACGCGCGTGAGCGCCGAAGTCGACTACGGCAACCACACGCCCGATCCGGACGACGTGCTGCGCAAGGTCACCAATGCGCGCGAGGCCGATATCGCGCTCGACAGCTACAACCCCCCGCACCAGGGCTTCCGCGCGCTGAAGGCGAAGCTCGCTGAACTGCGCGGCAACAGCGCCAATGCGTCCGCCGACGAAGGCCGCATCCCCGACGGCCCGGCGATCAGGCCGGGCACCAAGGACACGCGCATCCCGCTGCTGCGCGAGCGGCTGAAAACGGGCGCGCCGGGCGATACTAAAATGGTGGTGCGCGAGCGCGGCCGCGAGGTCGTCAAGCTCGTGAAGGCGGACGAACTCGTCTACGACAAGGCGCTGTTCAACGCGGTTCGCAACGTGCAGGCACGCGCCGACATCAAGCCGACCGGCATCGTCGACGGCCGTACCGTCGCCGCCATCAACGGGCCGAAGCCGAGCCAGCTCATCGAGCGCGTACAGGCGAACATGGAGCGCTGGCGCTGGCTGCCGCGCGACCTCGGCCGCGCCTATGTGATGGTCAACGTGCCGGACTACACGCTCAAGGTCGTGCGCGAGAACCAGCTCGTCTGGACCACCAAGATCGTCGTCGGCAAGCCGCAAACGCCGACGCCGCTGCTCACCGCCGCGATGGACAACGTCATCGTCAACCCGTCCTGGTACGTCCCGCAGTCGATCATCCAGAACGAATTGCTGCCGCTCTACGCCAGCGACCCGAACATCTTCGACCGCATGGGCCTCGAGGTGAAGAAGGGCCCCGACGGCAACATCAACGTCGTGCAGCCCCCGGGCGCCGCCAACGCGCTCGGCCGCATCAAGTTCAACTTCCCGAACAAGTTCCAGGTCTACCTGCACGACACGCCGGAGAAGCGCCTGTTCGTGCATGATAAGCGCGCTTTCAGCCACGGCTGCATGCGCGTGGAGAACCCGACCAAGTTCGGCGAGGTCATGCTGTCCTTGGCGATGTCGCCGGGCCAGGCGCCCAGCCAGCAGCAGCTCGACCGCCTGTTCGGGCAGGAAGAGAAAATCTTCAAGATGACCAGCCGGCCGATGGTCCACCTCACCTACCAGACCGCCTATGTCGACGACGGCGGCAAGCTTGTGCTGCGCGACGACCTCTACGGCTTCGACCAGCGCATCAAGGCGATCCTGCACAGCGACGAGCGCAAGATCGCCGATGTCGCGCCGCCGCAGGACCCCAAGCGCGCCCTCGCCACGCTCAAGAGCAACCAGGAAATCCTGCGCCGGGTCGAGCGGCGCGAGGCGCTGAACCCCTTCGTGTTCTTCGAGCGCCTGTTCCGCTGAGGGACCTCACACGCAAAATGCCGATGGCCGGGCCCACGCCCGGCCATTTCGTTTGAGACCCGCAAAGTTCCGCGCCCTATCCCCGCCCCGTGGCCGGCCACTTTCCGCCACGGTTTCGCGTTAACTTGTCCATCCTGAGGGGGGCGATGGGCGATAAGCGCCCGTTAACCAATCCCGACAACACTGGTCAGGTCGTCGTCGCGACGGCCTTGGGGCGTGGCGACGGCAGTGGGACGGCGGATTTCACGGAAAGTACCTGTGTCAGTGAGTGCGGCGCGACGGCTGAGTGCGACCACGTTTCTTGTCAGCGCCCGCGTGAGCCTGGCCGGCTTGTTCCTGCTTGGCGGCAACAACGCGCTGCAGAACGCCGCCGCCGAAGGCGACACCCGCACGCTCTCCTTTCATCACCTGCACACCGGCGAAAACATCACCGTCACCTTCAAGCGCAACGGCCGCTATGACGACGCCGCGCTGAAGAAGCTCGACTGGTTCATGCGCGACTGGCGCAAGGACGAACAGGTGCGGATGGATCCGCATCTGATCGATCTCCTGTGGGAGGCCTATCGCGAGGTCGGCGGCAAGGAGCCGATCCAGATCATCTGCGGCTACCGCTCGCCCGGCACCAATTCGATGCTGCGCGCGCGCTCGAGCGGCGTCGCGCAAGGCAGCCTGCACACGCAGGGCCACGCCATCGACTTCTACATCCCCGGCGTGCCGCTGGAGAAGGTGCGCACCGTCGGCCTGCAAATGCAGCGCGGCGGCGTCGGCTTCTATCCAAGCTCCGGCTCGCCATTCATTCACATGGACACCGGCTCTGTCCGGCACTGGCCGCGCATGACCTATGCGCAGCTCTCCAAGGTCTTCCCCGACGGCCGCACCGTGCACGTGCCGTCCGACGGCCCGCCGCTGCCCGGCTACGCGCTCGCGCTCGCCGATGTCGAAGCGCGCGGCAGCGAGCCGTCGTCGCCCACGCTCGCCGCCGCGCGCGACGCCGGCATCGACACCACGTCCGCCGGCAAGCCGCAGAAGAGCCTGTTCGCGCGCATCTTCGGCGGCGCCCAGGATCGCGAGGAGACGGCCGACGAAGAGACGACGGCCTCCACGCCGAAGCGCGCGCGCGCGCCGACGGTCATCGCCAGCGCCGCCGCGCCCAAGTCGGTCGCCACCGAACGCGTGGTGCCGCTGCCGTCGGCGAAGCCGAAGGCGCTCGCGGTCGCCGCCGCCACGCCCGAGCCGGCCGCCGACGACAAGATCGTGACCGCCGCGCTCGCCGCCAAGACCGCCTCCACGACCGAGACAAAGTCGAATCCGTTCGACAACCGCGGCGTCTGGGTGAACCCGGTCGAGAAGGGCGACGACCTGCCTGCGCTGAGCGAGGCCGCGCCGTTCAAGGTCGCGGCCGCCGAGCCCGCCGCTCTGGAGGCAGCCCCGCTCGCCTACGCCGCCGACAGCGCGCCGGCGACGGCCGCGCGTGCCCGCCCGATGGGCAAGGCCATGCCGCAGCTTGCGCGCGAGACGGCCGCGCTGACCGTCTCGGCCAACTCCACGGTGGCGATGAAGCCGCCGGCGATGTCCATCGGCGGCCAGAGCGCCGACAGCCCGTGGATGCGCGCCGCCATGCTGACGCCGAGCGTGTCCGGCTACATGACGGCGACGCGCATGGGCGCGATCGACCCGCGCCCGTTCGGCGAGCTGATCCACAAGCCGGCGCAGTCGCTGGTGATGACCTTCTCGGCTGACCCCGCGCTCGGCATGATGGCCGACCGCTTCTCCGGCAGCGCGGTGGTGTTCCTGGCGACCGCGACCTTCGTCAAGCAGACGACGGCGGCGCTGCGCTAAGCCACGCCTCCGGCGTCATGCGCGGGTTTGACCCGCGCATCCATGATGCGTCTCGAATCTGAAGATCTTACAACTGCGCTGTGCGGCGGCACGTCATGGATTGCCGGGTCAAGCCCGGCAATGACGGTGTGGCGCAGATTGCAGCCGCGTCTGCCAAGCCCTACTGCAACATCCCCAGCGCAGTCTGCCAAGCCCTACTGCAACATCCCCAGCGCGTGCATGTAGGTTTCGAGCACCGCCTCCTGCTCGCGGCGCTCGTCGGTGTCCATCTTGCGCATGCGCACGATGGTGCGCAGGGCCTTGGCGTCGAAGCCATTGCCCTTGGCCTCGGCATAGACGTCGCGGATGTCGTCGGAGGTCGCCTTCTTCTCCTCCTCGAGGCGCTCGATGCGCTCGATGATCGCCTTCAGCTGGTCCTTGGCGAAGCGGGTGGCGGGTTGTTCTTTTTCGGCCGCGGCGGTGGCAGGCATCGACGTCTCCTTGACTGAACGCGCGGGCGGGCTTGAGCCCGCCGGTTTAGACAGGAGCATTCGGATTTGCGGGCGTCCGGGTCAAGGAAAGCGCGCGGTCATCCACGCTGTTCACATGCCTGTCACGGAACAGAAAAAAGGCTTGTCCCCGCGAAAGCAGGCATACGACGGGAATCACCGCTAATGCTGCGGCTTCGCCTTCTCGAAGGCGGCCTTCTGCTCGGCCGAGGCCTCTTTCTGGTGCTTGGCGCGCCACTGGTCGTAAGGCTCGCCGTAGACGATCTCGCGGCTCTCGTCCTTGCTCATGGCGACGCCCTTGGCGTCGGCGGCGTCCTTCATCCAGTTCGACAGGCAATTGCGGCAGAAGCCGGCCAGGTTCATCATGTCGATGTTCTGCACGTCGGCGCGCGTGCGCAGGTGCTCGACCAGGCGCCGGTAGACGGCGGCCTCCAGTTCGGTGCGGGTCTTGTCGTCCATGCCCATTCTCCGTCATGCCCGCGCCTGTCGCGGGCATCCACGCCTTTCTTTCCTAATGTAAAGACGTGGCTGGCCGGCACAAGAGCCCGTGCTCGGGCCGGCCATGAGGAAGAAAGGCCCGCCCACTGCCGGGCGCGTCACCGCGGCGGCGGCAGCGGCTCGCCGAGCGCCCGTCGCCAGAGCCAGCTGAGCCCCGCGCCGAGCGGAGGCCTTTCGCTGATCCTGGCCGGTGGTATCGGCGCGAATTGCGGGCTCTGCCGCTGCGCCACCACGAAATTGAAGGTGTACCGAGGTTCCTGACCCATGCGCAGGTCGGTGATAACGGCGCGGCCGTCGCGCTCGCTCATCTTGAAGAAGCCGCGGCTGAACCAGGCGACGCGGTCGACAGGCCAGTTGCCGCGCAGCGTCCTGTATAGCTCTTCCCCGCGCGGAAAGACGTCGAATGCAATGGTGCGCTCGCGATCAAGCACCGAGTGAAAGCCCTCAAGATAGCCCTGCGGCGTCATCGCCACCACGCGCCACAGCACGGTGTTGAACGCCGTCGGCGTTACCAGCAGGCGCTCGACCTGATGACCTTGCACGCGCAACGACTCTTCCGCGACGCCTTTCACATGATGCTGCGCGACGACGCTCCAGCCGAGATAGGCCGTGCTGACGATCAGGCCAGCCGCGTTCCAGCGCCAGCCGCGCATATCGCGCAAAGCGAGCGCAACGGCGATGCCGATCAGCAGCGGCAGCGTATAGAGCGGGTCGATGATGAACATGCTGCCGACCCCGAAGGGCGTATCGGTAAATGGCAGGCCGAGTTGCGTGCCGTACACCGTCATCCCGTCGAGCAAGGCATGCGTGACGAGCGCGAGCCATACCGTCAGCCACCAGCGCCCGAACTGGTGCATCTCGCGCAGGCCTTTGGCCGCCACGAATGCGATCGGCAGCGACGCCAGCGTCTGCCAGAACAGCGCGTGGGTGTTGGCGCGGTGATAGGTCATGTTGCTGACCGGATCGCCGTGGTTATAGAAGGAGTCGAGATCGGGGAACGTGGCGACCAGCGCGCCGACCGCCGCGGCTTTCCACGGCCGGGTGCGCCGTCCCATGACGGCAAGGCCGACGGCGGCGCCGAGCGCGGCTTGTGACAATGAATCCATGAACCGAGTTTAGCCCTTCAGGTGAACGTTCTCATGACCGGTGAACGCCAATTCCGGCGCCGGAAAGGCAGACGCGGGCGCCGGACGCCGTTCAATCGTCCAGGCAACGGGTCCTGAGGCTAGGCCTTCACTTCGCCGGCGCCGAGATAGGCCCGCTGCACAGCCGGATCGGTCTTGAGCGCCTCGGCCGTGCCGCTGCCGACGATGCGACCGTTGGCGATGATGTAGCCGCGGTCGGCAATGGCCAGGCTCTGGCGCGCGTTCTGCTCGACCAGCAGGATGCCCAGCCCGCTCTGCCTGATGCGCGCCAGGATGTGGAACAGCTCGCCGCACATGATCGGCGACAGGCCGAGCGAGGGCTCGTCGAGCAGCAGCACGTCGGGCGCCGACATCAGCGCGCGCCCGATCGCCACCATCTGCTGCTCGCCGCCGCTCATGGTGCGCACGGTCTGTTTCAATCGCTCCTGCAGGCGCGGGAACAGGCCGAGCACCATGTCGAGATTGGCGGCCTCGTTGGCGCGGGCGCGCGGCGGATAGGCGCCGAGCAGCAGGTTCTCGCGCACCGTCAGTTCGCCGAAGATGCCGCGGCCTTCCGGCACCAGCGCGATGCCGGCCTCGACGATGGCGTGCGCGGGCATGCCCGACAGTTCGCGGACCGCCGAATCCTTCCCTGAAATGGCGATGCGCGCGCCCGGCTCGGCGTGCACGACGCCCGCCACCGCGTTCAGCAGCGTGGTCTTGCCGGCGCCGTTGGCGCCGAGGATGACGACGATCTCGCCGCGCTCGACGTTGAGCGACACGCCGTCGAGCGCGCGGTGCTTGCCGTAGAAGGCAGAAATGCCGGAGACCTCAAGCATCGGCGTCTCCCAGATAGGCGCGGATGACTTCAGGATCGGCCAGCACCGCGGCCGGCGGGCCTTCCGCGATCTTGCGGCCGGTGTTCATCACCACGCAGCGGTCGCAGAGCGAGCGGATGGCGTCCATCACATGCTCGACGATGATGATGGTCAGGCCCTCCTGCCGCAGCATCTTCACCAGCGCGATGCCGTCCTGCAGCTCGGACGGGTTGAGGCCCGCGAGCCATTCGTCGAGCAGCAGCACGTGCGGGTCGAGCGCCAACGCGCGCGCGAGCTCGAGGCGCTTCTGGTCGATGTAAGTGAGCTGCCCGGCCGGCATGCCCTCGCGCCCGGCCAGCCCGACGCGGGCGATCAGCGCGCGCGCCTTCTCATCGGCCGGCTCGCCCCAGAGCGGCGGTGCGTGGAAGGCGAGCCCCGCGATGACGTTTTCCAGGCAGGTCGAGGCTGGCAGCACGCGCACCAGCTGGAACGTGCGTGCCACGCCGCGCTGCGCGATGCGGTGCGGCGGCAACGCCTCGATCGCCTTGCCGTCCAGGCGGATGTCGCCGGCGTCGGCCGGGATGGCGCCTGAGATGAGGTTGAGCGCGGTGGTCTTGCCCGAGCCGTTCGGCCCGATCAGGCCGAGGATTTCGCCGCGGTTGAGCGTGAAGCTGACGCCGTCCACCGCCTTCAGGCCGCCGAACGACTTGCGCGCGTCGATGAGCTCGAGCACCGGCGCGTCCGTCGCCGGCTCGTGCGCCGCCGCGCGCGACCAGACCGGGCCGGTGACGCGCTCGGCAAAGGCCGACATGCCGGTTTCGAGCGAGGCGCGCCGCAAGGCAGCGACTTTCGATTCCAGCAGGCCGATCACGCCGTGCGGCAGGCCATAGACGATGAAGACGAAAACCAGGCCTAGGATGACGCTGAAATAGGTCGGGAAATAAGCGCCCAGCACGTCGAACAGCAGCACCAGCGGCACCGCCCCGAGCAGCGGCCCGAACAGGCTGCCGGCGCCGCCGAACAGCGCCATGATCACCACCTCGAAGGAGATCACCGGATTGAAGGCGATCGCCGGATCGAGATAGGTCCAGCGCGGCGCCATCACCGCGCCGGTCACCGTCATGAAGCCGGCGCTGACCGCAAACAGCGCGAGCTTGGCGCGCGTGGTGTCGATGCCGACGTGGCGCGCCACCACCTCGTCCTGCCCGATCACGCGCACCGCGAGCCCCAGCCGCGAGCGGCGGATCAGCCAGCCGGCGCCGAGCGCCATCGCCAGCAGGATCATCAGCCGCCAATAGATGCCCTCGGTGGTCGTGTCGGCGAAGATGTAGCGGCCGACCGAGCCGTGAATGTTCACCTCGTACCAGGTGACGACCTGGCGGATCAGCTCGGCCAGCCCGAAGCTGAAGATGACGAAATACATGCCCGACAGCCGCAGCGTCGACAGGCCGACGATCAGGGCGACGACGATGCCGACGACCGCCGACGCCGCCAGCACCACCGGCCAGGGCAGCAGCTCGGTCAAAACCGCGGTGGTATAGGCGCCGATGCCGAAGAAGGCGGCGGTGGCGAGCGAAACCAGGTTGGTCGGCCCGGAGAACAGCGCCCAGGCCGTCGCCAGCACGCTGAAATAGAGCAGGCTGATGCCGAGCGCGAGGTGATAGCCGCTGCCGACGAGCGGCAACGCAGCCGCCGCGGCGACGGCGACCAGCACCGCGCCGGCAAGTCCGATCGAACGGGGGCTCAACGCGCGGGCCTCCCGAACAGCCCGGTCGGCCGCCACAGCAGCACGCCGAGGAACAACGCGTAGGTCACCGCGATGGTAAGGCCGGGATCGACCAGGCGCGCCACCGCCGTCTCCGAGATGCCGAGCAGCACGCCGGCGATCAGCGCGCCCAGCATGTTGCCGATGCCGCCCATGATGACGACGATCAGCGCCTTCATGGTGAAGACGACGCCCATGGCCGCGCTGAAGGTGAGGAACATGCTGATGAGCACGCCGCCCGCGCCGACGATGGCGCCCCCGGTCGCAAAGGCGAGCGCGGAGGCGGCGCGGATATCGATGCCGGTGAGCTGCGCCGCGGCCGGGTTGACCGCGACTGCGCGCAAGGCGGTGCCGTAGCGCGTGCGCGTGAGGAAGAGATAGAGCACGCCGCCGATGATCAGCGCGAAAACCAGCGCCAGGATGCGGTTGAGCGCGAGCGTGGTGCCGAGGATGTAGACCGGCACCGAAAGGTAAGAATAGCTCTGCAGGCTGCCGCCGAAGGTCACCAGCATGACGCCCTGGATGACGAACAGCACGCCGAAGGTGCCGAGGATCGAGTCGACTTCGAGCATGCCCTGGTTCTTGGCGCGCCGCACGAGCGGCATCAGCACGACCTGATAGAGCAGCCAGTTGGAGACGAAAGCCGCCGGCACCACCACGATCATGCCGAGGATCGGATTGACCGCCATGCCGGTATAGAGAAACAGCGCGCCGAAGGCGGCGGCGATCAGGAATTCGCCGTAGGACAGATTGATGATGCGCGCGATGCCGTACTGGAGCGTCAGCCCCAGCGCGATCAGCGCATACATGCCCCCGAGCACCAGCCCGGAGAGAAGGATGTCGAGCGTGAGGGTCATTGGAAGCACGAGCCACAAAAACGGACTTCACCTCTCCCATAGGGAGGGGTCGGCGAGCGTAGCGAGCCGGGTGAGGGGTTACAAATATTGAGAGTCGTGAGCCCCCTCACCCTAACCCTCTCCCCAGTCGAAGTCGGATATATCCGACTTCGACCGCATTAATTGCCCGAACTCGGGCAAGCCCGAGTTCGGTGGGGAGAGGGAATAGGCTGAGTTCGCGATAAGCTCGGAACTCTACGATCCGCTTACTGCCACGCCGGCTTGGCGATCACCGGCTTGGCGCCGGCCTTGTTCAGCGGCGCCACGCCGAAGAAGTCGTTGCCTTGCCACTGGCCGACCGCCCAGATGTTCTTGTTCTGACCGTCCACCAGCTTGACCTTGCCGATGATGGTGTCGAACGAGCCGGTGTTGATCTCCTTGATCACCGCGGCGCGGTCGATCTTGCCGACACGTTCGATCGCCTGCTGAAGCACCTGCAAGCTGGCATAGGTGATCGGGCTCGCCCAACGGTCGGGCTCGCGGCCGATGACTTCCTTGTGGTGCTGGATGTACCACTTGATGCCCGGCAGCGCGGCGTCCGAGCCGCCGATGCCCATGACGCCCTCGGCGTTCGCCTGGAACTTGCCTTTGTAGCCGGGGAAGGCGGTGCCGACGCCGACGAAGAACACTTTCGGATTGAAGCCGATCACCTTGGCGGTGTCGGTGAGCGCGAAGGTGTCCGGCGGATAGCTGAAGGCAAGCAGCACGTCCGGATTGGCCGCCTGCGCGTCCTTCAGCACCGGCTGCAGATCCTGCGAGCCGAACGGATAGGACTTGTCGTAGACGATCTCGAAGCCGGCCTTCTTCAGGCCTTCGCGCGCGGCGGTGGACTGCTCGATGCCGAACTGGTCGGCAACCGCGACCATGGCGACCTTCTTGCCGATCTTGCCGTCCTTGTTCATCTTGGCGAAGGTTTCGACGATGCCGTCGACGATCTCCGACGGCAGGCCGAGCCAGAAGGTCAGGTTCGGCCAGCGCTTGGTGAACTCGGTCGCCTTGTTGGTATTGGCGGTAACGGCGAGTTGCGGATAGCCGAGCTTGTTGAAGATCGGCGCGGCGGCGAGATTCATGCCGGTCGACCACGGCGGCAGGATGAAGTCGACCTTGTCCTGCGTCGCCAGGCGCTCGACCGCCTTGATCATCTCTTCCGAATTGCTGCGGTCATCGTATTCGATGACTTCGATCTTCATCTTCTTGTTGCCGACCTTGATGCCGCCGGCATCGTTCACGTCCTTCACCCACACCTGATAGTTCGGCAGCGTGGTGACGGCGGCGCCGGCCGCGAACGGCCCGGTCTTGGAAATCGCCCACCCGATCTTGATCGTATCCTGGGCCTGCGCGCCTGCGCACAACGCCCCCATGGCGGCCGCCGCCAATGCCAACGCGGCCAAACTACGCTTGCTCATTCCATCGCCCTCCTTGGTTTACACGACCGGCTATGCACCGGATTTTTCTGATCCACCGGCGTGAGCCGTTGGGAGCCCTACTATCTCCCCCGATTGCACACCGGGACGAGCCACGCTTTACGCGCGCTCCTGAGCGCCTCTGCAAGAAACCGTTCTAACGGCTTGTCGACGGTCCGCCAATATAAACAAGTTTTTGCTCTGCCGTGCAGCTATCCTTGCCGAATGAATCGCTCCCTGCGCTCTTTTCTCGCAGACCTGTTCGACCGCGCGGTGGGCGCCGCCCACCCCGCCGGCTGCCTGCCGCCGCTGCTGCCCGAGCCGCCCGCCGGGCGCATCATTTTGCTGGCCGCCGGCAAGGCCGCCGGCGCCATGGCCGAGGCCGCAGAGGCCTTTTATCTCAAAGAGTTAAGACTGCCCGCGGAGCGCCTCTGCGGGTTGGCGGTGGCCCGCCATGGCTATGGCCGGCCGCTCCGCCAGGTGACCATGATCGAGGCCGGCCATCCGATCCCGGACGCCGCCGGCCTGGAGGCGGCCGGCCGGGCGCTCGCGCTGGCCGATGGTGGGGGCCCCAACGATCTCGTGCTGGTGCTGATGTCGGGCGGCGCCTCCGCCAACTGGATCGCGCCCGCGCCCGGCGTCTCGTTTGAAGACAAACAATCCGTCACGCGCGCGCTGCTGCGCTCGGGCGCGGCCATCGGCGAGATCAACACCGTGCGCAAGCATCTCTCGCGCATCAAAGGCGGACGGCTCGCACGCCACGCCCATCCGGCCCACCTCGTCACGCTCGCGATCTCCGACGTGCCGGGCGACGACCCCGCGGTGATCGGCTCGGGACCGACGGTGCCGGATCCCTCGACGCTCGCCCAGGCGCGCGCCATCGTTGCGAAGTACCGGCTCGACCTTCCGCCAAGCGTCACGCGCGCGCTGGACGATCCGGCCAATGAGTCGCCGAAGCCGGGTGACGCGATCTTTTCCGGCACGCGCTTCGCGCTCGCCGCGCGGCCGGCGGATTCGCTCGCCGCCGCGGAGGCGGCCGTGCGCGCCGCCGGCTACGAATGCATTTCACTGGGCGCCGACGTCGAAGGCGAAGCGCGCGACGTGGCGGCATCCCATGCGCGGCTTGCGCGCGACCTGCGCGCGCAGGGCAAACGCGCGGTGATCCTGTCCGGCGGCGAGCTGACGGTGACGATCCGCGGCCGCGGCCGCGGCGGACCGAACCAGGAATACGCCTTGGCCCTGGCGATCGCGCTCGCCGACATGCCAGGGGTTGCGGCGATCGCCGCCGACACCGACGGCACCGACGGCGGCGCCGGCAGCGCCGCCGACCCCGCCGGCGCCATCGTCGATGGCGGCACCGCGGCGCGGGCGAAAGGCCTGGGCCTCGATCCCGCCGCCTTTCTCGCCGACAATGATTCCACCGGCTTTTTCGAGGCGCTCGGCGATCTCGTCAGCCCGGGCCCGACCTTCACCAACGTGAACGACTTCCGCGCCATCGTCGTTGACAGCCCCTGACCGGAACGCGAAAACCGCATCCCGTCGCAACCAGCCGGACGATGACCGGATTGCCTGCCCTCCCCGCCAGCCGCTGCGCGCTTTTCGCTCTCGCGAGCGCGGCCGCGCTATTGCTCTCGGCGCAAGCCGCGCAAGCCGACTTCCGGCTGTGCAACAACACCGGTGCGCGCGTCGGCGTCGCCCTCGGCTACAAGGATGCCGAGGGCTGGACCACGGAAGGCTGGTGGAATATCTCGGCGCGCTCGTGCGAAACGCTGCTGCGCGGCGCCCTGGTGGCACGATACTATTACATTTACGCTGTAGACTATGACCGCGGCGGCGAGTGGTCCGGCCAGGCCTACATGTGTTCACGCGAGAAGGAGTTCACCATTCGCGGCACCGAAAACTGTCTGGCGCGCGGCTATGACCGCACCGGATTCTTCGAAGTCGACACCGGCGAGCAGCGCTCCTGGACGGTGCAATTGACCGACAGCGCCGAGCAGGGCGCCGACCGGCTGAGCCCCCCACGCTCGCCGCTCGGCGTGCCGCAGGCGCCCGGCC
>JALHRB010000010.1 GCA_022841665.1 Pseudolabrys sp.
TATCCGGTTCATTCGCCTTGCATCAAGTCACCAGGCCCAGCGAGTAGATCTGGAAGGGGGAGAGACGTTGAGCATGGCGAGCACGAACGTCCTGTGCTATGAACGGTGACGGTCTTTTCTCGCATCGGCGAGCAGTGGCCCGCATGGTTGGTGGCGCGAAAAATTGACCGATCGTTGTCGATAGACGATGAAACCGCGCTAAATCCAAATCGCGCGAATTTTCCTTTGAAATCAGAAGCAAAAAAATTTGACGGACTGACGGTCGGATTTAGACCGTCAGTAGAAAACTTTTGCGTATAAAAATCAGCACGTTACGATGCATTGAGAGAATCGAGTGGGAGTGATCCTCGACACGGCGCGATTCAGCGAACGTTAAGCGGTTCCGGCGCAGCGTCGGGCGGCCTTCAATCGCCGGAGACTTTCGATGCGGAAATTGGTTCTTGCGCTGGCCGCCACGCTTCTTGCCTGGGGCGTGACCTGCGGGGCCTCGCCCGCGCTGGCGCAGGACAAGGCGCCCGTTCGCGTCACCTCGGACGTGCAATATGAGTATCTCGACCGCTGGGATGTCCAACGGTTGAACAAGATACTCTCCGTCGATACGCCCAAATTCGTCGGCATTCCGGTCAACTACAGCGCGGCGCGCAATGCGGTGAAGCTCTACCGCGTCACCTATTCGTCGGTGGTTCCGGAGCGCGGCAACAGGCCGATCGTGGCGACCGGCCTTATTGCGGTTCCCGACGTTGCCGACACGAAATTCCCGATGGTGTCGTACCAGCATGGCACCGTGTACGGGAAACAAGAGGTGCCGTCGTTTCCCGAGCAGTCGCCCGAGACGCAGTTGATGATCGCGCAGTTCGCCGGGCAGGGCTACATCGTCATCGGCGCCGACTATTTCGGCATGGGCGCGTCGAAGGAGCCGGAAGGCTACATGGTCAAGGCGAGCCACCAGCAGGCGACCTACGACATGTTGCTCGCAAGCCGCGCCGTGCTCGATCACATGAAGCTTGCGAGCGGCAAGCTGTTCATCGGCGGCTGGTCGCAGGGCGGCTTCGTCACCATGGCCTTCCTCGAGAAGCTGGAAAGCGCCGGAGTGAAAGTCAATGCGGCGGCGACGGCCAGCGCACCGGTCGACATCTTCGTCGCGCTCAACGGCTTTCTCAACTTTCCGCGCAAGATCGATGCGGCCTGGGTGAACTCGCTCTTCATCCTGTCGTCGTTCGCCTTCGAGAACTATTACGGCGTGCCGGGGCTGGCGCGCTCGCTTTTCAACGACGCGTATTATGACGTCGCGCGCAAGGCCTATCTGCGCGAGCCGTTCAATGTCGGCGACGTGCCGACCGACCTGCGCAAGCTTATCAAGCCTGACTATTTCATCCCGCAGTTCTTCGCGGAGTCGGCCTATGGCAAGCTCGTCGCGCAGACGACGGCCTACCGCTGGATCATCAAGTCGCCGGTGCGCAATTACTACGGCGAGGCCGATGAGGCGATTGCCGTCGGACTCGGGCAACTGGCGATGACATATCAGCGCGCCATCGGCAACGGCAATCCAGCGGTCGAGGCGATCTCGACCGGGCAGACCTCACACCGCGGCACTTATGCAACCGCGGTGCCGCAGTGGAAGGCCTGGTTCGACGGATTGTGAAGCGAGGGCGAAGGCCGGCTAGCCGGCTTTCGCGATCTTGTCCTGCGTCTTCGTCTCGAAGTCGCTCGCGTCATGCCGCTCGTGCAACTGGCTCGACGGTTCGCCGCTGATGCGGTTGACCATGCGGCCGCGCTTCACCGCGGGGCGCGCGAGCAGCATGTCGGTCCAGCGCAGCACGTTCTTGTACTCCTGCGCGCCGAGGAATTCGGCGCCGTTGTACAGCCAGTTCTTGATGAGGCCGCCGTACCAGGGAAAGATCGCGATGTCGGCGATGGTGTAGCTGTCGCCCGCGACGTACTGCCTCTCGGCGAGCCGCCGGTCGAGCACGTCGAGCTGGCGCTTCGCTTCCATGGTGAAACGGTCGATCGGGTATTCGAACTTGGACGGCGCATAGGCGTAGAAATGGCCGAAGCCGCCGCCGACATAGGGTGCACTGCCCATCTGCCAGAACAGCCACGACAGACATTCGGCGCGCGCCGCCGGCTCGGCCGGCAGGAAGGCGCCGAACTTTTCCGCGAGATAGAGCAGGATCGCGCCCGACTCGAACACGCGAATGGGCGTAGGCCCGCTGCGGTCCATCAGCGCGGGGATCTTGGAGTTGGGATTCACCCCGACAAAGCCCGAGCCGAACTGTTCGCCTTCGCTGATCTTGATCAGCCAGGCGTCGTACTCCGCGCCCTTGTGTCCTAGGGCGAGCAGTTCTTCCAGCATGATCGTGACTTTCTGGCCGTTCGGCGTGGCCAGCGAGTAAAGTTGAAGCGGATGACGGCCGACCGGCAGCTCCTTGTCGTGCGTCGGGCCGGCGATCGGCCGGTTGATGCTGGCGAATTTCCCGCCGTTGGGCTTGTTCCAGGCCCAAACCTTGGGCGGTGCGTATTGGGTCGTCTCGGTCATTTCCGTCTCCTGGCTCCCATGCGGGAGCCTGCGATGTGTCGGCGTCTGTCCATGAATACATCGTCGACCCGCGTGCCGTCGCCTCGCCCGGCGGCATGGCTGCCGGCTGTTATTGCTTCGTCATGAACCCTGGCGCGTGGCGGCGTGCAGAATCGTTGTGCTATGATTTGTGCATATAGGAAATATGTTGGTCGATTCCATGCCCATCACGATCTACGGCATCAAGAACTGCGACACCATGAAGAAGGCGCGCGCCTTCCTCGACAAGCACAAGGTCGACTACGCCTTCCACGACTACAAGAGCGCGGGCATCGAGCGCGGCAAGCTGGAAGGTTGGGCGAAGAAAGTGGGCTGGGAGACGCTGCTCAACAAGGCCGGCACCACTTTCAAGAAGCTGCCCGACAAGGACAAAGAAGGCCTCACCGAAAAGAAGGCCATCGCGCTGATGCTGGCGCAGCCCTCGATGATCAAGCGGCCGGTGCTGGAATTGCCCGGCGGCAAGCTCTTGGTCGGCTTCAAGCCTGAGCAATACGCCGCGGCCGTGAAGATCGGTTGAAGCGTGCGTCGCGCCGCCCGCTGCCTCAGCCGAGGGCCGTCTTGGCCCGGTTCGCCTTGCCCTCCGCCTCCGCCGGCAGATTTGCGACGAAATCCTTGAGCAAATTGGCGTTGACCTCGGTTGCGGATACGGGCCGCCCGAAGAAAAATCCCTGCACCTGGTCGGCTTCCGCGTCGTAGAGGAAGTCCACCTGCTCCGCCGTCTCGACGCCCTCGACCGTCACGCGCATATTCATCTGGCGGCCGAGCGCGATGATGGTCTTCACGACCGTTTCCACGTCATGGCCGGATCGCTCGAAGCTTTCCATGAAACTGCGATCGATCTTGATCTTGTCGAAGGGGAATTTCCAAAGATAGCTCAGGCTGGAATAGCCGGTGCCGAAATCGTCCATCACGATCGAGACGCCGGTATCCTTCATCCGCTGCAACGCCGCGAGCGTAGCTTCGCTGTTCCGCAGGAGTAGCGATTCCGTGATTTCAAGCTCGAGCCGGTGCGGTTCTAGCCCCGACAGGCCGAGGGCTCCCGCCACGATTTCCTCGATCCTGCCGGATTCGAATTGTGCCGGTGAAAGATTGACCGCGACGGTCAGATGCGTTGGCCAGCTCTTGGCCGTTCGGCAGGCCTCGTTCAGCACCCATTGCCCGACCTTGTCGATGACGCGCATTTCCTCCGCCATCGGAATGAATGTCGCCGGCGGAATGTCCTCTCCGTCCGGGCCGGACAGACGCGCCAGCGCCTCGAACCCGATCAGCTTCTTGCCGTTCATTTCGAACACCGGCTGATAGTGGAGGGTGAAGCCGTCATTCGCGATGGCATGGCGGATGATGCGTTCGAGCCGAATGCGCGCCTGCAGGGCATCATCCATCTCCGGCGAGAAGAAGCGGATGGCGCCGCGCCCGGTGACTTTCGCGTTGTAGAGGGCAAGGTCGGCACTCTTCAGCAATCGCTCCGGCGTGAGGCCGTCTTTAGGCGCGAGCGCGATGCCCACGCTCATCCGCGGCAAGATCTCCTGCTCCTTGAAGTAGGTCGGCGGGCTGACCACCTCAACAATCCGCCGTGCAAAGTTTTCGGCTTGGCTTTGCTCGACAACGGCGGTCTGCACGACGACGAACTCGTCGCCGCCGATCCGGGCAACCGTATCCTCCAGACGGCTCATGGCTTTCAGGCGCTGGCCGATGGTGGTGAGCAGGAAGTCGCCGGCGTCATGGCCGTGTGTGTCGTTGACTTGCTTGAAATGATCGAGATCGATGAAATGGACGGCAATCATCGTTCCTGTGGAGGGCAGCACTGCTACCGCGTTTTGGAGCCGTTCGATCAATTGGGCTCGGTTCGCCAGCCCCGTCAACACGTCGTGGTGGGCGAGGAAGCGAATGCGTCGGTCGGCCTGCTGTTTCTCCCGCGTGCGGAGGTACCAGGCGACTGCGGGGACCGCGAATGCGAGGCCGGTGAGAAGGCAAAGCGCGATTGCGGAAGCCCACGATACGTTGACGATGACCTGTGCCGCCTGGGCCTGATTGACATAGGCACCGACGACGGCGACGGCTTTGCCGTTGACGACCGCAGGCACATAGGCTTCCGCATAGCGCTCCGGAAGGCCAGATCTTGCGCCACGCTTGATGTCCACGACCGCCTTGCCTTGCGCGATCGCGCGCGCGGCCTCGGCGCTGAATTCGGACAGCTCTACTGGCGCGATCTTGTCGGGCTCGACCGTGAGCTGAGAATAGCCATAACGGTTGAAAATAATGTAGCGAAAGACCGTGTTGGATTTACGCGTCGCCCGGAAGAACATCAGGCTTGCCGAGGACGGCTGCTCACCGGCGGCGATCTGACCCAGATCGTTCACGTTTTCCGCCACGAGCTGCGCCCAATGGTGGGCGATGTTCTGAACGTATTCGTTGATCAGATAGTCGGTCGTCGTGCGGACGATCGTCCACGTGCCGGCGGCGAGCAAGGCAATGGTCAGAACGAAAAGCGCGACGGCACGGCGGAATGATATGTCCGAGAGAAACGACATGTTCAATTGTCGCCCTTGCGGAAGCGCGCGATCTCGGCGCGCGTGTGCGCGAGGAGGTCCCGGTTGCCGCGCCGCAGCTGCGCCCATTGCTCGATCACCGAGTCGAAGACGCGCTGACTTGTCTCACGGTCGGCATCTGTCGGCGCGACAATGTTACGCCGCGGATCGGTCGTGATTTGCGCAATGACCTCCTTGTTCCTCGCCGTGTAGGACGCCGCCGATTGCTTCGAAAGCCAGTTGCCGCTGTATTTGCGGATGATGGCCCGGGCCTGTGGCGGCAGGCTCTCGAACTTCTGGCGGTTCATGACCAGCGCGGTGGGCACGGCGCCGATTTCCAGCAAATAGTGATTGCTGGTGACGCGGCCGAAGCCGAATTCGAACAGCATGGCGGGCGGGACTGTTGCGGCGTCGATCTTTCCCTGCGAGAGCGAATCCATCGTGCTGTTGATCGGCAGCATCACCGGGATCGCACCCAGTTTTTGGAGCGTGTTGATCTGGACGGCGTTATTGACGCGGATCGTCTGCCCCTTCAGATCGGCCAAAGAGGCCGTCCGCTTTCGACTATTGATGGTCTCGCTGGCGGAAACAAAGGCGCCGATAACGAAGAAATCCTGGAATCCTGTCAGGGCGCCGGCGTCGGCCAAGCGGCTAAACACATGGGTTGCTTCGCTTTCGTCGTGGAACAGTCCGGGCAGTTGCAGCACTGCGCTGTCCGGGAAGCGCTCGGGAAAATAGCCCGGCACGATAAAGGCGATGTCGGCTTGACCGCTCGTGACCAGTTCCGGCTGCTGCAGTTGGGCGGCGCTGATGGCGCCGCTGAAATACGCCTCGATTTCGACGACGCCCTTGCCTTCGGTATTCACCGCGTCGATGAACGGCTTGATCGAATAGAGGTAAATATTTGAACGGTCGGAGGTGTAAAATGAGAATTTGAGCGTGACCGGCTCGGCCCCCGCGTGGGCCGGAAGCAGCAGGAATACGGCCAGAGCGCTGCGGAAAAGCGTCTTGAGCATGATTGCCTCTGAATCGGCTCTCTGCGGTCCAGCCGCTGTTGGAGGCTATTTGACCCTTAATATATTTCCGAAAGCTTGTGGCGAAAGTAACAACTACGAGGGTCGAAGTCCGGGAAAATACGTAATCTGACCGGTTCCATGGAACTACCGTCCCGCCGGCACGGCCAGGAGCGGGCAGGGCGCGCGGCGCAGCACGCGCTCGGTGGTCGAGCCGCGCAGCGCGTCGAGAAAGCCATGGTGGCCCGCCGTCGGCATGCCGATCAGGTCGGCCGGCCAGTCATTGGCGACGTCGACGATGGCGTCCACCGCGTCGCCCTTGCGCAGCGCCACCGGCGTGCGGCGATGCGAGTCGCCGCGCTCGACCGCCGGCGCGGCGTGGCCGGCATGCAGCAGCCGTTCCTCGGCGTCGATGCCGGCGATCAGGCGGGCGATGCCCATGATGGTGTCGATGGCGGCCGTCGGCTTCGGCGTGTGATCGACCGGGATAAGCACGTGGCGCAGCCGCACCTCGCCGCGCCGCTCGTCGACGAAGCCGCGCACCTTGGCCGGCACGAACAGTGTCGGCGTGCGGCTGTGGCGCGCCAGGGCCTCGGCCACCGACCCGTGCAGCCAGCGCGCCACGCCCTGCCGTCCTTCGGTCGCGAGCACGATCAGGTCGGCCGCGTGCGTGCGCAGGTAGTGGACGATGCCTTCGAGCGGCGCCTGCGGCACCATCTCCACCTTGCGCACGGTCATGCCGAGCTTGCGGGCGATCGCCTCGGGCGGCTCGTCGGCGTCCATCAGGCCCCAGTCGGCGAGCGTGCGGCGGACATGCGGGAAATGCTCCCATTCGTTCATGTCGTGCGCGCCGGCGACGTGCAGGACGGTCAGCGTCGCCTTGGCGGCGAGCGCGATCTTGAGCGCATGGGCGAAAGCGCCCGCGCTCGCCTCGGAGAAATCGGTCGGGTGGACGATTGATTGGATAGCGATCATGGGGGCCCTTTCGCTTTCCTTTATAGCGGGCGCGCCGGCTCGGCATTTTGAGCGGGATCAAGGCCTAGCCCCTTGATCCTGGCCCCTTTCCCTGCCACATGCGGCCTTATGAACAAGCCGCTTTCCGCCGCCGATTCCGCGCCCGATACGGCCAGTTTGACGCCGCTCGCCGCCGAGGTCGAGCGCCGGCGGACCTTCGCCATCATCTCCCATCCGGACGCCGGCAAGACCACGCTGACCGAAAAGCTGCTCCTGTTCGGGGGCGCCATCAATCTCGCCGGCCAGGTCAAGGCCAAGCGCGACCGCCGCTCCACCCGCTCGGACTGGATGGCGATCGAGCGCGAGCGCGGCATCTCGGTGGTCACCTCGGTCATGACCTTCGACTACGACGGCCGCGTGTTCAATTTGCTCGACACGCCGGGCCACGAGGACTTCTCGGAGGACACCTACCGCACGCTCACCGCCGTCGACTCGGCGGTGATGGTAATCGACGCCGCCAAGGGCATCGAGGCGCGCACGCGCAAGCTGTTCGAGGTGTGCCGGCTGCGCGACATCCCGATCATCACCTTCATCAACAAGATGGACCGCGAGAGCCGCGATCCGTTCGAGATTCTGGACGAGATCGAGAAGACGCTGGCGCTCGACACCACGCCGATGACCTGGCCGATCGGCCAGGGCCGCGACTTTGCCGGCACCTATGACATCGCGTCCGGCGAGATGCGTTTGGTCGGTGAGAACGACAAGACGGTCGACCGCCAGCCGCTCGATCTTTCCGCGCTTGCGGCGAAGAACCCGATGCTCGACGCCAAGGCGATTGCGGAAGAGCTCAAGCTCGTCAAGGAGGCCTGCCGGCCGTTCGACCTATCGGCATTTCGCGAGGGCCACCTCACGCCGGTATACTTCGGCTCGGCCTTGAAGAACTTCGGCGTCAAGGACCTGCTCGACGCGCTCGCCTCGTTTGCGCCGCCGCCGCGCGCGCAGACCGCGAACGCGCGCACGGTCGACCCGCACGAGAACCAGATGACCGCCTTCGTTTTCAAGATCCAGGCCAACATGGATCCCAACCACCGCGACCGCATCGCCTTCGCGCGCCTGTGCTCGGGCAAGCTGCGCCGCGGCATGAAGGCCAAGCTCACGCGCACCGGCAAGCCGGTGACGCTGTCGGCGCCGCAGTTCTTCTTCGCGCAGGATCGCTCGGTGGCGGACGAGGCCTATGCCGGCGACGTCGTCGGCATCCCCAACCACGGAACCTTGCGCATCGGCGACACCTTCACCGAAGGCGAGGACCTGGCCTTTCTCGGCGTGCCGAACTTCGCGCCGGAAATCCTGCGCCGCGTGAAGCTCGGCGATCCGATGAAGGCGAAGAAGCTCAAGGAGGCCCTCCAGCAGATGGCGGAGGAGGGCGTGGTGCAGGTGTTTCGTCCGCTCGACGGCGCGCCCGCGCTGGTCGGCGTGGTCGGCCCGCTACAGCTCGACGTGCTGAAGGTGCGGCTGGCGGAAGAGTACGGCCTCGACATCGGCTTCGAGCAGCCGGAATTCCAATTGGCGCGTTGGATCGCCTGCGACGACCGCAAGAAGCTCGACGACTTCGTGTCGGCCAACTATTCGTCGGTCGCCGAAGACCTCGACGGCGACAAGGTGTTCATGGCGCGCAACCAGTTCCTGCTCGACTACACGCGCGAGCGCGCGCCGGGGCTGGTGTTCACGGACATCAAGGACGTGAAGAAGGCGGCGGCTTAGTTCCCGCGTGCGGCGCGTATCGTCCGGACTCAGCTTTCGGGATGCTCGCGTTCAAACGCCCAAACCCGTTCGAAACCCATCAGACGGGAAAAATCGTCGAAAGAGTACATCTCGCCGGTCCACGATTTGCTGGAACCCTTGGATCGGATTTCGCCATAGACGGAGCGTAGCGCCGCGCCCATGGCCAGGAATCCGGAGCCTGGAAAAATCGCCAGCTTGAACCCCAGACGCTCAAGCTCCGCCCGGTCGAGGATCGGGGTGCGCCCTCCTTCCACCATATTGGCGACCAGCGGCACGTCGAAGGTCCGGCCGATCTTGGCCATCTCCTCTTCGCTCTCCGGCGACTCGATAAAGAGAACGTCGGCGCCGGCCTTCAGGAAAGCCTCGCCGCGGCGCAGCGCCTCGTCGAGCCCGAGCGAGGTGCGGGCGTCGGTGCGGGCAATGACGAGAAAGTCCTTCGAGGAACGCGCTTCGACCGCGACCTTGATCCGGCGCGCGGCGTCGGCAATGGGCACCACGCGCCGGCCCGGCGTATGTCCGCATTTCTTCGGGTATTCCTGATCCTCGATCTGAATCGCCTGCGCACCGGCGGCCTCGTAGCCCCGCACCGTGAAGTCGACATTGAGAAGGCCGCCATAGCCGGTGTCGCCGTCGGCGATCAGCGGCGTCGCCGTGCCGGATGAGATCCGGTGCACCCGCTCCGCCATGTCGGTGTAACTCGCCAGGCCCGCATCCGGCAGACCGAGATAAGAGGCCACGACCCCATAGCCGGTCATATAAAGCGCATCGAAGCCCATCTCGTCGGCGATGCGCGCGGAGATCATGTCGAACACGCCGGGCGCCGAGATCAGGCCAGGCTGCTTGAAGCGGGCGGACAATTTCCGTGTCTTGTCTTGAGTCATAGTTTGAATACGGCCTTCCAGCAGATGCGCGCTTTACGCGACGCGATGATGCAAGCGGTGGTCGAGCCAAAGCAGGATTGCGCTGGCCGAGACGGCGACGACGGCAAGGAGAAGGATCGTCGCCATGATGGTGGGCACGTCGTGCAGGCCGATGGCGTTCATGATGAGAAAGCCGAGCCCGCGCTGCGAGGCGAACATCTCACCGATCAGAACGCCCAGCAATGTCAGCGAGAAGCCGATGCGCAGTCCTGATACGATCTCGGGAAGGGCGCCCGGGATGACGACGGTCAGCAAAGTTTGGCGGCGCGACAAGCGCAGCACGCGCGCGGTTTTGAAATGGACATTGGCGAGGTTGCGCACGGCATTCATCGCGAAGATGGCGATCGGAATAATGCCGTGGATCGTGCCGAACGCGATTTTGGCGGGCAGCCCGAGGCCGAAGATCAGCAGGATGAGCGGATAGAGCGTCACCTTGGGCAGGCTATAGATGGAGACCAGGATCGGCTCGGCCACCTCCGCGCCGGTGCGGTTGAGCCCGAGACCAAGGCCGATCGCGAGCCCGCCCAAAATCGCCAGCAGAAGCGCATAGACGAAGGCTTTGCCGGTTTCCGCCGCGTGCGGCCAGAACTGCGCGCTGGTGAGCATGCTCCACGCTTTGGCGGCCGTGCCGGCGGGCGACGTCAGCGCGAAGGGCACCGCCAGATGCAGCAGCTCCCAGGCCACGAGGCCGCCGGTCAACAACAGAACGATATCGAAGGTGCGCTTCATGTCAGCGCCCCCACCGGCGCATCAGCCGGCGTTCGTAACTGTAAAATAGGGCGTTCACGACGGTGACAAGAACGATGACGAACAACATCAAGGCGTACATCGTGCCGTTGTCGAAATTGTTGAAGGCGTAGGAAATGGAATAGCCGAGGCCGGAAGAAGCCATGATGAACTCGGCCGCGATGACGCCGATGAAGCTGTAAGCGATCGCCAGCTTGACGCCGGTGAACAGGTAAGGGATCGCGCTCGGCAGCTTGATCCGCAGCGCCGCCGCTGCCGGCCCCATATGGTAGATCGCCGCTGTCCGCACGAGCACGGGAGGAATGCGGTCGAAGCCGTTGAGGGTGGCGATGATCATGGCGACGACGCCGAACAAAAAGCCGATGGCGATGATCGCGCCGCGTCCGAGTCCGAACAGCACAATGAACAGCGGATAGAAGGCGAAAAACGGCAATGCGTAATAGCTCGCCAGGAACGGGTCGATCGCTCGGCGCAAGCGCGGAAAGGCATGGATTGCCGCGCCGATGGCAAAGCCGCCTGAAACCGACAGCACCAGCGCGATCGCCACGTTGCCGAGCGTCTCGGCAATATCGGCATTGGCCTTGCCCGAGGCGAGTAGCCACGCCAAGCGCACCGCCATGTCCGATGGCGCGATCAGCACGCGCGGTGAGATCGCTCCGGTCCGGCACAGTGCCTCGACCGCCAGGATGAAGCCGGCCACGAAGAAAAGCCGCAGGAAACCGATCCGGGTCATGGACCCGCCCCTTGCCGGATGGCCTTCAGGGATTCGTCCCGCAGGACCGACCACAGCCGCGCGGTGATGTCGCCGAAGGCCGCATTGGCGGCGATGCGCGAATCCCGCTCGCGCGGCCAGCGGGTTTCTATTTCTTCGATGATCCGCCCCGGCCGCGCCGACATAATGCCGATGCGGTCGGACAGCATCGCGGCCTCGTCGAGGGCATGGGTGATCAAGAGAACGGTGGCGCCTGTCTCGCGCCAGACCTTCAACAGCTCGTCGCCCATGATCAGGCGTGTTTGCGCATCGAGCGCGCCGAACGGCTCATCGAGCAGAATCATGCGCGGCTGCATCACCAGCGTGCGCGCGATGCAGACGCGCTGGCGCATGCCGCCGGACAATTGTGCCGGGTAGGCCTTGGCGAAGTCGACGAGGCCCATCAGCCGCAATGCATGATCGAGCCGGCGCGCGATTTCGGCCGCATCGACACCCGTCCGGCGCAAGCCGAAGACAATATTGTCGGCGACAGTGAGCCAGGAAAAGCTCGCGTCCTCCTGGAACACCACGCCCACGCCGTCAGGCACGCGCCCGTCGAGCGGGCGTCCCTCGAACAGAATTTCGCCGGTGGTCGGCCGCGACAGGCCGGCCAGCACATCGAGCAACGTCGACTTGCCGCAGCCCGAGGGGCCGATCACCGAATAGAATTCGCCGCGCCGCAGGCGCAGGTTGGTTTCGGCAAGCGCCTGCACGCCCGCCGATCCGCCGCTGCCGCCGTAGACGCGGGTGACGCCCCGCATCTCGGCATGCACGTCGGTCCTGCGCGTTTCGCGCGCAGACATGCCGGCCTGCAGCACGGCCCCGCTCAGTTCAGGTAGCTGGCGTCGACGACCTTGCTCCAGTCGACCTTGCCGTCGATTTCGCCTATGATCTGCAGTCCTTTCACCATGTGATCCATGGCGTCGTATTCGAAGTCGCCGGCGCTCCAGTATTTCAACGCGATCAGGTTCTTGACCGCGCCGAGGATGACTTTCTCGTCGGCGCCGTAATGCTTCGCCACGATCTTGGCGGTCTCTTCCGGATTGGCGTAGACGAACGCGACCGCCTTCTTGCGCGCCTGCACCAGCTTGCGCAGCTTGTCCTTGTTGGCCTTGGCGTACTCGGCCGTCGTCACGCCGACCGTCTGCACCATCGTCGGCAATTCGTCCTTGACCAGGAAGACCGGCTTGAACTTGCCCGACACCTTGGACCAGATCGGGTCCATGACCGGAGCGGCCACCACCGCCTTCTGCTCCACCATGGTCAAGCCGCCACCAATTCCGCCAGCCGCGACGGTCTCGACCTTGATGCCGTGCTTTGCGGTCACCATCGTCAGCAGCATGTCGGTCACCGATTTCGGCGACGTGAAGGCCACCTTCTTGCCGGCCAGATCCTTGACCGACGCGACGCCGGAATCGGGCGTCGTGACCCACAGAATTTCACCGGCGGTGCGTACCCCGGAATGGACGATCTTGAGATCGATGCCCTGCTTCATGGCCGCGAGCGCGGCCGACAAGGCGACCTCGCCGTAAGGCAGGCTGGAGGCCATCACGTTGCGCACGGTGGTGCCGCCCCCCTTGGAGGTGAGCACGCCGTCGATGTCGAGTCCGGCCTCTTTGTAATAACCTTTCTCGATCGCGACCGCGTAGGGCGCGCCGTACATCAGCACGCCCCAATGCGTCACGCTGATCTGCTCGGCGGCGACCGGCCGCGGCATCCCGACCGTGAGCGCCAACGCGACAATGAACGCGAGCCTGTACACAATGACCATGACCGCCTCCCCATGCGAATGATTATTTATTGCATTTCAGCCAAAAGCGCCTGTTCGTTGCTCGATCTCTTGGCCCTTGGGACTATGATGTATACAATGCCTTCCGCTGTCTAGCTGGTCGTTGGCGATTATGAACAAACCCGAACGCCTGCGGGCGACCGATGTCGCGTACAGCTCGATCCGGCAGGGGCTGGCGGCGGGACGCTGGCCGGCCGGCTCGCATCTTCGCGAAACCGAGCTTGCCGCCGAGCTCGGCATCAGCCGCACGCCCGTTCGGGAGGCGCTGCGCAAGCTCGCCAGCGAACAACTGGTCCAGTTCGAGCCCCATCTCGGCGCGCGCGTTCCGGGCTGGTCCGATCGCGACCTGGAAGAGATCTTCGCCCTGCGCGTCGAGTTGGAGAGCTTCGCGGCGGGGCGGGCGGCGCTCCATGCCAGCCCGGGGCAGGTGGCCGTGCTGCGCCAGCTCGCCCAGGACATCGAGCACGCCGCCTTCGGCGGCGCCGAGCCGGACTATGTCAGGATCACGGAACTGAATAACCGCTTCCACCGCCTGATCGTCGCCGCCGCCGGCAACCGGCGCTTGGACAGCCTGATCGCCACCCTCATCGACATCCCGCTTGTCGTGCGAACCTTCGCGCGCTTCGATCGGCAGGCCATGGCACGCAGCGTCAGCCATCACTTCGACCTGGTTGAAGCCATCGCAGGCGGCAATGCCGATTGGGCCGTGGCCGTGATGCGCGCCCACATTCACGCGGGCCGGCAGGTCATGCTGGGCACGCCGGCGGGCGGCAGCGCGGGGCAAGCGGATTGAGCGAGCCTCGGTCGCGCGCCCCGGTAACGGGCGCCAAAATCGCGCGGTAGCGGCGCGGTCTTGCATTGCCCGCCGCATGGCGCGCAACCAGTTCCTGCTCGACCACACGCGCGAGCGCGCGTTCGGCCTCGCCTTCACCGACATCAAAGACAAGCAAAAGGCGGCGTGAGTTGCCTTATCATGCCCGAAAAAGAGCGGGCATCCGGCGCATGGCGCGCGATCAGTTCAGCATCACGAAGTTCGCCTGATCTTCGGCATTCGCCTTCATCAGCGCCGCCGACTTGCGCCGCGCCGGGCCGTAGTAATCGGGTTCGATGACCATCGGGCGCGGCATGAACAGCACGGAGACCATCCGGTCCAGCAGGCCCTTGGACGAGACCGGCTTGAGCAGGAATTCGTTGACGCCGACATTGATGGCTTCGGCGACCTTCGCGCGCTCGCCATGGCCGGTGAGCATGATGACGGGCGTGTCGGGATAGGGAAAGGTCGTCGGCGCGCGCAGCATGCGCATGAAGTTCGGACCCTTCATTCCCGGCATTTCCCAATCGAGAATGACGACGTCGGGCGCGCGGTTGCACACCGCCTCGAGGCCCGCCGTTCCATCCGGCGCGTCGTAGACTGTCCGCACGCCGATGGCGGCAAGCAAGGTGCGCACGAGCTTGCGGCTGCCCGGATCGTCGTCGACGACCAGGACTTTGATGTTTGCGAGACGCAAAGCGAGAGCTGCAGGAGCGATATTCATGGTGGGTTTCAGACGCGAGATTGAACCGATATCGCTGAAATTAAAGCACAAGGGTGTCGCGATCCGTTGAAAACGCCGGCTGCAATTGTGCCGATTGCGTCAACCATTTGTTAGTCATGCGCGGGCGGCCCTGTGCCTGGCCTCAGTTCACCTTCACGCCCGCCGCCTCGATCACCGGCGCCCAGCGCGCGATCTCGCCGTCGATCTGCGCGCGGAATTGTTCAGGCGAGGATCCGACGGCCTCCATCAGTTGCGTCGCCAGCTTGGCACGCGCCGCCGGCACCCGCACGATCGCCACGACGTCGGCGTTGATTCTGTCGACGATTCGCTTCGGGGTGCCGCCGGGCGCGATCAGGCCGTTCCAGGCGTCGGCCTCCACGTCGATGCCGCTTTCCTTCAGCGTCGGCACGTCAGGCAGGAACGGCGAGCGCCTGGGCGTCGACACGGCGAGCATCTTCACCTTGCCGGCTTGCGCCTGCGGCGTAACCGAGATCGCGGGCAGGCAGGCCATCTGCGCGTCGTTGCGGATGACGGCCGTGATCGCCTGCGGCGACGACGTGTAGGGCACGTGCACGAGCTTGGCGCCGGCCTTGATGGCGATCGCCTCCATGGCGAGGTGCGAGAGCGAGCCGTTGCCGATCGAGGCGAAATTGTATTTGCCCGGATTGGCCTTCAGCAGCGCCACCAGTTCGGCGACGGAGGCAACGCCAAGCTCGTTGCTCACCGCCAGCACGCTCGGCTGCGTGACGAGTTGCGTCACCGGCGCGATGTCCGTCTTCGGATCGTAGGGCAGCTTGGCGAACAGCAGCGTGTTGGTGGCGAGCGGGCCGCCGATGCTGACGCCGACGGTCGAGCCGTCGGGCGCGGCCTTGGCCACCAGATCGGTGGCGAGGTTGCCGCTCGCGCCCGGTCTGTTCTCGACCACGAATTTGCTGTCCGGATACTTTTGGGCGAGCCCGTCGGCGACCACGCGCGCAATTATGTCGGGCGTCGAGCCGGGGCCGAACGGCACCACCACGTGCACGGTTTTCGGCGGCCAGACCGGCGTGGCATCTTGGGCGCATGCCGGCGCCGCGGCGGAAAGCAGCAGGGCGAGGACCGGCAGCCAGCGTTTAAAGGGATTTGCGGTCATCGGAAAATGTCCTCTGCCGGGCGCGGACTTGCATAACCCGCCGCTATCCTCTACTGCGGCGCATATAAAATAGGCAATCTGGCGCGAGTGCAGCATGGGCTTGAGCGTCCTCATTCTCGGGCTGGCGGTCTTCCTCGCCAATCACCTGTTCGTCACGTTCCGCGGCGCGCGCGCGGCGGCCATCGCCCGCCTCGGGCTCAACGGCTACCGCTTTCTGTTCTCCCTTGTTTCGCTCTTAGGCCTTGTCCTCATCGTCTGGGGCTACGGCGCCTACCGCGCGCAAGAGTGGATCGACGTCTGGTCGCCGCCGGCCTTCATGCGCCACGCCACCGTCGGCCTGATGCTGTTCTCGGTGATCCTGATGGCCGCCGTCTTCATCCCGAGCCATATCAAGGCCAAGGCGAAGCATCCGATGCTGGCCTCGGTGAAGATCTGGGCCTTCGCGCATCTCTTATCGAACGGCGATCTCGGCTCGATTCTGCTGTTTGGGACGTTCCTCGGCTGGGCGGTTTATGCGCGCATCGCCGCCAAGCGGCGTCTAGACGCCGTGCTGCCGGTCGCGCCGCCGGGCTGGCTCAACGATCTGATCGTGGTCGTGCTCGGCGTCGTCCTTTATCTCGCGCTCGGCTATGTCTTCCACCCGATCGCGATCGGCGTGCCGGCGTTCACGCGCTAACGAATGTTGCTGTAAAGATCACCGCCAAAGGTTGTTGCAATGTCCGTGCAGAGCGAAATGAGGCGGCTCACCGCGCCCGACATCCATGCCCGCAAGGGGGGCGAGCCGATCGTGATGCTGACCTCCTATCATGCGCATACGGCGGCGCTCGCCGACAAATACTGCGACGTGATCCTGGTCGGCGACTCGCTCGGCATGGTCATGCACGGCATGGAGACCACCGTGCCGGTCACGCTCGACATGATGATCGTGCAAGGGCGCGCGGTGATGCGCGGCTCGAAGCGCGCGCTGGTCGTGGTCGACATGCCGTTCGGTTCCTACGAGGCGTCCAGGGAGCAGGCCTTCATGAGCGCGGTGCGCGTGCTCAAGGAAACCGGCTGCGGCGCCATCAAGCTCGAGGGCGGCAAGCGCATGGCCGAGACCATCCGCTTCCTGGTCGAGCGCGGCGTGCCGGTGATGGCGCATGTCGGCCTCACGCCGCAGGCGATCAACGTGCTCGGCTCCTTCCGCGCGCAGGGGCGCGACGAGGCCGACTGGGGCCGCATCGAGGAGGACACGCTGGCCGTGTCCGAGGCCGGCGCCTTCTCGGTGGTGATCGAGGCGGTGGCCGAGCCGCTCGCCCGCAAGCTCACCGGCGCGGTGCCGATCCCGACCATCGGCATCGGCGCGAGCGTGGCCTGCGACGGGCAGGTGCTGGTGATGGAGGACATGCTCGGCCTGTCGCCGCGCGTGCCCAAATTCGTCAAGCGCTTCGGCGACCTCGGCCCCGGTATCGAGAAGGCCATCGCCGACTATGCCGCCGAGGTCCGGGCCCGCAGCTTCCCGGGTCCCGAGCATGTCTATCCAATGAAGGGCAAGAAGCCCTAAGGCGCTGATTCTTAACGAATCTCGGCGAAAACTTTGCCTTGCGGCCGCCACATCGTTAGGTTACGCCGCAATCCGCCTGACGGGGGCGGATAAAGGGGTTTGGAGCCGTTCGTGGCCGATATTTTTCATGAAGTCGACGAGGAAGTCCGGCGCGAGCGGCTGAAAAAGCTGTGGGACCGCTACAGCATCGTCATCATCGCCGCCGCCGTCCTCGTGGTGGCCGGCATCGGCGGCTGGCGCGGCTACGAGTATTGGGTGGCCAAGAAGGCCGCCGAGGCGGGCGCCCAGTTCGAGGCCGCGGCAACGCTGGCCGAGCAGGGCAAGCATGCCGAGGCGGAGGCCGCCTTTGCCAAGGTGGCGGCCGATGCACCCGGCGGCTATCGCACGCTGGCGCGCTTCCGCACCGCCGCCGAGCTCGCTCAAGCGGGCAAGAATGACGAGGCGGTGAAGGCCTACGACGCGCTCGCCGCCGACGGCGCGCTGGGCCCGCTCTGGCAGGAGCTCGCCGCGGTGCGCGCAGGGCTGCTGCTGGTCGATGCCGCGCCGCTTGCCGAGATGCAGAAGCGGCTTGCGCCGCTCGCCGAGCCCGGCCGCGTCTATCGTCACACCGCGCGCGATCTGCTGGCGCTGTCGGCCTGGCGCAACCAGGATGCCGCCACGACCCGCAAATATCTCGACATGATCGCCGGCGACGCCGAGACGCCGTCGGGGGCGCGCGCGCGGGCGGACGTGCTGTCCGCACTCATCGCCGCCGGCGGGAAGACCTGACATGCGCAGCATGCGACGCATCGTCCTGATTGCAGTCTTAACCGCGGTCACGCCGGTGCTAGCTGGCTGCGCCGATTTCGACCTCGACAAGCTCGACGTCTTCGGCCTCGCCGAAAAGAAGAAGCTGCCGGGCGAGCGAAGGGATCTGTTCCCCGAAGGCGTGCCCGGCGTCACCCAGGGCATTCCACCGGAATACAGGATGGGTGCGCGGCAGCAGCAGGAGGCGGCTGAAGCCGCGGCCGCCGAAGAAGCTGCCAAGACCGCCGCCGCCCCGCCGCCCGAGGAAGCCAAGCCCAAGCCGAAGCCCAAACGCGTGGCCAAGCCCGCCGACAGCGGCAGCCAGCCGGCGCGCGTCACAGTGCAGCCCACCCGCAGCGCGCCGCAGGCGGCGCCCGCGCAGGATCCCTGGCAACAGCCTGCCCCGCAGCAACCGGCGCAGCAGCAATCGCCCTGGCCGGCGCAGAGCCAATCGTCGAGCACCGCACCCTGGCCGTCGGCCCCGCCGCCCGGCACCTTCTCGCGATAATCATCCGAAATCCGGCGCTGGCGCGCCGTGCCTTCTTGCGATAGCGACAGGTCATGAACTTCACCGTCGCCATCGTCGGCCGGCCCAATGTCGGCAAATCGACCCTGTTCAACCGGCTGGTAGGGCGGCGCCTGGCGCTGGTCGACGACCGCCCGGGTGTGACGCGCGACCGTCGCGAGGGCGAGGCGCATCTCGGCGATCTCACCTTTACCGTCATCGACACCGCCGGCCTCGAGGAGGCGGCGCCCGAAAGCCTGCCCGGCCGCATGCGCGCGCAGACCGAGACGGCGATCGGCCAGGCCGACGCCATCTTCTTCATGATGGACACGCGCGCCGGCCCGACGCCGACCGACCGCGCCTTCGCGCAGGTCGTGCGCAAGTCGGGCAAGCCGACCGTGCTGATCGCCAACAAGAGCGAAGGGCGGCTGGCCGAGGAGCGGCGGCTGGAAGCCTACGAACTCGGCCTCGGCGAGCCGGTGGCGATCTCGGCCGAGCATAACGAAGGCATGAGCGACCTCTACGACGCGCTGGTCGAGGCGCTGCCGGACAAGACCCGCGAGCAGCGCGAAGCGCCCGCGCGCGAAGGCCCGCATCCGATCCGCGTCGCCATCGTCGGGCGGCCGAATGCCGGAAAATCGACCTTGATCAACCGCCTGATCGGCGAGGAGCGCCTGCTCACCGGCCCGGAAGCCGGCATCACGCGCGATTCCATCGCGGTCGATCTCGACTACGCGGGCCGCAAGTTTCAGCTCTACGACACCGCCGGCCTGCGACGGCGGTCGCGCGTCGAGGAGAAGCTGGAGAAGCTCTCCGTCGCCGACGCGCTCAACGCCGTGCGCTTCGCCGAGGTCGTGGTGGTGCTGCTCGACGTCGACAACGCCTTCGAGGAACAGGACCAGCGCATCGCCGACCTGGTCGAGCAGGAAGGCCGCGCCATCGTCATTGCCGTCAACAAGTGGGACCTGGCCGAGAAGAAGGCGGGCGCGATCTCCAAATTGCGCGAGCAGGCGGGCGAGAAGCTCACGCAGTTGAAGGACGTGCCGCTGGTGGCGGTGTCGGGGCTGACCGGCGAGGGGCTCGACCGCCTGATGCAGGCGATCGTCGACGCCTACGAAGTGTGGAACCGGCGCGTGCCGACCGCCGCGCTCAATCGCTGGTTCGAGCAGGCGGTGAGCGCACATCCGCCGCCGGCGGTGTCGGGCCGAAGGCTGCGCCTCAATTACATCACGCAGGCTAAGACGCGGCCGCCGAGCTTCGTGCTGTTCTGCACGCGCGCGGACGCGCTGCCGGATGCCTACAAGCGTTATCTGTTGAACTCGATGCGCGACGCGTTCGACCTGCCGGGCACGCCGATCCGCCTGACGCTGCGCGAGAAGGACAACCCGTTCAAGGGCCGCGCGAAGCGCAAGCATTGAGCTGGCGCCACTATGATCACCGTCATCACCCGCGAAGGCGGGTGATCCAGAAGCCACCAACCTATCGGTGAAATAGCGGCGCTGCGGCGTACTGGATGCCCGCTTTCGCGGGCATGACAGCGGCGTTGGTTATGCCGGCGTCCTGAATTCCAGAAATTTGCCCGCCCGATAATCGTACACCTTGCCGCTCTCCGTGCAGGCCGCCGTGCACAGCGGTACGAGGGCCTTGGCGATGTCTTCCGGCGGCGTCAGCGTGGCGGGATCGACGCCGGGCCAGCCGCTCGCATACATCCTCGTGCGGGTCGGGCCGGGGTTGAACGCATTCACCTTTACATTGGTCGTCGCGGTTTCCCCGGCATAGACCTGCACCAGCGCGTTGAGCGCGGCCTTGGTCGCGGCATAGGCGCCGGTATAAGGCTGGGCTCGCCAGCTCAGGCCCGAGGTGAGGAACACCGCACGGCCGGCGGGCGCTGCCCTGAGCAGCGGGTCCATGGTGCGAATGAGCTGCCAGTTGGCGGTCACGTTGACGGCAAAGAGGTTGTCCCAGTCTGTCGGCTCGACATGACCGAGCGGCGATAGCGGCCCGAGAATGCCGGCATTGCCGACCATGATGTCGAGGCGGCCGTAACGCTCGTGGAGCGCCAGCGCCAGGCGCGCAATGCCGTCCATGTCCTTCATGTCGAGCGGCACCAGGGTCGCGCTGCCGCCGGCCGCCTTGATCCTGTCGTCGAGCTCTTCCAGGCCGCCGGCGGTGCGCGCGACCGCCACCACATGCGCGCCGGCTTTAGCCAGTTCCAAAGCGAGCGCCGCGCCGATGCCGCGCGAGGCGCCGGTGATCAGCGCGATGCGGTCGGCGAGGGGTTTGCTGGTGTCGGCCATCGTCTGTCGGGCCCGCGTGCAGTGGCGCGGGTACGCCTTTCATTCATGCCGTCGGTCAACGGGAAGGATTCTCGGGCAGCTTAATGCCGAGTTCCGCGGCCGCCTGCAACACCTGCGAGGGCAGATAAGGCTTTTGCAGGAACATGCTGCGCGGAACCGGCGCGGCGCGCTCGGCATAGCCGCTGGCATAGACGACCGGCACCTGCGGGCGCTCGGCGCGGACACGCTCGGCAAGCTGCCAGCCGTTCATGCCGGGCAGACGGATGTCCGTGAACAGCAGGTCGAGCGGGTCGGAGGGCTTGAGCAAAGCCAGCCCTTCTTCGGCGCTGCCGGCATGAATGACATCAAAGCCGGCAAGCTCAAGCTCGTACACGATCATGTCGCGCACCAGAAACTCGTCCTCGACAACGAGCACGCGGGGCGTCGTCATGCGGTCAGCCCGGCTGGCCGAGCGGGGAGCCGCCGAGCGGCAGCGCGCTGGCCGCCTCCGCCGCCTCCGACTGCGCGGCTGCGCGCGGCAGGAACAGCCGGACCTGCGTGCCGCGGTTGGGCGCGCTGACGATGTCGATGTGCCCGTTCGATTGCTTGACGAAGCCGTAGACCTGGCTCAGTCCGAGCCCCGAGCCTTCGCCTACCGGCTTGGTCGTGAAGAACGGCTCGAACACGCGGCTGAGCACGTCCGCCGTCATGCCCTCGCCGCTGTCGCTCACGCTCAGCAACGTGAAATGGCCCTTGATGCGCTCGCCTTCGCCGATGACCGGATCGATCAGGTTGCGGCTTTCGATGGTGAATTCGCCACCCTCGGGCATGGCGTCGCGCGCATTGACGGCGAGATTGATGAGCGCGTTTTCAAGCTGGTTGCGGTCGACCTCGACCGGCCATGCGCCCTGGGCGAGCGCGAACTTGACCTCGATCGTCTCGCCGACCGCGCGGCGTATCAGTTCGGCCATGCCCTCGACCAGCACATTGGCGTCGAGCCGCTCGGGCGACATCGGCTGGCGGCGGCCGAAGGCGAGCAGTTTCTGCGTCAAGGCGGCGCCGCGGGCGGCGCCCTCCATCGCGTTTTTGACGCGCCGTAGTGCGTCCGGCTGGTCGCGTAGTTGCGTGTCCAGCCGCTCCAGGTTGCCGATGATGATGGTGAGCAGGTTGTTGAAGTCGTGCGCAATGCCGCCGGTAAGCTGGCCGACCGCTTCCATCTTCTGCGCCTGCCGCAGCATGTCCTCGGTCTTCAGGCGTTCGGTCTTCTCGGACTGCAAGGCCGCAAGGGCCTCGTTGCGCTCCTTGATCTGCTGCTTGAGCTCTTCGTTCACCCGGCGCAGGTCGTCGGTCGAGGGGATGGCCAGCGCCTTGGGCAGCAGCGGCCACAGGCCGACCGCGGTGACGACCGAGAGCGCGGCGGTGACGATCTTGATCAGCGCTTCGGTGCCGTAATCCGGCACCCACAAAGTGTAGATCGCCATGAAATGGGTGGTGCCGCAGGCCAGGATGAAGAGCGCAAAGGCCCAGAACACCCAGCCGAACTGGATGTCGTTGCGGTGGGAGACGAAGTAGGCAAGCGCGATCGGGATCGAGTAGTAAGCCAGTCCGATCAGCGCGTCGGCGGTGACATGGGTCCAGATCAATTCCGGGCGCCACAACAGGCAGATGCCGTGCGGCGACAGGCTGCTCGTCTCCCACAATTGTTGCAGGTATTGCAGCATCGAAAACCCCCTGGCTCGATGTCTGCCGTTGATTCGGCTCTTATTGTCGTTGACGCAAGCATAGCGTCGGTTTCGCGATGGGGGAAAGCGCTAACGGGGCGCGTGCGACATCGGCGACCGCAGTTCCCGCCGGCCGGGCAACTGTCGGGTGCGACTGTCGGGTAATGGTCAAACGACCGGTAGGCGCCGGATCAGATCGCCTCGGCCAGCAGCGACAACTGCCGCGGGCTGGAGTCCTGCGCGCCCTGGTCGGTGAGCGGGGTCGGGTAGTCGCCGGTGAAGCAGTGGTCGGTGAACTGCGGGCGCACGGCGTCGCGCTTCTCGAAGCCCATGGCGCGGTAGATGCCGTCGACCGAGAGGAAGGCGAGCGAGTCGGCGCCGATGAAGGCGCGCATGCCTTCCAGGTCGTGCGTGGCGGCGAGCAGCTTGTCGCGCTCCGGCGTGTCGATGCCGTAATAGTCGGGATGCGTGATCGGCGGCGAGGCGATGCGGAAGTGCACCTCTTTGGCGCCGGCGTCGCGCATCATTTGCACGATCTTGCGCGAAGTTGTACCGCGCACGATGGAGTCGTCGATGAGCACGATGCGCTTGCCGCCGACCACCGCGCGGTTGGCGGAATGCTTCATGCGCACGCCCTGATCGCGGATCGCCTGCGTCGGCTGGATGAAGGTGCGGCCGACATAGTGGTTGCGCACGATGCCGAGCTCGAAGGGGATGCCGGACTGTTGCGCGTAGCCGAGCGCGGCCGGCACGCCGGAATCGGGCACCGGCACGATGACGTCGGCCGGCGTCGAGGACTCCTTGGCGAGCTCGGCGCCCATGGCCTTGCGCACCTCGTAGACCGGGCGGCCGCCGACGATGGAATCCGGCCGCGAGAAATAGATGTATTCGAAGATGCAGGGGCGCGGCGCCATCGGCGGAAACGGCTTGTGCGACTGCACGCCGTCCTCGTCGAACACGACCACCTCGCCGTTCTCGACGTCGCGGATGTATTGCGCGCCGATCATGTCGAGCGCGCAGGTCTCGGAGGCCAGGATCGGGCAGCCGTCGAGCTTGCCGATCACCAGCGGGCGGATGCCGAGCGGGTCGCGCGCGCCGACCAGCTTCTTGTTGGTGAGGCCGACGAAGGCGTAGGCGCCCTCGAGCTGGCGCAGGCCCTCGATGAAACGGTCGACGAAGCGGTTGCGGGCCGAGCGCGCGACCAGATGCAGGATTACCTCGGTGTCGGTGGTCGACTGCATCATGGCGCCGCCGCTGACCAGGTCGCGGCGCAGCTTGATGCCGTTGGTGAGGTTGCCGTTGTGGCCGATGGCAAAGCCCCCGGCGTTGAGCTCGGCGAACAGCGGCTGCACGTTGCGCAGGATGGTCTCGCCGGTGGTCGAGTAGCGCACGTGGCCGATCGAGGCGGTGCCGGGCAGGCGGTCGATGACCTCGCGCCGGGCAAAGGTATCGCCGACCAGCCCGAGGCGGCGCTCGGAATGGAAGCGCTTGCCGTCGAAAGAGACGATGCCGGCGGCTTCCTGGCCGCGATGCTGGAGCGCGTGCAGGCCGAGCGCGGTGACGGCGGCGGCGTCGGGATGTCCGAAGATGCCGAAGACCCCGCATTCCTCGCGCAGGCGGTCCGCATCCGGGTCGAATTCGGCGGCGGCCGCTGCCAGGTCCTGCGAAGGTTTGTGCATCGCTATCGGGTTCCGGTCGTTGGAGCGGGGCTTACCCTGTTAGGCACGTCGGAGCGCTGTTCCGGCGCGTCGTCCTGGTCTTCCGGCTTGGGCCGCTTGAGTCTCTTCAAGATGGTGCTTTCGGGGTCGTCCGGCAACATGGACATAAGCCATTGTCCCGTACTTTGCAGCACGACCTTGGATTTCGCCCCGCGCACCCATTCCGGCTGGCTGCGATCCGGGACGAGCCAGGCGAAGAAGAGGAACGCGACGACGACGATAATGAGGCCGCGGCCGAGCCCGAACAGGAAGCCGAGCGTGCGGTCGAGCGCGCCGACCCGGCTGTCGAGCACCATGTCGGAAATGCGCACGGTGACGATCGAGACGATCAGCAACGTCAACAAGAACACGCCGCCGACCGTGACGCCCGCCGCCACCATGTCGCTGGCGAAATACTGCTTCACGATCGGCAGCACGCGCGCATAAGAGTAGAGCGTGACCAGCGCGGCGACGCCCCAGGCGCCGATCGACAGGATCTCGCGCATGAAGCCGCGGATCATGGCCAGCAGCCCCGAGATCAGCATGACCACCAGCAGCAGGATGTCGAGCAAGGTGATCGGCATCAGGGGCTCATGCGCTCTGCGGATAGGCGCCATTCGTGGCTTGCGTGGGCGCCACGCCGGCGCGAATCCGGGACCGCCCGCAAAGGAGCGGAACCGAACGGCGGTTTCGTCCGTAAGAGCTTAATTTTTAAGACCATTTCTGCTCCGCCGGCCAGCGCGAGAAAGGCCGCCGGAGGCGGTTTCGGTGCCCCGTATATAGCGGGGCATCCCGATGCCGTCACCCGTCTTGTCCAGCCGTTTTGCCGGCTTGGTTGAGGCTCCCGTTAGCGGCGATATCGGCGACCAGGCTGGCGAGACTGCCGACATCGGTCACTTTCAGGCCGCCGTCGCCGTCGGCGCGCGCGGCCTCCGGTACGACCGCGCGGGCAAAGCCGAGCTTGGCGGCCTCCTTCAGGCGCGCCGCGCTCTGCGCCACCGGGCGGATGGCGCCGGACAATGACACCTCGCCGAAATAGACCGCGTCGGCCGGCAGCGGCGCATGCGCCAGCGACGACACCAGCGCGGCCGCTGCCGCGAGGTCGGCCGCCGGCTCGTTGATGCGCATGCCGCCGGCGACGTTGAGGTAGACGTCGTGGCCGCCGAGGCGGACGCCGCAATGCGCCTCCAGCACGGCCAGCACCATCGACAGCCGGCTCTGGTCCCAGCCGACCACCGCGCGGCGCGGGGTGCCGAGCGAGGAGGGCGCCACCAGCGCCTGGATCTCCACCAGCAGCGGACGCGTACCCTCGATGCCGGCAAAGACGGCGGTGCCGGGCGAGCCGAGATCGCGCTCGGACAGGAACAATTCGGACGGGTTCGACACCTCGCGCAAGCCGGCGCCGGTCATCTCGAACACGCCGATCTCGTCGGTCGGGCCGAAGCGGTTCTTCACGGCGCGCAAAATGCGGAACTGGTGCGAGCCTTCGCCCTCGAAGGAGAGCACGGCATCGACCATGTGCTCGACCACGCGGGGACCGGCGATCTGGCCGTCCTTGGTGACGTGGCCGACCAGGATGATGGCGCTGCCGTGCTTCTTGGCAAAGCGGATGAGCGCCTGCGCCGCGCCGCGCACCTGCGTCACCGTGCCGGGCGCGGATTCCACCGTGTCGGTCCACATGGTCTGGATGGAGTCGATGATGAGCAGTTTGGGAACCTGCTTCTCGGACACGGTGGCGATGATGTCCTCGACCGAAGTCTCGGAGGCGAGCTCGACCGCGGCGTCGCGCAGGCCGAGGCGCTCGGCGCGCAGGCGCACCTGGCCGACCGCCTCTTCGCCCGAGATGTAGACGGCGCGGTGGCCGGCGCGCGCCAGCGCGGCGGTGGTCTGGATGAGGAGGGTGGATTTGCCGATGCCGGGGTCGCCCGCCATCAGCAGCACCGAGCCGCGCACGAAGCCGCCGCCGGTGACGCGGTCGAACTCGGCGATGCCGGTCGGCAGGCGCGGGGCCTCATGCGCTTCGCCGGCGAGCGGCTGGAGTTCGAACAGGCGGCCGCGGCCCGGCTTGCGGCCGGGGCCGGCCGGGCGCTCGGCGCCTTCCTCGGAGAGGGTGTTCCACTCGCCGCAGGCCTCGCACTTGCCCTGCCAGCGGGACGCCGCCGCGCCGCAGTTCTGGCAGATGAAGGTGAGGTGGCGCTTGGACATGGGGAATCGCCCTCGGAATGGCGTCAGGACGCTAAATCGGCCGTGAGAACATTACAAGAACATTTGTTAGGGCATTCTTATCGCCGTATTGGATGCTGGCCTGTTTCGACCATTCGTGGCTGTTTTGCAGCTGGGGTGGCCAAATTTGCGACGAATCGCCTTTCAGTTGTATAATTATAACTATACATCTTAGGAGGAAGCGCCCTATGTATGCCCTTTGTGTAGCGACATTGTTTGCGGTCCTCGCGGTTCCGATGAGCGCAGTGGCCACGGACAATGAACAGACAGACGTTTCCGTGATCTTGGCTCAGGCCGGAGGCCCGCCATTCGGAGGCCTTCGACCACCGCCGGGCGGCTTTACTCCACCTCCAGGTGGAGATCGGCCTACCTACAACGGCAACAGGCCCACGCCCGGAGAACCACAATACCCCGGTGCGCCGGGAGAACGAACCAATGGAAGCAGCAACCGAATGAACCCACAGAACGATCCCGATGTTCAACGGGGGATCGAGCGACACCGCCAGCAGTACGGCAGATAAATTCAGAAAGGCCGCCCTAGTTGGCGGCCTCTTTCGCCGCGGAATCTAATTTGATGCTACCCCGCCCGATACACCCGGTGATACCGGCGCCCGAGGCTCGTCAGCACCTCGTAGCCGATGGTGTTGGCGGCGGCCGCCACTTCGTCGACGCCCAACTCGTCGCCGATCAGCGTCACCAGGTCGCCGCGGCGCACGGCGTGGTCGCCCAAAGCCGTGATGTCCACCGCCAAAAGGTCCATGGAGATGCGCCCGGCGATCGGGCAGCGCTTGCCGGCGGCGACCGCGAAGCCGCCGGGCTGCTCATCCGAGGCGCTCGCCGCGCGCAGGTAGCCATCGGCGTAGCCGACCGCCACCACCGCGATGCGGGTGGCGTGGCGCGCCGTAAAGGCGGCGTCGTAGCCGATGGTCTCGCCCTTCGGCACGGTGCGGAGCTGCACGACATGGCCGTGCAATTCGACGACCGGCCGCATCGGGTTCGGCCGTCCCGGCGTCGGATTGACGCCGAACAGCGCCGCGCCCGGCCGCACCATGTCGCAATGCGCGGTCGGGCCTAAAAACACGCCCGACGAATTGGCGAGCGAGGAGGGGATGCCGCGATAATGCAGCCGCACCTCGCGGAACAGGCGCACCTGGCGGTCGTTGAGCGGATGCTCCGGCGCTTCGGCGCAGGCGAGGTGGCTCATCAGAAGCGTGATGCCGTGGTTCTCGGCGCGGATGCGCGGCGCGAGCGCGGCTGCTTCGTTCGCGGAGATGCCGAGCCGGTTCATGCCGGTGTCGACATGCAGCGCGGCGCCGCCGTGCCAGTCCTGCCCCGTGCAGAAGGCGTCCCATTCGGCCAGTTCGACCAGACTGCCGATCACCGGCCTTGCCCGGATGTCGGCATAAGCCGGCGCGGTCGTCGGCAGCAGGCCGTTGAGCACATAGATCGCCGGGTCTGCGACGGCGGCGCGCAGGCGGCGCGCCTCGTAAAGGTCGGCGACGAAGAAGGTCTTGCAGCCGGCGCGCGTGAGACGCCGGGCGACCTGCTCGAGGCCGCAGCCGTAGCCGTCGGCCTTGATCACGGCGGCGCATTCGGACGGTGTGGCGCGGCGCTGAAGCGCGCGCCAGTTGGCCTCGAGAGCGGAAAGGTCGACCGTGAGGATGCC
This sequence comes from Pseudolabrys sp., assembly GCA_022841665.1. Taxonomy (GTDB): domain Bacteria; phylum Pseudomonadota; class Alphaproteobacteria; order Rhizobiales; family Xanthobacteraceae; genus Pseudolabrys. The sequence continues at coordinate 28,144 of JALHRB010000010.1, forward strand.
GCCGGCTTCCGCCGCCGGCGGGCCGGCGGTTTCGGTCCTTTGCGCCGGAACGGGTTCCAGCGCCTTTGTATCGGCCGTGCGGTCGTCCATGGCGAGGGTTTAGCCCCAAGGGGGCGATGCGTCACCCTTTTCCTGTCATTCCGGGGCGCGCCGAAGGCGCGAACCCGGAATCCAGACCGTTTCCGAAGCGTTACGAGCCTTCTGGATTCCGGGTTCGCACGCTGGCGCATGCGCCCCGGAATGACGAATTACATCCGCTCGGGCAGATGATCCGCGCGCGCAAGCGAGGAGAAGCGGGTGACCGCCCCGTCGAATTGCAGCTCGACCGTGCCGGTCGGGCCATGGCGCTGCTTGCCGATGATGACTTCCGCCTTGCCATGATATTTGTCGCTGTCGGCGAGCCAAGCCGCGAACTTTTCGCGCTCGGATTCCAGCGGCTTGCGCATCACGTGGTAATATTCCTCGCGATAGACGAACAGCACCACGTCGGCGTCCTGCTCGATCGAGCCCGACTCGCGCAAGTCCGAGAGCTGCGGGCGCTTGTCGTCGCGGCTTTCCACCTGACGCGAGAGCTGCGAAAGCGCCAGGATCGGTACGTTGAGCTCCTTCGCCAGCGCCTTGAGCTTGGTGGTGATCTCGGTGATTTCCTGCACGCGGTTTTCCGAGGACCGCTTGGTCGAGCCCGACAGCAGTTGCAGATAGTCGATCACCAGCAGGTCGAGGCCGCGCTGGCGCTTGAGTCTGCGCGCGCGGGCGGCGAGCTGCGCCACCGAGAGGCCGCCGGTCTCGTCGACATAGAGCGGCAGGTTCTGCAGTTCGATCGAGTAGTCCTTGATCTTCTCGAAGTCGCTCTCGGTGATGTTGCCGCGCCTGATCTGGTTGGACGGAATCGCCGTCTGCTCGGAAATGATACGGGTGGCGAGCTGCTCGGCCGACATTTCGAGCGAGAAGAAGCCGACGACGCCGCCGTTGACCGTGACCGTATGGCCGTCGGGCTTCACCTCGCCGCGCCAGGCCTGGGCGACGTTGTAGGCGACGTTGGTGGCGAGCGCGGTCTTGCCCATGCCGGGGCGGCCGGCAAGGATGATCAGGTCGGATTTCTGCAAGCCGCCCATCATGCGGTCGAGATCGTCCAAGCCGGTGGCGATGCCGGACAGCTTGCCGTCGCGCTGGAAGGCGTGCGCCGCCATGTCGATGGCGGTGGTGAGCGCCTGCCCGAAGCGCTGGAAGCCGCCGTCGTAGCGGCCGGTCTCGGCCAGTTCGTAAAGGCGGCGCTCGGCGTCCTCGATCTGGCTGCGCGGCGCGAAATCGACCGGCGCGTCATAGGCGACGTTGACCATGTCCTCGCCGACCGTGATCAGCGAGCGGCGGATGAACAGGTCGTAGACGGTGCGGCCGTAGTCCTCGGCGTTGATGATGGTGGTGGCCTCGGCGGCGAGGCGGGCCAGATACTGGCTCACGGTCATGCCGCCGATGTCGATATTGGCGTCGAGGAAGGTCTTGAGCGTCACCGGCGTCGCGGTCTTGCCGGCGCGCACCAGGTCGCGGGCGAGCTGGTAGATCTTCTGGTGGATCGGCTCGAAGAAATGTTCCGGGTTGAGGAAGTCGGAAACCCGGTAAAAGGCCTCGTTATTGACCAGGATCGCGCCCAAGAGCGCCTGTTCCGCCTCGATATTGTGCGGGGCGGCGCGATAGAGCGGGGCAGGCTCTTCGGCCTGCTTGCGGACGACTGATTCGACTGGAGCCATGTGCGTGCTTACCCGGAAATTGTGGCATAGCACGCGAAATTCTGGCGGCACGCGTCGTCTGCGCGCTTGTCCCGTAATTCACACGGCTAAATGAGCGTGGGGAATTGCGAAGGTTTCGCTTGACCGACTGGCTACATGCCCCGGACGCGGCGCAGCACGCAGCGCCAGCGAAGTGGTGCGCCGCAGATCCGGGGCCGTGGCGGACATTCTTTCCGAGACGATCCCGGGTCTGCAGCGCACCGCTGACGCGCTGCGCTGCGCCCGGGAAAAGCCGTCTTACTCGCCCGCCAGTCGCAAAGGCGGCCGGCTCTGGCCTTCTACGCCGCGCAGGCGCTGCTCCTCGCGCGCGATGTAGTCGCGCGTCATCGGCACCACGCCCTGCCGCTTGGTGAGCTGAATTTGAAAGTTCATCATGTTCTGCTCGCGGAACGACATTTCCGACGCGGCCAGGTAGAACTCCCACATCCGCACGAAGCGCCGGTCGTAGATGCGCTCGACTTCCTCGCGGTGGGCCAGGAAGCGCTCGCGCCAGGCCTTCAACGTCTCGGCGTAATGCAGCCGCAGGATCTCGATGTCCGTGACGAGCAGGCCGGCCTTTTCAATGTACGGCAACACCTCGGACAGCGCGGGGATGTAGCCGCCGGGGAAGATGTATTTGGCGATCCAAGGATTGGTGATGCCGGGTCCTTCCGAACGGCCGATCGAATGCAGCACCATCACGCCGTCGTCGGCAAGCAGTTGTGCGCATTTCTTGAAGAAGGTGTCGAAGTGGTTGACGCCGACGTGCTCGAACATGCCGACCGAGACGATGCGGTCGAAGGGTCCGGGCACGTCGCGATAGTCCTGCAGCAGGAAGCGCGCGCGGGCGCTCAAGCCTCTCTCTCCGGCGCGGGAATTGGCAATCGCGTGTTGCTCCTGCGAGAGCGTGACGCCGGTCACCGTGGCGCCGCCGGTCTCGGCGAGATAAAGCCCGAGCCCGCCCCAGCCGCAGCCGATGTCGAGTACGCGCAAATCCTTGCCGAAATCGGCCGGAGACAGCAGCAGCTTGGCGGCGAGGTGCCGCTTCTTGGCGAGCTGGGCATCGTCGAGCGTGGCGTCGGGGCCGCCGAAATAGGCGCAGCTATACTGCCGGTCGGCATCGAGAAAGAGCGAATAGAGCCGCCCGTCGAGATCGTAATGATGCGCGACGTTGCGGCACGAACGCTTGCGCGGATTGAACTGGTCGAGCCGCCGGCGCCAATAGCGCAACAGCGCCTGCGGCCGCGCCCAGTACGGAACCTCAGATCCTTGTCCGAGCGCGATGGCAAGTACGTCGGCGATGGTGCCTTGTTCCACCACGAAGGTGCCGTTCATGTAGGATTCGCCGAACTTGAGTTCGGGATCGAGCAGGATGCCCCATTCGGCCGACGGCGTGGTGAAGCGCACCGAAACCGGCGTGCCGGTGCCGTCGCCGAAAGTAAAAGTTGTACCGCGCGCGGTGGTGACCCTGAAAGTACCCCGCCGCACGAACGTCCTGAGCAGAAACTGAAGCAACCGATCCATCGGCCGCCTCCACGCTTACACCCTGGCCTCTGCCGCCGACGTCAGCGACAGGCCGTAACTCTTCGGACCTAGGTATTTAATCGGGAAATTCGGTCTGCGGCAATGCCACATTTCATCGCTCGCATGCATTTCGGAGGAGTGGCTCACAACCGGGCGAATATGCGCTATCAAGGCCGTGAATCGCGATTTGCGGGCCCCCGCAGCCGGACGGAGCGCGGGCGGCGAGGCGGAAAGGTCAAGAGGATGATGGGTTTACGTCGGATCTGCGGGCTGGCGCTGGCGGCTTATGCGCTCGCCGCGGCGGCCCCGGCGGGGGCGCAGGACAGTCTCGAGCGCGGCAAGACGCCGGCGCAGCTTTACGCGTCGGACTGCGCCATCTGCCACAAGTCGCCCTACGGCCTGTCGAAGGCGGGCGGGCTTTTCGGCCTGCAGGGCTTCCTGCGCGAGCACTACACGACCAGCCGCGAGACGGCGGGCGCGATCGCGTCCTATCTCGCGGCGATCGATCGCGAAGCGCCGCCGCCGCAGCGCGGCCGGGCGACGACGACCAAGCGCGCGCCGAAGAACGAGAAGAAGCCCGAAGCGGGCGATGCCAAACCCGGCGACAAGCCGGCGCAGGCCCAGACCCCGGAGTCGAAGCCGTCCGAGCCCAAACCTGCGGATGCCAAACCGGCAGAGGTAAAGCCCGCCGAAGCGCCCAAATCTGCCGAGGGAAAGCCCGCCGAGCCGAAGCCTGCCGAGCCCAAGCCCGCCGAGGCGAAGCCTGCGGGCGAGGCGCCTAAATCCGAGTGACCCAAAAGAAACGGCCCTCCACGTGGAGGGCCGTTTCGCATTCAATCATATGCCGCGAAGGATCAGGCCTCCTCGGCCTTTTTCTTCTTGGACGCCTTCTTCGGAGCTTCCTCGGGCGCGGCCTCGGCGGCGGGCTTCTCCTCGCCTTCGGCGGCGGGCGCCGCCTCCTCCTCGAAGAAACTTTCCGCGGTGGCGAGCGCGGCCGCGGATTCCTCTTCCTCATCGGTGCGGCGGACGGTCACGTCCTCACCGCGCTTGATGCGCTCGGCCTCGTCGGCGCTGCGGGCGACGACCACGGTGACCGACACCTCGATCTCGGGATGCAGCGCGAGCGGCACCTTGTACTGGCCGATGGTCTTGATTGGCGCGTCGATGGCGACCTGGCTGCGCGCGACTTCGGCGCCGTCGTCGTTGATCAGCCGGGCAATGTCGCGGGTGGTGACCGAGCCGAACAGCTGGCCGGACTCGCTGGCCTGGCGCAGCACGATGAAGCTCTTGCCGTCGATCTTGGAGGCAAGCTTGCCGGCCTCGCCCTTGCTTTCGAGGTTCCTCTTTTCGAGCTCCGCCTTCATGCCCTCGAAGCGGGCCTTGTTGTCCGCGCTGGCGCGCAGCGCCTTTCCGCGCGGCAGCAGGAAATTGCGGGCAAAGCCGTCTTTCACGCGCACGACGTCGCCCATCTGGCCGAGCTTGCCGACGCGTTCGAGCAGGATCACTTCCATTGTCGTTACTCCTTATCTGAGACCTACGGGTTCATGGTTTCGGTGAACTAGGACATAGCGGGCGGGCCGCGCTTGCGCGCCACGCGCGCGCGCAGGCCGACGATGCCGTCGAGGAGGCCGAGCAGGCTGAGCACCAGCATCGGCCAGCCGAACACGAACACGGCGGCGTAGACGCTGCCGATCAGGAACGGCCGCGCGCCCATGCCGCGCGTGATGGCGTGCAGCACGGCAAAGCCGAGTACGCCGTAGGCGATCAGCAGGCTCGCCGACAGCACGCCGGCGACGATGCCGAGCATGCCGTCGAGAAAGCTCAAGGCCACGGCCAGCGCGAGCGCGGCCGCGGTCGTCGGCGGGAAGGTCATGGCCGGGATGTCGGGCCAGGGCCGCGTCAGGCGGCCGGAGAATTTCACCACGCGGCCGGCGATCCACAGGTTGAAGATGCTGGTCAGCGTGGCGAGCACGGCGGCCGCCGGCGGGATCACCACCACCATGAACTCGATCAGCCGCTGTACATTGCTCACGCCCGGCAGCGAAATCGGCTGGTCGGCGGCGCCGCCGGTTTCGACGCGCAGCATGCGCGTGAGCGCAGCGCGCAAGCCGCTGCGGAAGCTTTCGCCGTCGAGGCCGAAATTGGGGATGGTGACCAGCACGATGGCCGCGGCGACAACCGACGCCCACACCACCAGCCGGCCGGGCGGGTACCATTCGAGCGCAGCGCCGCCGGGTCCCGCCGCGGGCGCCTCGACCGGGCGCGCCAGCATCGCGAGGTAGCCCAGCCACCAGGCCGGTACCCCGGCGACCGCGAGGAAGGCGACCAAATAGAGCGGGCCGAACATCGCGCCGAGCGCGGCCGCCGCGAACAGCGCGCCGACGAGCGCCGACCAGTGGCTCCAGCCGAGCCCGGCGATCATCAGCGGCAGCGGCGCGAGATAAAACAGCGCGATCGACAGCCACGAGCCCGACATCACCGAGGCGAACAGCAAAGCCGCCGCGGCGCCGGCACTGATACCAATGAGTGCGATCTGTATCATCACGAGCTGTCCCGCTCCTTATGAGCGGTTAGAGGCGGAACCATTCCGCCCCAACCATCGGCTCCCGGGTGTCCCCGCAAGCCGCGTTTTCACTTCACTTAGCGAATGACGTAAGGCAGCAGGCCGAGGAAGCGCGAACGCTTGATCGCCTGCGCGAGCTCACGCTGCTTCTTGGCCGAGACCGCGGTGATGCGGCTCGGCACGATCTTGCCGCGCTCGGAGACGTAGCGCTGCAAGAGCTTCACGTCCTTGTAGTCGATCTTCGGCGCATTGGCGCCCGAGAACGGGCAGGTCTTGCGGCGGCGGAAGAAGGGACGGCGGGCGCCGCCGGCTTGCGATCCGAAAGCCATGATTATTCCTCCACCGCTGCGGTTTCGATGGCGTCATCGTCGCGCCGCGGACGGCGCTCGCCGCGGTCGCGGTCGCCGAAGCGGCCGCCACGATCGCCACGGTCGCCGCGCTCGTCGCGGTCGGACTTGCGCATCATCGCGGAGGGGCCTTCCTCGAGCTCCTCGACGCGGATGGTGAGATAGCGCAGCACGTCTTCCGAGAGCCGCTCCTGGCGCTCGACTTCGTTGAGCGCGGCGGCAGGCGCGTCGACGTTGAGCAGCGTCATGTGCGCCTTGCGGTTCTTGTTGATGCGGTAGGAGAGGGACTTCAGTCCCCAATATTCGGTCTTGGTGACCTTGCCGCCCATCTGCGTGATGACGCCGGACAGCTGCGTGGTCAATTCCTCGACCTGCTGGCCGCTCAGATCCTGGCGGGCCATATAGACGTGTTCGTACAACGGCATGGAATGCCTTTCCCTGTTAACCCAAGTCCTCGGTCCTGGCGCCTAGCCCCTCGAGCCCTTCGGGAAAGGCTCGAACGCTCAGAAGGCGGAAGCACGGGACGCCGGGCAAGCAGCCCTACCGGTATTCGCCGGCCGTCCGTTCAGCTCCCAACCAGGATCGACGGAGTGCGCGGGTTATATGGGGTTTTCTTAGAAAAGCAAGGACGGCGGGCGGGTTCCGGGAGCCCGGCCTATGCCGCCCGGCCGCCGGTATTGCCCTGCAGCCGGTCGGCGAGCTTGACCGCCAGATTGACGCCCTCGCGGATCTGGCCCGCGGTCTGCGCATCGGGGGTGCCCCGGCGCGCCCTGTTCAGGGCCTCCAGCAGGCGGTCGAGGTTCGCGGCCAGCAAATGCTGGCGGAATTCGGGATCGATGCGCGCCCGCGCGAGGTCGTCCTCGGTGACCAAGTCGAACATCTTTCGCCTTCCAGGATGGCCGAAAGGTTACCCGAAAGAGTCTTGTTGTCCGGTTACCGGAGCGGCTCAACTTGACAGAACCCCGATTAGCGGTGTCATTCGGCCCGTTTTCCAAAGGGTTCGAGGCGAAAAAGGCGAGGCGCATGGCGGTCGCGTTGGTATTTCCGGGGCAGGGCAGTCAAACGGCCGGCATGGGCAAGGCGCTCGCCGAGGGCTTTGCCCCGGCCCGCCAGGTCTTCGAGGAGGTCGATGCCGCGCTCGGCGAGAAGCTGAGCACCGTCATCTTCGAGGGCCCGCAGGACACCCTGACGCTCACCCAGAACGCCCAGCCGGCGCTGATGGCCGTCTCGCTCGCGGTCATGCGCGTGCTGGAGGCGGAGGCCGGCTTTGACCTTGCGCGCGACGCCAAGTTCGTTGCCGGCCATTCGCTCGGCGAATATTCGGCGCTCGCCGCCGCCGGCACGTTCAGCGTCGCCGACGCCGCGCGCCTCCTGCGCACGCGCGGGCAAGCGATGCAGAAGGCGGTGCCGGTCGGCGTCGGCGCCATGGCCGCGCTGATCGGTCTCGAATACGACGCCGCTGCCGCGGTCGCCGCGGAGGCGGCGCACGGCCAGGTCTGCCAGGCCGCCAACGACAATGGCGGCGGCCAGGTGGTCGTTTCGGGCGACAAGGCCGCGGTCGAACGCGCCGTCGAGATCGCCAAGGCCAAGGGCGCCAAGCGCGCCATGCTGCTGCCGGTGTCGGCGCCCTTCCATTGCGCACTGATGGCGCCCGCCGCCGGCGTGATGGCGGAGGCTCTCGCCAAGGTTTCCGTCAAGGCGCCGGTCGTGCCGGTCGTGTCGAACGTGCTGGCGAAAGCGGTGCAGGATCCGGCCGAGATCGTGAAGGCGCTGGTGGCGCAGGTCACCGGCACCGTACGCTGGCGCGAGTCGGTCGCCTACATGGCGCAGCAAGGCGTGACGCAGTTCTACGAGATCGGCGCCGGCAAGGTGCTGAGCGGCCTGATCAAGCGCATCGCAGACGGCGCGACCGGCAGCGCCATCGGCACGCCGGACGACATCGCCGCATTCAAAGCCGCGCGCCAGTAAGGACGCGCGAAAGGGGAATTCATCATGTTCGACCTGACCGGCAAGACCGCGCTCGTTACCGGCGCGACCGGGGCCATCGGCGGCGGCATCGCCCGCGCGCTGCACGCGCAAGGCGCCACGGTTGCGATCTCCGGCACACGCCGCGAGCAGCTCGACGCGCTTGCCGGCGAATTGGGGAGCCGCGTGCACGTGCTGCCCTGCGACCTGTCCGACAAGGATGCGGTCGAAGCCCTGGTGCCCGCGGCCGAAGAGAAGATGGAGAAGCTCGACATCCTGGTGGCCAATGCCGGCGTCAACAAGGACAACCTGTTCGTCCAGCTCAAGGACGAGGACTGGGACAAGGTCATCGCGGTCAACCTGACGGCGACGTTCCGGCTCACCCGCGCCGCCGTGCAGCGCATGATGCGCCGGCGCTGGGGCCGCGTCATCGGCATCTCCTCCGTGGTGGGCTTCACCGGCAATCCGGGCCAGGGCAACTACACCGCCTCCAAGGCCGGCATGGTCGGCATGATGAAGTCGGTCGCCGCCGAATATGCCAAGCGCAACGTGACGGCGAACTGCATCGCGCCCGGCATCATCGCCAGCGCCATGATCGACCGCCTCAACGACAAGCAGCGCGAGGGCATCATCGCCCGGGTTCCCGCCGGCAAGCTCGGCACCCCGCAGGACATCGCCGCGGCGGCGGTTTATCTGGCCTCCGAGGAGGCCCAATACGTCACCGGGCAGACCATTCACGTGAACGGCGGGATGGCGATGTTTTAAGCGCAAAGCCTTGGCATTTCAGGGCTTGTCCGGGTAGGCTCGCCCGCGCTAGTCAACGCAAATGAAGTGTGGTAACCGAATTTCGGCCCGGCTGGGGCGGCCGACCAGGGAAGCAGCAAGCGAGCGCTTCACAGTCGGGTTTCGTCTCAACCAGCGTCAGCCACGACGAGGCCGTACCGCGATGGCCGCGATCCTGCCCGGACCGCAGCCCAATCTAAAAAGCACGAGGTTGAACGATGAGTGACATTGCCGAGCGGGTGAAAAAGATCGTCGTGGAGCACCTGGGCGTGGAGCCCGACAAGGTGACGGAACAAGCGAGCTTCATCGATGATCTTGGCGCCGACAGTCTCGACACCGTCGAGCTCGTGATGGCCTTCGAGGAAGAATTCGCCTGCGAAATCCCCGACGATGCGGCCGAGACCATTCTGACCGTCGGGGACGCGGTCAAGTTTCTCGAAAAGAACGCCAAGAGCTGAGCACGCGCGCTCGCGCCTGCCCGCCCGGCCTACATCAATGCCGATGAGCTGTATGCAGGGCGGCGGCGCGATTCATTTCGCTCGGAGCCGGTCATGAGACGTGTCGTCGTCACCGGATTGGGGATGGTCACGCCGCTCGGTTGCGGCGTCGAAGCCACGTGGTCGCGCCTGATCAAGGGCGAAAGCGGCGCCAAGAAGATCGACAAGTTCGACGTCTCCGACATCTCGGCCAAGATCGCCTGCTCGGTCCCGCGCGGCGACGGCAGCAACGGCACCTTCAACGCCGACCAGTGGATGGAGCCGAAGGAGCAGCGCAAGGTCGACGACTTCATCATCTTCGCCATGTGCGCGGCGCGTCAGGCGCTCGACGACGCCAATTGGCGTCCGGCCAGCCAGGAAGATCAGGTCGCGACCGGCGTGTTGATCGGCTCGGGCATCGGCGGCATCGAAGGCATCGCCAAGACCGCCATCGATCTGCACGAGAAGGGCCCGCGCCGCGTATCGCCTTTCTTCATTCCCGGCCGCATCATCAATCTCGCCTCCGGCTTCGTCTCGATCGAGTTCGGCCTCAAGGGACCCAACCACGCGGTGGTCACGGCTTGCTCGACCGGTGCGCATGCCATCGGCGATGCCGGTCGCATGATCGCACTCGGCGATGCGGACGTGATGGTGGCGGGCGGCGCCGAATCGCCGGTCAACCGCATCTCGCTCGCGGGTTTTGCCGCGCTGCGCGCGCTGTCGACCGCCTTCAACGAGGAGCCGACGCGGGCTTCACGTCCTTACGACAAGGCCCGCGACGGCTTCGTCATGGGCGAGGGCGCCGGCGCGGTCGTGCTGGAAGAGCTCGAGCACGCCAAGGCGCGCGGCGCCAGGATCTATGGTGAGCTTATCGGCTACGGCATGTCGGGCGACGCCTATCACATCACCGCGCCGACCCCGGATGGCGACGGTGCCTTTCGCTGCATGAGCATGGCGATGAAGCGCGCCGGCATCGAAGCGGGCGACCTCGACTACATCAACGCGCACGGCACCTCGACGCCGCTCGGCGACGAGATCGAGCTCGGCGCGGTGCAGAGGCTGGTCGGCAACGCTGTCGGCAAGATCTCGATGTCTTCGACCAAGTCCTGCATCGGCCACCTGCTCGGCGCCGCCGGCGCGGTCGAGGCGATCTTCTCGATTCTGGCGATTCGCGACAAAGTCGCTCCGCCGACTATCAATCTCGACAATCCGTCGGTCGAAACGCCGATCGACCTCGTTCCGCACAAGGCGCGACAGCGCGACATCGACGTCGCGCTGTCGAACTCGTTCGGCTTCGGCGGCACCAACGCCTCGCTGATCTTCCGCCGCTACAGCGCGTAAGGGCCGGGCCGGCTTAAGTTTTCCCCGGCCGGTCCCTCGGATTCGCCATATTTCTTCCTAACCTGCGGAGCCTTCTGCTACTTTTCGGTTCCCGCCGCGGCGGGCCATGGGCGCACCGCGCCTGCGACACGCGCCGCCCGTTCGGCCTCGACAGGAGTTGCTTGCACGTGCGTTTTTTGGTCGTGACAAGGGGAGCGGGCGCGTGACGTCAATTCCGCCCGGTAACGGGGCCGCCCGCGCGGCCGGGCCGCTGCCGCCACCCGAAAGTAAGCCGACCGTGCCGAAGAGCCCGCGCGCCGCGCTTGAGCCGGAGCGCGTGCCGCCCCCGAAGAAGCATTCCAGGCGCGTGCGGCATCCGCTCGTGATCGCGGGCAATGCCATCTTCACGGTGCTGGTGCTGGTCGCGATCGTGCTCGGCGGCGGACTCTATGTCGGCAAGGAGCGCTTCGTAGCGCCTGGGCCGCTGAGCGCCGACAAGATCGTCAACATTCCGCGCGGCTTCGGCGTCCGGGACATCGCCGACCTGCTGGTGCGCGAAGGCGTCATCGATCATCCTTACGTCTTTATGGGCGGCGCGATAGTGCTTAAGGCGCGCGGCGACGAACTCAAGAGCGGTGAATACCAGTTCGCGCGGCATGCCAGCATGGCCGACGTCATCGGCACCATCATCGAGAACAAGGTGGTGCAGCATAACTTCACGGTGGCCGAAGGCCTCACCTCCGAGCAGATCATCGCGCGGCTCTTGGAGAACGATGCGCTCAGCGGCCAGATCAAGGAAATCCCGCGCGAGGGCACGCTGCTGCCCGAGACTTACAAGTTCACCCGCGGCATGACGCGCGATCAGATCGTCCAGCGCATGGCGCAGGCGCACAAACGCGTGCTGCAGGAGGTGTGGGAGCGGCGCATGCCGGACCTGCCGATCCGCTCGCCGGAGCAACTGGTCACGCTTGCCTCCATCATCGAGAAGGAAACCGGCCGCGCCGATGAGCGCTCGCGGGTCGCGTCCGTCTTCGTGAACCGGCTCAAGACCAAGATGCGCCTGCAATCCGATCCGACCATCATCTACGGCCTGACCGGCGGCAAGGGCTCGCTCGGCCGGCCGATCATGAAGAGCGAGATCGAGCAGCCGACGCCCTACAACACTTACGTGATCGACGGCCTGCCGCCGGGTCCCATCGCCAATCCCGGCCGCGCCTCGCTCGAGGCGGCCGCCAATCCGGCGCGCACCAAATATCTCTATTTTGTCGCCGACGGCAGCGGCGGCCACGTGTTCTCGGAGACCTATGCCGAGCATCTGAAGCACGTCGCCAAGCTGCGCGCGATCGAGCAGGACGCCGCGCTTCCCGTCGCGCCCGCGCCTGCGTCCGCGCCGGCGGCCGCGCCCACGCAACCGCCTGCCGCCAACAGCGATGGCCGGCGCAACGGCGTCCGGCGGTAACGACCGGCGCGCTGCGCGCGCCCTTGTGAGCGGCGGGGGCCGCCGCTAAGGTCGCCGCGATTTCGATCCAGCAGAACGAGACCTTGCGACCATGGCGTTGTCGAGCATGACCGGTTTCGCGCGCGGCCAAGGAGTTGCCGACGCTTACGCCTGGAGCTGGGAGATCAAGTCGGTCAATGCCAAGGGATTCGACCTGCGTTTCCGCCTGCCGCCGGGCTGGGACGCGGTCGAGGTGCCGGCGCGCACGCGCGCGGCCGAGAAGCTCTCGCGCGGCACCGTCTATGCCAATCTCAGCGTCGAGCGCAAAGGCGTGGCGCCGACCGTGAAGGTCAACGAGCCGGTGCTCAATGCCGTTCTCGCCACGCTCAACCAGCTTGCCGGCAAGGTCGAGGCCGCGCCGCCCGCGCTCGACGGTATCCTCGCGCTCAAGGGCGTGATCGAGATCACCGAGGAGGACGAGCGCGAGGAGGATCATCGCGCAGCTGAGGCCGCCATTCTCGCTGGATTCGAGCAGGCGCTCGCGGCACTCATCGCCATGCGGCAGGAGGAGGGCGCCACGCTCGGCCGCGTGCTGTCGGCGCGGCTCGACGAGATAGCCTCGCTCTCCGGCCGCGCGGAAGCCGCGCCCGGGCGCAAGCCGGAGGCGATCAAGGCGCGGCTGGCCGAACAGGTGGCGACCTTGCTCGCCGCCTCGCAGCGTTTCGATTCCGACCGCCTGCATCAGGAGGCGCTGATGCTCGCGGCCAAGGCCGACATCCGCGAAGAGCTCGACCGGCTGGCCTCGCACGTTGCGCAGGCGCAGAAGCTGTTGGCCGACGGCGGCCCGGTCGGCCGCAAGCTCGATTTCCTGGCGCAGGAACTCAACCGCGAATCGAATACGCTGACCGCCAAGGCCAACGACGTGGAACTCACCAATATCGGCCTCGGCTTGAAGGGCGTGGTCGAGCAGTTCCGCGAGCAGGTGCAGAACCTGGAATGAACAACGACGAACCCGACATCAAGCGCCGCGGCATCATGCTGGTGCTGTCTTCGCCCTCCGGCGCCGGCAAGACGACGCTCTCGCGCAACCTGCTCGAGCAGGAAAACATCGACGATCCCGGCAAGCTCGAATTGTCGGTGTCGGCGACGACGCGCGCGCGCCGCCCGAGCGAGATCGACGGCGTCCACTATCATTTCCTGAGCAAGCGCCAGTTCGAAAGCATGCGCGACCGCGGCGACCTGCTGGAATGGGCGGAAGTGCACGGCAACTATTACGGGACGCCACGCGAGCCGGTGGAAAAAGCGCTCGGCGAAGGCCGCGACGTTTTGTTCGACATCGATTGGCAGGGAACGCGGCAGCTCTTGGAAAAGATGCGCGACGACGTGGTGACGATCTTCGTGCTGCCCCCGTCGGCGCAGGAATTGAAAGCCCGGCTGGTGCGCCGCGCCGAAGACAGCGACTCGGTGATCGCCGAGCGGCTGAAGAACGCTGCCGAGGAATTCCTGCACTGGAACGAATACGACTACATCCTGGTCAACCGCGATCTCGACAAGAGCTTCGCGCGGCTGCGCGCCATTCTGATCGCGGAGCGCCTGAAGCGCGTGAAGATGCCGAATCTCGAGAGCTTCGTCGGCAAGCTGCTCGCCGACCTGAAGAAGATCACGCCGTAGCGGCCGGCGCGCGCGCCGCGTAGAGCCGCGCCAGCGTCACGAAGCCTTCCACCGGGATTTCCTCGGCCCGCGCGGTCGGCGCGATGCCGGCGGCCTCCAGCAACGCGCCGGTGTCGACGCCGAGCGATTTGAGGCTCTGGCGCAGCATCTTGCGGCGCTGCCCGAAGGCGGCTTCGGTAATGCGTTGCAGGGCCGCACTGTCGCAGGGCAGCGGCACCGGCCGCGGCGTCAGCCGCACCACCGAGGAGGTCACCTTCGGCGGCGGCACGAAGGCAGAGGGCGCCACGTCGAACAAAATGCGCGCCTCGGCGCGCCAGCCGGCCAGCACCGCGAGGCGGCCGTAATTCTTGCCGCCCGGCCGCGCCACGATGCGCTCGGCCACCTCGCGCTGGAACATCAGAACGAGGTCGTCGTACCAGGGCGGCCACGGCTCGGCGGTGAGCCAATCGACCAGAAGCGCGGTGGCGATGTTGTACGGAAGGTTGGCGACCACGCGCGCCCGCTCGGGGCCGAGATGGACGCGCACATCGACGTCAAGCGCATCGCCGGCGACGACGTCGAGGCGGCCGGGATAGCGCGCGGCGATCTCGGCCAGCGCGGCGAGCGCGCGTTCGTCGCGCTCGACCGCGACCACGCGCCGCGCGCCAAGCGCCAGCAGCGCGCGCGTGAGCCCGCCCGGGCCGGGGCCGATCTCGACGACGGTGATGTTCTCCAGCGGCTCGGCCGCGCGCGCGATGCGCGCGGTTAAGTTGAGGTCCAGCAGGAAGTTCTGGCCGAGCGACTTCTTGGCCGACAGGCCGTGGCGGCGGATCACGTCGCGCAGCGGCGGCAGATCGTCGATCTGGGCCATTTACTTTGCCGCCGCGAGCGCCGGCTCGATAGCGGAGAGACGCGCGGCGAGCTTGAGGGCGGCGACGAGACTCGACGGATCGGCCTTGCCGCTGCCGGCGAGGTCGAAGGCCGTGCCGTGGTCGGGCGAGGTGCGCACGAAGGGCAGCCCGAGCGTGACATTGACGCCGTGGTCGAAGGCGAGCGTCTTGATCGGGATCAGCGCCTGGTCGTGATACATGCACAGCGCCACGTCGTAGGTTGCGCGCGCCTGGGCGTGGAACAGGGTGTCGGCGGGCAGTGGCCCGCGCGCGTCGATGCCTTCGGCGCGCAGTTGCGCCACCGCCGGCGCGACGACCGCCGCGTCTTCCTTGCCGAGCGTGCCGTCTTCGCCGGCATGCGGGTTGAGGCCCGCGACGGCCAGGCGCGGGCGCGCGATGCGAAAGCGCGCGGACATGTCGCGCGCGACGATGCGCCCGGTCTCGACGATCAGCCGCGTGCTGAGCGTGCCGAACACGTCCTTGAGCGGAATGTGGATGGTCACCGGCACCACGGCGAGCTCCGGCGCCCACAGCATCATCACCGGCATGACGGGTTTGCCCGTGGCCTCTTCCGCCAGCCGCGCCAGGAATTCGGTGTGGCCGGGATCGGTGAAGCCCGCGCGATACAGCACGCTCTTGGCAATCGGATTGGTCACCACGGCGGCCGCACGGCCCGCCAGCACGTCCGAAACCGCGCGCCGGATGGAGGCGATCGCGGCTGGCGCACTCGATGCATCCGGCGCCGCCGGCGCAGCGGTAGCTTTGACGTCGAGGGAAACGACCGGCAGCGCGCGCGCGAAAGCCTCGTTCGCCTGCGGCGGCGTTACCGGCGCGACCGGCACGTCGAGGCCGAGCGCCGCGGCGCGCCGGCGCAGGAAGCCGGCGTCGCCGGCGACATAGAACGCAGGAACGTCCAGCGCCTTGCGCCGCTGCCACACCGCCAAAGTCAGGTCGGGGCCGATGCCGGCCGGCTCGCCAAGCGTCAACGCAAGGGGGAGCCCGGCGCTCATTTGTATTCGATCATCGCCTGCTTGCGGATCTCTTCCAGGAACTTCTTGGATTCGGCTTCGAACCGCTTGTTGAATATCTGCTCGCGCGCCTCGCGTTTGGCCGCCGTTTCGGTGCTGCTTTCCTTCTTGGCGCAGAGCGCGAACATGGTGATGCCGTTGGCGGTGACTTCCGGCGCGGTCAGCCGGCCGATCTCCATGCTGCCGAGCAGGTCGCGCAGCTGCGCGGGCAACTCGGCCGACGAGCGGCTCACCGGCTCGCGCACCGCTACGTCGCGCAGCGAGCGCGCGAGCGCCAGGCCCTCGTTGCACGTCTGGAAACGCGCGCGCAGATTCTCGGCGATCTGCCGCCGGCCTTGCGCCACGCCTTCGCTCGCGCCGCTCGGAACGACCACGGTCACCGGATAGAGCGTGTAGATGTAGCCGACAGTATTCGCATCGCTCGAGCTCAGCACGCTGGCGATGTCGCTTTCGGCGACCTGCAGGCTGGAGCTGAATTTGCCGCGCACCAGCGCATTCCAGGTCAATTCGGAGCGGATGCGCGCTTTCACAGCGGCGGCGGAGATGCCGGCACGTTCCAGCACCTGAACGAATTGCTGCGGCGTGAGGCGCTGGCGCGCCGCCATACTGTTGAACGCGTTATCAATGTCCGCATCCGACGTTTCAAGCCCGTAAACCTTGGCGCGCGCGATCTTGAGCCGGTCGTCGATCAGCTCCCGGATCACGTCCTGGCGTGACGGCGCTTTTGGGCTCGACGATGCCAGCAGCTTGGTGCGTTGCTGGATGTCGAGCTCGGTGATCGGCGAGCCGTTGGCGACGACGACGACTTGGGCGCGCGCCGGCGCGGCCAAGCAGACGGCCGCCAGCGCGGCGGCCGCGCAGGCGGCACGCAGGCAGCGTAAACGCAAGGTCGGGCTTAAGCTCATCTTCGTCATCGCGGAATCCAATTGCGTTAGTCGTTCAATCGCGGAACGCGCGCCGCCCAATCGCTACAGACCGCCGAAGCCGCCGACGGACTGGCTCACGGAGGTGCCGCCCAGCGTGCGCAGGCTGAGCTGCAGCATGATCGCATGGTTGGCAGCGACGTTTCCGCTGTACGTGTAATTTGTAATGTAATTCACGGCCAAGATGAGGCAATCGTCAATGTAGCCGAGGCCGAGCCGGGTCTGGTCGAACTTGCCGGCATTGATGTCGTAGCGCGCCCCGCCCAGGGCGACCCAATTGTCGGTAAGCTTGACCTGGCCGGTGCCGAGGATGCCCTGGCGGCGCTCCAGGAAGCCCAGTTCCGGCTGGGCGGCATAGTCGCCGTACAGCACCCCGACGTCCCAACGGGCGAAGCGGGCACGACTTTCCAGCTCGAAGCGTCGCACCATCAGGTTGTCGTTGTCGAAGCGGAAGCGCGAGGTGAAGGAGAAGATGCTGTTCGGCTGATAAGCGAGGCGCGCGACGTAGTCGGAGCGGGTGGTGTCGAGACCGCTGCCGAGGCCGGTATTGGTCGTGCCGCCCTGCGCGTAGGAGTTCTGCCCGAACAGCTGGTAGGACTGGCCGAACAGCGCGTTGACGAAGCCGCCTTGGTTGAACTGCGCGGTGTACTGGACGCCGTAGTTGGCGCGCCCGCCGCCCTCGACGCGGTCCCAGCCGGAGAACTTGTCGACGCGGAACAGGTTGCTGTCGTCGAAGGTCAGGCTCTGCGCATCCTCGTTCGGCCAGCGCCCGATCTGCGTCTCGTTCGGGCGCGCGATCACCTGCGCGATCGGCTCGACCGTCTGGGTGCCCCAGGACTGCACGTTGACGAAGGGATAGCGATATTCGAGACCGACCGTCGACATGGCGCGAACCAGATTGGTATCGCCGGTGTCGATGTAGTTCGACACGCCGGGATCGTTCTTGATGTGCATGGCGCCGGCGTCGGCGCGCACCGAGGCGAAGGGAGTCCACACCTGACCGAGCGAGTCGGTCATGCTGCGCCGCCAGTGCGTCTCGGCAGTGAAGCGGCTGTAGGTGCCGGGCGCGCCGCGCAACAGGCAGTTGGCCGAATTCTTGATCGCCGGGTCGGCGGTCTGCGAACACGTGCCGGAGTTGAGCGCGTTCTGCGTGATCGCGTCGAAATTGGCCTGGTCGCGCGTCAGGCTGGTGAAGTTGATGTTGTAGCCGAGCTCGCCGCCGAGAACCGGACGGTCGAACGTGTAGGTGTAGTCGAGCACCGGATGGATGACGGGAATCTGCTTTTGCGCGTCGGATTCCGAGAAGCCGAGATAATGGATGGCGCGCACGTCGAAAAAGCTGCGGCTGCCTTTGCCGCTCAGGTAGAGCGTCGAGACGCCTTCGCTTCTCTGGCTGGTGAGCGGATCGGTGACGCGATAGCGCGACAGGTTCGGGTTGTAGTCCTGCAGGAACGTGCGGTCCGACAACAGCAGCGCATCCCAGCCCCAGATCCACTTGTCGTTCAGGGCGAACTGGCCGGTGCTCTCGACGCTGCCGCGATTATCGGTGTAGCCGGGGGTGGAGGTGCCGTCGCTGCGCTGGAAGTAGTTCTTGTCGAACTGGTGGATGCCGGCGGCGCGGATGGAGTAGGCACCGTTGATCAGGCGCTGGCGATATTCGCCCTGCAGCAACGGCCCCTGCTTGGTGGTGATCATCGGCGCGAAGGTGAAGTCGTAATCCGGCGCCAGCGCCCAGTAGTAGGGCACTTCGAGGCCGACGCCGTATTTCGAATTCGACGACAGCGTCGGCATCAGCACGCCGGTCTTGCGCTTGACGGTCGGGTCCGGGCCGGAAAGGTAAGGCAGCCACATCATGGGCATGCCGAAGAATTCGAGGCGCGCGTCCTCGAAATACATCATCTTCTCGCCCTGATCGTGAATGATGCGCGCGGCCTTCACCTGCCAGAGCGGCGGCTTCTTCGGATCGTCCTTGCAGGCCTCGCAGGCGGTGTAGACGCCGTTATGGAAGACCGTAAAGTTGCCCGAGCTGCGCTCGGCGCGCGTCGCCGCCATGCGCGTCTGGTCGGGCGTGTCGAGGCGCAGCGAATCCACGAAGCCGTCGCGGTAATTGTCCGACAGATCCATGACCGCGCCATAGGTGACCTTGCCGTCCTCTTCGGTGAGCCGGACGTTGCCTTCCGCGTGCAACCGCTTGGTCTTCTGGTCGTAGATGACGCGGTCGGCTTCCAGCGTCGAGCCGCCGTAATAGATCTGCACGTTGCCAACGGCGGAGACGCGGTTGTTGGTGTAGTCGTAATTGATCTCGCGCGCCTGCACGAGCATCTGCTGCTGCTGGCCGGACCTCTCGCGCTCGATGGCGATTTGGGACTTGGGCGGCGGTCCCGGGCTCGGCGGGAAAGCGAGCGTTTGCGCTGCCGCCGGCGCAGGGGCCAGCAATCCCCCACAGACCAGAAGGCCGAGGAGGGCAGCGGCAAACCCGGCGGCGCCGCAACGATACGAATTGGGCGTTGGTGGACGAGCGCAAGCCCCCGCCATCACCCGTCCTCCTGGTACAACAACGCAATAAACCCCGTCAGGCCGCCGACGAGCACGGGCAGCCAAGCCGCTGCCACCGGGTGCATCAGCTCAGCCTTCGTCAAATCCTCGGTTACCTTCGACAAAACATAAAGCAGAAAGCCGGCGCCGACGCCACTTAAAACCATCTTCTGCACCCCGCCGAACCGGAAGAACCGTAAACTGACGGCCGCGGCAAGGAAAACCATGGCAGCCATCAAAAATGGCCGGGCAAGAAGCTTTTGGAACTGCAATCTATAGCCTGAGGCTACCAGTCCTGCGTGCTCGGCGATTTTGATATACAGCGGTAATTCCCAGAAAGGGACAGTTTCGGGTGTGGCAAAGCTTTCGCGGACCTGCTCGGAGGTCAGGTTTGTCTTCAACCGATACTCGGCCCGGTCGGCCGGCAGGGTGCCGAGCACATAGATCCGGGCGTCCAGAAGGCGCCACAGGCCGGGTTCCAGGACCGCGGCACGCGCATCGACCCGGTTGAGGAAGCGGCCCTCCTTGTCGAATGAGAAGACGGTGACGCCGTTGAGCGAGACGCCCTGGTCGCGGCTCGACTTGGCGTTGATGATCGCCTGACCGTCGTCGTTGCGCTGGCTCAGCCAGAACGGGCCGCCGCTCTGCGCGTCGGTGCTGCGGCCGAACAGTTCGGCTTCGAAGCGCTTCGAGCGCTCCTGCAGCAGGGCCGAAATCGGATTGTAGACCGTGGTCGCGACCACGCCGAACAGGAAGGCGACCATCACAGCGGGGGCGATGAACTGCCAGGCCGACATGCCGGCCGAGCGCGCCACGACCAGTTCCAGCCGCCGCGACAGGTTGAGGTAGCACGACATCGCGCCGATCAGGACGCAGAACGGCAGGATGCGTTCGGTCACTTGCGGCACGCGGTAGAACGACGTCTTGGCCACCAGTATCGCCGAGACGTTCGGGACGTCGCTCGCGCGCCGCATCATCTCGATGTAGTCGATCAGCGCCACCAGCCCGAATATGCCGAAGAACACGAGCAGCACCGCGCTGAGGAAGCGCAGGCCGAAATAGCGGGTGAGGGTTCCTGCGATCATCGGGTCAGGGCGTGGCGAAGCGCCGCGCGATGCGCTCGGTGAGCGTCGCGACGGCGTTGGACAGGAAGACGGGCGGCTCGAGGATGAGGCCGCGGCGGATGACGAAATAGCCGAACGCAAAGGCGCTCAGGATCGCCACGTATTGCACCGCCAGCATCCACGGGATGGTGGCGCCGAATACGGTGGAGGCAAAGCCGATCAGGCGCAGCAGCGCCACGCCGCCGATGGCGCCGACCATCGACAGCGTGCGGCTCTGGCGCGTGGTGCGCGGCGCGCCGAGATAGGCATAGGCGATGGTGACGAAGGCGAGCGGATAGAACGGCGCGATCAGCCGGTCATGCATTTCGGCGCGGAACTGGCCGGGCTGCTCGAGGTAGAGCGGGTCTTTGGGATCGGGGAACACGAGCTGCCACAGGTAGCGCTCGCGGATCGAATACTTCACCGCCTGCGGCCCGCCGGCGAACTGCGACAGGTCGAAGGCATAACGGTCAAACACCACCATGGCCGGATCGCGCTGCGTTGCCTCGTGCCGCTGCACGATGCCTTTCTGCAGCACCAGGAACGTGCCCCGCTCGTTGTCGACCAGATCGCCCACCTCCGACAGCACCGTGATGCGTTCTTTCGGATTGCGCCGGTCGTCGAGGAAGATGCCGAGCAACTGCCCGTTCGCGCGCCGCTCGCGAATGTGGATGGTCACTCCGTTTTCGATCTGGGTGAAGCGGCCCGGCTGCACGATGGTGCTGACCACATTGGCGCGCACTTCGGTGAGCCAGTCGCGCAGCATGCGCAGGCCCTTGGGCGCGAAATAGGCGCTGATGGCCCCGACGATGAGCGAGACCGCGATCGCCACCGCCATGAAGGCGCGGAACAGCAGCCAGGGCGACATGCCGGCGGAGTTCATCACGATGATTTCGGAATCGGTCGACAGCTTGTTGAGCACATGCGCGGCTGCGATCAGCAGTGCGATCGGCGCGATCACCAGCACAAGCAGCGGAACGATCAGCCCGGTGATGCCGACGAAGACCAGGATGGTCTGGCCCTGGTTCGTCATCAGGTCGAAGTCGCGCAATGCCTGCGTGACCCAGATGACCGCGGTCAGGCTGATGAGAATGATCGCGAACGCACCGAAGGTGGTGCGGAAAATATATCGGCTGATGGCTCCCATCCGCTGACGACGTCCCCCGACCGGCATGACCCGGCGTTGCGCCGGCATCCCCCCGCCGGCACAGCGCGCATCGTAAACCCAGGCCCGGTTTACGTTTACCTTGATCCGTCCACAAAGTGGCCGGGCAAAGGCAATCCCGCCAAGCATGCACAACAAAAAGTTAAGGCGGGAGCGGACCTTAGCTGGCCTTTTGGTGCGCTGCGGGGCCGATTCTGGCAAGCGGTACGGCGTTCCTTTTTGTCGCCTCCGGACGTGCGCCGGAAGCGAGGACGGCGGCGGCTGTGAAAAGGCGCCCGGCGAAGCGCCTTTGGGGCTTTGCAGAGGGGGAAACGGCGCGCCATATGGGGCCGGTTCGCTCCGTTACATAGCCGGCCGCCGGCCGCGCCCTCCCAGGATAAGGAACTCGTTCAATGGCCGATACCCTGACGCTCGGATTTGGCCCCTTCGCCGCGCCGGCCCGCGGCGTTCTGGTCGTGTTTTGCGACGATGGGTTGAAATTTGGTCCGAACACCCGCAAGGCGCTGGGCGCGGCTGCCGATCTGGTCGCCCGTGCCGCCAAGGCCGAGCGCTTCACCGGCAAGTCCGGCGCGGCGCTGGAGCTGATCGTGCCGGAGGGGCTGAAGGTCGGGCGGCTGGTCGTGATCGGGACCGGCAAGGTGGCGGACCTGAAACAGAAGGACTTCCTCAAGCTCGGCGGCCTGGCCATGGGCAAGCTGCCGGTGGCCGCGAGCGAGGGCACCGTCTTTGCCGAGCTGCCGGCCGGCGCCATGAAGCCGGAACAGGCGGCCGACGTCGCGCTCGGCGTGCGCCTGCGCGCTTACGCCTTCGACCGCTACAAGACCAAGCGCAAGGAGGACGAGAAGCCGCCGGAAATGCGCAAGGTGACGGTGGCGGTCGGCGACGCCGACGCCGCGCGCAAGGCTTTTGCGCCGCGCTCGGGAGTCGCCGGCGGCGTGCTGATGGCGCGCGATCTCGTCAACGAGCCGGCCAACGTCCTCTATCCGGAAGAATTCGCGCGCCGCACCCAGGCGCTGAAGAAGACGGGCGTCGCCGTCGAAGTGCTCGACATCAAGGCCATGCAGAAGCTCGGCATGAACGCGCTGCTCGGCGTCGGCCAGGGCTCGGCGCGCGAAAGCCGCGTCGTGGTGATGCGCTGGAACGGCGGCAAGGCCGGCGACGCGCCGCTCGCGTTCATCGGCAAGGGCGTCTGCTTCGACACCGGCGGCATCTCGATCAAGCCGGCGGCCAGCATGGAGGACATGAAGGGCGACATGGCGGGCGCGGCCTGCGTCACCGGGCTGATGCAGGCGCTGGCCGCGCGCAAGGCGCGCGTCAACGCCGTCGGCGTCATCGGGCTGGTCGAGAACATGCCGGACGGCAAGGCGCAGCGGCCCGGCGACATCGTCAAGTCGATGTCGGGCCAGACAATCGAGATCATCAACACCGACGCCGAAGGCCGCCTCGTGCTGGCCGATGTCATCTGGTACACGGCCAAGCGCTTCAAGCCGAAATTCATGATCGATCTGGCGACGCTCACCGGCGCCATCATCGTCGCCCTCGGCCAGGAATACGCCGGCATGTTCGCCAACAACGACCAACTTGCCGAGCGCCTGAGCAAGGCGGGCGAGGCGACCGGCGAGAAGGTTTGGCGCATGCCCTTGGCGCCCGAATACGACAAGATGATCGACTCGAAGTTCGCCGACATGAAGAACACCGGCGGCTCGCGTTGGGGCGGCGCCATCACCGCGGCGCAGTTCATCAAGCGCCATGTCGACGACAAGACGCCGTGGGCGCATCTCGACATCGCCGGCACCGGCTTCGACAGTCGCCAGAACGACATCAACAAGAGCTGGGGCTCGGGCTGGGGCGTGCGGCTCCTGGACCGGCTGGTGGCGGATTTTTACGAGAAGTGAAAGCTTTGGTGCCGGCGCTCGTTATGGTACGCTAAATCATGGTGAAAACGCTGGAATTGGCGCTTAGCAAAGTGGCGGCGTTGCCGGATGCTGCTCAGGAGCAGATCGGGCGTGAGTTGCTCGACCGTGTCGACGCTCTCACGCGTCTGCGCGCGGAAGTCGAAATTGGCATTCGCGAGCTGGATGCGGGTGAGGGACGTCCTCTCGATATCGAAGATGTAATCAAGCAAGCTCGCGACGAGCATGCCCGCAAGTCCCCGTGAACTTGTATTGGCTCCGACGGCCCGGCGCGATCTGCTCGATATATGGTTCTACTTCGCGGGCGTAGGCTCTCCTGAGGTTGCCGAACGCTTGCTACGCGACATCGACAAGGCTGCGAGCCGGTTGCTTCGCCATCCGATGGCTGGGCGGCCGCGCGAGGACATTGCCCCGTCCATTCGCTCAGTTCTTGTTCGGCCTTATGCAATCTTGTACCGGCCGAGCGAGCTAGTTATCGAAATTGTGCGTGTTCTACACACGCGCCGTGACTTTGCCACCGCTTTTCCGGACGATGTGTGAGCGTCGATAAGCAGCCATGACCGAGATACTCTTCTACCACCTGCAAGGCCAGAAGCTGGAGAACGTGCTGCCGTCGCTGCTCGAGAAGTCGCTCGAGCGTGGCTGGAAGGTTGTGGTGCAGGGCGCCTCCGAGGAGCGCATCGACGCGCTCGACGCGCATCTGTGGACCTATCGCGACGACGGCTTCCTGCCGCACGGCACCTGGCGCGAGCAGGACAGCGCCGCGCAGCCGGTGCTGCTCACCGTCAACGACGGCAATCCGAACGAGGCCAGCGTGCGCTTCCTCATTGAGGGCGCGGCCGTGCCGGCCGACGCCGAGGCCTACCGGCGCATCGTGCTGTTGTTCGACGGCGAGGACGAGGAGGCGGTGGCCGCCGCCCGCGCGCATTGGACCGAGGCCAAGGCGAAGGGCTTCGACGCCACCTATTGGCAGCCGGACGAGCAGGGCCGCTGGGCCAAGAAAGCGTGAGCCGGGCTGGGCCATTGGCCTAGTCGGCCTTTGACCGAAGGTCGCGAGCCCCTTCCGCCCCGGCGCAGAAAGCTTGCCCGGCGCCACGGAGATGACGCAAAATAGGTTATAAGGGACAAGCAGATACGCCCGCCGGGGAACCTGAAATCGTGCTGCCGCATCGCGTCACCAATCTAGCGCTTGTCTGCGCCCTTGCCCTCGGGCTGGGCGGCTGCGGCGGCGCTAAAGTCTTCGACGACAAGAACGAGGGCGGCTGGTTCTCCAAGCCGGTCAATCTCTTCTCGAAGCCCGATTGGGCGCGGCCGGTCGATGCCAAGGGCGCCGACCTCGGGCCGAAAGGCCCGGTGGGAGCCGAAGAGCTGGTCAATGCCGACGGCAGTTGCCCGCCGGAACCAGGGCAGGCGCAGGCCGCGGCCGCGCCCGCCGACCGGCCGGTCGGCTCGCCCGCCGGCGACCTCGCCAGCGCGCCGATGCCGGCTGCCGGCGAGCCCGGCAGTTCGCTGGTTCTCGGCGGCATCGCGCTCGGCATGACCGAATGCCAGGCCGTGCGCCGCGCAGGCGCCCCCGGCAATATCGCGATGAGCGCCGACGACAAGGGCGAGCGCAAGGTCGTGCTCACCTATCTGAGCGGGCCGTGGCCCGGCATTTACACCTTCTCCGCCGGCCGCCTGAAGGTGGTCGAGCGCGCGCCCGAGCCGCCCAAGCCCGTCAAGCCTGCGCCGAAGAAGAAGCAGACCGTCAAGCGCGCTTCCTGATTGGCCGTCCTGTCCTCCGGCGCCGCCGCGCGCCGGACCTGGCCCGCAGGTTGTTGTGCAACGGTTTGCAGCCGCTCGTTGCGCCGTTTCTTTGGTTAGCGGATTTTTAAGGCGGGCGGCTAAGAATCACTCGATTCTAACTTGGTCTTACCCGCGCACCATGCCTCGCCTCTACCGCGCCTTCCCGATCCTGCTTTGCCTGGTGCTCCCTCTGTCGGGCATTGCGGTCAGCGTCAGCATGGCGGCACCGAACGAGGAAGGCGCCGTCGCCGCCGTCTTCCCGCCGTGGTGGTCGGCGTCGCGCGCCTTCGCGGCGGCGGGCAATGCCGGCGACGTGCTTAACAGCGGCACCTTCTTTTTTGTCGTCGTCGTGCAGTCGCAGCGTCCGGGTCTCGGCGACCGACTGCGGGCTGAGGGCGCGCTCCTTCTCCTTAATCCGCTAGCCGTCGGAGGCTGCGAACCATCTTCGAGGAACCAGAATGTCTGAAGTTACGCTCGATCTCGCCGTTCTGCGCCGCATGGCGCTGCGGCTCATCCTCGGCACGATCTGGCTGCAGCCCTTCCTGATCGCGGGTGCCTGCTGGATTTATGACACGGCGTTCTTGCTCCCGGCGGGGACCGCGCTCGCGATCGCAGGCGCGGCGCAGGCCGCCGCGTATTGGGACCCTGACGGTGGGCCGGGGCGGATCGCTGCCGGCGTGTCGCTGATGACTTTGATCTCGGTCCTCGTCGGCGTGTTGAGCGGCCAGCCGCTCCAGGTCGACATGCATATGTACTATTTCGCGGCGCTGGCGTTGCTTGTGGCCACCTGCGACTGGAAGGTCATCGCGGCAGCGACCGCGACGGTGGCCGTCCACCACATCGCGCTCAATTTCGTCCTCCCCTCGCTGATCTACCCGGGTGGTTCCAATCTGTTTCGCTTGGCGCTGCACGCGGTCATTCTCCTGCTCGAAGCCGGCGTGCTTATATGGTTGGCTTTCACCGTGGAGAAGATGTTCGCCGCTGTCATGGCAGCGACGGCGCGTGCGGAAGAAAACCATCGCGCCGCCGAAACAAGCCATCGAGAGGCGCTCGAGGCGGTGGCCCGCGCCGAAGAGGCGCATCGGCTGTACGAAGAAAACCAGCAGCAGTCGGCCGGCGAAAGAGAAGAGGCCGAAAGAGAACAACGCCGCGTGCTGGCAGACATCGCCGCGACTGTGAAGCACAACGCGGAGAGCGCGGCCCAAGCCGACCAGTTCGCGGCCGGCACGTCCGCGGTGGCGGAACGCGGCGGCCGGGTGGCCACGCAGGCCGTCGAGGCGATGTCACGCATTGAAGAGGCCTCGCGCAAGATTTCCGACATCATTGCAGTGATCGACGAGATCGCGAGGCAAACCAACCTGCTGGCGCTCAATGCCGCGGTCGAGGCGGCCCGCGCCGGCGAGGCCGGCCGCGGGTTCGCGGTCGTCGCCACCGAGGTGAGGGATTTGGCGCAGCGTTCATCGCAGGCGGCCAAGGACATTAAGGAGCTGATCACGAACAGCTCGAACCAGGTGCAGGAAGGGGTCACGCTCGTGAACAGCGCCGGGGCCTCGCTGGTCGAGATCGTGGACTCGATCAAGAAGGTGACGAGCATTGTGTCGCAGATCGCCGCGGCCAGCGGCGAGCAGGCGCGGGGGCTGGAGCAAATCAACAAGGCACCAGGATCTTCGGGCGAAGCGATACAGGGGGACGGCATCGGCGACCGCGCGACTGAACTCGCAGCCTGACGAAGAGGCCTTTCAGGCGCTTTCCAAGGCCGAACTGGCGGCGAGCCAGTCTTCTTCCGCCGCCGCGATCGCCGCCACCACATTGGCGCGCGTCTTCGACAGCTCGGCCGCGCGCGCCGGATCGGTGGCGAACAGCGTGCCGTCGCCGAGCGTCTTGTCGAGCTTGTCGAGCTGGCGCGTGAGCTGCGCGATTTTGTGCTCGGAATCGGTCACGCGCTTGCGCAGCGGCGCGGTCTCGGCGCGCTTGTCGGCGGCGGCGCGTCGCGCCTCGGCGCGGTCGACCTGCGGCGGCGCCTTCGCCGCGCTCTGCTTGTCGCCGGAGAGCACGAGCTTGCGGTAGTCGTCGAGGTCGCCGTCGAAGGCCGCGACCTTGCCGCCTTGCACCAGCCAGAGCCGGTCGGCGCAGGCTTCCAGCAGATAGCGGTCGTGCGAGACTAGGATCACCGCGCCGGGATAATCGTTGATCGCCTCGATCAGCGCGCCGCGGCTGTCGATGTCGAGATGGTTGGTCGGCTCGTCGAGGATGACGAGATGCGGCGCGCTGAAGGTCGCCAGGCCCAGCAGCAGGCGCGCCTTCTCGCCGCCCGACAGGCTCTTGATCAGGGTGTTGCCGGCCAATCCTGAAAAGCCGATGGCGCCGACGCGCGCGCGCACCTTGGCCTCCGGCTGGTCCGGCATCAGCCGGCGCACGGCGTCGTAGGGGCTTTCGTTCTCGTCCAGCTCGTCGAGCTGGTGCTGCGCGAAATAGCCCACTTTGAGGGTAGACGCGCGCGTCACGCTGCCGTGCATGGGGTCCAGCCGGCCGGCCAAGAGCTTCACCAACGTCGACTTGCCGTTGCCGTTGGAGCCGAGCAGGGCGATGCGGTCGTCGTTGTCGATGCGCAGCGACAGGCCCGACAGCACGACGCGCCCGTCATAGCCGACGGCGACGTCGTTGGTGGCGATGATCGGCGGCGACAACAGCTTGTCCGGCGCGGGGATGTTGATCTCGCGCACGTCGTCGATGGTCAGCGCATCGATCGGCTGCAGCCTGGCCAGCATCTTGAGGCGCGACTGCGCCTGCCGCGCCTTGCTGGCCTTGGCGCGGAAGCGGTCGACGAAGGCTTGCAAATGCTTGCGCTGCGCCTCCTGCTTCTTGATGGCCTTCTGGTCGAGCACCATGCGCTCGTGGCGCTGGCGCTCGAAATCCGAATAGCCGCCCCGGTAAAGCGTGAGCTTCTTGGCGTCGAGCGCCAGGATCTGGTCGACCGCGGTGTCGAGCAGGTCGCGGTCGTGGCTGATCACGATCAGCGTGTGCGGATAGCGCGCCAGATGCTCCTGCAGCCAGAGCGTGCCTTCGAGGTCGAGATAGTTGGTCGGCTCGTCGAGCAGCAGCAGGTCCGGCTCGGAGAACAGCGTCGCGGCGAGCGCGACGCGCATGCGCCAGCCGCCGGAGAATTCGGTGCAGGGCCGTTGCTGGTCGGCGGTCGAGAAGCCTAAGCCCGAGAGGATCGCGGCGGCGCGGGCCGGCGCCGCATGTGCGCCGATGTCGGCAAGCCGGGTCTGGATCTCGGCGATGCGGTGCGGGTCGGTCGCGGTTTCGGCTTCCTTGAGGAGCGACGTGCGCTCGCTCGGCGCACTCAGCACCACCTCGATCAGGCTCTCCGGCCCGTTCGGCGCCTCCTGAGCGAGGCGCCCGATGCGCCAGCGCGGCGGGATTTCCACCGAGCCTTGCTCGGCGTGCAACTCGCCGGTGATGACGTTGAACAGCGTCGATTTGCCGGTGCCGTTGCGGCCGACCAGGCCGACGCGCGCACCCGGCGTCACGCGCGCGGTGGCGTTTTCAATGAGCGTGCGGCCGGCAATGCGGACGGTGAGGTCGTCGATCAGGAGCATGGGGCCGCCTTGTGGCCGAGGCGGGGCGGGGATGCAATGCCTCTCTCGTCATTCCGGGGCGCGCACGAAGTGCGCGAGCCCGGAATCCATAATCCGCAGCGCTGCGGCGTATGGATTCCGGGTCCGGCCCTTTGGGCCGTCCCGGAATGACAGAGAGAGTTAGGCGAGCGCCTCAGCCACCGCCTTGCCGCACTCCACGGTGTTCGCCGGCCCTTTCAGGTCGCGCGTGCGCAGCTTCTCCTGCGCCAGCACGGTCTCGATCGCCTTGACGACGGCCTTGGCAGCCTCCGGCTCGCCGAGGTGGTCGAGCATCATCGCGCCCGACCAGATTTGCCCGATCGGATTGGCGATGCCCTGACCGTAGATGTCCGGCGCCGAGCCGTGCACCGGCTCGAACACCGACGGGAATTTGCGCTCGGGATTGATGTTGCCGGAGGGCGCGATGCCGATGGTGCCGGTGCAGGCGGGGCCGAGGTCGGAGAGGATGTCGCCGAACAAATTGGAGGCGACCACCACGTTGAAGGTGTCGGGCTTGAGCACGAACAGCGCGGACAGGATGTCGATGTGGAACTGGTTCCACTTCACGTCGGGATAGTTCTTGGCCATCTCCTTCACGCGCTCGTCCCAGTACGGCATGGTGATGGCGATGCCGTTCGACTTGGTGGCCGAGGTCAGGTGCTTCTTCGGCGTCGAGCGGGCGAGCTCGAAGGCGAACTTGAGCACGCGGTCGACGCCGACACGGGTGAGGATCGTCTCCTGCATCACGACCTCGCGGTCGGTGCCGGGAAACGCGCGGCCGCCGATGGCGGAATATTCACCCTCGGTGTTCTCGCGCACGACCCAGAAGTCGATGTCGCCCGGCTTGCGGCCGGCGAGCGGGGAGGGCACGCCCGGCATCAGCCGCACCGGCCGCAGATTGACGTACTGGTCGAACTCGCGGCGGAACAGGATCAGCGAGCCCCAGAGCGAGACGTGGTCGGGCACTTTGTCGGGCATGCCGACGGCGCCGAAGAAGATGGCATCGTGCTTGCCGATCTTCTCTTTCCAGTCCTCCGGCATCATGCGGCCGTGCTTTTCGTAGTAGTCGCAGCTCGCGAAATCGAAATCGTCGAGTTGGAGCTTGAAGCCGAACTTCTTGGCCGCCGCCTCCAGCACGCGCACGCCCTCGGGCACGACTTCCTTGCCGATGCCGTCGCCGGGGATGACGGCAATGCGGTGGACGCGGTTGGTGCTCATGGGGAGGTCCTCTTGGGGAGAAGATTACTTCGGCGTGTTCCAAGCACTCCGCTCATTCCCGCGCAAGCCCACCTCACACTTGTCATCGCCGGGCTTGTCCCGGCGATCTCGATCAGGGAGGCAATGCCTTCCTAAGCGGGATGCCCGGGTCAAGCCCGGGCATGACAGGGAGAAGTTGTGCGCCCCGGAATGACGTCAACTGATCGACGTCAGCCCCACCCCCGTCTCTCGCTGATAGATGATGAGGTCGAAGGAGGGCGTCGCGTCGTTGCCGAGGATGGACGAGAGCAGCGCGTGCGCCTGGCCGCGGTGGTGGGTCTGGTGATTGAAGAAATGGTCGAGCGCGGGCGCCAGCGGCTGCTCGATGGTCTGCGGGTTGACCACTGTGCGAAAGCGCAAAATGCGGTTGAGGTCGTCCTCGCTCAGCCGCTCGATATAGCGGCTGATGCGCGTGTCCTCGCTGCGCCGCGCCGCCCGCAAGGCCTCGAAATCGTCGTAAAGGATGGCGTCGAGGCCGGGCGGCTGCTCGCCCGCGCCGGTGAAGCGCCGCATCCAGATACGGTCGCCGACCAGCAGGTGGTTGAGGGTGCCGTGCAGCGACTTGAAGAAGGCGCCACGGTCGGCGCGGTAGTCGGCGTCGGCCACCTTGGCGGCCGCCTCGTAGAGCCGCTCGTTGCACCAGGCATTGTAGCCGGCGAACATCCGGTAGCGGGACTTCATGCGCTCCCCCGGCTCAAAAGGCCTTGAAATCGCGGCGGTCTGGCATCGGGCTGACTTGCCCGGCCACCGCCCTCTCGGTATAAGCCGCCGCGGCTTAGCCGTTCCAATGACTATCGTTCAATTCACCGATCAATCCCAGTGAAGGATGACCCGATGGCGCGCGAGCGTACCTTTTCGATCCTTAAACCCGACGCCACCGAGCGTAACCTCACGGGTGCCATCAACGCCATGATCGAGCAGGCCGGCCTGCGCATCGTCGCCCAGAAGCGCGTGCGCATCACCAAGGAACAGGCCGAGCGCTTTTATGCAGTGCACAAAGAGCGGCCCTTCTTCGGCGAACTGGTCGCCTTCATGATTTCCGGCCCGGTGGTCGTGCAGGTGCTGGAAGGCGAGAACGCCATCTCCAAATACCGCGAGGTCATGGGCGCCACCGATCCGGCCAAGGCCGCCGCCAATACCATCCGCAAGGTGCATGCGCGCTCGATCGGCGAAAATTCGGTGCACGGTTCCGACGCGCCCGACACCGCGGAGCGCGAGATCGCGCAGTTCTTTTCGGAGAATGAAATCGTCGGCTGAGGCGTAGGAAAAAGCGCTGCCACGCTTGCGCGCTGGCCAGCGGCTTGCCTGCCGCGATAGATTGGCTGCCGAGGAACGAATATAAGATCGGCCGAAAAGGCGGATCGCCCAGGAGGAGCGGAAAGTGGCTTACATTTGGACGGACATGCTGCAGCCCGCCTTCTGGATTGCGGTCGGTCAGATCATCTGGATCAACATTCTGCTCTCGGGCGACAACGCGGTGGTGATCGCGCTGGCCTGCCGCTCGCTGCCGCCGCGGCAGCGCTTCTGGGGCATCCTGCTGGGCGCCGGCGCGGCCGTCCTTTTGCGCATTTTCTTCACCATCATCATCGCGCAGATCATGGGCGTCCCTTTCCTCAAGCTGGTCGGCGGCGCGCTGCTGCTGTGGATCGCGATCAAGCTGGTCGTGCCGAGCGAGGAGCATGGCGAGGATAGCGTGAAGGCCGGCGACACGCTCCTGCGCGCCGTCTGGCTGGTGACGGTGGCCGACATCGTGATGAGCCTCGATAACGTCATCGCCATCGCGGCGGCGGCGGAAACGGCGGCCGCGCGCGTCGACCTCGCGCACGCGCTGACCATCAAGACGACGCTGATCGTGTTCGGCCTGGCCACCAGCGTACCGCTGATCATCGCAGGCAGCGCGCTGCTCATGAAGGTGATGGAGCGGTTCCCGATCCTGGTCTGGGCGGGCGCGGCGCTGCTCGGTTGGGTGGCCGGCGAGATCATCGTCAAGGATGCCGCGGTCGTTTCCTATCTCGGCGTGGAGTTCGTCGATCGGGTCCACATCTGGACGGCGGCCGCGGGCGCGGTCCTGGTGGTGGCCACGGGCTACGTGCTGGCGCGGATGCGGCGCGAGCCGGTCGAGAGCGAGGTCTAGCGGATCGGCTATAGTGGGGGCGCCATGAATCAGACGGTGCGCCTCCCCGACGCCAGGCGGATCGGCCATTCGGCCTGTCCGCACGACTGCCCGTCCACCTGCGCGCTCGAGGTCGAGCTCATCGACGCGCGCACCATCGGGCGCGTGCGGGGCTCAAAAGACAACGACTACACGGCAGGCGTGATCTGCGCGAAGGTGGCGCGCTACGCCGAGCGCGAGCACCACGCCGATCGCTTGCTGCGCCCGCTGCGCCGCGTGGGGCGCAAAGGCTCCGGCCAGTTCGCTCCGATCTCGTGGGACGACGCGCTCGACCTCGTCGCCGAGCAATTCCTGCAAGCCGAGCAGCGGCACGGCGCCGAAAGCGTGTGGCCCTATTTCTATGCCGGCACCATGGGCCTGGTGATGCGCGACGGCATCAACCGCCTGCGCCACGCCAAGAAATATTCCGGCTTTCATTCCACCATCTGCGTCAACCCGGCCTATGCCGGCTTTGCCGCCGGGGTGGGGCGCATCGCGGGGCCCGATCCGCGCGAGATGGCGAAGTCGGACCTGGTGGTGATCTGGGGCACCAATGCGGTGAACACCCAGGTCAACGTGATGACGCACGCGACGCGCGCCCGCAAGGAGCGCGGGGCCAAGATCGCGGCGGTCGACATCTACATGAACGGCACCATGGAGCAGGCCGATCTGCCGGTGCTGGTAAAGCCCGGTACCGACGCCGCGCTCGCCTGCGCGGTGATGCATTGCCTGTTCCGGGACGGCAAGGCCGACTGGGATTATCTCGACAAATACACCGACGCGCCGCGCGAACTGGAAACGCACCTCAAAACGCGCGATCCGGCCTGGGCGTCGCGCATCACCGGCACGCCGGTCGAAACCATCGAAGCCTTCGCCAGGCTGATCGGCGAGCGCAAGCGCGCTTACTTCCGCCTCGGCTACGGTTTTGCGCGCTCGCGCAACGGCGCGGCCAACATGCACGCGGCGAGCTGCATCGCGGCGGTGACGGGGGCGTGGGCGCTCGAAGGCGGCGGGGCCTTCCACAACAATGCCGACATCTACCGGCTCGACAAAACGCTGATCGAAGGACTCGAGGTGCGCGACCCGTCGGTACGCATGCTAGACCAATCGCGCATCGGTGCGATCTTGACCGGCGAGCGCGAAGCCCTGATGGGCGGCGGACCGGTGACTGCACTGCTGGTCCAGAACACCAACCCGGTGTCGGTCGCGCCCGACCAGAACAAGGTCAAGCAGGGCTTCGCGCGCGAGGACCTGTTTGTCTGCGTGCACGAGCAATTCATGACCGAAACCGCCACGATGGCCGACGTCGTGCTGCCGGCGACGACCTTCCTCGAGCACGACGACGTCTATCGCGGCGGCGGGCATCAATACATCATCCTCGGGCCCAAGCTGGTCGAGCCGCCGGGCGAATGCCGCAACAACCACGAGGTGATCGCCGCGCTGGCCAAACGCGTCGGCGCGTCACATCCGGGCTTCGCCAAGAGCCCGCGCGAATTGATCGACCAGATGCTGCGCGTGTCGAAGCGCGGCACGCTCGAAGAGCTGGAGGCGAACCGCTGGATCGATTGCCAGCCGCCGTTCCGGCAGGCGCATTACCTCGACGGCTTCCCCTGGCCGGACGGCAAATTCCGTTTCAAGCCCGAGTGGGAGAAGGTGCCGTTCCGCAGCCCTTATCAGTCGGGCCCGGTGTCGGAGATGCCGCGGCTGCCGGACTACTGGGCCGCGGTGGAGGAGGCCGATGCCGCACATCCGTTCCGCCTCGCCACGTCGCCCGCGCGCGGATTTCTGAATTCCACTTTCACCGAGACGCCGACCTCGCTCGCCAGCGAGAAGCGGCCGACGGTGATGATCCATCCGGACGATGCGGCCGGGCAGGGGATCGCCGACGGCGATTATGTCGTGCTCGGCAATACGCGCGGCGAGGTGCGCCTGCATGCCAAGCTGTTCGACGGCCTGCGGCGCGGCGTGCTGATCGCTGAATCGATCTGGCCGAACGCGGCTTACGCCGATGGCAAAGGCATCAACACGCTCACCGGCGCCGACCCGATCGCGCCTTACGGCGGCGCCGCCTTCCACGACAACAAGGTTTGGATCAGGCGCGCCTGAGGCGCCGAAGCAAAAAGCGCGGGCTTGCGGCCCGCGCCTTCGCTCGACGATGTCAGATGTGCGCTTAGAGCGTCTTGCCGAGCTTCGCGTCCACCGAATACTGGCCGCCGCCGCGAATGGCGATCATGAAGCACACGATCCCCAGGAACAGCACGTACTCGTAGCCTCCGGCGCCGACCGCGAAGCCCTTCGCCCAGTGCGCGGCAAACATCGCAATCAGCAGCTCGATGGCGAGCGCTGCCGCGAAGAAGCGCGTGAACAGCCCCACAACAAGCGCGGCGCCGCCGACGATCTCGAAGAAGATCGCCAGGACTGCGAACCAGCGCGGCAAGCCATAATTGGTGGCGAAAGCATTGCCGATGGCCTCCGCGCCGCGCCCCCATTTCGGCCAGCCATGCATGATCATGATCCAGCCGAACACGACGCGGGTGATCGCATAAGCGATCGGCTCCACCGCCGCGTAGAATCCTGCCAGGCCGGGAAAAATAAGTTTTTCGTTGCTAGTGCTTCCGTTCACGTCATCCCCCTTCGTTTCTTGGGCATTTCGCCGTCCGGCTGGGCGGCACAATGTTTTATACTAAAGTCTATAACCCCGGGGCCACCGCGGTATTCCGCGGCGCGGGCACAATTCCGTGAGCGGTGGAAAACCAGCGGGTATTTTATGCTTCCGGGGCCAGAAAGGCGCCGTCTGGCATGGCGGCGCCGTCGGTCCGGCAGCGGCCGGCCACAATGCGCACGCGCCCTTCGGCAACCAGTTTGAGCGCCAGCGAATAAATCCGGTGCTCGACCTGGATCACCCGGGCGGCCAGCGTCTCCTCGGAGTCGTCATCCCGCACGGCAACAGCCGCCTGCGCCACGATCGGTCCGGAATCCATCTCCGGCACCACGAAATGCACGGTCGCGCCGTGCAGCTTCACGCCGGCCTCCAGGGCGCGCTTGTGCGTGTCGAGACCCTTGAACGAGGGCAGGAGGGCGGGGTGGATGTTGAGCATGCGTCCCTCCCATCGCCCGACGAAATCGGCGGTGAGCAGGCGCATGAAGCCGGCGAGGCACACGATCTCGACGCGGTGCTTTTCCAGCGCCGCCTGCAACGCTCGTTCGAAAGCGGGCCGGTCTTTCCCGAATGTTGTGTGGTCGACGGTCTCGGTGGCGATGCCGGCGGCGCGCGCGGTGGAAAGCCCGCCGGCGTCGGGACGGTTCGACAGGACCAGCACGATCTCGGCCGGGTAGGTTTTGTCCTTCGCGGCTTCGATCAACGCCGCCATGTTGGAGCCGCGGCCGGAGATGAGAACGGCGACGCGTTTGCGGCTCATGCCGTCACCCGGCGAGATCGAGCGCGTTGTCGTAGACGACGCGCGGCTCGGCATCGGCCTTGATGACCTTGCCGATGACGAAGGACTGTTCGCCGGCCTGTGTGAAGGCGGCGCCGACGCGGTCGGCATCCTTGGCCGCGGCGATGACGATCATGCCGATGCCGCAGTTGAAGGTGCGCAGCATTTCCGGCTGCGCGATGTCGCCGGCCGCGGCCAGCCATTTGAACACCGGCGGCACCACGACCTTGGCGAGATCGATGCGCGCGCCGAGCCCCTTGGGCAGCACGCGCGGGATGTTGTCGGGAAATCCGCCGCCGGTAATGTGAGCGAGGCCCTTGACCGCGCCGGTCTCGCGGATCGCGGCCAGGCACGAACGCACATAGATGCGCGTCGGCGTCAGCACCGCCTCGCCCAGGGTCGCCCCATTCTTGAACGGCGAGGCCGCGCTCCACGACAGGCCGGACTTTTCGACCACCTTGCGCACCAGCGAATAGCCGTTGGAGTGCACCCCGGAGGAGGCGAGCCCGATGATCGCGTCGCCTTCCGCGATGTCCGCGCGCGGCAGCAACTGGCCGCGCTCGGCCGCGCCGACCGCAAATCCCGCGAGATCGTAGTCGTCGCCCTGGTAGACGCCCGGCATCTCGGCGGTCTCGCCGCCGATCAGGGCGCAGCCGGCCAGCCGGCAGCCCAGGCTGATACCGGCGACGACGGCGGCGCCGGCCTCCGGCTCCAATTTTCCACAGGCATAATAATCGAGGAAAAAGAGCGGCTCGGCGCCTTGCACGACCAGGTCGTTCACGCTCATGGCGACGAGATCGATGCCGATGGTGTCGTGGCGGCCCGTTTCAACGGCGATCTTGACCTTGGTGCCCACGCCGTCGGTGGCGGCAACCAGCACCGGGTCCTTGAAACCCGCCCGCTTGAGGTCGAACAGGCCGCCGAAACCGCCGATTTCGGCATCCGCGCCGGGCCGGGCGGTGGCGCGCACCAGCGGCTTGATCAGGTCCACCATCCGGTTGCCGGCGTCGATATCCACGCCCGCCTGCGCGTAAGTGAGCCCGCGCTGTTTTTCTGCCATGATGGTCCTCGTCCGCGCCGGGGGTCCTACGTTGAAATCGCAAGGCGTGCAATGGTCCGAGCGCCGTTATACTCTGCCGATGGATTTGGCGCGTTTCCGGCTGTGGTGGCGGGGACGGGCTATCGAGCCGGGACAGACTTGAGTATTCCGAACCTCATTACGTTGGGCCGCATCCTGATGGTGCCGATCGTCGTTTGGGCGATTGCACAGGGCCTGATGTGGGTTGCCTTCGTGCTGTTCGTGGCGGCCGGGATAAGCGACGCCGTCGACGGCTTCCTCGCCAAGAAGTTCAGCATGACCACCGTGCTCGGCGCCTATCTCGACCCGCTCGCCGACAAGGCGCTGATCGTGTCGATCTACCTCACGCTCGGCATCAACGGCTATATCCCGCGCTGGCTGGTGATCCTGGTGGTGTCGCGCGACATTCTGATCGTCGGCGGCATCATGCTGTCCTGGCTGATCGGCACCCCGCTCAAGATCAAGCCGCTGCTGGTGTCCAAGCTCAACACGGTGGCGCAGATCGCCTTCGCCTGCATGGTGCTCGGCTCGCTCGGCTTCGGGCTCAACCTGCCGCAGCTCTATCTCGCGCTCATGGGCCTGGTCGCGGCGCTGACCTTGCTCTCGGTCGCCGCCTATCTGGCCGAGTTCGTGCGGCACATGAACAAGGCGGCAGCCGGACAATGAGCCCGAATCCGCAACCCAGTCCGGCCGCGATCGTCGCCTTTCAGCGGCAGGTCGTGTTCTGGGTGGCCGCGCTCGTCGTCTTCGTGTTCATCCTGTGGCTGCTGAGCGAGATTCTGCTGCCTTTCGTCGCCGGCATGGCCATCGCTTATCTGCTCACGCCGCTGACCGACCGCATGGAGCGGGCCGGGATCAACCGGCTCGCCGCGGCGCTCATCATCATCACACTGGTGGTGCTGGCGCTCGTGTACATGATCCTGCTGATCGCGCCGATGCTCGGCGGCCAACTCGCCTCGTTTATCGAGAGCGTGCCCGGCAACGTCACCAAGCTGCAGAGCCTGCTCAGCGATCCGAGCCGGCCCTGGCTGCAAAAACTCGGCGCCGGCCTCAACGCCTCGGACAAGTCTTTCACCGATTTGGTCACGCAAGGCATGGGGTGGGTGACTACTTTCATGAAGTCGCTGTGGTCGGGCGGCCGCGCGCTGGTGTCGCTGTTCTCGCTGATCGTGGTGACGCCGGTCGTCGCCTTCTACCTGATCTACGACTGGCACCGCATGATCAAGACGGTGGACGGCTGGATTCCGCTGCAGCATCGCGAGACCGTGCTCGACCTGGCGCGCGAGATCGACGCGGCGATTGCCGGCTTCGTGCGCGGGCAGTCCGCGGTCTGCCTGATCCTCGGATCGTTCTATGCGGTGGCCTTGACCTTGAGCGGGCTCAATTTTGGCCTGCTGATCGGGCTCATCTCCGGCCTGATCACCTTCATCCCTTATGTCGGCTCGATGACCGGACTGGTGCTCTCGCTTGGCGTCGCGGTCGCGCAATTCTGGCCGGACTATTATTCGATCGTGCTGGTGCTCGGTATTTTTCTGGTCGGCCAGTTCATCGAGGGCAATGTGCTGTCGCCCAAGCTGGTGGGCGAGAGCGTCGGCCTGCATCCGATCTGGGTGATCTTCGCGCTGCTGGCGTTCGGCTATCTGTTCGGTTTCGTCGGCCTGCTGCTGGCGGTGCCGCTCGCCGCCACCATCGGCGTGCTGGCGCGCTTCGCGCTGCGGCGCTATCTGGAGAGCTCGCTCTACACCGGCGAAAAGACAGGTTGAGGGCATGCCCGCTTCGTTCGCCCCGCGTCAGCTTGTGCTCGCGCTCGACCATGCCGTCAGCTTCGCGCGCGAGGATTTCCTGCCCGGACCGTCGAATGCGGGCGCGCTTGCTTTGATCGAGCGCTGGCCCGATTGGCCCAACCGCGTGATGGCGCTCATCGGGCCGGAAGGCTCCGGCAAGAGCCATCTCGCGGCGATCTGGGCGGAATTGTCCGGCGCGCGCGTCCTGTCGGCCAGGCGTCTGGACGAGACGGACCTGCCCGGCGCGCTCGCCACCGGCGCGCTGGTGATCGAGGATCTCGCGCCCGAGGAACTCGACGAGCGGGCGCTGTTTCATCTGCTCAATCTCGCGCGCGAGGAGGGCGCCTATGTGCTCGTCACCGCGCGCGGCGCGCCGGCCGGCTTTGCGCTGGCGATCCGCGATCTTGCCTCGCGCCTGCGCAGCATACCGGTGGTGGCGCTGGCCGCGCCCGACGACGCGCTGCTGCGCTCGCTGATCGTCAAGCTTGCCGCCGACCGGCAGATCGCGGTGGACGAAGCGCTCGTCAATTATCTCGCCAACCGCATCGAGCGCTCCTTCGCGGCCGCGCGCGCGGCGGTGGGGCGGCTGGACGAAGAGGCGATGCGCCAGCACCGCCCGGTGACGCGGGCGCTGGCGGCCGAGCTTTTCCGGGAAACCGCCGTTTAACCGGGGCGACAGGAACGGCTTGACTGTGACAGCCCTCCCGGCGCGAACTGTCATCCAGCCGCCACGATTTTTCGCTACGCGGTCGCTTCTATTGGACTTTTAATTCGATGTCAGATCGCGCCCAAGCTATTGCTCCGGCTGAGGAAATGGCTCCGGCCTCCGCGCAGGTGGGCGCCTCCGCCGGCACCCCTGCCGCCGCCGAGGCATCGCTAAAAGGCAGCCCGGCGCGCTTCATCAACCGCGAACTCTCCTGGCTGCACTTCAACCGCCGTGTGTTGGAAGAGGCCGCCAACCCGAACCATCCGCTGCTCGAGCGGGTGCGCTTCCTGTCGATTTCGGCCAATAACCTCGACGAGTTCTTCATGGTGCGCGTGGCCGGCCTCAAGGGCCAGCTGCGGGAGGGCATTACGACGCAGAGCCCGGACGGCCTGACCCCGTCCGAACAGCTCGCACGCATCGGCGAGGCGGTGGCGAGCCTTGCGCACGATCAGCAGCAGCGCTGGCTGGAACTGCGCCCCGACCTGGCCGCCGCCGGCGTGGTGCTGCTCGACAGCGCCGACCTCAACAAGAGCGAGCGCGGCTGGCTCGAGGAGCATTTCCTCACGCATGTGTTCCCGCTGCTCACCCCGCTCGCCATCGATCCGGCGCATCCTTTCCCGTTCATCCCCAATCTCGGCTTTTCGCTTGCGCTTCATCTCGCACGCGTGAAGGACGGCAAGGCGATGAACGCGCTCATCCGCATGCCGCAGAAGATCGAGCGCTTCATCAAGCTGCCGAGCGGCAGCGACCAGGGCATAAGGCTGATCGCGCTCGAAGAAGCGACCTGCCTGTTCATCGGCCGCCTATTCCCCGGCTACACGGTCAAGGGGCAGGGCGCCTTCCGCGCCATCCGCGACTCTGAAGTGGAAATCGAGGAAGAGGCGGAAGACCTGGTGCGGCTGTTCGAGACCGCGCTCAAGCAGCGCCGCCGCGGTTCCGTGATCCGGCTCGAATTGAATTCCACCATGCCGGTCGAGCTGCGCAGCTTCGTGCAGCGCGCGCTCGGCTGCGCCGACGACGAGGTCTTTCTGGTCGACGGCGTGCTGGCGCTCAACGACCTCAGCCAGCTCACCAAGCTCGAACGGCCCGACCTCGAATTCGTCCCCTACAATCCGCGCTATCCCGAGCGCATCCGCGACCATGGCGGCGACTGCTTCGCCGCCATCCGGCAGAAGGATCTGGTGGTCCACCACCCTTACGAGTCCTTCGACGTCGTGGTGCAGTTCCTGCAGCAGGCCGCGCGCGATCCCAACGTCGTCGCCATCAAGCAGACGCTCTACCGCACCTCCGCGGAATCCCCGATCATCAAGACGCTGGTGGAAGCCGCGGAAGCCGGCAAGTCGGTCACCGCGCTGGTCGAGCTGAAGGCGCGCTTCGACGAGGAAGCGAACATCCGCTGGGCGCGCGACCTCGAGCGCGCCGGCGTGCAGGTGGTCTACGGCTTCATCGAATTGAAGACGCACGCCAAGCTGTCGCTGGTGGTGCGCCGCGAGGGCAGTGCGCTCGCCACCTATGTGCATGTCGGCAGCGGCAACTATCATCCGGTCACCGCCCGCATCTATACCGACCTGTCGTTCTTCACCGACGACCCGGTGATCGGCCGTGACGTCGCGCGCATCTTCAATTACATCACCGGTTATGCCGAGCCGGCCGAGCTCGAGAGCATGGCGATCTCGCCGATCTTCCTGCGCAAGCGCATCCTCGACCACATCGCGAGCGAGATCGCCAACGCCAAGGCCGGCAAGCCGACGGCGATCTGGATGAAGATGAATTCGCTGGTCGATCCCGGCATCATCGACGCGCTCTACGAGGCCTCAAGCGCCGGCGTGAACGTCAAGCTGGTGGTGCGCGGCATCTGCTGCCTGCGGCCGGGCGTGCCGGGCCTGTCGGACAATATCAGCGTGAAGTCGATCGTCGGCCGTTTCCTCGAGCACAGCCGCATCTACTGCTTCGGCAACGGTAATAAGCTCCCGCACGCGAAGGCGACCGTCTACATCTCGTCCGCCGACATGATGCCGCGCAATCTCGACCGCCGCGTCGAGGTTTTGTGCCCGATCCCCAACCCGACTGTGCATGAACAGATTTTGGACCAGATTATGGTCGCGAATCTGATGGACAATGAGCAGAGTTGGAGGCTCTTGCCGGACGGCAGTTCCGCCCGCATAAAGGCCGAGCCGGGCGAGGAACCGTTCAACGCCCATAAGTACTTCATGACGAATCCGAGCCTGTCGGGACGTGGGAAATCGCTCAAAGAGTCGTCGCCGCGAAGCCTTATACGCCGCCTCATCGAAGGCG
This sequence comes from Pseudolabrys sp., assembly GCA_022841665.1. Lineage (GTDB taxonomy): Bacteria > Pseudomonadota > Alphaproteobacteria > Rhizobiales > Xanthobacteraceae > Pseudolabrys. Next base: position 69,647 of record JALHRB010000010.1, read on the forward strand.
CGTAAGCGCTCGGCCCCGATTCTGCGCTCCGACATCGTCCTGCAATCCGCTCAAGGCCGGCTCGACCACGGGCCGCCGGTTGCCGTCATCGACATCGGCTCGAACTCGATCCGCCTCGTCATCTACGAAGGCCTGACGCGGGCGCCGACGCCGATCTTCAACGAGAAGGTGCTGGCCGGCCTCGGCCGCCAGGTGCAGACCACCGGCCTCCTGGCGCCCGACGCCATCGCCACCGCGCTCGCCGCGCTCAAGCGCTTCCGTGCGCTCTGCGACATCCTGCATGTGAAGAAGATCTGGGCGATTGCCACCGCCGCCTGCCGCGACGCGCGCAACGGCGGCGACTTCATCGCGCAGGCCGAGCGCATCTGCCGCACGCCGATCACCGTGCTGTCGGGCAAGCGCGAGGCCCATCTCACCGCGCTCGGCATCATCTCCGGCATGCACAAGCCGGACGGCATTGTCGGCGACCTCGGCGGCGGCTCGCTCGAACTGATCGACGTGCACCGCTCGCGCGTGCGCGCCGGCCTGACGCTGCCGCTCGGCGGCCTGGCGCTGCAGGACATCTCCGAGCGCTCGATCAAGAAGGCTGAGAAGTTCGTCGAGAAGGCCTTCGCCGACCTCGACATGCTGCACGACGGCGAGAACCGCACCTTCTACGCCGTCGGCGGCACCTGGCGCGCGCTGGCGCGGCTGCACATGTGGCAGACCGGCTATCCGTTCCACGTGATGCACAATTACCGGATCGCCGCGCGCGAGGCGCTGGAGTTCTCGCGCCTGGTGCATCGGGTCGACACCGAGACCTTGTCGAAAATCGAAGTCGTCAACGCCGCCCGCCGGCCGCTGCTCGCTTATGCCGCGCTGGTGATGGAAAACCTTGTGCGCACCATCAAGCCGAAGGAGGTCGTGTTCTCCGTGCTCGGTGTGCGCGAGGGGCTGTTGTACTCGCTGCTCGACAAGCGCGACCAGGCGCGCGATCCGCTGATCACGGCGGCTGCCGACCTCAACGTGCTGCGCTCGCGCTCGCCCAAGCACGGCGAGGAACTGATCGACTGGACTGACCGCTTCATCGATTCCTCCGGGCTCGACGAGACCGCCGACGAGCGCCGCCTGCGCCACGCTGCCTGCCTTTTGGGCGACATCGGCTGGCGCGCGCATCCGGATTATCGCGGCGAACAGTCGATGAACATCATCGCGCACGGCGCCTTCGTCGCCATCGACCATCCCGGCCGCGCTTATCTGGCGCTCTCGGTCTATTTCCGCCACATGGGGCTCTCTGAAGAAGACCTGTCGCCGCGCCTGCGCGAATTGGCGACCACGCGCATGCTCGATCGCGCGCGCGTGCTGGGCGCCGCCATGCGGGTGGCCTATATCCTCACCGCGGGGCAGAGCGGCGTGCTGAAGAAGACGCCCATGCAAGTGAAGCGCGGCAAGCTCACGCTCAAGCTGCCCGGAAAATACGCCAAGCTTGCGAGCGATAGGCTCGCCGGGCGGCTGCGGCAATTGGCAAGGCTGGTCGGCCGCGACCCGGCGATCGAGGTTTAGGCCGGCGGCTCAGGCCACGCGGCGTTTTTTCACTTTGCGGCTTGCCTCGGCCGGGCGCGCTGATAACGTCATCCCTAGCGCGCGGACAATGCGCATGACGGTGGCGAATTCCGGATTGCCGTTTTCGCCAAGCGTCTTGTAAAGGCTTTCCCGGCTTAATCCGGTTTCTTTGGCGACTTTGGCCATACCGCGCGCTCGCGCGACGACGCCGACGGCGTCGCGGATGAATTTTGGGTCCGCGGTCTCGAGCGCGGCCGTCAGGAACTCCGCCTGCGCCTCCGCACTGTCGAGGTAGTCAGCCGCATCAAAAGGCGAGGTCTTCATCGAAGTTTCTCCACCATTTCAAACGCACGCGTGATGTCCCGCTGCTGGGTTCGTTTGTCGCCCCCACAGAGCAAGAGCACGATCGCGGCGCCTTGGTGCACGAAGTAGACTCGGTAGCCGGGTCCGAAATCCACTCGAAGCTCCATCAGTTCGCGCCCAAGGCTTTTGCAGTCGCCGAGATTTCCGAGCTTTATTCGCTCGACCCGGACGGCAATCCGTGCCGGCCGAGGGTCTGTCGCGCGTAATTCAGGCCCTCTCCGCTGTCACCACGCGGCCCTTCTCCACCGCCAGTGCGAGCTTGCCGTGCTTCAGGGCCAGCGCCTTGTCGCCGAATAGTTCGCGCCGCCAGCCTTTCAGCGCCGGCACGTCGGCCTCGTCGTCGGCGGCGATGCGGTCGAGGTCGTCGACGGTGGCGATCACTTTGGCGGCGACGCCGTTCTTCTCGGCCGTCATGCGCAGCAGCACCTTCAAAAGCTCGACGGTCGCCCCGGCGTTCGGCGCCGGGCGGAAGCGTTCCAGCCGCGGCAGCGTCTTGGGGTCGCGCTCCAGCCCGCGCTTGACTGCGTCCACGATCTGCTCGCCCCAGCGGGAGCGCTCGAAGCCCTTCGGCAGCGACCGCAGCTGGCCGAGCCGCTCGATCGAGGTCGGGGCCTGCGTGGCGATGTCGGCGACCACGTCGTCCTTGAGGACGCGCGAGCGCGGCACGTCGCGCGTCTGCGCCTCGCGTTCACGCCAGGCGGCGATCTCGATCAGCACGGCGAGGTCCTTCGGCTTGCGCACGCGGCTCTTGAGCCGCTCCCAGGCGCGCTCGGGATCGGCGCGGTAGGTCTCGGGCGAGGTGAGCACGGCCATCTCGGCCTCCACCCAACTCGAGCGGCCGCGCTTGTGCAAATCCTCGTCGAGCTTGAGGAAGACGTCGCGCAAATGCGTCACGTCGGACAGCGCGTAGGACATCTGCGCGTCGGTGAGCGGGCGGCGTGTCCAGTCGGTGAAGCGGTTCGACTTGTCGAGCGTGTCGCCGGTGATGCGCTGCACCAGCTGATCGTAGGAGATGCTGTCGCCATAGCCGAGCACCATGGCGGCGACCTGGGTGTCGAAGATCGGATGCGGGATCTTGCCCGCCATGTTCCAGACGATTTCGATGTCCTGGCGGGCGGCGTGGAAGACCTTCACCACCTTCTCGTCGTTGAGCAGGTCGAAGAAGGGCGTGAGGTCGATGCCGGGCGCCAGCGTGTCGATGACCACGGCCTCGTCGGGCGAGGCCATCTGCGCCACGCAGAGCAGGGGGTAATAGGTCGTTTCGCGCAGGAATTCGGTGTCGACGGTGACGTAGCGGTGCTGCGCCATGCGGGCGCAGACCGCGGCCAGCGCCTCGGTGGTGGTGATCGGTTCCATTCCGGACGGACTTGTAGCGCCATCCGGCGTGCTGGCAAGCCGCTTCATGTGCCGCGTACCTTCGGCATGAGGATGAACTCCCAAGGGCTCGGCATCGGCCCGACCGGCACCTCGATCAGCGCCGGCTCGCGCCGGGCGAAGGCCTCGCGCAGCGCGATCCGCAATTCGTCCGGCCCGCGCGCGCGCCGTCCGGCCGCGCCGAAGCTCTCGGCATATCGCACGAAGTCCGGATTGGCGAGGTCGCAGGCGATCAGGCGGTTGCCGAACTGCTCTTCCTGGATGCGCTTCACGTTGCCGAAGGCGCCGTCGTTGAACACCACCGCCACCAGCGGGATGCGGTGGCGCATGGCGGTGGCGAGTTCGTTGCTTGTGTAGAGGAAGCCGCCGTCGCCGTTGATCGACAGCACTGGCACGTCCGGCCGCGCATGCTGCGCGCCCAAGGCCGTCGCATAACCCCAGCCGAGATTGTCCTGGTAGCCGGGCGACAGAAAGGTGCGTGGGCGATGCACGGGAAAGGCGAGGCGGGCGGCAAAGCCGATCTGCGTCACCTCGTCGACGAAGATGCCGTCCTCCGGCAGCTCGGCGCGGATGGCGTCGAGGAAAGCCATTTGCGGCGCGAGCTTCTGGAAGCGCGCGCGCATTTTCGTCTGGCGCTCCTTCATCTCGTCTTCGCGCGAAGCGCGGCGCGGATTGACGCGCGCCAGCTCGTCGATCAGCCGGCGCAGGATCGGCGCGGCGTCGCCGACCAGCGCGACGTTCGGCTTATGAACCCGCGCGGGCTCATCCTTGTCGGCGTCGACGCGCACCACCTTGAGGTCGCGGTCGGTGCCCCAATGCGTGAACGAATAGAGCATGTGGGTGCCGATGCCGAACACCAGGTCGGCCTCGCGCCATAGCTCGTGGCCGAGCGGCAGCGTCACGCTGAACGGATTGCGGTCGTCCAGCACGCCGCGGCCGCGCCGGTAGCTCATGACGGGGGCCTGCAACATGCTCGACAGCAGCGTCACCTCCAGCGAAGCGTCTTGCGCGCCGCCGCCGACCAAAATCAGAATGCGCTTGGCCTTGGCCAGCAGCTTGGCCGCGGCGCGCACTTTGTCGTCGTCGATCTTCGGCGGGCGCGGCGGGGCGGGCGGCGCGATGGCGGCAACCTTGCCGCGCTTGCCCCAGACGTCGATGGCGCATTCGAGCGCGGCCGGGCCGGGGCGGCCACTCGCCATGGCGCGAATCGCCTTGGCGACCTTGGGCGCGGCCTCGGCCGGAGCAGCGATATAGCCGTAATTGTCGACCAGCCGCTTCACGATGCCGGCTTGGTCGCGAATTTCGTGCAAATGGCCGAGCCCGCGGCCGATGCCGCCGGACGGGATCTGGCCGATCAGGCCGAGCACCGGCGCGTTCATGCCGTAGGCGGTCAAAAGCGCCGCGCCCGAATTGAGCAGGCCGGGGCCCGGCACCACCGCGTAGGCCTGCGGTTTTCCGGTCGCCAGCGCTGCGCCCAGCGCCATATAGGCACAGCCCTGTTCGTGGCGGCTGTGAACGACCTTGAGCCGGTCGCCGGCGCGCTGAAAGGCGTCGAACAGGTGGTCGTTATGGATGCCGGGCAGGGCATAGACGGTATCCAGCCCATGGGCGGTCAGGGCGGCGACCGCGGCCTCGGCGGTAGACATTTCGACAAGGGCCCCCGAGGGCCGTTTGGCCTGTTTTTGGCGGCTCTTCTTGGACATGACGGGGACCCGGCTACGCGAGGCCCCAATCTGCCGAGGCCTCCTGAGTCTGTCGAGCCGGTTGGCCGCCGTTGCCTTGACAAAGCCCACCCCCCATGCGCTTTCCTGCCGGCCGTAGCGCGGCTGGCGAAGGCGGGTCGCGCGCCTCCCACCCATCCTGAAATCGTCTCTCGGAACCGGTCATGCATCGTTATCGCTCACACACCTGCGGCGCGCTTCGCGAGGGCGATATCGGCAAGTCCGTGCGTCTGTCCGGCTGGTGCCACCGCATCCGCGACCATGGCGGGCTGCTGTTCATCGACCTGCGCGACCATTACGGCGTCACCCAGGTGGTGGCCGATCCAGACAGCAAAGCGTTCAAGCTGGCCGAGACCTTGCGCGCGGAATGGGTGGTGCGCGTCGACGGCAAGGCCCGCCGCCGTCCCGCCGGCACCGAAAATCCCGAGCTGCCGACCGGCCAGGTCGAGGTCTACATCGACGAGATCGAAGTGCTGGGCCCCGCCGCCGAACTGCCGATGCCGGTGTTCGGCGAGCAGGATTATCCGGAGGAGATCCGGCTCAAATACCGCTTCCTCGACCTGCGGCGCGAGAAGCTGCACAAGAATATCATGCTGCGCGGCCAGGTGATCGACTCGATCCGCCGGCGCATGAAGGAGGGCGGCTTCTTCGAATTCCAGACGCCGATCCTCACCGCGTCGTCGCCGGAAGGCGCGCGCGACTTCCTGGTGCCGTCGCGCCTGCACCCGGGCAAGTTCTACGCGCTGCCGCAGGCGCCGCAGCAGTTCAAGCAGCTCATCATGGTGGCGGGCTTCGACCGCTATTTCCAGATCGCGCCCTGCTTCCGCGACGAGGACGCGCGCGCCGACCGCTCGCCCGGCGAGTTCTACCAGCTCGACCTCGAGATGAGCTTCGTGACGCAGCAGGACGTGTTCGACGCGGTCGAGCCGGTGATCCGCGGCGTGTTCGAGGAATTCGGCAACGGAAAGCCGGTGACGCCGAAGTTTCCGCTCATCCCCTATGCCGAGGCGCTGTCGAAATACGGCACCGACAAGCCCGACCTGCGCAATCCTATTGTGATGCAGGACGTGAGCGAGGCCTTCCGCGGCTCCGGCTTCAAGATCTTCGCCAACATTCTGGCCGGCGATCCGAAGGCCGCGGTATGGGCGATCCCCGCGCCGAAGGGCGGCAACCGCGCTTTCTGCGACCGCATGAATTCATGGGCGCAAGGCGAGGGTCAGCCCGGCCTCGGCTATATCTTCTGGCGCGAGGGCGAGGAGGGCGGCGCGGGCCCGCTCGCCAAGAACATCGGCCCCGAGCGCAGCAAGCAGATCGCCGACCAACTGGGTTTAGGCGTCGGCGACGCCGTGTTCTTCGTCGCCGGCCAGCCATCGAAATTCGTCAAGTTCGCCGGTCCTGCGCGCACCAAAGTGGGCGAAGAGCTCGGCCTCATCGCCAAGGACCGTTACGATTTCTGCTGGATCGTCGACTTCCCCATGTTCGAATGGAACGAGGAAGAGAAGAAGATCGACTTCTCGCACAACCCGTTCTCGATGCCGAACATGAGCGTGGAGGAGTTCCTCGCGCTCGATCCGAACGACCACGACAAGCTGCTGTCGATCAAGGCGATCCAGTACGACATCGTCTGCAACGGCACCGAATTGTCGTCGGGCGCGATCCGCAACCACCGTCCCGAGGTGATGAAGAAGGCTTTCGCGATCTGCGGCTACGGCGAGGACGTGCTGGAGGCGAAGTTCGGCGGCATGCTGCATGCGCTCTCGCTCGGCGCGCCGCCGCACGGGGGCATCGCGCCCGGCATCGACCGCATCGTGATGCTGCTGGCCGGCGAGGAAAACATCCGCGAGGTCACGCTGTTCCCGATGAACCAGAAGGCGGAAGACCTGATGATGGGCGCGCCCTCGGAGGTGACGCCCAAGCAGCTCAAGGAGCTGCATATCAGGCTGGAACTGCCGAAGAAGTGACTACCTGTTGGCGCGCTTCGGCTCGCCGCTGCCGGCCTGCGCCAGCGCTTTCGCGGCGCGGGCTTCGAGGTCTTTCAAATCCTCTTCCGCCGGAATGCTGCGCTTGCCGGCGTCCAGAACCAGCTTCAGGTGCTTTTCCAGCGCCGGGCGATGCAGGTCGTCAGCCTGTTCTAGCAACTGGCCGATGTTGTCGGCCATGCGGATCAGCACAGCCGGAAGCGCCTGTTGGCGGATCTGGTTGAAAGCGGCATCGCAAATTCCTTCAAAGGTAGAAACCGGCGTCACCAGCCGCGTCTTGCCGCCGCCGTCCCGCCACACGCTTTTCGCCGGGCTGCGCGTCATGATCAGGCCGAGCGACAAGGTCATCCGGTCGACCACCGCGTTCGCCGTGTCGGGATCGTTGATGCCGGGCGACAGCGCGCGCAGCGCGATCTCCACCAGTTGCCGCACCGAAAACTCGATGTCCTGAACCGAGGTGCGCTCGCGACCGATCACCATCGCGCCCACCACGGCCTGGCACAGGCCATCGTTCTCGGCGGCTTTCTTCGGCGTGATATAGGCGAACACACGCCCGGGCAGCGCGTGCTGGCCGGGTCGAATGGCGAGCTCGACGTGCGCATCCGCTGCGCAGGCGGCCGCGACGATTCCGTCGTAATCGATCGCCTGCACATAGCCGCCATGCGACAGGTGAACCGGCGCGCCCTGCTGCTTGAGCTTGGGCTCTTCCGGCTGCTCTGTCGCGTCCGTCGGCATCATGCGGATGACGTCGGCGTCGAGCCGCGCGCCGACACGGTCGATCACATTGTCGGCGATGATCGAATAGGCGAGGTGGTGCACGAACAGCACCAAAGTGACGACGCAGATCAGCACCAGCACGGTGCCGCCGGTGACCGCCAGATTGGGCACCGAGTCCTCCGGTCCGTACGCGCCTCGCAGCACCAGCAGCAGATAGACCACTGTGCCGACGAACAGGCCGAGCGTGCCTTGCGTCCGCCGATCGCTCATGAAGTTGCGGATAAGCCGCGGGCCGAGCTGCTGCGCGGCGAGCGTCAGCACGACCATGGTGATGGAAACCACCAGGGTCGCCATGGTGATCATCGCGGTCACCAAGCTGGAGAGGAACTGCGGTGCCTGATTCGAGTCGCCGTTGAAGAGGAACCAGGCCGAGCCACCCACATTCAGGTCGATGTTTAGCGCGGCGTAGGCCAGCACGCCGGCCCCGGCCACGATGGCCAGCGGCAGTGCCCAGAGACTGGCGTGCACACTTGCCCAGATGGTCAGCAGACGAGTGATCATGCGGCTCCGGCGCTCAAGCCTGGCTCACGTTGAAGTTCGGGTCCGCCGCCGGGAGCGCGGGGAGGAGCTGTTAGAGGAACCTGCAGGTAGTGTCACTTCTCCGGCAGCGGAATGAACTCGATCTCATCCCCCGGCACGTTGCCGAAATGGCCGGCCTTCCAGTCCGCCTTGGCCTGCTCGATGCGCTCCTTGCGCGAGGACACGAAATTCCACCAGATGTGGCGCGGGCCGTCCATCGGCGCGCCGCCGCACAGAACGAAGTGCGCGTCAGTGACGGCCTTCACGGTGATCTTGTCGCCCGGCTTGAACACCAGAAGGCGTCCCGGCTCGAAGGTGTCGCCCGCAATGTCGATGGTGCCGTCGACGATATAGAGCGCGCGTTCCTCGTGGCCGGCGTCGACCGGCAGGCTCGCGCCCGCCCGCATGACGATGTTGGCGAACATCGTCTCGTGCGTCGTTTCCACCGGCGAGGTCTCGCCGTACAGCGAGCCGATCACCACGCGCCCGAACATGTGCGTGTCGCGCACCAGCGGGAATTCGTCCACCTCGTGATGCGCGAAGGCCGGCGCCATCTCCTCCTTGGCCGCGGGCAGCGCGACCCACATCTGCAAGCCGTGAATGGGGCTCCCGGTCGTGCGCAGCTCCGTGCCGGTGCGCTCCGAATGCACGATGCCGCGCCCGGCGGTCATCAGGTTGATTTCGCCCGGCTTGATCGGCGCCTCGGTACCGAGACTGTCGCGGTGCATGATCTCGCCGTCGAACAGGTAGGTGACGGTGGCGAGCCCGATATGCGGATGCGGCCGCACGTCGAGCCCCGTGCCGGCGCGGAATTCGGCCGGGCCGAAATGATCGAAGAAGATGAAGGGCCCGACCATGCGCGTGCGCGCCGAGGGCAGCGCGCGGCGCACCGAGAATCCGTCGCCGAGGTCGACCGTGCGCGGCGCGATCACCTGCGCGATGGCCTCGCACTGGTAGCGGTCGCCCGCCTCGGGGTCCTTGCCGGGAAAAAAGCTCATGGTCTGGCACCTCTTGTCTTCTAACTATTCCGGCAAACGGAGCGTTCGTGTCCCGGATGCGGTGCAGCGCGAAGCGTGCTCCGCTAATCCGGGACCTTCGCGATCCCGGGTCCGCAGCGCACCACTTCGTGCTGCGCTGCGCCCGGGAAAAGCAAAAAACTCAGCCCAACGTGACGAATTTCTGGCCCTTCACCGCGTCGCGCAAGCCGTAGAAGGCCTCGTTCACCTTGGCCCAGTTCGGCAGCTTGCTCATGGTGTCGAGCCAGCGCTTCACGTTCGGGTAGGGCGCAAAATCGACGCCGATGATCTCGCCCAGCGACACGATGCCGGCGCCGAAATAGTCGGCGATGGTGATTTCGTTCCCGCACAGATATGTCTTCTTGGGGCCGATCCAATGCTCGTCCATGATCTTGAGCCAGCGCTTGGCATTTTCCTTGCCGAATTCCAGCGTCGCCGCCTGCGCCTCGTCGCTGCGGCGCTTGAGGTGCGGAAAGAGCTGCGGGTAGCAGAGATTGTAGCCCCACTCGCGATAGAAGTTGGTGTTGATCCAGTCCATCATCTCGTTGACCTTGGCGCGTGCCTTCAGGTCCTTCGGATAGGCCGGTGAGCCGATCTTGTCGGCGAGATATTTCAGGATGGCCGAACTCTCGGTCAGCCGGAGATCGCCGTCCTCGAGCATCGGCACCAGGCAGTTCGGATTGATCGTCGAATATGGCGGCTGCAAGTGTGCGCCGGTCATCAGGTCGACCAGTTCCTCGTCCAGCGCGATGTTGTTTTCGGCGGCGAACAGCCGCACCGGCCGCGACGTCATGGACACCGGATGCATGTAGAGCTTCATGGAATTCCCCCGATATGGATGGCCAAGCCTAGCGCAGACGCGTGCCTAGACCCAAATCACCGATTTGCGAACGGCGCGTGACGCCGCGGCCTATTCACGTGCCCCGAACAATCTCGCCGCGTTGCCGTTGGCGATGCGGCGGGCCTGCTCGGCGGGCAGTTGCGCCAGCCATGCGCGATAGTCCTTGAAGATGGTGTCGTAAGCAAACCAGCGCTCGTTGATCCAGGTGTCGGAGCCGAGCAGGAAGCGGTCGGAGTATTTGGCGAACAGCTCCCGCCACTCCGCCGTCAGCTTGCCGTCGCCGCCGGTGATGCCGCTGCGGTAGGACAGCTCCCCCCACAGCGCGTTCGGATGCGCGTCGAACAGCTGCGCCACGCGCGCCGGCGCGGTGGAGAAGCCGGTATGCGCCCAGATGATGCGCGCCTTCGGATTGTGCCGGAACAGGATGAGCAGGGCCTCCTCGTCGCAATGGGCGTGCAGATAGAGGTTGCGCTCCACAGCGAAGTCGACGGTCTTCTTCACCCATTCGGAGGCCGCCGCCTTGCCGTAGATGTGGAATTCGCCGATGCCGCGGTAATAGCCGCGCTCGTATTCCGTCTTGATCAGTTCGAAGATCGCCGGGTCGTTGAACCAGGTTTGGATGTCGGGGCGGGTCCGGTAGGGCCGGATGAACGGCACCACCCTGAGCTCCGGCCATTTGGCGTCCATGAGCTGGTGCGTGCCCTTGTTGGGGCGGCTGGTGGCGAGGATGCCGGTGACGTTGTTGCGGCGGAAAACCTCGCGCACCTGCTCCAGCGTATAAAACGGGTTCGGTTCCTGGTTGTAGTGCAGATGGGCGTCGAAGATCTCCAGCCGCTCCTGCTCCCGTACTTGTTCCCGCACTTGGGCGGCGGCGCCGCCGAGGCCGAGCGCGAGGGCGGCAAGCGCGGCCATAAGGCCATGGGAAATCCGCATCGAAAAGCTCCGTCCCTGACAGCTATGAGTAACCGCGCGAAGGCCGGCGATATTCCCGGCCGCATGCGGCCCGTTCAAGCCCTGCCAACCGGAATTTAACGCTCCGCTAACCATAATATCCGCGCCGGCCACGATAATGCCGCTTAATTGGGCTGGCCGGCCATAGGCTTAATCTCGCCTTTACAGCGGCATGGCTGAGTACATTGACACCAGAGGTCGTGGGCGGCTTCGACACCAGGATGGGGACGGTCGTGCGCGCGTTTTCGCGCCGGAATCTTATTGCGATCGGCCTCGGCGGGATGCTCGCCGGCGCATGTTTGGTCGGCTTCGATTTCTGGCTCAGCGGAGTCATCCACAAGCAAGGGCAGGAGGAGGCCGACGCCTCCGTCCGGCGCGCCGTCATGCTGTCGGAAACCCGGATCGCCCGCGTCGTCGACGAACTCGACAAGCTGGCCGCAGTCGGCGTCGGCTCCTGCGTGCCGGATCATGTGCGCGCGATGCGGCAGTCGGCTTTCGACACCACACCGGCGAAGGAATTTTCCATCGTCTCGCCGACCGGCGAAACGCTCTGCACGCATCTCGCCCTGCCGCTCGGGGTGCGCAACCTCCTGTCCTCGGAACCGCTCGCCGGCAACGACAACTACATCGTCGACATTTTCGACATCCACGGCGGGCAACGCATGGTGCGGCTGCGCCGGCAGGCGGGTGAGGGCCCCAACAGCGTTGCCGCGCTGATCTCCTCGCAGCTTCTAATCCCGCAGGTATCGACCAAGGGCAAAATATTCAGCGCTTTCGCTCATGCCAGCACGCGGGCCGGCGCGACCATTGGCGTGCACGGACAACGTCCGAACGAAGATTATTTCGTGTCGAAGATGACGTCGGAGAAATTTGGCTTCACGACCGAGGTCGCCATGCCGCGCGGCCCCGTGCGCAGCCAGCATGCCGACCTCAAATGGTTCGGCTTTTCGGTCATCGGTCTCGTCGGCCTGGGCATCGTCACCCTGATCGTGCTGATGCATACCGGTTCATCGGGCAATCCTGTCGATGAATTGCGCCGCGCGCTACGGGCGGGTGAGTTGGTTCCCTATTACCAGCCCGTTGTCGACATCCGCTCCGGCCAGCTTCGTGGCGCGGAAGTGCTGGTGCGCTGGCGCAAGCCCGACGGCAGCCTGGTGCTGCCGGGCTCGTTTATCCCATTGGCCGAGTCGAGCGGGCTCATCCGCGAGATGACCCGCGACCTGATGCGCCGGGCCTGCGCCGAGGCGGGGCCCGCGCTCGGCCGCCGGCCCGGTCTGAAGCTGTCGTTCAACTTCGCCGGCCAGCTTTTCGGCGACGAGAGGATCGTCAAGGACGTGCGCAATGTCTTCTCCGGCTCGCCCCTGAAGATGTCGCAGGTGGTGCTGGAAGTGACCGAGCGCGACCCGATCGAGAACTTCACCGCCACCCGCCGGACCATCGCGGCCTTGCAGGGCCTCGGCGTGCGCATCGCCATCGACGACGTCGGCACCGGCCACAGCGGCCTGTCCTATATGCTCAAGCTCGGCGTCGACATCATCAAGATCGACAAGATGTTCGTCGATGCCATCGGCACCGACCGCAACTCCACCACCATCGTCGAAACCCTGGTCGATCTCGCGCACAATATGCGCATGGACGTGGTGGCCGAGGGCGTCGAGAATTTCGAGCAGGTGATGCACCTGCGCGAGCTCGGCATCCGCTCCGCCCAGGGCTACGTGTTTGCGCCGCCGCTGCCGGGCAGCGCCTTCCTGCAACTGGTCGAGGCCATCGATCCGATGCCCGCGGCGCAGCCGGTTGTGGAAACGGCCGCTGCCTAGGCCTCGGCCCGTCCCGCTTTCCGGCCGATTTGATCGCCGTCAACAATCCGGCTTACAAGAAGCCCATGAAGGGGACGAAACGGAGGGTAAAGCCATGAAGAGGATTTTGACCGCTGTCGCCGCGCTGGCACTGGTTGCTTTGATGCCCATGCGGCCGGCCGCGGCGCAGGACAATGTGCTCGGCGGTGCCATCATCGGCGGCGGCATCGGCGCCATCGTGGGCGGTGCGGCGACCGGCAAGGCCGGCGGCGCGGTCGCGGGCGGCATCATCGGCGCGGCGGCCGGCGCCATGATCGGCTCCCAGTTCGAGCCCCGCCGCGGCGGCTACTACTGGTACGACGGGCGCTGCTGGCGCAAGCACCGCGACGGCAGCTACCACCGCGTCTCGCGCCGTTACTGCTGATCCAGCAGGCTTCGGCCCGCGACAAAAAGGGCGGCCGAGTGGGCCGCCCAGTCTAAACGCCACGCGGGAGGAACCTCGCTACGGGTCGGCCATTGCCGCCGGCCCGCGTGACCGAATGTCAGGTTGACAGTCGGTCACGGACGTCCCGATTCGTCAATTCGAATTTATCGGTTTTGTGACGATTAGGCCGTCGCCAATTCCCGTTCGATCGCGACGATGATGCGCGGGTCGGCCGGCTCCACGGCCGAGGCGAAGCCGGCGCGCAGATGGCCGTCGCGGCCGACCAGGTATTTGTGAAAATTCCAGCGCGGCGCCTCGGCCGGACGCTCCGCCAGGGCCCAGCGGTAAAATGGGTGGGCGTCCTTGCCCTTGACCGTCACCTTCTCGGTGAGCGGGAAGGTGACCTTGTATTGCGCGTGCGCGGTCTGATTGATTTCGGCCGCGCCGCCCGGCTCCTGGCCGCCGAAATCGTTGGACGGCACGCCCAGCACCAGAAGCCCGCGTTCGCGGTAGCGGGTCCACAGCGCCTGCAGGCCGCCATATTGGGGCGTGTAACCGCAGAGCGAGGCGGTGTTGACGATCAGGATCGGCTTGCCGGCGTAGGACGAGAGCAGGATGGGGCTGCCGTCCAGGGCCTTGAAGGTGAAGGCGTGGGCGTTTCCGCGGCTCATGCTGGCGGCGATGCTGCGGCGCGGCACAAGGCCCGCCAAGGCGCCGGCCGCGAGCGCGAGGAGATGGCGGCGATCGATCATGCCGCGCATCCTAGCCGAGTGTGCGCCGGCCAGCTGCGCAAAAATGCGTGAATACCGAATCTCAGCGGCGCGCAGCCCGCCGCCGGGTGTAAGGCGAGCGGTTGGCCGGCCTGAGCGAGATGCCTTCGCGCTGCGCCTTGCCGCGCACCGAGATCTCGGTGCGGCCGAGCTTGAGCCCGATCACGCGCGTCGGCGTGTTCTCGCGTGCGAGGCGGCGCAATTCGCGCACGTCGCCGGCGCTCCAGTTCTTGTTTTTGTTGCGGGTGTAACGCGGGTGCGCCTTGCGCGGGCCCTTGCGGCCGATCGGCGAGCCGGGCCTCTTCCAGGCGGCGCGTCGCGCTGATTTCGCCATGACGATTTCCTCCGGGCAGTGTGTCGTGCCGGAGCATAATGCGTGGCGCAAAATATAAGTTCCCGTCTAGTGCGTGGGTGGACGCGACGGCGCAGGGATAGTGTGAAGGATCAAGAGCCGGCCAGCGCTACTGACGCCGCAACGAGCGTGTGGGCGAGGGCGCGTGCGCCTGGCCGGCTCCTGAAGTCGCGTTCATGCGGCCTCCACGGCGAAGTGGACGGTCGTCTCGAAGGCGTAGTCGCAGGCGTCGCAACGCCACACATGGCGCACGCGTCCGCCGTCAAGGCACTCCGACCACTCGGGCATGAAGATGCGCTCGCCGCACTGGGCGCATGCGATCAAGGGTCGAGAGCGTGCATAGCGTCTAAGGTCGTGAACCAGTTCCATCGGGGCCTTCCTCCAAAGTCTTTGGCCCCCTCCCGCGCGGATTGTTATCGAGGCGATGCTACCGGCAAAGCGCGGACAATGAAGCAGCACGGCTGACGTAACTCGTAAATGAGTCGCTCCGCGCCGCGATGGAACCGGACGCGGGAACAGCCGTTAAGTAGATGACGATTCATGTGAGGAATTGGCGATGGACAGCAAAATGAATATTGCCGCGGCGCTTGTCGCGGCCGGGCTCGCTTACTCCGTGGGTGGGGCGTCGGCGCAAACGCAGCCCGCAACTGGCACGCGAACGCAGCCCGCAACTGGCACACAAACGCAGCCCGCAACTGGCACGCAAACGCAGCCCGCAACTGGCACCGATCAATCGCAAGCCAGCGACAACAAGAGCGAATCCAGCGACAAGAGCGAATACAGCACCGGTCGCACGGTATCGCCGGAAACCAAGGGCCAGTTGCAGCCGCAAGGCTGGACCGGACCGCTCGAGACCAAGAGCGGTGGCGCGCCGGCGGCAAGTCCGCAAGGTCAGACGCCGCCCGGTATGCAGGCGGCGCCGGAGGGCTCGTCGAAAACGACCGTGGAGCCGGATAAGAAATAATAGATGGCGGATCCGCTAACGTGCGGATCAGGCCGCCGTGGGTGTTAGCCGTCGGTTGAGCCCGGATTGCGCCAGTTCGAGCGCCAGCGCGATGGCCTGTTCGCCCGGCATCTTGCGCGGATCGAGCTTGGCGAGGCCGTGGCGAGCCAGCACCGTTTTATGCTCGTCGCGCAACAGCGCGAGGCCCATCCACCAGTTTCCGAACAACCGCTCCGACGCCGGCCGCGCATCCATGATCGTGACGGCGTCGTGGCGATCGTCCGACATGATGCGGCGGAGCGCAGCCGACACCGCGTCGCGCTCGCCTTCGAGAATCTGCACGAACCACAACGTGTCGAACAGCAAGGCGCCGGTGATGCCGTCGCGCTGGTTGTTGCGGTTGGAGGCATCCATGATGGCATTGAGCCCGGCGATCATCTTGCCGTCGGCCGCGCCGAGATGATTTTCCGAGTGGTAAACCAGACGGGTGAGCATGGGCGATGGGTCCTTGGCGGCAGGATTCCTAGAATCCAGCATTACTATGCCAGCGTTGCCTAGGAGTTAACGCCGGCCTCACGAATCGCCGCTCACAGCGTCACGCCGAACCTGCCCAGGATCCAGACCGTCGCCAAATAGAGGAAAAACGTGAGCGCGCAGCAAACTGCAAGCGCCGCCCAGAAACCGACGCCGGCGCGCAACAGCGCCGGCAGAACGATAAACATCGGCAGCGTCGGCAACACGTACCAGAACGTCGACTGCGCGTGCGCGGCGATGCGTTCCGGATCGCCGGTGTCGTGCCACAGCCAGAGGATGGCGAGCAGCGAAACCAGCGGCAGCGAGATGATGAGTGCGCCGAGCGCGGGGGCGCGGTTTGCAACCTCCGACGCCACCGCGATGATGATGCCGGACAAGGCGGCTTTGACTGCGAGATAAAGCATGGCGCTCCCATTTGGTTGCGCGGACTTGCGGGGGCATCGACCGTATCGGAATATAGCGCAAGGCGAGAACCCCGTCCCCCCGAGGGCGCCGATGAGCCAGACCGTCGTTAAGCCGGGCACTAGAACCAAGCCGAAGACGGCGAAGCCGCCGCTGTGGAAAGTCATCTTGCTCAACGACGACTTCACGCCGCGCGAATTCGTCGTTCTGGTGCTCAAGGCGGTGTTCCGCATGGACGCGAGCCATGCCTACAAGGTGATGATGACGGCGCACCAGAAGGGTTCCTGCGTGATCGCGGTCTACACCCGCGACGTGGCGGAGACGAAAGCCAAGGAAGCCACCGAGCTCGGCAGGAGCAAAGGCTATCCTTTGTATTTCACGACCGAGAAGGAATAGGGGGCAATCGTGCAGCGGGTTCTGATCACGGCCGGTGCGTCCGGCATCGGCCGCGCGATCGCGCGCGCGTTCAAGGCGAACGGTGCGACGGTCTTCGTCTGCGACGTCGACGAGAATGCCCTGGCGGAAGCGGCGGGCGAGGGGTTTATGGCCGCGCTCTGCGACATGGGCGTGCGCGCCGAGATCGAACGAATGGTGCCGGCGGCGATTGCCGCGCTCGGCGGGCTCGACGTGCTGGTCAACAACGCCGGCATCGCCGGGCCGACGCTGCCGGTGGAGCGCATGCCGCCGGCGGAATGGGACAAGGTGATGACCGTCAACATCACCGGCATGTTCGACGTGACGCGGCTGGCGGTGCCGGCGCTGAAGCAATCCAAGGCCGGCGTCATCGTCAACCTGTCGTCGATGGCCGGGCGTTTCGGCTTCGCCAACCGCAGTCCTTACGCCGCGAGCAAATGGGCGGTGATCGGCTTCACCAAGACCATCGCCATCGAGCTGGCCGGCGACGGCATCCGCGTCAACGCGATCGCGCCGGGTGCGGTGGCGGGCGCGCGCATCGAGCGCGTCTTCGCCGGCCGCGCCGAAATCGGCGGCAAGACGATCGAGGCCGTGCGCGCCGAGGCCATGGCCAACCAGTCGATCAAGGCGATGATCGATCCGAAGGACATCGCCGCGCTGGCGGTGTTCCTGGCGTCCGACGCCGCCAAGGCGATCAGCGGGCAGGTGATCCCGATCGACAACGACCGCCAGAAGGCGTGAGCCTCACGCGCCTTTCTTGCAGGCGATGCGAACCGTCGCTTTGGCGCGCACGCGGACGAAATAGACCTCGCGCGGTTTCGGGAAGCCGAGGCGGATCTTGGTCGTGACCAGCGAGCGGTCGAGCGGTTTCCACTGCGCGCCGTCGGCGGCCTCCACCGTCACCGGCCCGGCTTTCAGCGTGAGCGTGCAATCGTCGTCCTGCGTTTCCTTGAAGCACACGTATTTCTGCCTCAGCAGCTCGACGTCCTCCTCGAGTTGCTTGTTGGCGCGCGACCAGGCCTGGCCGACGAAGAAATTGAGGCCGGAGCCGACCGGCGCCTCGATGTCGACCGCGCGCGAGATCGCCTCTTCGTCGAACGCGTGCCCGCACAACACCAGAAACAGGTCGGTGCCGAACCACCCGCCGAAGCCCGGCAACTGTTCGAGGAACTGTTTGAGCGCGGGCGGGATCGCCGGGACGATCGGGCTTTCCGCGGTCGGCCGCGGCACTTCGGGGAATTCCTCGGGCCCATCGCCGCGTTTGAGACGGCGTGCCGGACGGTGCTGCTTTTTCCTGGCCATGTCGCCCCCTTGGCTGCTGTTGAGAAAAAGATGCAGCCGGGGGATGATACACGCGATGCGGGAGGCGGTCGATACGCCGGCGCCGGCCCTCAGGGGCGTCACGGCTCGCGGTCCGGGTCGCCTTTGTCGTCGCCTTCGTCCTTGCGGGGCGGGGTTTCGTAGCTGAGATCGAGCTGACTGTTGCGCTCGGCCTGTTCGGCCAAGCGCAGATAGGCACGCGCCAAGCTCTCCAGTTCCGCGCCGATGGCGGGGTCGGTTTCCGAGCGTGCGCGGGCGCGCAGCTCGGCCGCTTTGACGCGATAGTCATCCCCCGTGGTCATTTGCCGACCTTGTGTCAAAAGACGTACTTTGCGGTAACCGCATGGGGGACGGTTCGTTCCGGATGGAACTAAAAAACTTGCACTGCGTTTGAGCCGTCATTTGTGACGGTGGAGGCTAGCTTTTCTTGGCCTTTTTCGCCGGGGCCGGCGCCGCGTCCGCCGCCTGGCGGTCGGCGGCTTCCTTGGCGAGGCGCAGCGCGCGCAACTTCTCGGTCCTGGCGCGCTGGGCGGCCTGGCCGGCGATGTAGTCGGCCATCGCCTTCACGCCTTCGCGTGCCTGCCGCTCCTTGCGCTTGAACGTGGCTTCGGCCTTGGTCTTGGCGGGGTCGGTGTGCGTGTCGGTCATAGATCTCCTTGGGTTGCCGGAAGGCGCGCGTGTCAGGCGCCGTCCGTGTCTAGCTTCGTCGGTCGCCGTTACTTCTTCTCGACCGAGATGCCGGCCGGGCCGATATTGAGCTGGACGCCCTTCGGCTGCCTGTTTTCCTCGTAGACCTTCCAGCTCAGCACGCCGACGGCGACGACAAGCGCGCCGATGGCGAGGAAAAGGACGTTGCGCGAAATCGGCATGTGAACCCCCGTGTGAACCCCAAGTATGCAAGGCAACGCGCGCGGACAAAAAAAGTTCCATCGAGGGTCGGTTTGACCGAATCGCGCGCCGATGCATGGTTGCCCACGTAGGCGCGGGGGTTCTCTGCGGCGTGCTGGGTTACTTCAAAGACCTGCAACTTGTGCGGATGTCGAACGGGGACTACTGCCTCGTGCGGCCGCTCGGCTTGGTGCGCGGCGGCAAGGGCATGCGCCACCACGAGAACCTGCTGCGGTTGACGCCTTCGGGCATCGTCTCGGGCGTGTGGCGCGGGATGGGCCTTTCGCGGATGCTGGCGCGCATGCGCCAGCAGGCGACGGTACCGGCCGAGTAGGGAGCTTCCGATGAGCGCAGCCCCCGGCCGGCAGGCGCCCGGCTTCTACCGCAAGCGCATCGGCGACGTCGTGGTCACGGCGCTGAGCGACGGCTATCTCGATGCCGACGTTGGCGTGCTGCAGAACATCAGCCGTGCCGAGATCGACCGCATCCTGCACGAGACCTTCCGCCCGTCGCCGCCGCGGCTCTCGGTGAACGCCTTCCTGGTACAAGCGAAGGGCCGCACGGCGCTGATCGAGGCGGGCTCGGGCCACACCATGGGGCCGAGCCTCGGCAAGCTGGTCGCCAGCATGGAAGACGCGGGCACGCGGCCCGCCGACATCGAAACGGTTCTGCTCACCCACATGCACCCCGACCATTCGAACGGCCTCACCGATGCCTCCGGCGCGGCCGTCTATCCAAATGCCGAGCTGCTCATCCACGAAGACGACGTGCGGCACTGGAGCGACGACGCCGCGATGGCGGCTGCGCCCGAGCGCAAGCGGGTGCGCTATTTCCAGGCCGCGCGGGCCCAGCTCGCGGCTTACGGCGGGCAGCTGCGCACCATCCGCGACGGCGAGGTGTTTCCCAACGTCGCGGCGGTGCCGATCCCCGGCCACACGCCGGGGCACACGGCCTATCTCGTCGCCGACGGCAACGACTCATTGCTCATCTGGGGCGACACCGTGCACGTGCCGGAGATCCAGGTGCGCCATCCGGACGTGACGCTCGACTTCGACAGCGACCCGGCCGCCTCGGCGCGCATGCGGCGGCGCATCCTCGACATGGCCGCGACCGACCGGCTGCGCATCGCCGGCATGCACGTGCATTTCCCCGGCTTCGCGCATGTGGTGCGCAGGGGGGAGGGGTTCGAGTTGGTGCCGGAGGCGTGGGAGATGGTGGTGTGAGGCTGTTCCGTTCGTCCCCGCGCGCAGACCTCGGGTATACCCGATGTCTGCCACTTAAAGTGCGCAAGTCGGCTACAGCCGACTTGCGATGGGGACCCAGCGCTGGATTCCCGCTTGCGCGGGAATGAACGGAGTATTTGGCTGCTATTGCGCCGCCTCTTTAGCGTGCCGCGTCATGTCGCCACGCCCCGCAAGCAGGCCGGCAATAGAGATATCCTCGTCGAGGTCTTCCCAATGCAGCCCGGTGCGGCTGATATCGACTTTCTGCCGCTGCGCGGGCGTTGCATCCAACAAACGCGGGAACCAGGCAAGCGGCACGCCGATCGTGCGGCCGTCCGTGAGGTCGACCCACATCGTGTCGTCGTCGAAGCGCACCTTAGTCGCCGAAATGGTCATATCAAGCACTATACTCGTCATGGCCGGGCTTGTCCCGGCCATCCACGTCTTGCGTTAAGTGAGTTAGGAGTTCGCCTACCGACCTGCTCTTATTGCAGCGCGGTCAATCCAAGAACCGATATTTCTTTTTCCGTCGTTTGCAATGTAATCGAACGTCTCGGCATCGACTGACAGCGGCATCACGTGTCCTGGATGGGGGTCGCGAAGCCATCGCGGTCGCGCGATTGGATCTGTAAAATCTTGATAGCGAGTCCATTGCCACTGATAACTGCCGAATTCATCCGGGAAGGGTAACTTTTCATAAAGGTAGTATCGTGTGCTCGAGGTCGAGTCTTCCACCCGACCGACAGCAAGGAAGGATAGCGGATTTAGGCCTTGAGGGTGTGGCGATTTGGATTGGTGGTGGCGGATCGAATTGAGGTGGACAGAAAGCACCCCGCGTCCATCTATAACTGCTCGGGCAATCTCGTAACGGACCCAGCGTCTTTGCCAAGTGTCTGCGCCGACTAGCACACAAACTGCTGATGTGTAGTTCACCCCATTTCGGATAAGTCGCTTAAGAGAGTCATCCGATTCGAGCTTCCGTTTTTCCCAGAGACTACTGTCGTAAAACGACCGCATAAGCCCGCTGCTCGGATGCGTAATAGCCCAAGCATTGCGAACAACATTGACGCGCATAATGTCGTCGTAATGAAAGGAAAAGAAGGCCTTTCGTTTAGTCGTCAGGCTGGGTGCAGTCTGCGGCCGTGCGATAAGGTCCGCGAGCGAATTTCGATTTCCAAGAGGATAAGGGTCAGCCGAAAGGAGATTGTCAGCCGAAATATTTCGTAGACGAACGCTAGGTTGCGACGACGCCAGAGGCAATTGGCTAAGGAACGGAGTCCCTAGCTCGACATTGGAGGAAGAGGGCGTGGCGCCCAACGCGCGCAAGATGGCTTCCAGTGATTTTGGATCAGACGCCATAACCAAATCTCGCAATAAGAGTGATAAAGAGAACGCCCAAAACGAGGGACAGATAGAACCAAAGAATAGACCAACTAAATAACGCACGGCTGTAACTAGCTTGCGGAGCGTTTTCTAATTCGATTGAGAAATCAGGCGGCGAATTCCAGTCGCCGGCGCGATGTTCGTCGTATAATTTTCGAAAGCGTCGTTCAATGCGCAAATATTGAGCATCGAGCAAAGCGAACGTGACGATAGGAAGGGCGGCCAATAAGACAATGTAGGGACGCTGCAGAGTAATCGCAAAACCGCAAACAGCTGTAGTTACAGAGATGCAAAAAGTTTTGCAGCCCACACCGTAGCCAGCCACACGCGATATTACGGTCTGCACCATTTCGAGGTGCTTCAGCTTAAGGTCTGCAAGTTTTTCCTGACTGAGGCTCACCGAGAAAGCCGTCCTCTTACGAACACCCTTCCTACTTCTTACGAACACCCTTCCTACTTCCGCACGTATCGCGCCTCGTGCAGGTGTCATTGCGCACCAGCGTGAAGTTGCCGCATTCGCCGCAGGCCTCGCCTTGTCACACTTGGCGCGGACTGCGGTGCTTAGCCCTTCTTCTTCGCCTTCTTCACCTTCTCCGCCTTCGGCGGCGCTTCCGCCTTCGCCTTGGCGTCGGCGGCTTCCTTGGCCATGCGCAGCGCCTTCAGCCGCTCGGTCTTGGCGCGCTCGGCGCTCTGGCCCGCGGTGTATTCGGCCATCGCCTTGGTGGCGTCGCGCGCCTGGATCTCCTTGCGCTTGAAGCTGGCTTCAGCCTTGGCCTGCATGTCTTCGGTTCGCGTTTTCGCCAGGGTAGTCTCCTGCGGTAGCGGCCGGCATCGCGATGATCGCGCCCGGCCGTCGGCGTATGTGGCGTGTCATGGCCGACAACGTTCGGCCATCTCGAAAACGTAACGTCGTGCCCGCCTTAGCGAGATGGCCGGGTCAAGCCCGGCCATGACGCTGAGGCGTGGGCCTCACGAACAGCCCGTCGTGCTGCCGCAGGTGTCGCACTTCATGCAGGTGCCGTTGCGCACCAGCGTGAAGTTGCCGCACTCGCCGCAGGCTTCGCCTTCGTAGCCCTTGGCGCGCGCTTCCGCGCGCTTCTCGGAGGCCGCCGCCTTGGCGTGCAGCTTGGCGTCGTGCGCGTTGATCTCCTCGACCTCCTCGATGCGCAGCTCGAGCTTCTCGGCCGGCGACAGCTTCGCTTCCGGCTCGGCCTTGAGCGCGGTGGCGCCGGAGGCGTGCAGCGCGGTGACCTTGCCGCCGCTCACCGCCGGCGAAGCCGCGCCCGGCACCACCGACAGCCGGTCGGTGCGCGAGCGGGTCAGGCCCTTCGACACGTAGTTGGTCGCCGGCTTGCCTTCCTCGACGCCCTTGCCGAGCGCGTCGAAGCCCGACTCGCTCGGGTCGACATGGGCGAGGTCGTAGCGCTCGAGGTAGGACACCGCCAGCTCGCGGAACACGTAGTCGAGGATGGAGGTGGCGTACTTGATCGAGTCGTTGCCCTGCACCGGGCCCTGCGGCTCGAAGCGGGTGAAGGTGAAGGCGTCGACATATTCATCGAGCGGCACGCCGTATTGCAGGCCGAGCGACACCGCGATCGCGAAGTTGTTGATGATCGAGCGGAGCGCCGCGCCTTCCTTGTGCATGTCGATGAAGATTTCGCCCAGGCGCCCGTCATCGTATTCGCCGGTGCGCAGGTAGACTTTGTGGCCGCCGACCACCGCCTTCTGGGTGTAGCCCTTGCGGCGGTCGGGCATGCGCTCGCGCTCGCGCATGACGACGATGCGCTCCACCATCTTCTCGACCACCTTCTCGGCCAGCGCCGTGGCGCGCGCCGCGGCGGGACGTTCGAGGAAGGCCTCGACCGTGTCGTCCTCATCCTCCTCGTCGGCGATGAGCTGCGAGTTCAAGGGCTGCGAAAGCTTGCTGCCGTCGCGGTAGAGCGCGTTGGCTTTCAGCGCCAGCTTCCACGAGAGCAGGTAGGCCGACTTGCAGTCCTCGACCGTGGCCTCGTTCGGCATGTTGATGGTCTTGGAGATGGCGCCCGAGATGAAGGGCTGCGCCGCCGCCATCATGCGGATGTGGCTCTCGACCGAGAGATAGCGCTTGCCCGTGCGGCCGCACGGGTTGGCGCAGTCGAACACCGGATAGTGCTCGGCCTTCAAATGCGGCGCGCCTTCCACCGTCATGGCGCCGCAGACGTGGATGTTGGCGGCCTCGATCTCGCGCTTGCCGAAGCCGATCGCGGCCAGGAGGTCGAAATTCGCCGAGCCGAGGTCTTCCGCCGAAATGCCGAGCTTGTCGCGGCAGAACTCCTCGCCCAGCGTCCACTTGTTGAAGGCGAACTTGATGTCGAACGCGGTCGGCAGCGCCTTCTCGACTTTGGCGATGGCTTCGTCGGTGAAGCCCTTGGCCTTGAGCGTGGTGTGGTTGATGGCCGGAGCCTGCGCCAGCGTGCCGTGGCCGACGGCGTAGGCCTCGATCTCAGCGATGTCGGCTTCGGAGTAGCCGAGCGTGCGCAGCGCCTCCGGCACCGCGCGGTTGATGATCTTGAAGTAGCCGCCGCCGGCCAGCTTCTTGAACTTCACCAGCGCGAAGTCGGGCTCGATGCCGGTGGTGTCGCAGTCCATGACGAGGCCGATCGTGCCGGTCGGCGCGATCACGGTGGACTGCGCGTTGCGGTAGCCGTGTTTCTCGCCGAGCGTGAGCGCCTTGTCCCAGGCGGCGCGCGCGTGCGTGGCCAATTCTGCGAACCCATCCCGTTCGTCCCCGCGCAAGCGGGGACCCAGCGCTGGATTCCCGCTTTCGCGGGAATGAGCGGAGTTGAGAGTGAGGCGATCGAGAAGTTCAATATCGAGCGGCACCGGCGGCGTTGCCACCTTCTCGTAGCCCTGGCGCTCGCCATGCGCGGCGCGGCGGTGATTGCGGATCACGCGCAGCATGTGCTCGCGGTTCTTCTTGTAGCCGGGGAAGGGCCCGAGCTTCTCGGCCATCTCGGCCGAGGTGGCATAGGAGATGCCGGTCATGATGGCGGTGAGCGCACCCGCGATGGCGCGGCCGGCGTCCGAGTCGTAAGGGATGCCGGAGGTCATCAAGAGGCCGCCGATATTGGCGTAGCCGAGGCCCAGCGTGCGGAATTCATAGGAGAGCGTGGCGATTTCCTTGGACGGGAACTGCGCCATCAGCACCGAGATTTCCAGCACCACCGTCCACAGCCGCACCGCGTGCTCGTAGCTCGCGATGTCGAACTTGCCGGTCGCCTGGTCGCGGAACGTCAAGAGGTTGAGCGAGGCCAGGTTGCAGGCCGTGTCGTCCAGGAACATGTATTCCGAGCACGGGTTGCTGGCCTTGATTTCGCCGGAGGCCGGGCAGGTGTGCCAGTCGTTCACCGTGGTGTGGAATTGCAGCCCCGGATCGGCGCAGGCCCAGGCGGCGTAGCCGATCTTCTCCCACAAGTCGCGCGCGTCCACCGTGTTGGCGACCTTGCGGTTCTTGCGGAAGGTGAGGTCCCACTTGCCGTTCGACTCGACCGCTTTCAGGAACTGGTCGGTGACGCGCACCGAGTTGTTCGAGTTCTGGCCGGAGACGGTCAGGTAAGCGTCCGAATCCCAGTCGGTGTCGTAGGTCGGGAAGTCGATGTCCTTGTAGCCCTGCTTGGCGAACTGGATCACCCGCTTGATGAAGTTGTCGGGCACCAGCGCCTTGCGCGCGAGCTTGATCTCGCGCTTGAGCGCGGGATTCTTGTCGGGCGAGAAGCAGTCGTCGCCCGAGCCCTCGCAGTTCACGCAAGCCTTGAGCACCGCCTTGAGGTGCTTCTGGTTGATCTTGGAGCCGGTGACCAGCGCTGCCACCTTCTGCTCTTCCAGCACCTTCCAGTCGATGTACTTCTCGATGTCGGGATGGTCGACGTCGACGATCACCATCTTGGCGGCGCGCCGCGTGGTGCCGCCCGACTTGATGGCGCCTGCCGCGCGGTCGCCGATTTTCAGGAACGACATCAGGCCGGACGACTTGCCGCCGCCCGAGAGGCGCTCGCCTTCGCCGCGCAAATTGGAGAAGTTGGTGCCGGTGCCGGAGCCGTATTTGAACAGGCGCGCCTCGCGCACCCACAGGTCCATGATGCCGCCCTCGTTGACGAGGTCGTCGGTGATGGACTGGATGAAGCAGGCGTGCGGCTGCGGGTGCTCGTAGGACGACTTCGACTTGGTCAGCTTGCCGGTGAGGAAGTCGACGTAATAGTGGCCCTGGCTCGGGCCGTCGATGCCGTAGGCCCAGTGCAGGCCGGTGTTGAACCATTGCGGCGAGTTCGGCGCGCACATCTGGTTGGCGAGCATGTAGCAGAGCTCGTCGTAGAAGGCGCGGGCGTCGTCTTCGGTGTCGAAGTAGCCGCCCTTCCAGCCCCAATAGGTCCAGGTGCCGGCGAGGCGGTTGAACACCTGCTTGGCCGAGTGCTCGCCGACATAGCGCTCCTTCTCGTCCAGCTGCGCCAGCTGTGCCTCATCGGCCACCGACCGCCACAGGAAGGAGGGGACGGAGTTTTCTTCGACCTTCTTCAGGCGGGCGGGCACGCCGGCCTTGCGGAAATACTTCTGCGCCAAAACGTCGGAAGCGACCTGCGACCAGAATTCCGGCACCTCGACATTATCGAGCTTGAACACGACCGAGCCGTCCGGGTTGCGGATCTCGCTGGTGGTCAGCCGGAACTGGATTCCGGCATAGGCCGTGTCTGCATTTTTGGTGTAGCGCCGTTCGATCCGCATATCTCTCTAGCCCCTTGCAATGGCCGGGCGGATGGCGGTCCGCCCGATTATATCCCTGGCGGCCCTGTCCTGGCCGCCTGTTTTGCTCGTCACGCTGTCGACGCCACCTGGTACCCGCCGGGGCTACCCCCGTATCTAGTGTCCGGCCCTTGTTCCCGCCGCCCGGAAGCTGGCAGCGCGAGCCGTTTTTCCCGTCCCCGGACGCAGAAACGTCCGGTCCCAAAACGCCATTTCCGGCGTGGGTGAGCCTTCCTGAGAGCCGTTTTGAGGGTCCAGACGGAACTTGAAACTCACCCGCACCGGACAACCGAAAGCTAAGTGGACTCGCCGCACCCGTCAACAACAGATAGTCGTTAAATCTGAATCAAACACTAAATCTTGTAGGAAGCCGGTGAACTGTGGGGACAAAGGACGGCGAGAACGGGGTCAGTATCGAGCCGTCCGGGGGCGGCGAAAAGCGTTTTCATCGAGACCATCACTTAGGTTTTTTTGCCCCGTCCCATGACGCAAAAATGACCGCAAAAGCGCATTTGCCGACGATCCCCAGCAAGGATTCCCAAAGGGCCGCGGCGGGGAAAAGCACGGGAAAAAGCCCGGTCTTCCGGTTCCGTGGACGCTGATTCTCAAAACGAAGTCAGGATGTTAGCGCGACCCGCGGGCGCTTGCGGAAAGGGGACGACATTGCCCACGCCTGTGCATGGGCGGATTCAAAGGAAAAAGGCGGACCCCGCCAAGGAGCCCGCCTCTTTCACCGGCACTGTCATCGCTATTGCAGCGCTACCCGAACGCTTCAGGGCAGCGGCTGCTGAATCCTTGAGCAAGATAGCGATAAGTTGGGCGAAGGCAACAGGCGGCCGGCTGCGGCCGGCTGCGGCCGGCTCCGCGCCGGCGGGCGAAGGCTCTAATTGCGGCGCCCGCCCGATTTTGCGGAAGCCGATCGTGCCTCGCTGCGCCTGGGCCCACCTTCGTGCCAGGCGGCGGCGAGCTCGTCGTCCAGCTCCAGCTCGGTGCGCGCGCGCGGCAGCGCTTGCGGCTGCTCCGCCTGCAAATACGCCACCAGCTTCTCGCGGATCTCGCAGCGCAGGTCGAAGGCCTGCCCGGCGGAGCCGGCGCTGGCGAGGCAGCGCAATTCGAGCGTGCGCTCCGTGGCGTCGGTGACTTGCAGATTGACCACGCGGCCGTCCCAGAGCGCCGACTGCTTGACGATCTCGGCGAGCTTGTCGCGGATCAGCGCCACCGGCGCACGGTAATCGACATAGATCAAAGCCGTGCCGATCAGGGATGCGGTTTCGCGCGTCCAGTTCTGGAACGGCTTTTCGATGAAATAGGTGAGCGGCACGACCATGCGCCGCCAGTCCCACAGGCGCAGCACCACATAGGTGGAATTGATCTCCTCGACATTGCCCCACTCGTTCTCGACGATGACGGCGTCCTCCAGCCTGATCGGCTGCGTCATGGCGAGTTGCACGCCGGCGATCAGGTTCGACAGCAGCGGACGCGCGGCGAGGCCGGCGACGATGCCGGCCACGCCGGCGGAGGCGAACAGGCTGACGCCGTATTGCCGCACCGCCTCGAAGGTCATCAGCGCGGCGCCGACCGTGAGCACGATCAGCAGCACGTCGAGCGAGCGCAGCAGCACGCGCACCTGCGTGTTGTGCTTGCGCGCCAGCAGGTTGTCGTCCACGTCGAGGCGGAAGCGGCGCAGGTAGACGTCGGCGGCGATATGCAATGCCGTCATCGCGGCCCAGCCGATGAGGCAGATCACCGCCATCAGCAGCAGGCGCGCCAGCAACTCGGCCGTTTCGGGGGCGATCGGGGCGACCGGGATCGCCACCATCATCGCGATCACCAGCAAGGCCACCCGCGTCAGCCCGCGCATCTGGCTGAAGATTGAGAACACATAAGGGTAGCGCGCGGCCATGAGCCGCCGGATCACATGGCGGACCGCCTTGTGCAGCGCCAGCGCCACCGTGGCGGCGAGCGCCAGGATCAACAAGGCCGTCACCGAATTGGGCAGCCAGTCGAGCCAGTTCTTTACTTCCGTCAATGCCAGTCTCAAGGAATCCATGCAGGCCTTCAGGTCTTGGTGTGCAAGGAGAGGGCGCACCCGGCGGGCGCCCTGGACATGGGGGCGGCGGAGTGGCAGAAGGCCGTCCATCCCATTCACGGTTTAATGCGCGGCGGCGATGAAAAGTTTCCTGCTGAAGCTGTTCACCTGGTGGAATTCGCAGACCTTCGGAACCCAGCTCTGGACCTGGCTGTACGGGGAGAAGGTCGGCGAGGACGAATTCGGAAACGTCTATTTCCGCACCAAGGGCGGCAAGATCGATCCGACGCTGCTCTTCGAGCGGCGCTGGGTGATCTATAACGGCTACGCCGAGCCCTCGACCGTGCCGCCGTCGTGGCACGGCTGGCTGCACCACACGGTCGACAGGCCGCCGACGCAGGAGAGCTATCAGCCGCGCGCCTGGCAGAAGCCGCACCGGCCCAACATGACGGGCACGCCCGGCGCCTACCGGCCGTCCGGCTCGACGCTCGCGCAGGGCCGCCGCCCGAAGGCGACCGGCGACTACAAGGCCTGGACGCCGTAACCTTCCGTTTCGGTCCCGAAATAAAAATGCCCGGCTTTGCGCCGGGCATTTTCGTTTTGTCGGGCGGGTACGTTTGGCGGTTTATTGCGATCCTTCCAGCCCCAGCTTCTTCACCAGCGAGCCCCACTTCTCCCGTTCGGAGGCCAGATACTTCTGCGTATCGGCGATCGAGGGCGGATCGACCGGCAGGAGGCCGATGGTGGTCGCCTTCTGCTTCATCTCCGGGTCGCTCATGATCTTGGTCATCTCGGCGTGCAGCTTGTCGAGGATCGGCTTCGGCGTCGCCGCCGGCGCATAAAGCATGTGCCAGGACACCGCCTCGAAGTCGGGCGCATTGGCCGCCTTCGCGAAGGGCGGCACGTCGGGCAGCGTCGGGATCGGCGTCGACGACGACACCGCCAGCGCGCGCAGCTTGCCGTCGCGGATCAGCGGCAGCGTGGCGCCGGCTTCCGCGAAGCCGAGTTGCACGTGATTGGCGACGATGTCGGCGACCGACTGCGGCGTTGAGCGGTAGGGCACGTGGGTGAGGTTCACCCCGAAGCGCTGCTTCATGTACTCCATCGACAGATGCTGCGCGACGCCGGCGCCGGGCGAGGAGTAGCTCAGCGGCTTCTCGCTCTTTTTGGCGAGGTCGATCAGCTCCGGCACGGTCTTGGCCGGCAGGTCCGGGTTCACCACTAGGATGAAGGGCGACTTCACATAGAACGACACCGGCACGAAGTCGGTGAGCTTGTAGTTGATCTTCTTGTAGAGGACCGGGTTGATCGCCATGGCCGAGGAGGTCGACACCAGAAGTGTGTAGCCGTCGGCCGGCGCGGTCGCGACGGCAGCGGCGGCCAGCATCAAGGCGGCGCCGGGCTTGTTCTCCACCACCACCGGCTTGCCGAGCGAGGCTTGCAGCTTGTCGGCATAGAGGCGCACCAGCGAATCCATGCCGGTGCCGGCGGCGAGCGGCACCACGATGGTGATCGGCCGGTCGGGATAGGTCTGCGCCTGTGTGGCCGGCGCCGCGGCCAGGAGCGTGGCCGCCAGAAGCCCAAGTCCGAGTCCGCGTAGTCGCCGCATATTGGTGTCTCCCCCTGCGAAGCGTTTGTCTGCGAAGCGTTTGTCGTTGTTGCGCCGAGCATGCCGGTTCCCTGCCGGGCGGGCAACGCGACTTTTCCGCCACCGCGGCAGCGCGCGCAACCGGCGGCGGAACCGCCCTTCCGCCGCCGCATTCCCCGTGTTAACCGGGCGCCGCGCCGGCGCTAAGCGCGCCGGCGGCGCAGGGGATTTCCCGTTTCATGGCGCGACGCAAGCTCTCCCTCGGCCTGACTGCGGCCGCCGCGCTGCTGGCGGCGGGGCCGGCGCTGGCGCAGTTCGGCTCGATCTTCCGCGACGAGCCGCCGCGTCCGCCCGCCGACGTGCCGGGCGGGCCAGGCCAGGCCCCGTATTATCGTCCGTCGCCCTCGCAACAGCCTTATTATCCGAGCCAGCAGGGGCGGCCGGCCGACGTCCGTCCCGACCAGCCGCCGGCGGAGCCGCTGCCGGCGCCGATGAACCTGCCGCCGTCCAGCCGTCCGGGCGCGGGCGGCATCCAGTCGCAAGACCTGGCGCCGCCGCCGGGCATGGCGCCGCCGCAGCAGCAGCAACAGCAGCAGACGCCGGCGCAGCCGCAGCAGGCGGCGCCTTCCGGGCCGCTGACGAATCCGGGCCGCATCCAGCAACCGGCCGACACCGCGCCGCAGCCGGGCGACCAGGTGGTGGTGG
>JALHRB010000011.1 GCA_022841665.1 Pseudolabrys sp.
CCGATTAAAGTGGTACGTGAGCTGGGTTCAGAACGTCGTGAGACAGTTCGGTCCCTATCTGCCGTGGGTGTAGGAGAATTGAGAGGATTTGTCCCTAGTACGAGAGGACCGGGATGAACGTACCTCTGGTGGAGCTGTTGTGGCGCCAGCCGCAGTGCAGCGTAGCTAAGTACGGACGGGATAATCGCTGAAAGCATCTAAGCGAGAAACCCACCTCGAAACGAGTTCTCCCTTGAGAGCCGTGGTAGACCACCACGTTGATAGGCCGGGTGTGTAAGTGCGGCAACGCATTGAGCTTACCGGTACTAATAGCTCGATTGGCTTGATTGCTCTCATTTATCAATGCCCACCGCTTCCGAGAGGAAGCGCGTGGCGCTCTGATTAGAAATTGACCAGCAGCGAATGGTACTCACTATTCGCACTTTGCTTCATTCGTCCTTGGCCGGACTGGTGGTTTTAGCGGGGGGCCTGTACCCGATCCCATCTCGAACTCGGCCGTAAAACTCCCCAGCGCCGATGGTACTAAGTCTTAAGACTTGGAAGAGTAGGTCGCTGCCAGTCCTGCCAAGGACGTTTTCAATCTCCTCGACACGATGATCCCTCTTTGCGAGGCGCTTCTTGCGCTTGGCATCGTAAAAACGGCCGCCAGAGATGGCGGCCGTTTTGCTTTGGAGCTGCCCTCCGAAGCCGGAAAGCCGCCCATGGAGAAATCCGGGGCGGCTTTTTGTTGAGCGCCGTCGTAGCGCGCGGGGTGCGGCATGAGGAAGCGCGCGGCGCCGCGGCTGCTTCCCGGCGGTCGGGCACAATGATAGCGGTAGGCGGCGCGCGGCGGCCGGATAGGTCGCCGGCGATTTTGGAGATGTCGCGTGTTGTTTCCGACCGATCTCACCTCGTTTCTCGAGCTCATCCGCCAGAACGGCGATGCGGCCTACAGCCTGATGTTCGCCTACGCGGCTTCGCACAGCCTGCTGCTCGCGCTGTTCGCGGGCTACGCCGCGAGCGCCGGCGCGCTCGGCTATGGCACGCTCATCGCCGTCTGCTGGCTCGGCAGTTTCGCCGGCGACGCCTTCCGGTTCTGGATCGGGCGGCGCTATGGCGCGCAGTTGCTCGCCCGCTTTCCCAAGTTCGGCCGGGCCGTCGAAACGGTGACGCGGCTTGCCGATCGCCACTACGTCTGGATGGTGCTTCTGCATCGTTACCCGCACGGCATCCGCGGCCTCGCCGGTTTTGCCTACGGCATGTCGAACATGCCGTGGTCGACTTTTTTGCTGCTGAACTTCGGCGCCGCCGGCTTATGGTCCTGCGCCGTCGTGTCGGCCGGCTATGCCTTCGGCCAGGTCTCGGAGAAGGTCATGAGCGACGCTTCGTCCGGCCTCGGCCTGGTGATGCTGATCGCCTTCCTCGCCCTGTCCTGGGTTCTGAGCAGCCGGCTGGAGCGCGCGATCGAGCGGCGCTGAAGCGCGCCCGTCTCGCGCTAGCCGACGCTCGGCTTCTTCTTGTTGCGGGCCGACCACAGCGCCCCGATGCGCGTGCGGAACGCTTTCGGCTTTTCCGCGAACAGGCGGCCGGCGAGCCGCGCCGCGTTCTTCAAATGCGCGCCGCGGCGCGCCTCGATCACCGGCGCAAGGCGCGAGCGCCAGGGCGCCAGCGGCTGATGCGGCGCGGTGAACCCGGTGAGCACGGCGAGATCCTGGCAGGCGCCGAGCTGGTTGCGCAGGCGCTGCGCCTCTTCCGCCCACACCTTGCCGAGCCGCGGCCACAGCGGCTCGATCAAGTCCATCTGATGGCGATGCTCGACCACGCGCCGGCGCAGATCGTGCAGGTGCTCGGCGTCGGCCTCCGGCCAGCTGTCGGGGATGAGCTGGCGCGCGCGGCGATAGGTGGCGGTCAGCCCGTCGGTCACGGCGTCGAAGTCGATCGCCATCAGGGGCCAGCGCTCGAGCGACAGCGTGGCGTAGTCGAGGTAGCGTGACAGCTTATCGCGCATCTCCGGCGTGAAGCCGCTCGCCTCGGCGCTGTCGCGCATGTCGGTGAGGCGCTTGCGGATCGTTTCCAGGGAGGTATCGGAAAACGGCGCGTCGCTCTTGCGCAGGTCGGCGATGGCGTCGAGCGCGCCCTGCGCGTCGCGGGCACCGGCCAAGGCGCGCATCAGCTCACGCGCCTCGGCGCGCATCTGCTCGGCCTGGTCGCCGAGCGGGCGCGACAGCAGGCGCATCAGCGCACGCCAGCGCTTGAGCGCCTTGCGCACCTCGTGCACGGCCTCGGCGTCGGTGAGCTCGGGATCGGCCAAAGCGGCGCGGCCGTCGGCAATAATGGAAAGCGCTGCGGCGGCCAGGCCGTCGCCGAAACTGCCCCCGCGCCGCGGTTCCCCCTGCATGGCGGCCTTTTCCCGCAGATTCATGACATCTCCATGAAATGAGGCATTATTCGCCCTTCCCATCGCGGTCCGCCGTTGCTACATAGCCCACGAAACGCGCGGGTAAGCCCCCGCGCTTCGTATTTTGACGCGGGGTGGAGCAGCCCGGTAGCTCGTCAGGCTCATAACCTGAAGGTCGTAGGTTCAAATCCTACCCCCGCAACCAACCTGAGCGCACGACTTAAGGCCCGGCTTTTTTAGCCGGGCCTTAAGTCGTTCTGGCGCGAATGTTGTCCCCGCGCAGGCGGGAAAAAGTCCTCTGTCCTGGCCGATATTCCTTAGCGGTGGGCTCTCTCGCCGGACCGTGAATTGTAACGGTGTGCATTTCACCGGGTCGGGTCGCGTGACCGGCGGACGTGCGAGCCGCGCCGGGGGCGAAAATCGATCGCCGAAAATACTTTTTTGCCGAACATTTTGTTGCACTGCGCGATGCGCCACGTCGCGTCGCTACGTGGCAAATGATCGCGTGTTGCGCGCAGTTTTTATTGCGGTGCAGCAGTTGCTTGATCGCAGAAATCAATTGACTGATGCGTGCATCCGCATTTCTGTATTAAGTATACCAAGCCGACGGCGCCGGCGGCGGCTTCGTATCACGATAGTGCTAAGCTCGATGCCCGCCGGCCAAACGACAGGCGCTTAAGCCGACACAGATCGGCCGGCACGGAAACCCACCAAGGGAGGATTTATGAAAACGACCATCAGAAACCTGAGCCTCGGAGTCGCTTGCCTCGGCTTCGCGCTTTCGTCGCTTCCGGCGCAAGCCTGGGAGCCGACGCACCCGATCGAAATCATCGTTCCGGCCGGCACCGGCGGCGGCGCCGACCAGATGGCGCGGACGATGCAAGGCATCATCACCAAGCACAGCCTGTCGAAGCAGCCGGTTGTGGTGATCAACAAAGCCGGCGGCGCCGGCGGCGAAGGCTTCCTCGACGTCAAGAATTCGAAGGGCAACAATCACAAGCTGATCATCACCCTGTCGAACCTGTTCACCACCCCGATGGCTACCGGCATCCCCTTCAACTGGAAGGACATGACGCCGGTCGCGATGATGGCGCTCGACGAGTTCGTGCTCTGGGTCAACGCCGACTCGCCGTACAAGACCGTGAAGGACTATGTCGACGCGATCAAATCCAAGCCGGACAACGCCTTCAAGATGGGCGGCACCGGCTCCAAGCAGGAGGACCAGATCATCACCGTCGCGCTGCAGAAGGCGACCGGCAAGAAGATGATCTACATCCCGCAAAGCGGCGGTGGCGCGGTCGCCGTGCAGCTGGTCGGCAATCACATCGATTCGAGCGTGAACAATCCGATCGAGGCCGTGGCGCACTGGCGCGCCGGCAAGCTGCGTCCGCTCTGCGTGTTCGACGCCAAGAAGCTCGACTACAAGGACAAGATCGCGGGCGACATGTCGTGGAACGACATCCCGACCTGCAAGTCCGCGGGCCTCGACGTCGAATACGTGATGCTGCGCGGCTTCTTCATGCCGCCGGGCGTGAAGCCGGAAGAGGTCGCCTATTACGTCGACCTGTTCAAGAAAGTGCGCGAGACGCCCGAGTGGAAGAAGCTCATGAGCGACGGTGCGTTCAACCAGTCGTTCATGGTCGGCGCCGAGTACGCCAAATGGGTGGCGGACGCGGAGAAGCTGCACGAAGGCCTGATGAAAGAGGCCGGCTTCCTCGCCAAGTCGAACTAGTCAAGTCGAACTAGTCTTGCGGCCGCGATAGCCGCAAGCCACTCGAGGTCACTCATGAGCGACGCGCTGAACGAGTCCGGTGGGGCGGGTCCGTCCCACCGGGGAGTCGAAATCGGGGTCGCGGTCTTCATGGCCGCGCTCGCGCTGATCGGGGTCTACGGCAGCCTGAAGGTCGGTATCGGCTGGGCCGACGAAGGCCCGCAGGCCGGGTTCTTCCCGTTCTATATCTCGCTGCTGGTGCTGATCTCCTGCGCGGTCAACTTGGTGCAGACGTTCACCAAGTCGGACGACGGAGCGCTGTTCGCGTCCTGGGCTCAGTTGCGCAAGGTGATGTCGGTCGTCGTTCCGACCGCGATCTACGTGTTCGTCCTGACCTATATCGGAATCTACCTCGCATCGGCGCTTCTGATCGCCACCTTCATGCGATGGCTCGGCCGCTACCGCTGGTCGGTGGCGATCGGGGTCGCGGTTCTGGTGCCGGTCTTGACCTTCTTCATGTTCGAGAAATGGTTCCTCGTGCCGCTGCCGAAGGGGCCGATCGAACGCTACCTGGGCTTCTAAACGAAAATTGGCGGAGGGCGCCGGCGCTGTCGGCTGCCGGTTGAGTCGGGAAAGACGCGACAATGGAAGAGCTTGCTAATCTGTTTCACGGCTTCTCGGTGGTCTTGCAGCCGTACAACATCATGCTGATGTTCATCGGCATCGTGCTCGGCGTCATCGTGGGCGTGCTTCCCGGTCTCGGCGGCGCCAACGGCGTGGCGATTCTGCTGCCGCTGACATTCTCGATGTCGCCGACCTCGGCGATCATCATGTTGTCGTGCATCTACTGGGGCGCGCTGTTCGGCGGCGCCATCACGTCGATCCTGTTCAACATACCCGGCGAACCATGGTCGGTGGCGACCACCTTCGACGGCTATCCGATGGCGCAGCAGGGCAGGGCCGGCGAGGCGCTCACCGCCGCCTTCACCTCGTCGTTCGTCGGCGCGCTGTTCGCCGTCATCATGATCACGCTGGTGGCGCCGCTGGTCGCCAACTTCGCATTACGGTTCGGACCGGCGGAGATTTTCTCGGTCTATTTCCTCGCGTTCTGCAGTTTCATCGGCCTGAGCAAGGAACCGCCGTTCAAGACCCTGGCCTCGATGATGATCGGCTTCGGGCTCGGCGCGGTCGGCCTCGACCAGGTCACCGGCCAGCTGCGCCTGACCTTCGGCTTCGAGTCGCTGCTCAGCGGCTTCGACTTCCTGATCGCGGTCATCGGCCTGTTCGGCATCGGCGAAATCCTTCTCACGATGGAGGAGGGGCTCTCGTTCCGCGGCAAGGCCGCCAAGATCAATCTGAAGATCGTGTTCCAGACCTGGAAGGAGCTGCCGCGCTACTGGATGCTGTCGCTGCGCTCGTGCCTGATCGGGTGCTGGATGGGCATCAGCCCGGCCGGCGCGACGCCCGCTTCGTTCATGAGCTACGGCATCGCCAAGCGCATTTCCAAGCGCGGCAAGAACTTCGGCAAGGGTGAAATCGAAGGCGTGGTCGCGCCGGAAACGGCCGCGCACGCGGCCGGCACCGCCGCGCTGCTGCCGATGATCTCGCTCGGCGTGCCCGGTTCGCCGACCGCCGCCGTGCTGCTGGGCGGCCTGCTGATCTGGGGCTTGCAGCCCGGTCCGCTGCTCTTCACCGAGCAGAAGGACTTCGTCTGGGGCCTGATCGCCTCGATGTACATGGGCAACATCGTCGGCCTGATCGTGGTGCTGACCTGCGTGCCGATTTTCGCGGCCATCCTGCGCATCCCGTTCAGCGTGATCGCGCCGATCATCCTGGTGCTCTGCGCCATCGGCGCCTACACCGTGAACAACAACGCGTTCGACGTGGTGATGATGCTGGTGTTCGGCATCGCGGGCTACTTCATGAAGAAGACCAACTACCCGCTGGCGCCGATGGTGCTCGCCATCGTGCTCGGCGACAAAGCGGAGGAGTCGTTCCGCCAGTCGTTGCTCGGGTCGCAGGGCAGTCTCAGCGCCTTCTGGGCCAACGGGCTGGTCTCGACCATCATGACGCTCGGTCTCATCGCGCTGTTCTGGCCCATCCTCCAGGGCCTGTGGACGCGCCTGCGGGGTGCGGCCGGGTTGCGGGCGGCCCAGTAGGAGAGACCTTCGGCAGCGAGGATGCGGTGCACGAACTCCCGCTGCCGGCCGGCCAAAAAGGCCGAAAACACGGTGAAAAACGGCAATTCGGTTGCGTGAATAGGCGCGCTGGCATAATGTATACCAGACATGAGTAACCGAGACCGCACTTCCCGGCGCGCCAGCGTGCGCACGCGCGGCGCCACAACGGCGCGGCTGCCGATCGCGACGCAGCCGACGCTGGAGCCGATCGCCACCGCGCCGAGCTTCAAGCACAAGGCCTACGCCGCCTTGAAGAATGCCATCGTGGCGATGGACATCTATCGCAGCCGCGACGACATCCGCCTCGACGAGCGCAAGCTGGCGCAGGACTTCGGCATCAGCCGCACGCCGGTGCGCGAGGCCATGGCGCAGCTCGAGAGCGAAGGCTTCGTGCGCTCGGTGCCGCGCCGCGGCATCTACGTCGTGCGCAAGACCAAGGCCGAGGTGATCGAGATGATCACCGCCTGGGCGGCGCTCGAGAGCATGGCGGCGCGCCTGATGACCAAGGTGGCCACCGACGAGGAGATCGCCGGCCTGCGCAAGATGTTCGCCGCCTTCGTCGACGGTAAATTGCGCGCTCACCTCGACGAATACTCCGACACAAACATTGAGTTCCACCAAACCATCATCCGGCTGTCGCGCAACGACGTGCTGATCGACCTGGCGGAAAACCTGTTCACGCATATGCGCATGATCCGCCGCACCACTATCGGCGAGAAGGATCGCGCCGACCGCTCGATCAAAGACCACATGGCCATCATCGAAGCTTTGGAAGCCCGCGCCACCGACCGCGCGGAAGACCTCGTGCGCGACCATGCGCTCGGCCTCGCCGACCATGTCGCAAAATACGCCGATTATCTGGACTGATGTCCGGCAACGAATGACGGAGATGAAAAAATGTCCGACGCAGCAGTGAAAGCGCGCGAAGCGGCGCCCACGCCGGAAGCCGAGCAGGAGCTGACCGACGGCTTCAACCTCATCATCGACGCGCTCAAGCTCAACGGGCTGACCACGATCTACGGCGTGCCCGGAATTCCGATCACGGATTTCGGGCGCATGGCGCAGGCCGCCGGCATCCGGGTGCTGTCCTTCCGTCATGAACAAAACGCCGGCTACGCTGCCTCCATCGCCGGCTTCCTGACCAAGAAGCCCGGCATCTGCCTCACCGTTTCGGCGCCGGGCTTTCTCAACGGCCTCACCGCGCTGGCGCACGCCACCACCAACTGCTTCCCGATGATCCTGATCTCGGGCTCGTCCGAGCGCGAGATCGTCGATCTGCAGCAGGGCGACTATGAGGAGATGGACCAACTCGCCGTCGCCAAGCCGCTGTGCAAGGCGGCTTTCCGCGTGCTGCATGCGCAGGACATCGGCATCGGCCTCGCGCGCGCCATCCGCGCCGCGGTCTCGGGCCGGCCCGGCGGCGTCTATCTCGACCTGCCGGCCAAGCTGTTCGGCCAGGTGATGAACGCGGAAGCGGGCAAGAAATCTCTGGTCAAGGTCATCGACCCGGCGCCGGCGCAGATTCCGGCGCCCGAAGCGGTCAAGCGCGCCGTCGACGTTCTGAAGAGCGCCAAGCGCCCGCTGATCATCCTCGGCAAGGGCGCGGCCTATGCCCAGGCCGACGACGCCATCCGCCGCTTCGTGGAGCAGACCGGCGCGCCGTTTCTGCCGATGAGCATGGCCAAAGGCCTGCTGCCCGACACGCATCCGCAATGCGCGGGCGCGGCGCGCTCGACCGTGCTGGCACAGTCCGACGTGGTGATGCTGATCGGCGCGCGCCTCAACTGGCTGCTCTCACACGGCAAGGGCAAGGCCTGGGGCACCGAGCCGAAGAAATTCATCCAGATCGACATCGAGCCGAAGGAGATGGACTCCAACGTCGAGATCGTCGCGCCGGTGGTCGGCGACATCGGCTCCTGCGTCGAGGCGCTATTGAAAGAAGCCGGCAACGGCATGCCCGCGCCGCCCGCCGACTGGATCAAGACGGTGACGTCCAAGCGCGACGAGAACATCGCCAAGATGGCGCCGCGCCTGATGAACAACAACGTGCCGATGGACTATCACGGCGCGCTCGGCGTGCTGCGCACGATCGTCAAGGAGCGGCCCGACGCCATCCTGGTCAACGAAGGCGCCAACACGCTCGATCTCGCGCGCGGCATCATCGACATGTATCAGCCGCGCAAGCGCATCGACGTCGGCACCTGGGGCATCATGGGCATCGGCATGGGCTACGCCATCGCCGCCGCAATCGAGACCGGCAAGCCGGTGCTGGCGGTCGAGGGCGACTCGGCCTTCGGCTTCTCCGGCATGGAGATCGAGACCATCTGCCGCTACAACCTGCCGGTCTGCATCGTCATCTTCAACAACGACGGCATCTACCGCGGCACCGACGTCAACTCCGTCGGCACCGATCCCGCGCCGACCGTGTTCGTCAAGGGCGCGCGCTACGACAGGATGATCGAGGCCTTCGGCGGCGTCGGCGTCAATGCGACCTCGCCGGACGAGCTCAAGCGCGCCGTCAACGCCGCGATGGATTCAGGGAAACCGACCCTCATCAACGCGGTGCTCGATCCTGCCGCCGGCAGCGAAAGCGGCCGCATCGGCAACCTCAACCCGCAGAGCAAGCTGAAGAAGAAATGATTCAGCTGTCGTCCCCGCGAAAGCGGGGACCCAGTAACCCCGGAATTCGACGTTATGCGCAATCGATAGGGCTGTGAATACTGGATGCCCGCTTTCGCGGGCATGACAGCCCGGGAGATAGGAGAAACTAAATGGCCAAAGCGAAGAAGAAGGCGAAAGCCAAGGCGAAAGCGGCCGCGAAGAAGCCCGCGCGCAAGGTCGTCAAGCTCGCCGCCAGGAAGCCGGCGAAAAAGGCGGCCGCCAAGAAAGCCAACGGTAACGGTGCCAGCCTGCCGCGGCCTTCGAACAAGCCGTATGGCCAGGCCGGCAAGGCGCTGGACGGCGTGCGCATCCTCGACTTCACGCACGTGCAGTCGGGCCCGACCTGCACCCAGCTCCTCGCCTGGTTCGGCGCCGACGTGATCAAGGTCGAGCGCCCCGGCGTCGGCGACATCACGCGCGGCCAGCTGGTCGACGTGAAGGGCGCCGATTCGCTCTATTTCACCATGCTCAACCACAACAAGCGCTCGATCACGATCGACTCCAAGCATCCGCAAGGCAAGCGCGTGCTCAACGAGCTGATCAAAAAGTGCGACGTGCTGGTCGAAAACTTCGCGCCCGGCGCGCTCGACCGCATGGGGCTCACCTGGGAGCACATCAACAAGCTCAACCCGCGCATGATCGTGGCGTCGGTGAAGGGCTTCGGCCCCGGTCCCTATGAGGACTGCAAGGTCTACGAGAACGTCGCGCAGTGCGCCGGCGGCTCGGCCTCGACCACCGGCTTCCGCGACGGCCCGCCGCTGGTCACCGGCGCGCAGATCGGCGACTCAGGCACCGGCCTGCATCTCGCGCTCGGCATCGTCGCCGCGCTCTACCAGCGCAACCGCACCGGCCGCGGCCAGAAGGTGCTCTGCGCCATGCAGGACGGCGTGCTCAATCTCGCGCGCGTAAAATTGCGCGACCAGCAGCGCCTGCAGCACGGCCCGCTCACCGAATACAGCCAGTACGGCGAAGGCATTCCCTTCCACGACACCGTGCCGCGCGCCGGCAACGATTCCGGCGGCGGCCAGCCGGGCTGGATCCTGAAGTGCAAGGGCGCGCCGGAAGACCCGAACGCCTACATCTACTTCATCACCCAGGCCCCAGTGTGGGGCGCCATCTGCGACCTCATCGGCGAGCCGGCCTGGAAGACCGATCCGGAATACGCCACGCCGCGCGCGCGCCTGCCGAAGCTGAAGAAGATCTTCGCGCGCATCGAGGAATGGACCATGACCAAGAGCAAGTTCGAGGTCATGGAGATCTGCAACAAGGTCGACATACCGGTCGGGCCGATCCTGTCGATGAAGGAAATCGCCGAGGAGGAATCGCTGCGCAAGACCGGCACCGTGGTCGAGGTCGATCACCCCAAGCGCGGCAAGTACCTGACCGTCGGCAATCCGATTAAGATGTCCGACTCGATCTCCGAGGTGAAGCGTTCGCCGCTACTCGGCGAGCACACCGACGAGATCCTGAGCGACGTGCTCGGCTTCAAGGCGGCCGAGGTCGCCGAGATCAAGAACTCGGGCGCGCTCAGCGCCCCGGCGAAGGAAGAAAAGGCGGCGTAATCAATGAGAGCTGTCGTCCCCGCGAAAGCGGGGACCCAGTAATCACCGAGCTGTCCGCGTTTACTGGATGCCCGCCTGCGCGGGCATGACAGTGCAAGTTTGGGAGAGTCACAGATGCGTATCGTGGTCCACGGCCAGCAGGCCTTCGGCAAGGCCGTGCTGGAAGCGCTGCTCAAGCGCGGCGAGAACGTGATCGCCGTCTATGTCGCGCCGGAGAAGCCGGGCGCCAAGGCCGACCCGCTGAAGGAAGCGGCGCTCGCCGCCAACCTGCCGGTCTACCAGCCCGACTCCTACAAGAAGCCGGACGTGATCGAGCAGTTCAAATCGCTCAAGCCGGACCTGCAGGTCATGGCCTTCGTCACGCTGTTCGTGCCGGAGGAGTTCCTCAACGTCCCGACCCACGGCTCGATCCAGTATCATCCCTCGCTGCTGCCGGCCTATCGCGGCGCCTCCGCCATCAACTGGCCGATCATCAAGGGCGAGAAGGAAACCGGCCTGTCGATCTTCTGGCCCGACAACGGGCTCGATACCGGCGACGTGCTGCTCCAGAAGAAGACGCCGATCTCCGCCACCGACACGCTCGGCACCGTCTATTTCGACCGCCTGTTCCCGATGGGCGTCGAGGCCATGCTGGAGTCGGTCGACCTGGTGAAGGCCGGCAAGGCGCCGCGCATCAAGCAGGACGAGTCGAAGGCCACCTATGAAGGCCGCTGCGGCGCGGGCAACGCCAAGATCGACTGGGGCAAGCCCTGGGAGCAGATCGACCGCCTGATCCGCGGCTGCAATCCGGCGCCCGGCGCCTGGACCACGCTCAACGGCGCCACCGTGAAGGTGTTCGACGCCCAGCCGCTGCCGGCCAAGGATCCCAAGGGCATCGCCGGCAAGCTCGGCGAGGTGGTCGCCGTGGAAGCCGACGGCATCGTCGTCGTCTGCGCCGACGGCCGCTTCAAGATCACCCGCGTGCAGCCCGCCGACGGCAAGAAGATCGATGCCGGCGAATGGGCCAAGACCGCCAACCTCGCCAAGGGGACGATCCTCGGTTGATGTCGTCCTCGAAACTCACCCCGCGTCATTCCGGGACGCCGCGAAGCGGCGGGCCCGGAATCCATACTCCGCAGTTATGGATTCCGGGCTCGCGCCTTCGGCGCGCCCCGGAATGACGAATTGATAATCGTCATCTTATTGGAAACGCACCATGCCCGCCTCGCAGCATCAAAATCCGAAATCCGACATCGAAATATCGCAGGCCGCCAAGAAGCGGCCGATCATGGACATCGCCAAGGAAAAGCTCGGCATTGCGGCCGAAAACCTCGACCCCTACGGCCACTTCAAGGCCAAGGTGTCGATGGACTACGTCAAGTCGCTCGCCAACAAGCCGAACGGCAAGCTGATCCTGGTCACCGCCATCTCGCCGACGCCGGCGGGCGAGGGCAAGACCACCACCACCGTCGGCCTCACCGACGCGCTCAATTATATCGGCAAGAAGGCGATGCTCTGCCTGCGCGAGCCGAGCCTCGGTCCGTCCTTCGGCGTGAAAGGGGGGGCTGCCGGCGGCGGCTACGCGCAAGTCATCCCGATGGAGGACATCAACCTCCACTTCACCGGCGACTTCCACGCCATCACCTCGGCGCACAACCTGCTCTCGGCGCTGATCGACAACCACATCTACTGGGGCAACGCGCTCGGCATCGACAGCCGCCGCGTCGCCTGGCGCCGCGTCATGGACATGAACGACCGCGCGCTGCGCGAGATCGTCTGCTCGCTCGGCGGCGTCGCCAACGGCTATCCGCGCGAGGCCGGCTTCGACATCACGGTCGCCTCGGAAGTCATGGCGATCTTCTGCCTCGCGCGCGACCTCGAGGACCTGAAGGAGCGCCTCGGCAACATCATCGTCGCCTATACGCGGGAACGAAAGCCGATCCGTGCCCGCGACCTCAACGCGCACGGCGCCATGGCGGCGCTCTTGAAGGACGCCATCGCGCCCAACTTGGTCCAGACGCTGGAAGGCACGCCCGCCTTCATCCACGGCGGCCCCTTCGCCAACATCGCGCACGGCTGCAACTCGGTCTCCGCCACCGCCACCGCGCTCAAGCTCGCCGACTATGTGGTGACGGAAGCCGGCTTCGGCGCCGACTTGGGCGCCGAGAAGTTCCTCGACATCAAGTGCCGCAAGGCCGGCCTCAAGCCGGACTGCGTCGTCATCGTCGCCACCATCCGCGCGCTCAAGATGCACGGCGGCGTCAAGAAAGAGGACCTCAAGAAGGAGGACCTCAAGGCGCTGGAAACCGGCATGGCCAACCTTCAGCGCCATGTCGAGAACATCAAGAAGTTCGGCCTGCCGGCGGTGGTCTCGATCAACCGCTTCTCGGCCGACACCGACGCCGAGATCGCGCTGGTCAAGGACAAGTGCAAGGCGCTCGGCGTCGAGGCGCTGATGGCCGACCACTGGGCCATGGGCGGCGAGGGCGCGGCCGACGTCGCCAAGGCGGTGGTCAAGACCATCGACGCGGGCAAGGCCAATCTCAAGCTGCTCTACCCCGACGACATGCCGCTGTTCGAGAAGATCCGCACCATCGCCAAGGAAATCTACCGCGCCGACGACGCCACCGCCGACAAGTCGGTGAAGGACCAGCTCAAGCAGTGGGAAGAGATGGGCTTCGGCAAGCTGCCGGTCTGCATCGCCAAGACGCAGTACTCGTTCTCGACCAATCCGGACGCCAAGGGCGCACCCACCG
This sequence comes from Pseudolabrys sp., assembly GCA_022841665.1. Lineage (GTDB taxonomy): Bacteria > Pseudomonadota > Alphaproteobacteria > Rhizobiales > Xanthobacteraceae > Pseudolabrys. The sequence continues at coordinate 13,227 of JALHRB010000011.1, forward strand.
GCTTCTCGATCCCGGTGCGCGAGGTTCGTCTCTCGGCCGGCGCCGAGTTCGTGGTGGCGATCTGCGGTGAGATCATGACCATGCCGGGCCTGCCCAAGGTGCCGTCCGCCGACGCCATCGACGTCAAGGACGGCAAGATCGTCGGGCTCTTCTAGGCGCGCGCGTCAACGGGTAACGGATGAGGGGCCGCAAGGCCCCTTTTTCGTGCGCGTGACAGGGCCTAAGTGCTAGCCTTCGGGCAAACGGAGGCACCATGGACCTCAAGCTCATCCCCGCCGGGCGCGCGCCGCCGAAGGACGTGCACGCGGTCATCGAGATTCCGCTCGGCGGCGTGCCGGTGAAGTACGAATTCGACAAGGTGTCCGGCGCGATCTTCGTCGACCGCTTCCTGCACACCGCGATGTTCTATCCCGGCAATTACGGCTTCATCCCGCACACGCTGTCGGAGGACGGCGACCCCTGCGACGTGCTGGTCATCTCGCAGGTGCCGGTGGTGCCCGGCGCCGTCATCCGCTGCCGCCCGGTCGGCGCGCTGCTGATGGAAGACGAAGCCGGCGGCGACGAGAAGGTGCTGGCCGTGCCGGTCGACGCCTTGCACCCGTTCTACACCGGCATTTCGAGCTACCGCGACCTCCCGTCCGTGATGATCGAGCAAATCGCTCACTTCTTCCAGCACTACAAGGACCTCGAAAAGGGCAAGTGGGTGACCATCGTGAAGTGGCTCGACACGGCCGACGCCGAGCGCACCATCCTGGAAGGCATTGAAAGAGCCAAAAAGTAATGACCACATTCGTTCTGGTGCACGGCGCCTGGTCGGGCGGCTGGTGCTACTACAAGGTCGCCGCCTTGCTACGCGCGCAAGGCCACGCCGTTTTCACGCCGACGCTTACCGGGCAGGGCGAGCGCGCGCACCTGCTCACCGGTAGCGTCAATCTCTCGACCCACATCACCGACATCCTCAACGTCTTTCATTACGAGGGCTTGAACGACGTCATCCTCGCCGGCCACTCCTACGGCGGCATGGTGATCACCGGCGTCGCCGACCGCATCCCCGAGAAGGTAGCGGCGCTGGTCTATCTCGACGCCTTCCTGCCGGAAGACGGCCAGTCGCTGTTCGACATCAACATCCCGGCGAACACGCAGCGCTTCATCGCCGGCGCCGGCAATCTCGGCGGCCTGGCCGTGCCGGCGCCGCCGGCGGTCGCCTATTTCAACGTCAATCCGGCTGACGCGCCGCGCGTCGACGCGCTGGCGACGCCGTTTCCGATCGGCGCGTTCGCCGAGCGCCTCAAGCTCACGGGCGGGCACAAGACCGTGCGCAAGCACGTCTATGTGCACGGCACCGTGCTGCCGCGCGAGAGCCCGTTCAAGCCGTTCTATGAGCGTGCGAAAGCTGATCCGGCCTGGAGCGCGCACGCGCTGGCCTGCGGGCACCACGTGATGCTCGACATGCCGGAGAAGACAGCGGCGATATTGGAGCAGGCTGCGTCGTAGCGCGCCGGGACTATCGCACCACCGCAGACACGAATGTCGGCGGCACATTTGAGCCTTGATTTGCGTCAAAACTTGGCGCCGACGTCGTGAGAAGCCTCCTGCCTGAAGGGCTGCGGAAGTGGACGCGGCCCTGGAACGGATCCTGTGATCGAGAACTTGAATTTCAACTTGGTCGATGCTCTGCCGGTAGAAGTCGCGATCGCCGATCCCGTCGGCGACATCGTGAAAGTGAACCGCAAATGGCTTGAAACCGCGCGCGACGGAAACCTCGCTCGCAGGCCGACCCCATGGAACTATCTTTCCGAGTGCGAGGCCGCGATCGATCGCGGTTGTCGTGAGGCGAGCGATGTCCTGTCGGGATTGCGCCGCGTTATCGACGGCGACGCAAAGATGTTTGCCACGACCTATGGGTGTCCGTTCGCCGAGCGGTATCACTGGTATCAGGTGGTGATTTCACCGCTCCAGGCGTCCGGTGTCCGGCATGCCGTTTTGATGCACGTCGACGTCTCGGTCATGCAACGAGACGCGCTCACAGGCGTCCCCAATCGCACGATGTTCGATGCCCAGTTGGCATACATGTTGTCGCTGGCCCGCAGCGTCGAAGGCCGTACCGGCGTCGTCTTCGTCGATGTCGACTATCTCAAAGAGATCAATGATCGATATGGCCACGTAGTCGGTGACGCCGCTTTGCGGACGATCGTCCGCGAGCTTCAGGCTGCGGTCGGAACGGACGGTTTCGTGGCGCGAATTGGCGGCGACGAATTCGGCGTCGTCCTCCCGCTTAACGGCAGCGCGCTCGCCGCGGGCGCGCTCCGCGCGCGGTTCCAGAGAGAAACGACCTTTCCGATCGGGGAGCAAGCGAACGGGACGTCCGTGTCGGCAAGCGTCGGTCTGGCGATGTATCCGGAAGACGGACAGACGGTCCCGGAGCTGCTGAAGGCCGCCGATCGGGCGATGTACGCGGAGAAGCGCGGGAAATCGATGAACTGAGGGGCTCAGGCGCCGCAAGCGCGGCGAGAAGTTTATGGGCGTGGATGCATCTCATGCATTTGCTCAGGAATCTCGAATAAATCAGCGCGTGCGCGCGGTGGCGACCGGCGCCAGCTTCTCGAGCTGGTCGAGCGTGGGCGCGATCCGCTTGGCTTCTTCCACCAGCGCGGCCGTTATCATCGTCATCGGCTCGCGCTTGGGCACCACCAGGCCGATGGTCTGCACCGCTTCCGGCTGCACGATCGGGATGGCGCGGATGGTTTCGGTGAGGCCCAAGGTTTCGGCGAGCTTGGCCGGCATCACGCTGGCCCAGCGGCCGGTGCGCACGTGGCTGAACAGCAGGATCATCGAGTCGGACTCGAGCGTCGGCCGCGACTCGCCGCCCGCGCTGCGCAAGAGCCGGTCGATGATGCGCCGGTTCTGCATGTCGGGCGTCAGCAGGCAGAGCGGCACCTGCGCCACCTCCGCCCAGGTGACCTTGTCGCGGTTGCCGAGCGGCGCGTCGGCCGATGTCAGCAGCCGGTAGCGTTCGTGATAAAGCGGCACGGTGCTGACGCGGCCGAGCGGCTCGTTCTCGACATAAGTAATGCCGGCGTCTATTTCGAGATTTTCCAGCAGTTCGAGAACTTCGACCGACGTGCGCGACCAGATGGTGAATTGCACGTTCGGGTGCCGCTTGCGGTAGGGCGTGGTGAGCGCCGCCACCATCGCCAGCGCCGTTGGGATGGCGGCGATGCGCAGGCGGCCGGTGAGGCCGTGGCGCAGCGCGTTGATCTCCTCGCGCATGGCCTGGCTGTCGCCGACGATGCGGCGCGCCCAATCCAGCACGCGCTCGCCTTCCGGCGTAAAGCCCTGGAAGCGCGAGCCGCGGTTGACCAGCAGCACGCCCATCTGCTCCTCGAGGTGCTTGATTCCGGCCGACAGCGTGGGCTGCGTCACGCCGCAGGTCTCCGCGGCGCGCCCGAAGTGCTTTTCGCGCGCCAGGGCCAGCAGGAATTCGAGCCGGTCAATCAAGACAATAACTCTGTTGTGTCAGACAGTTAGGGTGCCTGGAGCGCCATTCTGCTCGCTAAAATAAATAACAGCAACCCCTGTTTTTTGATAGGTAATTCCTATCAACCCATACCGATCACGGGATTGTCTCAAGTCTGGAACGGCTTCAAATCACATCGAGGAGAAGCCGATGAATATGCAGGTTCCGCCACCGGTCGCGGGCGACGGCGCGCAGCCGAAACGCCGCCGTCCGCCGCGCACACCCAAGGGCCGCCAGGTCGATCCGGCGGCGCTCGATGAGGTGCGCGCGCTGCTCACCGACCGGCCGCGCCGGCGCGACCTCTTGATCGAGCACCTGCACCTTATCCAGGACCATTACGGCCATCTCTCCGCCGCGCATCTCGCCGCGCTCGCGGCCGAGATGAAGCTCGCGCTCACTGAGGTCTACGAGGTCGCCACCTTCTACGCGCATTTCGACGTGGTGAAGGAAGGCGAGACGCCGCCGCCGCCGGTCACCGTGCGCGTCTGCGACTCGCTCACCTGCTGCATGATGGGCGCGGAGAAATTGTTGAACGAGCTTCCGGCCAGGCTCGGCCCCGACGTGCGGGTCGTGCGCGCGCCCTGCATGGGCGCCTGCGACCATGCGCCGGCGGTGGCCGTCGGCCATGTGCAGACCTTCAAGGCGACGGTCGAGAACGTGTCGGCCGCGGTGCAGGCGAAGCCGCATGCGCACGCCTTTCATCCCGGCACCGATCTCGCCGCCTACACGCAGGCGGGCGGCTACAAGCTGCTCAAGCAATGCCTCACCGGCAAGCGCACGGCGGAAGACCTCATCAAGATCGTCAGCGATTCCGGCCTGCGCGGCCTCGGCGGCGCCGGCTTTCCGACCGGGCGCAAATGGTCGCTGGTGCGCGCCGAGCCCGCGCCCCGCCTGTTCGCCGTCAATGCCGACGAGGGCGAGCCCGGCACCTTCAAGGACCGTCATTATCTGGAGCGCGACCCGCACCGCTTCATCGAAGGCGTGCTGATTGCGGCTTTCGTGGTCGAGGCGCGCGACACTTACGTCTACATCCGCGACGAATATCCCGAAATACGGCTGATGCTGCTCGAGGAAATCGAGCGCGTCGCGCAGGCCGGCCTGTCGCCCCACACCAAGCTGCATCTGCGCCGCGGTGCCGGCGCCTATATCTGTGGCGAAGAGTCGGCGATGATCGAGTCGATCGAGGGCAAGCGCGGCCTGCCGCGCCACCGGCCGCCTTATGTTGCGCAGGTCGGCCTGTTCGGCCGCCCGACGCTGGAGCAGAACGTCGAAACGATGTTCTGGATCCGCGACATTATCGAAAAGGGCGCGGAATGGGCGACTTCGCAGGGCCGCCATGAGCGCAAGGGGTTCCGCAGTTTTTCTGTTTCAGGCCGCGTGAAAAACCCCGGCGTCAAGCTGGCGCCCGCCGGCATCACCATGCAGGAGCTGGTCGACGAATATTGCGGCGGCATGCTCGACGGCCACGCCTTCAAGGCCTATCTGCCGGGCGGCCCCTCCGGCGGCATCTTGCCGGCTTCGATGGCGAACATCCCGCTCGATTTCGGCACGCTGGAGAAATACGGCTGCTTCGTCGGCTCGCACGCGGTCGTGATCCTGTCCGACCGGGACGACATCAAGCTCGCCGCGTTGAACCTGATGAAGTTCTTCGAGGACGAGAGCTGCGGCCAGTGCACGCCCTGCCGCGTCGGCACCGAAAAGGCGGCCGCGCTGATGGCGCAGGGCCCGTGGAACGTCGACCTGCTCACTGAACTCTCGACCGCCATGCGCGACGCCTCCATCTGCGGCCTCGGCCAGGCGGCGCCCAATCCGCTGCTGTGCGTGATCAAATATTTCCCCGAGGAGCTCACGAAACCGCTGGGAAAATGGTGAACCATGGCTGACGACACCCAGAAACCGGCCGGTTACGGACACGACAACAAAGGCGCCGCGGGCGGAAAGGCCTATGGCGACGGCAAGCCCGGCGTCGCGCACACCGCGCCGATGGACAAGTCCGCCGGGCAGGGCGAGGCGCCCACGCCGAAAACCTTCTTCATCGACGACCGCGAGATCGACATCCGCGACGGCGAGACCATTTTCCGCGCCGCGCGCCGGCTCGACATCAAGCTGCCGCACCTCTGCTACACGCCCAAGCCCGGCTACCGGCCGGACGGCAATTGCCGCGTCTGCATGGTCGAGATCGAAGGCGAGCGCGTGCTGGCCGCGAGCTGCATCCGCACGCCCGCGCCGGGCATGAAGGTGAAGACGCAGACCGACCGCGCCAAGACCGCGCGCAAGATGGTCGCTGAGCTGCTCGTGACCGACCAGCCGAAGCAGGACGTCGCGCACGATCCGGACTCCGAGTTCTGGAAGACCGTGAAGCGCCAGGGCGTCCTCGAAAGCCGCTTCCCCAAGCGCGACCGCATCGAGGTGCCGCCGCCCGACCGCAGCCACGTGGCGATGGCGGTCAACCTCGACGCCTGCATCCAGTGCAACCTCTGCGTCCGCGCCTGCCGCGAAGTGCAGGTCAACGACGTCATCGGCATGGCTTTCCGCGGCCACGCCGAGAAGATCGTGTTCGACTTCGACGACCCGATGGGCGCGTCCACTTGCGTCGCCTGCGGCGAGTGCGTGCAGGCCTGCCCGACCGGCGCGCTGATGCCGGCCACGATGGTGGACGAGAACAACGTCTACAAGGGCAAGCCCGACCGCACGGTCGACTCGGTCTGCCCCTATTGCGGCGTCGGCTGCCAGCTCACCTACCAGATCAAGGACGATAAGATCGTCGCCGTCACCGGCAAGAACGGCCCGGCCAACCAGAACAGGTTGTGCGTGAAGGGACGCTTCGGCTTCGACTATGTGCACAATCCCCAGCGCCTCTTGAAGCCGATGATTCGCAAAGACGGCGTGCCCAAGGTGCCGCACGAGTTCATCGACCCGTCCAACCCGTGGACGCATTTCCGCGAAGCCACCTGGGAAGAGGCGCTCGACAAGGCCGCCGGCGGCTTGAAGAAAATCCGCGACCGCGACGGCCCGCAGGCGCTCGCCGGCTTCGGCTCGGCCAAGGGCTCGAATGAAGAGGCCTATCTGTTCCAGAAGCTGGTGCGCACCGGCTTCGGCACCAACAATGTCGACCACTGCACGCGGCTGTGTCACGCCTCCTCGGTGTCGGCGCTCTTGGAAGGCGTCGGCTCGGCGGCGGTGACCGCCACTTTCAACGAGTGCAAGAACTCGGACGTCATCATCGTCATCGGTGCCAACCCGACCGAGAACCATCCGGTGGCGGCGACCTTCTTCAAGCAGGCCGCCAAGCGCGGCGCCAAGCTGGTCGTCATGGACCCGCGCGGCACCGCCATGAAGCGGCACGCCTGGAAGATGATGCAGTTCAAGAACGGCACCGACGTGGCGATGCTCAACGCCATGTTGAACGTGATCGTCGAGGAAAAGCTCTACGACCAGCAATACATCCAGACCTATGTCGAGGGCTTCGACGCCTGGAAGGAGAACGTCAAGCAGTTCACGCCGGAGGAGATGGCGCCGATCTGCGGCATCGAGCCGGAGACGCTGCGCGAGGTCGCGCGCGCCTATGCCCGCGCCGAGTCGTCGATCATCTTCTGGGGCATGGGCGTGTCGCAGCATACGCACGGCACCGACAATGCGCGCTGCCTGATCGCGCTGGCGCTCATCACCGGCCAGATCGGCCGCCCCGGCACCGGCCTGCATCCTTTGCGCGGCCAGAACAATGTGCAGGGCGCCTCCGACGCCGGCCTCATCCCGATGTTCTTCCCCGACTACAAGTCGGTCGAGAACCCGGAGATCCGTGCCAAGTACGAAGAGAAGTGGGGCGTCAAGCTCAATCCCAAGCGCGGCAAGACCGTGGTCGAGATCATGGACGCGGTGCACGCCGACGAGATCAAGGGCATGTACATCGAGGGTGAGAACCCGGCGATGTCGGACCCCGACCTCAACCACGCGCGCGAGGCGCTGGCGCATCTCGAGCATCTGGTCGTGCAGGACCTGTTCCTCACCGAGACCGCGGTCTATGCCGACGTCATCCTGCCCGCCTCCGGCTGGCCGGAGAAGGACGGCACGGTCACCAACACCAACCGCCAGGTGCAGATGGGCCGCCAGGCGCTGCCGCTGCCGGGCGACACGCGCCAGGACTTGTGGATCATCACCGAGATCGCCAACCGCATGGGCTGCGGCTGGAACTACAAGCACGTCGGCGAGGTGTTCGACGAGATGGCGTCGATGATGCCGGCGCTCGCCAACATCAGCTGGGAGCGCGTCGACCGCGAATATGCCGTCACCTATCCGACCGATGGCGCCGACATGCCCGGCCGCGACGTGGTGTTCGAGGACGGCTTCCCGCGTCCGGGCGGCTTCGCCAAGCTGGTCGCCACCAAGCTCACGCCGCCGGACGAGGTGCCGGACCACGACTATCCGTTCATCCTCTCCACCGGCCGCCAGCTCGAGCATTGGCACACCGGCTCGATGACGCGCCGCGCCGCGGTGCTCGACGCCATCGAGCCGTCGGCGTCCGCGCAGGTGTCGCGCGGCACCATTGCCAAGCTCGGCATCCAGCCCGGCGACATGATCCGCGTCAGCACGCGGCGCGGCTCGGTCGAGCTCGCCGCCCGCCAGGACGACGCCGTGCCGGACGGCGTGGTGTTCATCCCCTTCGCTTACGTGGAGGCGGCGGCGAACCTCTTGACCAATCCGAAGCTCGATCCTTTCGGCAAGATTCCGGAGTTCAAGTTCTGCGCCGCGAAGGTAGAGAAGGCCGAGCCAAGGATGGAAGCGGCGGAGTAGCGGCGCCACTCCAGCAACAGACCCCGATAGGCCAACATGAGATACGTCACCTGGGGCAACATAATAATCAGCAGTATAGTATTTTGCGCCGCACTTTTCCTTGTCGGGATATTGCAACCAAGCATGCCTGGCCGATGGTGCGCAGATGGCCAGCAATGGCAAGTTTGCTATCGCGATTGGCTGACAGGACTATCTGGTTATATCGCCCTCTTGGTTGGCGCCCTAAGTATCGCAGCGATTCGAAATCAAATTGAGGCTTCGGAAAAAATCGCTCGTCAAGGTGTTATTCGAGACCGAGCAGCAAATATCGCAAGGTATCGTGCAGCGCTTGAAATCGCATTGCCAATTGCCGAGGCGATAAAGGCAAAGGGAGCAACGCTTAGCGAGCTATTTATTCAATCGCCGCAGCTTCTAATCGCAGAAAATGACCCCGAGTTTTCGGCCATTCGTCCCAAAATAGTTGAATTCAACCGATGTCTTGGCGACTACATAACCCTCTCTGGATCCTCAGCGGCAAGGCGTTTAGATCAGCAGGGAGAAACTCCGGAGAGTGCTAAGCTAAAGGAAATTCAACGCCTTAAGGACAGTATAGTCGCATATATAGATTCTATAGTACTGTAGTAGCCGGGTGGGAGCGCATGATCCAAGCAGTTTCTTCTTTTGACGGAGTTGGGTCGCGTCTGCCGAATTGGGCTGTGGCATCACTTTCGAGTCAGACAGAGCTCGGTTCGTTGAACGTCAGGCCAAGTTCACTTCGTGGCGGACCAAGTGGGCGCGCATCTGAAATTAGAAACAACGACTTTGTGCACCCCGATATCAACATTTCGCCGGCGACGTGGTCCGATTCTTTTAGAATACCCGCGCTAGATAGGACGCGAGCAGATGAGATTGCCGGTTATTATCCAGAAACTGAGCTGGATTATCTGGCTAAGATTTTTCGCTTCGACTTGCATCACAAATCATTTTCTCCATCGACCCAGTCAAAGCGCGTATATCTTGCAAGGCATAAGTCTGAAGTTGTTGGATACATAGTCGTCACCAGAAAAACGAACAACGGGACAAAATTGGGACCGATATGGGTCCATCAGAGCTTCCGCAATAGAAACATAGGATCGAAGCTCGTCACATTCGCCATAAGCGCTCACCCTGCTGCTCATTATTTTATGACGGTCAGCAAGATGAACACTGCTATGACCAATCTCGCGGTTAAGAGCGGCTTCAGGAACGAATATGAGTTTCGCGATCTTTATATTCCCGGGCACTCAGAACTGCTCTTTAGCCTTACGTACAAAAGGCAATCGCAAGTTTCCCAGCTCGATCGTCGCCTGGTCGACCTCTTGCGATCGTTAGACCACCCTTCCGAACTAGGCTCGCGTTCGCAGGATAATACGATAGGTCTTAATTTTGTAAGGAAGCGGGGTGGCGCTTTAAAACTCATCGGAGTTCGTTCTTCGACCTTCAGACTAGGCACCAGTTACCCTAGGATAAATCGGCCAGTTTATCATATTGCATCGGTGGAAATGTCCGATGCGTATCGAATGTTCGTGCCGTATCTCGATGTAGTGTCCCTGAACAATATTTGCATTGTTCATTTCAAGGCCCGACCTCGATGATGGCTGTTGTTTCGCATCCGCTAATACTAGTGACAGGCCTTTCCGCTGTGGGCAAGACGCACTTGTGCGATGGTCTTGAAGACGTGCGAGCTGAGGTCGTTCGTTTCGGGAGTCTGATGAGCGATGCGATTAGACAACTGGGCGAAAGGGGCGAGGTGCCATTATCAATGCTGAGTTTGGAGATTCGCCGCGAAATTCAACGACGCGTGTTTACGGAAATACATCAAAGAAATTTGAAAAAAGCTGTGATTATTGATGGCCATGTTTTGGTAGAGCAGGGGGAGAGTGACCTGCTTGCGCCGGGCATTCCACACGACGATAATTCAACGTTGCGGTTTCATGGGATTGTGATGGTGCTTGATAATCCGAAGAATATTCTCTTGCGCCGACGCAAACGAGCCGAAAAATACGAGGGCCTGACTAATAATTTGGCCCAACTGAAATTATACCAGGAAGTCTATCGCGAGGTTGCTGGATATTTTGCGATGACAAATGGCTCATTTCTGTCGCTATTGGATTTGGAAGGTGCGGTTAAAGAGGACGATCCAAGTTGGAATGTGCCGCGACAAATGCTTCGGCAAAGAATTGAAGATATTTTCAAGTATCTTAAATATGATCCATAATGATTGAGGTTCAGATTGGGGAGAAAGTTTGCGCCCCTTTTCGCTATGCGATGTGGCCGGGGCATGAAATTTCAATGCAGCGTCGGCCGTTCCTCACCCACCACGCGCATCGGAATGCTGCCGATGAACTGCGCGCGCGCCGCCTCCGCTGCGCGCAGCGCGTCCAATGTCTGTTCCCAGGTCGTCTTGTTGGACCCGAGCAGCACCGCGCCGCCGAGCACGGCGGCGATCGCGCCGAAAAAGGTCGCCGGCGCGAACGGGATCGCCCAGACCAGCACCAGCGCGATCCACGCAAGGCCGGCGCCGGCGGCGATTTTGGCGGCGAGTGAAATTTTGGCGCAGCCGGCGGCCTTGGCACGCAACGCCTCGATGCGCTCCTCAAGCTGCGCGATGTCGTCGCGGAGGTCGCTCATGGCCGGCGCGGCCTCACTCCGTCTTCTTGTCCTTGAAGTACGGCTCCACCGGCCCGGTGAGCTTGATGGTGAGCGGGTTGCCGTGCCGGTCCTTGGCGTTGCCGGCGGCGACGCGGATCCAGCCCTCGCTCACGCAATATTCCTCGACATTGGTCTTCTCGGCGCCCTTGAAGCGGATGCCGATGTCGCGGCCGAGCAGTTCGGCGTTGAAATAGGGGCTGCGGGGATCGGTCGAAAGCCGGTCGGGCAGGGTGTCGGTTGCGTCTGTCATGCCGGCCTTTTCTCACAGCCGCGCGGGCATTCGCAAGCGCTGCAATGCGTGTCCCGGGCGCAGCGCAGCCCGCAGTGGTGCGCCGCAGAACCGGGACCGTCGCGGTGTTGGGCGGTGGGGTTCCGAATTAGGCGCGGCCGGAACCAAGCAGCAGTGTCAACCCCACCAGCACAGTGATGTAGGCCAGGAGGCCGGCGCCGAAAGCGACATAAATCTCGGCGCCCAATCCCTGCTGGACGCCGAACAAGGCGGCGGCGCCGGCGAACACCGCGACAAGGCGATGAAAGCGGTGCTGGCTCATGAGCGGGCTAGCGCTTGGGTGTATCGGTGGTGCCGCGCATGTTTGCCCACGGATCGGTGCGCGCGGGCGCGACATCCTGCCTGTTGGTTCGCTCCAGCGTCGACTTGTACTGGCGGTCGAGCGCCTCGGCCTCGCGCTTCTTCTGCATCTCCTGGGGGTCCGGCGGCTTCTCGGCGCCGCGCTGGGCCATCGCGGGCAAGCCCGCCAATGCCAAGATCATGAGGCCGATCGCGATCCGTCGCATAGTGTCCCCCGGCAATCCTGCGCGCAGTCTAGCACCCGCGGACAGGCCGCTCAATGTGCTGAAATCGCAGCATAAATGCGTTCGGTCACCTATAGGGGATCAAGGCGGCGGTTTCACGGCAATCTCGATCGAGGCGTAGAAAGCCGCCAGGTCCGCCACGTCGGCGTCGCTCAGCGCCTGGATGACGATCGACATCTGCTCGTTCTTGCGCACGCCCTGGCGGAAGTCGTTGAGCGACTTCACCAGGTATTGCTCCGGCTGGCCGGCCAGGTTCGGCGCCTCCGGGATTTTGGACAGCCCGTCGAGGCCATGACAGGTCTGGCACTGCATCGCCTTGCGCCGTCCGGCGGCGGCGTCGCCGGCCGCCGCCGGGCAGGCGAGCGCCAGCAGCACGCTGGCCATGACCAAGGCGCTGCCGGCGTGCCGCGATGTCATCGTCCCTCGTAAGCGATGCGGTAGAGCGCGCCGGCGAGGTCGTCCGAGACCAGCAGCGAGCCATCGGGCAATTGCGCGACGTCCACCGGACGGCCGAGATATTCGCCGTTCGATGTCAGCCAGCCTTCCGCGAAGGCTTCGGTCTTGTCGGCCGTGCCGTCCGCCTTCAGGCTGGTGAACATCACCCGCGCGCCGACCGGCGTCGTCCTGTTCCAGGAGCCGTGCTGTGCGCTGAAGATGCCGCCGCGATAACGCTGCGGAAAGGCCGTGCCGCTGTAGAAGGTCATGCCGAGATCGGCGGCATGCGCCACCATCTCGACCTGCGGGAAGGTTACGCCCGCCGGCACCTGCTGATCCTTGTATTCGGCGGTGCGGGTCTTGCCGCCGCCGTAATAGGGGAAGCCGAAATTCATGCCCGGCTTGTCGGCGCGGTTGAGCTCGCCCGCGGGAATGTCGTCGCCCATGCCGTCCACCTGGTTGTCGGTGAACCAGAGCGTGCGGTCCTTCGGATTGAAGTCCATGCCGACCGAATTGCGCACGCCCCAGGCGAACACTTCGCGCTCCTTGCCCTCGCGCGACATGCGCACGATGCCGCCGATGCCTTCCTTCTTGTAGAGGTCCATCTTCTCCGGCGCGAACACGTTGAAGGGCTGGCCGAGCGTAATGTAGAGCTTGTTGTCCGGCCCGATGCGGCAGACGCGCGCGGTGTGGTTATAGGATTCCTCGGCCTTCGGGATCAGCTCGCCCTGCTTGACCACGACGAAGGCGGCGACGTCCGGCCCTTCGTAGAAGAATTCCGCGGCCGGGAACACCAGCACGCGGTTCTGCTCGGCGATGAACAGGAAGCCGTCTTTGGAGAAGCAGACGCCGTTCGGAATGGCGAAGGGGATCGACGGCGCGAACTCCTTGACCTCGTCGGCGACGCGGTCCTTGTCGCGGTCGGTGACGGACCAGACCTTGGTCTTGCGCGTGCCGACGAAGGTGACGACGCCCTGCGGGCCGACCGCGATGTGGCGCGCGTCCGGCACGATGGCGTAGAGGCTGATCTTGAAGCCGGGCGGCAGCTTGATCTGCGCCAGGTTCCTCTTGATCGCCTCGGCCTTGGCGCCGGCCTGCGGCACCGTCGGCATGTCCATCGAGGTGCCGGTGGTCTTGAATTCGGAGAGTTTTTCGAGATTGCCGGCCGACGGCGCCTGCGCGGCGGCGGGCAAAGCGGAAGCGACGGCGAAGGCCAGAGCAGCGTTCAGCGAAGTTTTTCTCATGACGTCCTCCCTTTTCCGGCCCCACTTTTCGGGGGTTGCGGGAAAGTCTACCAGACGCAACCTGGCCCCGTCATACGATCCTGTGATCGCCGCTCTCCAGTTCCGGCATGGCTTGCTCGCCCGCATTCCTGCCTGGAAAGAGGGACTTGACCCGCGTCGCACAGGGCGGTTTCACTGGCTGGCAGGCGCCTGAAAGGGCGAAATTCGAAGTGAAAAGGCTTGCAGCCAATGTCCCTGGCGACGTTCGAGACGACCCCCGCCGGTCCCGGCTTGGCCGTGCGCCATGACTGGACCCGCGCCGAAATACGCGCCCTGTTCGGGATGGCGTTCCCGGAGCTGATCTTTCGTGCCGCCGAGGTCCATCGCGCACATTTCGACCCCACCGAGGTGCAGATCTCGACGCTTCTGTCGATCAAGACCGGCGGCTGTCCGGAGGACTGCGCCTATTGCCCGCAGTCGGCCAAGTTCGACACCGGCGTCAACGCCGAAAAGCTGATGAGCCTCGACGCCGTATTGGCCGAGGCGCGCGCGGCCAAGGCCGGCGGCGCTTCGCGCTTCTGCATGGGCGCGGCCTGGCGCTCGCCCAAGGACCGCGACCTCGACAAGGTCTGCGCTATGGTCGAAGGCGTCAAAGCGCTCGGGCTGGAAACCTGCGTGACGCTCGGCATGCTCGAGGCCGAACAGGCCAAGCGCCTGAAGCAGAGCGGCCTCGACTACTACAACCATAATCTCGACACCTCGCCCGAGTTCTACGGCGAGATCATCACCACGCGCACCTACCAGGACCGCCTCGATACGCTCGACCGCGTGCGCGACGCCGGCATCCACGTCTGCTGCGGCGGCATCGTCGGCATGGGCGAAGGCCTGGAGGATCGCGTCGGCATGATCGCGGCTTTGGCCACCTTGCCGGTGCATCCGGAGAGCGTGCCGATCAACATGCTGGTGCAGGTGGAAGGCACGCCGCTGGCGGGCCAAGCGAAGCTCGACCCGCTCGATTTCGTGCGCACCATCGCGGTGGCGCGCATCACGATGCCGGCTTCGATGGTGCGGCTCTCCGCCGGCCGCGAGGACATGAGCGAGGAGACGCAGGCTTTGTGCTTCCTCGCCGGCGCCAACTCGATCTTCTACGGGCCGAAGCTGCTCACCACGCCGAACCCCGGCCGCGACCGCGACATGGCGCTCCTGGACAAGCTCGGTCTGAAGGCGATGGATTGATGTCATTCCAGGGCGCTCGCGCAGCGGGCGAACCCGGAATCCAGAAGCAGACGCTGTCTTCGCGTCTGGATTCCGGGTCCGGCCTTCGGCCGTCCCGGAATGACGTCAGGTAAAACTGCGCACGAGCGCGAGCCCCGCGAACAGTCCGCCGATCGACAGCGCCACCGAGGCCAGCACATAGAGCGCCGCGAGCCCGACCTCGCCGCGCTCGTAGAGCAGCACGGCGTCGAGCGAGAATGCCGAAAAGGTGGTGAAGCCGCCGAGGATGCCGGTGGTGAGGAACAGCCGCCAGTGCTGCGTGGCGTCGCCCTTGAAGGCGAAGTAGGCCGCGAGCGCGCCCATCGCCAAAGAGCCGACCACGTTCACGGTCAGCGTGCCGTAGGGGAAAGCCGTGCCGAGCAGGCGCGCGCTGCCGAGATTGACGCCGTGGCGCAGCGCGGCGCCGATGCCGCCGCCAAGGAAGACGATGAGATAGCTCATAGGGTGTCCTTCGAAGTTCCGCCGGCAAGGCAAAACCGCCCGGCGGCGGCGGTCAACCCACGCTAGGGCCGCCCCTTGACTTGTCTCGCCACCGTCGGTAGTTGAGAGCGAACGTTCATTCGCTTATTGTTGCATTGCACTATCCGGGGCCAGAATGCGCCGCGCCAACGCTCAACTCCAGTCCGACCGCCGCACCGAAATCCTCGACGCGGCCGAACGCTGCTTCGCCCGCTCCGGCTTCCATGGCGCTTCGATGCAGGAAATCTGCGCCGAGGCCGGCATGAGCCCGGGCAACCTCTACCGCTATTTCCCGTCCAAGGAGGCGCTGATCGCCGGCATTTCCGAGCGCAACCGCGCCGACGCCGCGGCGAACTTCGCCATGGTCGACGAGGCGCCCGCTTTCTTCGAGGGCCTTGCCAGTCTTGCGCGCCATCATTTCATCGAGCGCACCGACGTCGAGGTCGGCCTCTGCGCGGAGATCATGGCCGAGAGCCGTCGCAACCCGGAGATCGCGCGGCTCTATCACGACATCGAGCACGAAATTCACGGCCGCATCGCCGCCATGCTGCGGCTGGCGGCCGAACGCGGCGAAATCCGCGGCGACCTCGACATCGACGCCGCCGCCACCGCGCTGATGGTGCTCGGCGACGGCATGTCCTGGCGCCGCTCGGTCGACAAGAGCTTCGACGCCGAGCGCGTGCTGCCGATGATTTTGCAGATGGTGCGCTGCCTGCTTGCAAAGCCAGAGGACTGCGCAGGCAAGGCCGGGGGAGTTCAGTCATGAAGGCAAGCCGCGTAACCGCCATCGGTCTGGTCGCCGGTGCGGCGCTCTGGATCGCGTCCGGGCATCTGATGCCGCACGACAGTCCGGAGGGGCAGGCCGCCATCCGCCCGGGCGAAGCGAAAACTCAACCCGCCTTTCGTGTCTCGGTCGCCACAGCGGCGAACGTCGAGCATAGCCCGCGGCTGATCTTGTCCGGCCGCACGGAAGCCGACCGCAAAGTCGCCATGACGGCGCGCACCGGCGGCGTGCTCACCGAGCTGCGCGTCAAGCGCGGCCAGCACGTCGAGAAGGACGAGATCATCGCGGTGCTGTCCGACGAGGCGCGCGAAGCGCAGGTCGCGCAGGCCGAAGCCTTGGTCGAGCAGCGCAAGGCCGAGCTCGAAGCCAAGCGCACCCTGATCGCCAGCGGCGCGCTGCCCAAGCTCGACCTCGTCAATCTCGAGGCGCAGCACAAGGCCGCGCAGGCCGCGCTTGCGACCGCGCGCGCCGAACGCGACCGCGGCCTCGTGCGCGCGCCCTGGGCCGGCGTCATCACCGACACGCCGGCGGAAGTCGGCGGCGCCGCCTTCTCGATGGCCGGCAAGGAAATCGCCACGCTGGTGGCGCTCGATCCGATGCTGGCGGTGGTCGAGGTGGCTGAGCGCAAGCTCGCCGGCATCAAGGCCGGCGAAAGCGCGGACGTGCGATTGATCACCGGGCAGACCGTCAGCGGCCGCGTACGTTATGTGGCGAAATCGGCCAGCCAGACGACGCGCACCTATCGCGTCGAGGTCGAGATGGCCAATGCGGACGGCAAGATTCCGGACGGCATCACCGCGGAAGTCGCGGTCGCGCTGCAGCCGGTGCCGGCGGCGAAGGTGCCGCGCTCGGCGCTCACCATCTCGTCGGCCGGCGACATCGGCGTGCGCGTCGTGGCCGAAGACGACAAGGTCGTTTTCGTGCCGGTGCGCGTGGTCGAGGACCAGCAGAACACGATGTGGCTCGCGGGGCTCGCCGACGGCGCGCGCGTGATCGTGAGCGGCCAGGATTTCGTGCGCGACGGCCAGGTCGTCGCGCCGGTCGAGGCCGGTCGGGCCAGCGCGGAACGCTAGTCATGTTTGCCGTTGCGTCGCCACATACTCCGATCATTCCCGCGCGCGGACATCGGGTCTACCCGATGTCCGCCATCGTTAGTGCCCAAGTCGGCAACAGCCTACTTGGGATGGGAATCCAGCGCTGGGTCCCCGCTTTCGCGGGGACGAGCGGATGTGGGGTGGCGACAAACGTATTCCGGTTTTAGCCATGTCCCGCTTCATCACCTACGCCATCGAGCATGCGCGCCTGACGCTGGCGACGCTCGCCTTTCTGCTGGTCGCGGGCCTGGTCGCCTACCAGACGATCCCCAAGGAGGCCGAGCCGGACGTCAAGGTGCCGATCATCTACGTGCAGCTCACCCAGCGCGGCATCAGCCCGGAGGATTCCGAGCGCCTGCTGCTGCGGCCGGTCGAGACGCAGCTCAAGTCGGTCGGCAACGTCAAGGAGATGCGCGCCACCGCTTACGAAGGCGGCGGCTACGTGCTGCTCGAATTCGAGGCCGGCTTCAATTCCGATGCCGCGCTCGCCGATGTGCGCGCCAAGGTCGACCAGGCCAAGCGCGACCTGCCCAAGGACGCCGACGAGCCGACCGTGCAGGAGGTCAACCTCTCGCTCTATCCGGTGCTGATCGTGACGCTGGCCGGCGACGTGCCGGAGCGCACGCTGCTGCGCATCGGCCGCAACGCCAAGAACTTCATCGAGCAGGTGCCGGGCGTGCTCTCGGCCGAACTGCGCGGTACGCGCGACGAGGCGGTGGAGATCACCGCCGAGCCGATGCTGATGAAGAGCTACGGCATCTCGCTCGACCAGCTCATTTCCATCACGCAGGCCTCCAACAGCCTGATCGCCGCCGGCGCGCTGGAAGGCGCGAGCGGCCGCTTCGCCGTCAAGGTGCCGGGCCTGATCGAACGGCCGCAGGATATGCTGAACATCCCGGTCGCTTCGACCGCGGGCGCGACCGTGACGCTTGGCGACATCGCCACCGTCAAGCCGACCTTCAAGGACGCTACGTCCGTGACGCGCGTCAACGGCAAGCCGGCGATCGCCATCGAGGTGTCCAAGCGCACCGGCGCCAATCTGATCGAGACCGTCGACGGCGTGAAGGCCGCGGTGGCGCAGTTGCAGAAGACCTGGCCGGAAGGCGTCAAGGTCGGCTTCACCCAGGACAAGTCGAAGATCATCCGCCAGATGCTGGCGGACCTGCAGAATTCGGTCGCCACCGGCGTGCTGCTGGTCGCCGTCATTATCTTGTTCGCGCTCGGCTTCCGCGCTTCGCTGTTCATCGGCATCGCGATCCCGGCCTCGTTCCTGGCCGGCGTGCTCGGGCTGCAGCTCGCCGGGCTGACCGTGAACATCGTGGTGCTGTTCTCGCTCATCCTGGCGGTCGGCATGCTGGTCGACGACGCCATCATCGTCTCGGAATATGCCGAGCGCCGCATGTCGGAGGGCACGCCGCCAAAGCAAGCCTACCGGCAGGCCGCCATCCGCATGGCCGGCCCGGTGATCGCCGCCACGCTCACCCGCGTCGCCGCCTTCTCGCCGTTGCTGTTCTGGCCGGGCGTGGTCGGCCAGTTCATGAAATACATGCCGATCACTTTGATCGCGACCCTGTCGGCGTCGCTGGCGGTGGCCTTGTTCTTCACGCCGACGCTCGGCGCGCTGCTCGGCAAGGCCTCGCCGGTGCCGCTTGACGAGCGCGCCTCCGAGCGCGGGCTTTATATCCGCACGGTGAAGGCGGCGCTGCGCCGCCCGGCGATGACCTTGGGCCTCGCCGTCGGCTTGCTGGTCGCCGTCATCGGCGCCTATTCGAAGCTCGGCAACGGCGTCGAGTTCTTCCCCTCGGTCGAGCCCGATTACGGCCAGGTCATCGTGCACGCGCGCGGCAATCTTGCGCTCGAGGAGAAGGACAAGGCCCTCCGCCTGGTCGAGGCGGAAGTGCTCAAGACCGACGGCCTCAAGACCGTCTACACCCGCGTCGGCGAGCAGCCGCGCGGGTCCAGCGAGATCACCGAGGACACCATCGGCGTCATCCAGTTCGAGTTCGCCGACTGGCAGACCCGTCCGGCCGCTCACGTCATCATGGACAAGATCCGCGACGACACCCGGCACATTCCCGGCATCCTGGTCGAGGTCACGGCGCCGCGCGCCGGCCCGCCGACCGGCAAGCCGATCCAGGTGCAGCTTTCCGCCATCGACCCCGCCAAGCTTCCGGACGCGGCCAAGAAGGTGGCCGGCATCCTCGCGCAGATGCCGGCCATCCGCGACCTCGACGACGGCCTGCCGCTGCCCGGCATCGACTGGCGCATTCAGGTCGACAAGGCGGAAGCCGCGAAATACGGCGCCAACGTCAACGCCGTCGGCACCGCCGTGCAGCTCGTCACCAACGGCGTGAAGGTGACCGAATATCGCCCGTCCGAGACCGACAAGGCGGTCGACATCATCGTGCGTTTCCCGGAGGAGCGCCGCAGCCTCGACCAGATCGACGAGTTGCGCGTGCAGACCCCGTCCGGCCACGTGCCGATCGGCAATTTCGTCGAGCGCGTGCCGGCGCCGCGCGTCGGCTACATCAACCGCGTCAACGCCCAGCGCGTGATGACGGTGTCGTCGAACATCGCGGAAGGCGTGCAGAGCGCGGTGGTGCAGCAGGAGATCGTGCAGAAGCTCAACGAGGCCGGGCTCGGCGACGGCATCTCCTTCAAGCTCAAAGGCGAGGACGAAGAGCGCGCCAAGGCCGGCGCCTTCCTGTCGAAGGCCTTCGGCACCGCCATCTTCCTGATCTTCGCGATCCTCTTGGCGCAGTTCAACCGTTTCACCTCGGTCGTGCTGGTGCTCACCGCCGTGGTGCTGTCGACCATCGGCGTGCTGCTCGGCCTCATGATCATGGGCCAGGCCTTCGGCGTCGTCATGACCGGCATCGGCATCATCGCCAACGCCGGCGTGATCGTGAACAACAACATCGTGCTCATCGACACCTACGACCGCCTGCGGCGCGAAGGGCAGGGCGCCTATGAGGCGATCCTGGAGACCTGCCGCGAGCGCGCGCGCCCCGTCGTGTTGACGGCGGTGACGGCCATCCTCGGCGTGCTGCCGATCGCCTTCGGCATCAACCTCGACTTCATCGGCCGCGAAATCACGCATGGCGCGCCGGCGACGCAATGGTGGATCAGCCTGTCCACCGCCATCGTGTTCGGGCTGGGTTTCGCAACCGTGCTGACGCTCATCGTCACGCCGGCGGCGCTGATGGGCATCGCCAACCTGGCGGCGCGCCGCGACCGCTGGCTCGAGCAACGGGCGGCCAAAGCGGCAGCAAAGGCCGGGGGGGCCGAATAACCGCTTGCCCGGTGGCATGCGGCTTGCTCTTTTTGAGGCCATGGCCGGAGCGGACGACAGCAAGACCATCCAGATCGCGGCGGAGCCGGAGCCGGTTTCCGTCGCGCCCGGCCGCACGGCCCTCGTCATCATCGACATGCAGCGCGACTTCCTCGAGCCCGGCGGCTTCGGCGCGGCGCTCGGCAATGATGTGAGCCTGCTGAAGGCCGCGGTGGCGCCCTGTCAGGCGGTGCTGGCCGCCGCGCGCGCGGCCGGCATGCTCGTCATCCACACCCGCGAGGGCCATCGCGCCGACCTCTCCGACGCGCCGCCGCTCAAGGTCGAGCGCGGCGATGAGCGCCTGCGCATCGGCGCGCCGGGGCCGATGGGCCGCATCCTCATCCGTGGCGAGGCCGGGCACGACATCGTCGCCGAGCTTTATCCGGCCGCGGGCGAGCCGGTGATCGACAAGCCCGGCAAGGGCGCCTTCTACCAGACCGACCTCGAGCTGATGCTGCGCAACCGCCGCATCGACAATCTCATCGTGTGCGGCGTCACCACCGAAGTCTGCGTCAACACCACCGTGCGCGAGGCCAACGACCGAGGCTTCCGCTGCATCGTTCTCGCCGATTGCTGCGCGTCCTACTTCCCGGAGTTTCACGAGGCCGGCCTCAAGATGATCAAGGCGCAAGGCGGCATCTTCGGCTCGGTTGCGTCGTCGCAATCCTTTCTGTCGGCGCTGGCGCGCGCCTGACGCGATCAACGCCGCGCGCGCGTGGAATCGGATTGGTCAAGCGCGCGTTATTTCTTGAGCAGCCGGCGCGCGGCGGACGGCATTACGCGTATGCCTAAGCTTTAGGCGTCGCGCGCGCAGCGCAAAAAACCCCGGAAGTCCACGCGATTTTCTGCCTCGCCGCGTCCAGGGGTCGGCGCCGAATATCGCAATCTTTTCAGCGGGTCGCTCCCGGCCGCGCTAGTCCGACGCCAAGCGCGATGGGGTGGTGCTGAGCACTGGCATCGGTTTTGCATTCTAGAACGGTGCATTCCCATTCCCGGCTGCGGGAGGCGGATATCTGCGGACGCGTGTTCAAACCCGGCAAACACCGTCCACGGACATTCGTCTCCCGCTCCGGGGAACTGCGGGATGAGGGGGAACGCGAGGGGGACGTGTCATGACAACCGCCGCAACGGCCAAGCCGGCGCTCTGGACCGCCGGCGACTGGAACGCCTTTTTCGGTTTCGGGACCAATATCCTGGTCAACATGCTGGTGCTGACCGGGCTCTTGCGCTTCGTGCTCAAGATGCCGGACTCGCTGGTGTTCGGCCGCATCCTGCCCGCGCTCGGGCTGATGATGTGCCTGTCCACGCTCTACTACGCCTGGCTCGCCTACGACCTGGCGAGAAAGACCGGCCGCAGCGACGTCTGCGCGCTGCCGTCGGGCGTGAGCGTGCCGCACATGTTCATCGTCACCTTCGTCATCATGTTGCCGATCTCGCTGTCGACCGGCGACCCGGTGAAGGGCTGGGAAGCCGGCCTGGTCTGGGTGTTATTCCAGAGCTTCATCCTGATGATCGGCGGCTATATCGCGCCCTTCATCCGCAAGATCACGCCGCGCGCGGCCCTGCTCGGCACGCTGGCCGGCGTCTCCATCACCTTCATCTCCATGCGCCCGGCGCTGGAGATATTCATGACGCCGGTGATAGGGCTGACCTGCTTCGCCATCATTTTGGTGAGCTGGTTCGGCGGCGTGAAATACCCGAAGGGTATTCCTGCCGGCCTCGTCGCCATCGCGGTCGGCGTCGTCATCGCCTGGGGCTCCAACCTGTTCGGCCTCAATGTCGGCGGCATGAGCGGCGCCAAGGTGGTCGCGGCCTTCTCCAATTTTGGCTTCTCGGTGCCGCTGCCGGCCTTCGGCCACGTGTTCTCCGGCTTCGAGTTTCTCGGCATCATCCTGGTCACCGCGATTCCTTACGGCATCTACGACCTGGTCGAGGCGATGGACAACGTGGAAAGCGCGGAGGCCGCGGGTGACGCTTACCCGACGACGCGCGTGCTCACCGCCGACGGCGTGGTCAGCCTGATTGGCTGCTTGATGGGCAACCCCTTCATCAACGCGGTCTACATCGGCCATCCCGGCTGGAAGGCGATGGGCGGCCGCATCGGCTATTCGGCCGCGACCGGGCTGATGGTGATCGTGCTGTCCTGGTTCGGGCTGATCGCATTGCTGCTGGCCGTGATTCCCGTGGTCGCGATCTCGCCGATCCTGCTCTACATCGGCATGCTGATCGGCGCGCAGGCGTTCCAGTCGACGCCGAAGGAGCACGCGCCGGCGATCGCGCTGTCGCTCACGCCGCATCTCGCCGCCTGGGCGACGGTGCTGCTCAGCGGCGCGCTCGGCGCCGCCGGCATGAATTTCGCCGCCATCCACGCGCCCGAGTTCGTCGGCAAGATGGCGCAGAACGGCGTGCTGTTCCACGGCCTCGAGGTGATGGGCGGCGGGTCGATTCTCACCGGCCTGGTGCTCGGGGCCATCGCCGCCTTCGTCATCGATCGCAATTTCACCAAGGCCTCGGCCTTCGCGCTGGCCGGCGCGGTGCTCACTTACTTCGGCTTCATGCACGGCGAAGCGGTCGGCATCGGCGGCGGCTTCGGCGTGACGCCGGGCGTGGCGCTCGCTTACCTCATCGTGGCGGGCTTCCTGTTCGCGTTGACCAAGGCGCCAGCGATGGTCGAGATGCCGGCCAAGACGGCGGTACCCGCGGAGTAGGCTGGCCCCCGCGCAAGAGGGCGGTATAGTCCGGCGCGATTCCGCACCGGATTGAACCGCTCTTGTCCGACGCAACTCCTTCCCGCCGACGGCGGCGCGCCTTCGACTGGTCGACCGCGGCCATCGCCGCCGTGGCTTTCGCCGCGGCCGCCATCGTCTATGCGCGCGACGGGCGCGAGCATTTCCTCGCCATCCTGTTCGGCGACGTATTCTTGTTCGCCGATATCCTGCCGAAAGTGCTGGCCGGCTGCCTGATCGGTGCGCTCATCACGCTGATCCTGCCGCGCGAATTGGTGGCGCGCTGGGTCGGTCATGAATCCGGCTTCACCGGGTTGCTCATTGCCGCGATGTTCGGCTTCATCCTGCCCGGCGGGCCGATCACCATCTATCCCGTGGCCGGCGCCTTCCTGGTGATGGGCGCCGATGCCGGCGCGGTGGTCGCCTTCATCACGTCGTGGACCTTGATCGGCTACACCCGCGCGCTGGTGTGGGAACTGCCCTTCTTCGGCGCCGACTTCGTGCTCTGGCGCATCTTGGCCGCGCTGCCGCTGCCGATCCTCGCCGGCCTGCTCGCGCGCCTCGTTGTGCGCACCGGCATCGCCTCGAAGCCCGACGCATGACGCTCGCCGTCAACATCCTGCTGTGGGCGGTCGTCGGAGGGCTGGCGATTTTCGCCGCCTCGCGCGGCCGCTTCCTGCTGCACGAAGGCATCCGCGTCGGCATCGGCGAGTTTCTCGCGCTGCTGCCGCGCATCGGCATCGGCGTCGTCGGCGCCGGCTTTCTCGCCCAGGCGATCCCGAGCGAATGGATCTCGCCCTGGCTCGGGCCGCAATCCGGCTTGCTCGGCATCGTCGTCGCCACCGTCGGCGGCGCGTTGACGCCGGGCGGGCCGGTGGTCGGCTTCTCGATCGGCGCCGCCGCGCTCAAAAGCGGCGCCGGCGCGCCGCAGGTGATCGCCTATTCGACCGCCTGGGCGCTGTACGCCATCCACCGGCTGGTGATCTGGGAAGTGCCGATGATGCCGGCGCGCATCGTCTGGCTGCGCGCGGCGGTGTCGCTGCCGCTGCCCTTCATGGCGGCCTGGCTGGCGATGCTGCTCGGCAAGCCGTAATTCAAATTCCGGTCAATGCATCGCGGCGCCGGTGCGCGGCACGATGGCGCCGCGATGGCGGATCACCTGCGCGGCGAGGACATGCGCCGCCTGCGCCGCTTCCGCGGCCGGGCGCCCGTTCAGCCGCGCAGCCAGATAACCGGCATTGAAGCCGTCGCCGGCCGCGGTCGGGTCGACCGGCACGACGACGTCCGGCACCGGCACCGCCTCGCGCCGGTCGCCGACCGCGACCAGCGCGCTGTTCGGCCCGTTCTTCACCGCGATCTCTTTCACGCCGAAGGCCTGCAGCCGCTCGATGGTCGCCTCGGGCGAGGGGTCGCCCCACAGCACCGCCTCGTCGTCGTAAGCGGGCAGGGCGATGTCGACGCGCTTGAGCGCTTCCGCGCACACGGTGCGCGCCCGCGTCAGATCGCCCTTCCAGCCGTGCGGCCGGAAATTGCCGTCGAAGGCGACCTTGGCGCCGGCCGCGCGCGCGAGCTCGAGCGCGGCAAGAAAGCGGCCGAGCCCGATATTGGAATAGAGCGACAACGTGATGCCCGAGAAGAAGACGAGCCGCGCCGTGGTCAGGCTCTCCGCCACGCGGCTCCAACCGGGCAATTCGAACAGCTCGCGCGCCGGCGCCGCCTCGCGCCAAGCATGCACGCGCCGCTCGCCGCGCGCGTCGCTGTCGATCAGCGCCAGTCCCGGCAGCCGTCCCGCCACGCGCAGCACCAGGTCGGTGGCGATGCCCTCGGCCTGCGCCAGGGCCACGATGGCATCCGAATAAGGGTCGTCGCCGAGCGCGGAGGCGAAGCCGGCCGGCACGCCGGCCCGCGCCAGGTAGATCGCGGTGTTGAAGACGTCGCCGCCACTCGCCAGCGCGAAACGGCCGTCGCCGCCGCGGGCGAGCTCGACGGTCGCTTCGCCGACGCAGATTGCGCGCTTGGCCTGCTCAGTCATGGCCTCTTCGCCCATCCCATCAGGTGCCGCCCACCGGCGGGGAACTCGACCATGGTCCATATTGCACGGACCATAAACGTGTTAGCCTTCGAAGAGGGGCGAGGGAACATCCAATACGCAAAACGACCGGAAGTCATTCCGGCGGCGAATAATGTTGCGCTGCGGTCGAGCCGGCCGATAGCGCTCCGGGGGGAAGATGGCTGACGAGAGCAGGGCGGAAGACGCCATTTCCGCCGAGGGCCTGCGCAAGGCCGAAGAATACATCCAGCAGGAAGAAGGCGCCGCCAACCGGCTGGCCGGCTGGTCGGGCATCATCGTCACCGGCATCGCGGTGGCGATGACTTTGTTCCACCTCTATGCCGCCTACGACATCGTCCCGACCCAGCCGCTGCGCTACACCCACGTCGCCTTCGTGCTGGTGCTGAGCTTCCTGCTGTTCCCGCTGGCCGCACGCTTCCGCAACCGCATCGAGTGGTTCGACGTGCTCGCCGGGCTCGCCGCCATCGGCATCATGGCTTACGCGATCCTGGGCGGCGACGACTTCACCGACCGTGCCGCGGTGCCGGAAAAATGGGACGTCATCCTCGGCATCGCGCTGATCGTGCTGGTGCTGGAGGCCGCGCGCCGCACCACCGGCCCGATCATGCCGATCGTCGCCGTGCTGTTCATCGCCTATGCGTTGTTCGGCGATTACCTGCCGCCGCCGTGGACGCATCGCCCTTACGACTTCCCGCGGCTGATCGGCCATCTTTTCATTACGCTCGAAGGCATCTTCGGCGTCGCGGTCGACGTCTCGGCGACGCTGATCATCATGTTCACGATCTACGGCGCCATCCTGCAGCATTCCGGCGCCGGAAAATTCTTCATCGACTTTTCGCTCGCGGCCATGGGCAACAAGCCCTCGAGCGCCGGCCGCTCGGTAGTGGCGTCCTCGTTCCTGCTCGGCGGACCTTCCGGCTCGGGCGTCGCCACCACGGTGATGATCGGCACGGTCGCCTGGCCGATGCTGAAGAAGGCCGGCTTCGAGGCCAACGCCGCCGGCGGTCTGCTGGCGGCCGGCGGTCTCGGCGCGATCATCTCGCCGCCGGTGCTGGGCGCGGCGGCGTTCCTGATCGCCGAATTCTTGAAGATCAGCTACCTCGACGTCATCTGGATGGCCGTCATCCCGACCTGCCTCTACTATTTCTCGCTGCTGTTCATGGTGGAGCTCGACGCCTTCCGCTTCGGCGCGCGCGAGGTGATCTTCAAGCAAGAGATGCCGCTCGGCCGGATGGTCAGGCGCTACGGCTTCCATTTCATTTCGCTGGTCGCCGTCGTCGTCTTTATGGTGATCGGCTATTCGCCGATGCTCTCGGTGTTCTATTCGACCATGCTGGCCTTCGCGCTGAGTGCGCTGGCGCCGGAGACCGCGCTCGGCCCGCGCTGGCTGCTGATGCCGCTGCTGGTGATCGGAGCGCTGGCGGCCGCCTTGTTTATGATCCCGGCGATCGGCTCGTCGAGCGTCGCCGTCGCATTCGAAGCCTATTTCCCGATGCTGGTTCTGTTGGCGATCGCGGGCCTCGCCATTGTCGGCCTCGTTCCCGCCGGGCAAAGGATCGTGCCGCAGGCGCGCAAGCTCACTTCCGCTTTGTCGGACGGCGCGGTCAGCGCGCTCGGCGCCGCGACCACCTGCGCCTCGGCCGGCATCATCGTCGGCGTCGTTACGCTCACCGGCCTCGGCCTGAAGTTCTCCTCCATCGTCATCGACTATGCCGGCGGCAGCCTGCTGCTCACCGCGATCTACACCGGCCTGATCGTCTGGATCATCGGGCTCGCAGTGCCGGTCACCGCCTCCTACATCATCTGCGCCGTGATCGCGGCGCCGGCGCTCATCAAGCTCGGCGTGCCCGATTACGCCGCGCACATGTTCATCTTTTACTACGCGGTGCTCTCGGAAGTGTCGCCGCCGACCGCGCTGTCGCCTTTCGCGGCCGCCGCGATCACCGGCGGCGATCCCTACAAGACCACCCTGCATGCTTGGAAGTACACGCTGCCCGCGTTCCTGGTGCCCTTCGTTTTCGTGCTGGATCCGCAGGGCATCGGCCTGCTGATGAAGATCCCCAAGGGCGGCTCGATGTACGACATCATCTGGATCACGGCGGTCACCGGCGCCGGGCTTGCCGCGCTGGCGGCGGCGGCGCAGGGCTGGGCCATTCGCCGCACCCCGCTGGTCGAGCGGGTCCTGTTCGGCCTGGCGGGGCTTCTGCTGGTGTTCCCGAGCCTGCTCGAGGCCATCATGGAGGTCGTGACCGGCCTGGACATTCCCTATCCGGCGCCGTTCGGGTTAAGCTTGGGCTTGGCTTTGCTGTTATGGCAATGGAAAGGCCCGGTGCCAGCCGGACTGCAAACAACCGGTCGATAAAATCAAAACATGGAGGAACGAAGAATGAAGCGAAGATTCACGATTGCGCTGTCCGCGGTAGCAGCCGTTGCGGTGCTGTTCGGCGTGGCGCAGGCACAGCAGAAGACCATTGCGATCGGCACCGGAGGCACCGGCGGTGTCTATTATCCGCTCGGCGGCGGTCTCGCCAACGTGCTCTCCAAGTCGATCCCCGGCCTGCAGGCGACCGCCGAAGTCACCGGCGGCTCGGTCGACAATCTCAAGCTGATCGGCGCCGGACGCAGCGAGCTCGCCTTCTCGATGGTGGACGCCGCGCTCGATGCCGAAAAGGGCCAGGACAAGTTCAAGGGCAACCCGGTGCCGGTGCGCACCTTGATGGTGCTCTACCCGAACCAGATGCACGTCGTGACCATCGAAGGCACCGGCATCAACACGATGGCCGACCTCAAGGGCAAGCGCGTGTCCACCGGCTCGGGCGGCAGCGCCACCGAGGTGATGGCGTTCCGCGTGATCGACGCCGCCGGCCTCGACAAGGACAAGGACATGAAGCGCGAGCGCCTCGGCGTCGCCGAGTCCGTCAACGCGCTCAAGGACCGCAAGATCGACGCCTTCTTCTGGGTCGGCGGCTTGCCGACCGCGGCGGTCACCGATCTCGGCGCGACGCCGGGCGTCAAGATCAAGCTCGTCGACCACGCCGAGACCGCCGCCAAGATGAACGCCAAGTACGGCAACCTCTATGCCGGCAGCACCATCAAGGCCGGCACCTATCCGGGCCAGACCACCGACAACAAGAACACGGTGGTTTGGAACATCCTGGTCGCGCACCAGAACATGCCCGACCAGATGGCCTATGACATCGTCAAGACCATCATCGACAAGAAGGCTGACCTCGTCGCCGTCCACGGCGAGGCGAAGAACTTCTCGGTCGAGAACCAGGTGACGGCCTACTCGCCGATCCCGTGGCACCCGGGCGCGGTGAAGTACTTCAAGGAAAAAGGCGCCAAGATGTAAGCTTGCCCCGGACGCGGCGCAGCACGAAGTGATGCGCCGCAGATCCGGGGGCGCGCTGCCGACGATCGCGACGGCCCCTCTCAGGCGGGGCCGTTTGCGTTTTGCGACCTTTCTTGCCTCCCCCTGAAAGGGGAGGTCGGATCGCGAAGCGATCCGGGTGGGGTCGTCTTAACCGCCGCATGACCCCCTCCCTGACCCTCCCCCTTTCAGGGGGAGGGAATTGAGAGGCTAGTGCGCATGGGTGTGGGAATGCTGGCGCTGCGTGTTCGCCGGCCAGAGCAGCGCGGCGAAATAGCCGAGCGCGCTCAAGGCGGCGATGCAGAAGCTCACCGGCCAGTCGGTGTAGTAGGCGATGACGATGCCGAGCCAGGCCTCCGCCAGCGCCAGCGCCGCCGCGACGGCAAGGCCCGCCCATAGCCCGGTCGTGATGCGCTGAGCCGCCGCCGCCGGCCCGACCATCAGCGTGAACACCAGCAGCACGCCGACGATCTGCGCGCAGGCCGACACCGCCAGCGCAACGATGGCAAGGAAAACGGTGGAGACGAAGCGCAGCGGCACGCCCTTGGCCTCCGCCAGTTCGGGCTGGAGGCTGGCGAAGATCAAGGGCCGCATGATCGCGGCGAGGCCTAAGAGCGTCACCAGGCCGAGCCCGGCAAGCGTCGCGATCATGGCGTGATCGACCGCCAGCACGTTGCCGAACAAAAGCGCCGTCGCCTGCGTCGCGAAGGCGGTGTGGTAGTGCAGGAACAGCAGGCCGAAGCCGAGCGCCAGCGCCAGCACCACGCCGATGGCGACGTCGCGGTTGCTGAGGCGCTCGCTCAGCAGGCCCATGGCGATGCCGGCGGCGAGCGTGAAGCCGACCAGTCCCCACAAGGGCGCCAGCCCGATCAGCCCGGCCCCGGTCGCGCCGGCAAAGCCGATATGCGAGAGCGCGTGGCCGGCGAAGGTCTGCGCCCGCATCACCAGGAAATAGCCGGTGAGCCCCGACACCACCGCCACGATGCCGGCGGCGGCGAAGGCGTTGATCATGAATTCATAGGCGAACATGTCAGTGATGATGCCCATGCTCGTGCCCGTGATCGTGCACGTGGTGCACGCGCTCGACGTCCAGCCCGCGCGCCATCACGAAGATGTGGCCGTCGGTGCGCACGACATGGATGTCGGTGCCGTAGAGCCGCGACAGCACCGGCGCCGTCACCACGTCGTCGACGGTGCCGAGCACCGCCTGGCCGTTGCCGAGATAGAGCACGCGGTCGAGCGTGCCGAGCAATTGGTTGAGCTCGTGCGCCGAGAACAGCACGGTGATGCCGCGCTCGCGGCAGACCTTGCGCACCGCGTCGATGGCCACCTCCTGGTGGCGGGCGTCCAGGCTGATCAGCGGCTCGTCCAGCAGCAGCAGCTTCGGATTGCCGATCAGCGCCTGCGCCAGCAGCAGTCGCTGCCGTTCGCCGCCCGACATCTCGCTCAGGGGCCGCTGCGCGAGATGCTGGGCGCCGATCGAAGCCAGCGTGGCGTCGATCGCGTCGCGCTCGGCCGGCGACAGCGAGGGAAGGCCCCAGCGGTGGCCGTTAAGCGACGCGCCGATGAAGTCGAGCCCGCGCACGCGCAGGTCGGGCAGCACCGTGCGCACTTGCGGCAGGTAACCGATTGCCGCATCGCCGCGCTCCGGCGCGCGGCCGAACACGCGCAACGTCCCGCGCGCCGGCGGCAGCAGGCCGAGGATCGCGCGCATCAGGGTGGTCTTGCCGGACCCGTTGGGGCCGAGCACGCCGATGAATTCGCCGGGCTCGATGGAAAAGCTCACGTCGTCGAGCACCGCGCGCCCGCCGAGGCGCAGCGAGACGCGATCGAGCGCGACGACGCTCATGTGTTCGGCTCGTTCAGCGCCTTGTCGAGCGCGTCGAGCGTGCCCAGCATCCAGTCGACGTAGGACGTGTCCGCCGGCATGGTTTCGGTCACGGCGACGATCGGCACCTTCGATTTTTCGGCAAGCGCGACCATGCGTTGCGCCAGTTTGGCGTTCACTTGCTTATTGTAGATGAGAATCTTGACGTTGCGATTCTTGAGATCGCGCTCGAATGCCGCGATATCGCGCGCGCTCGGCTCCGTTTCGTTCATGATCGCAAGCTGGAAACGTTCGTTGCGCGTGATGAGCCCCAGGGCGTTCGCCATCGGACCGAATACCGGCTCGGTGGCCGCCACCGGTTTGCCGCCGTGCCTGGCCTTCAATTCGTCGACGCGTTTATCGATGGCCGCGAGCTTGGCCAGGGTCGTCGCCAGATTGGCTTTGTATTCGGCAGCGTGCGCGGGATCGGCTTTGCTCAGCGCATCGGCCACCGCGCGGGCCACGGCGGGCATGGTCTTTGGGTCGTACCAGAGATGCGGGTTGTCGCCGTGTTTCTTACCCGTGAGCCGGGCGGCATCGATGACGATGCGTGTGGGCTTTCGCGACACCTTCAACAGGTTCTCCGCCCAGGGGTCATAGTGGGCGCCATTGATGATGACGATCCGTGCGTCCGCGATCTGCCGCGCGATGGCCGGCGAGGGCTCGAACAAATGCGGATCCTGGCCCGGCGTGATCGGAACGTCGGTCAGCGCGATATGGCCGCCGCCGATCTGCTTGGCGATGTCGCCGTAGAAGTTCTGCGCAGCCACCACGGCGATGGCGCCGTCGGCCGCGCGCACCGGGCTGGGCGCGCCCGCCAGCAGCACGAAGGCGGCGGTCAGTGCATAGCAAGCTGTTGGTTTCATTGGTGGAAATATCCTGTCCGGCGCGGCCGGCCCCGCGCGACGATGATAATGTAATATTATAACATATCGGCCGCAAGTCCCGTACGGCCGGTTGCCCGCGGCTTCGCAAATCTCGATAACAAGATTTCTTGTCAATCTAGGGCGCGACGAATTTGGGGATTTCGCCGCCGGTATTTGCATCGGCCGTTGGCCGCGCCGTCGCGTCTCTCTTAAATGCCGGCGCCGGCTCGGGACGCGAAAAGTAGTATGATTGCGAAACTGCTCGACTTCCTCGACATCGATGCTGAAACCCGGGCGCTCGCTTCGCGCCTGTCCGACCTGCTGTCGCCGCGCGTCAACGACGTGATCGACGAATTCTACAGCAAGGTCGACGGCTCGCGCATCAGCCCGCACGTCAACGCAGGCACGGTAGCGACGCTCAAGGTCAAGCAGAAGCGGCACTGGATGGCGCTGCTGCATTCGCGCTTCGACGACGAATATTTCGACAGTATCCGCCGCATCGGCATGCGCCACCGCGACATCGATCTGAGCCCGATGTGGTACGTCGCCGGCTATATGCGGCTGAAGCTCTCGTTCGTCGAGATCATCATACGCTCGGACCTGCCGGCGGTGACCAAAGGCCAGTTCATCAAGACATTGGACAAATACATCGCCATCGACATGGCGCTGGCGATGTCCACCTATGACGCGGTGATCGTGGACTGAGCCGCGCCGCTCCACTAGTTCGCCTTGATGCCGCCTTCCTTGATCACGCGTCCCCACTTGTCGATTTCTTTCTTGATGTAATCGGCGAACTCCGCCGAGGTCATGCTCACGGCGACCGCGCCTTCGCGGTCGAAAGCCGCCTTCAATTCCGGCGCCTGCAGCGACGCCTGCGCTGCGGCGTAGACCTTGTCCGCGATCGGCTTCGGCAGGCCGGCCGGCGTGACGATGCCCCACCAGTTGTCCGCCACGTAGCCGGGCACGCCTTCGCCGATGGTCGGCACGTCGGGCAGCACGGGGCTGCGCTTGGCGCCGCCGGTGCCGAGCGCCTTGAGCTGCCCGCCCTTGATCAGTTGCGTGGTCTGGATGAGCGAGGAGAACATGATCTTCACGTGCCCGCTCACCACGTCCTGCATCGCCGGGCCGCCGCCTTTGTAGGGCACGTGCACGATGTTGACGCCGGCCATCAGCTTGAACAGTTCGCCGCCGAGATTCTGGAAGCTGCCGACGCCGGCCGAGGCGTAGTTGAGTTCGCCCGGCTTCTGCTTGGCGAGCGCCACCAGCTCCTTCACCGAATTCACCGGCAGGCTCGGGTGCACGACCAGCACGTTCGGCCCGGTGGCGAGAATGGAGATCGGCGTGAACGACTTGATCGGATCGTAATTGAGCTTGTGCAGCGCCGTGTTGACCGCGTGCGCGATCGAGATGATGCACAGCGTGTAGCCGTCGGGCGCGGACGCCGCGCAGGCTTCGGTGCCGATGGTGCCGCCGGCGCCGCCGCGGTTGTCGACGAAAACCTGCTGGCCGAGCTTCACCGAAAGCTGCTGGGCGACCAAGCGGCCGACCACGTCGTTGCTGCCGCCGGGCGGGAAGGGAACGATCAGCCGCACCGGCCGGTTCGGGTAGTCGTCGGCCGCGACGGCGGGCGCCGCCGCCAGGGCCGCGATGACGGTCAGGCAGGACAAGAGCTTCCGCATGTTATCCTCCCGGGGGTCCCGAAGGCGGGCCTAGGCCGCCCTGCCCTTATCGGCCAAGCATAGCCTTGGGCGGTGAAGCGGTCCAAGCGGGGGGCAGTGCAGGTCGCGGAATGTACCCGTCGCGCGCTCAGTCCTGATCGCCGTATCGCTCCTTGACCGCCGCCGCGACGAACAGCTTGCGGCCCTGCCGGCCCGGCGTCGTGCCGTTCGCGGCGCACCAGTCCGCGAACGCGGCCGGGTCGATGCGCACCCGCATCACCGGATGGCCGTAGGCCTTGAGGCCCTTCTCCATCTCCTCGGCGATCTTGAGCCACTCGTCCCAGGAGCGCGGCAGCTTGTTGCCGTCGTCGAAAATCTTCTGCGCGGCCGGATAGTCGGCCTCCTCCAGCCAATAGGCGCCAACGGCGCGGAGGGGTTTGTCGTCGGAAGCCATGACGGCGAGCCTAGCATGGGCAGCGCTCGGCACGACGGCCCGATGTTCCGATTCCAGGATAATGTGGTAATATTCACGATATGAGCCCAGCGATCAAGGAACTGCTGCAGCACGTCGCCTCCTGGCCGCAAGAGGATCAGGACGAACTCGCCGAAGTGGCGCGCGACATCGAGGCGCGCCGCACCGGCGTCTATCGTGCCACGCCCGCGGAATTGAAGGCTTTGGACGAGGCGGATCGCAGCGGCATCGCCACCGAGCAGGATGTGGAGGCCGCCTTCCGCTCGTTCCGGCGCCGGTGAAGGTCGAATTCACCAACCGACCTACGCAGGATATCGATTCAAAGCCGCAAGGAATTCGGTGCTTCGGTCGCCGCGGCGCTTGAGTTGCGCATCCGAAATGTCGTCGATCAAATCGCCAATGCCCCGGAAAGCGCGCCTCGCGTCGAGCAGCGGCACGGCATGCGCGTCCTTCCGCTCGTCCGCTATCCGTTCAAGATTTTCTACCGAATTGTCGGCGAAACGGTTCGAATCCTGCACATCGGGCACACGGCGCGGCGGCCGTTGACGGAGAGCGAGTAGCGAGTAGGGGGGGCTGAGGCGCGGCTTGTCCGCCGAAGCCCGCAGGGTCGCGCGGCCTGCGACCCTTTTGCACCCCGGCCCCAGACCCCCTATATGAGCGCAAACGGAGCCCCTTTCCCCAATGCCCCCATCTGCCGCGCCCACCCCTGAAAAAATCCCCGTCACCGTGCTCACCGGCTATCTCGGCGCCGGCAAGACCACGCTTCTGAACCGCATCCTGTCGGAGCCGCACGGCAAGAAGTTCGCCGTCATCGTCAACGAGTTCGGCGAGATCGGCATCGACAACGACCTTGTCGTGAACGCCGACGAGGAAGTGTTCGAAATGAACAACGGTTGCATTTGCTGCACCGTGCGCGGCGACCTGGTGCGCATCATCGACGGGCTCATGCGCAGGAAGGGCAAGTTCGACGCCATCATCGTCGAGACCACGGGGCTCGCCGACCCTGCGCCGGTGGCGCAGACCTTCTTCATGGACGAGAACGTCGGCGCCAAGACCAAGCTCGACGCGGTGGTCACCGTCGCCGACGCCAAGTGGCTGAAGGACCGTCTGAAGGATGCGCCCGAGGCCAAGAACCAGATCGCCTTTGCCGACGTCATCCTGATCAACAAGACCGACCTGGTCTCGCCGGAGGAATTGCGCGAAGTCGAGGCGCGCATCCGCGCCATCAATCCTTACGCCACCCTGCACCGCACCGAGCGCTCCAAGATCGCGATCGACGAAGTGCTTGGCCGCAACGCCTTCGACCTCGACCGCATCCTCGACATCGAGCCGAAGTTCCTCGAGGCCGACGATCATGGCCATGATCACGATCACCATCATCACGATCATGATCATGATCACGATCACGGCCACGATCATCACCACCACGGCCTCAAGCACTATCACGACGAGGACATGCAGTCGGTCGCGCTCAGAAGCGAGAAGCCGCTCGACCCCGACAAGTTCTTCCCCTGGGTGCAGGACCTGGTCGCCACCGAAGGCCCGCAGATTCTGCGCTGCAAGGGCATCCTCGCGTTCAAGAACGACAACGAGCGTTTCGTGTTCCAGGGCGTGCACATGATCCTCGACGGCGACCACCAGCGGCCGTGGAAGGAAGGCGAGGAGCGCTTAAGCCGCATCGTCTTCATCGGCCGCAATCTGCCGGAGGACCGCATCCGCGCCGGCTTCGAGGCTTGCGTGGCTTAGGCAAGAACGGCCAGGTCCCGCAGCGTCATGCCCGGGCTTGACCCGGGCATCCATGATGCCTTCCCTACTTGAGTGCTTTACTTAAGTTGGTCTTTGTTGAGCCTCGTCATGGATTGCCGGGTCAAGCCCGGCAATGACTGCGGAGGGGCTTGAGGCGCACGTGAAATGACCGAGAAACTGAGTCCATGACCGACCTCTCCCTTCCCCCCGTCTCCCTCGCCGAGCGCGTTCGCCGCATCGACGCCGGCGCCATCGTCGTCGGCGTGCACTTCCTCGGCGCGACGCCGGTCTTCGTGCTGGGCGAGGAGGCGCTGCTGTTCGCGGGCGAGAAGGGCGAGCGCCGCGTTGCGGTGCATGCCGGCGGCATTCTCGCCAGCGCCGGCGACGGCGCGCGCATCGTCACCGGCGGCGACGACGGGCGGCTCGTATCCACCGACGCCGCGGGCGCCACCGCGCAGGTCGCCGCCGACGACAAGAAGCGGTGGATCGACCAGGTCGCGCTCGGTCCCGACGGTGCGGTCGCCTGGTCGGCGGGCAAGACCGCGCATGTGCGCACCGGCAAAGGCGAGTTGCGCGCCTTCGACGCGCCCTCGACCGTGGCGGGCTTATGCTTCGCGCCGAAAGGCTTCCGTCTCGCGGTCGCGCACTACAACGGCGTCAGCTTCTGGTTTCCCAATGCCGCCGCCAAGCCGGACTTCTTCGAATGGAAGGGCTCGCATCTCGCCGTTACCGTCAGCCCGGACGGCAAGTTCCTCGTCACCGCCATGCAGGAGCCGACGCTGCACGGCTGGCGCGTGGCCGACGCCAAGCACATGCGCATGTCGGGTTATTCCGCGCGCGTGCGCTCGCTGTCCTGGACCGCCGGCGGCGAATTCCTCGCCACCTCCGGCTCCGAGCAGCTGATCCTCTGGCCGTTCGACGGCAAGGACGGCCCCATGGGCCGCCAGCCGCAGATCCTCGCCCGCTCCAAGGCGCGCGTCTCCGTGGTCGCCGCCCACCCCAAGCAGCCGGTGGTCGCGGTCGGCTATGCCGACGGCGCGGTCATGCTGGTGCGCATCGAGGACGGCGCGCTGATCGCCGCGCGCGAGGCCGACGCGCGGCCGGTCACCGCGCTCGGCTGGGACGCGCGCGGGCAGACGCTCGCCTTCGGCACGGAGAGCGGCGAGGCGGGCGTGTTGAAGTTGTGATTCTTTCTTATCCCTCCCCTGAAAGGGGAGGGTGGCTCCGCGCGTAGCGCGGAGCCGGGTGGGGTATTCGAAAACGAATAGACCCCACGCGGCCGCTCGCAAGTGCTCGCGTCCACCCTCCCCGAAGGCGGGGAGGGATAAGCAAACCTACCGCACCAGCACGTTCCGGAACTGCCACGGATCGGACGTGTCGATGTCCTCCGGGAACAGGCCGGGGCGACCGCGCAGCGGCGTCCAGTCGGTGTAGAACCCCTTCACCGGGCCGAGATAGGGCATTTGAATCTCGAGCAGGCGATGGAAGTCCATCTCGTCGGCCTCGACGATGCCCTCGTTCGGATGCTCCAGCGCCCACACCATGCCGCCGAGCACGGCGGAGGTCACCTGCAGGCCGGTCGCGTTCTGGTACGGCGCCAGCGCGCGCGTCTCCTCGATGGAGAGCTGCGAGCCGAACCAGTAGGCGTTCTTGCCGTGGCCGTAGAGCAGCACGCCGAGCTCATCGATGCCATCGACGATTTCATCCTCCTCGAGGATGTGATGTTCGTCCTGCATCTTCTCGGCGCCGAACAGTTCGTGCAGCGACAGCACCGCGTCGTCCGCCGGGTGATAGGCGTAATGGCAGGTCGGCCGGTAGATCACCGCGCCGGAGGCATCGCGCGCCGTGAAGTAATCCGAGATCGAGATCGACTCGTTGTGGGTGACGAGGAAGCCGTACTGCGCGCCGCGCGAGGGGCACCAGCTGCGCACGCGCGTATTGGCGCCGGGCTGCATCAGGTAGATCGCCGCGCCGCAGCCGCCCTCGTGGCTATGCGCGTTTTCGGGCATCCATTTCTCATGGGTGCCCCAGCCGAGTTCGGCCGGCTGCACGCCTTCCGACAGGAAGCCCTCGACCGACCAGGTGTTGACGAAGACGTTCGGCGGCTTCGGCCTCTTGGAGCGCTGCGTGTCCCGTTCGGCGATGTGGATGCCCTTCACGCCGGCCTGCCGCATCAGGTCGGCCCATTCGGCCTTCGTCTTCGGCTCCGGGACGTTGAGCTTGAGGTCCGCCGCAACATTGAGCAAAGCTTGCTTGGCGAAGAAGGAAACCATGCCGGGATTGGCGCCGCAGCAGGAAACGGCCGTGGTCGAGCCCGGCTTGCGCGCGCGCTTGGCGGCGAGCGTCGTCTCGCGCAGGGCGTAGTTGGAGCGCGCCGCCGGTCCCTTCGAGGCATCGAAGTAGAAGCCGAGCCATGGCTCGTTGACCGTATCGATGTAGAGCGCGCCGAGTTCGCTGCAGAATTCCATGATGTCGACCGAGGACGTGTCGACCGACAGGTTGACGCAGAAACCCTGGCCGCCGCCTTCGGTCAGCAGCGGCTTCAGCACCTCGCGATAATTGTCTTTGGTCAGGCCCTGCTGGATGAAGCGCACGCCGTGCTTCTCGCACAGCGTCCTGCGGCCCTCGTCCTTGGGATCGAGCACGGTGATGCGCGACTTGTCGTAATTGAAATGCCGCTCGATCATCGGCAGCGTGCCTTTGCCGATGGAGCCGAAGCCGACCATCACGATGGGGCCGGTAATGCGGCCGTAGACGGGCCAATTCGTCATTTTTCAAATCTCCGATCTCAGGCGGGTGATATCCGGCGGACGTGACAAACGGAAGAGGGACGCCGCGCGTTTCCCACGCGGCGTCCCCGTCATTTCAGGGCAATCAGGCGGCGTGCCGCGGACGGCGGGCCGCGCGCCGGTCCTGCGCCACCAGCGCGGCGAGGTCGGGCTGCGGCTCCATAAGCGCGTTCCGGCCGGTCGCCGCGATCATGCCGCGCGCGCCGTCGAGCGCCCCGGGCTTGAGCTCGAGCGCCAGCAGCCGGTGGCGCTCGAACGGCCCGGGCATCCAGAGCGCGCCGGTCTTTTCGGCCGAGAAGCCGAAGCGGCCGTAGTAAGGCGCGTCGCCGACCAGGACGACGGCGCCATAGCCGCGCTTGCGCGCGCAAGCGATCGCGCGGCGGACCAGCGCCGCGCCGATGCCGACACCTTGCCGGTCGGCGGCGACCGCCACCGGCCCGAGCAGCAGGGCGGCAGCGCCGTTGCCGCAGGCGATGTTCCACAGCCGCGCGGTGCCGGTCACACGCCTGCCCTCGACCGCGACGAAGGCGAGGCCGTCCGCCGGCAGGCGGTCCTCGCGCAGCCGCTCGGATGCCTTGCGGGCGCGGGCCTCGCCAAAGGCCTCGTCGAGCAACGCCTCGCGCGCCTCGACGTCGGACAACCGTTCATGACGGATGGTCATGTTCATGGCAGCTCCTTCCCCGCCCGGACGCGCGCGCAGGCGCGCGCGTGGGCGCAATCAACTCGGAGGTGAGGGAAGGGGAGGCGGCGGACCGCCTCCCGCACTTATCAGATGTGGTACGTCTTCAGCGGCGAGAAGCCGTTGAAGGCCACCGACGAGTAGGTCGCCGTGTAGGCTCCCGTGCCTTCGATCAGCACTTTGTCGCCGATCTCGAGGCTCACCGGGAGCGGGTAGGGCTCCTTCTCGTACAGCACGTCGGCCGAGTCGCAGGTCGGGCCGGCGAGCACGCAAGGGCTCATCGGGTCCTGATCGCGCGTCGTGCGGATCGGGTACCGGATCGACTCGTCCATCGTCTCGGCCAGACCGCCGAACTTGCCGATGTCGAGGTAGACCCAGCGCACGTCGTCTTCCTCGCTCTTCTTGGAGACGAGGACGACTTCGCTCTCGATCACGCCGGCGTTGCCGACCATGCCGCGGCCCGGTTCGATGATCGTTTCCGGGATGCGGTTGCCGAAGTGCTTGCGCAGCGCCTTGAAGATGGCGTTGCCGTAGGTCTTCACCGTCGGCACGTTCTTCAGGTACTTGGTCGGGAAGCCGCCGCCCAGGTTGACCATCGACAGGTTCATGCCGCGCTCGCCGCACTCCTTGAACACGGCCGCCGCCGAGGCGAGGGCACGGTCCCAGGCATGCTGGTTGCGCTGCTGCGAACCGACGTGGAACGAGACCCCGTACGGCTCCAGGCCGGACTTGAGCGCGTGCTCAAGCACGTCCACCGCCATGCCCGGCTCGCAGCCGAACTTGCGCGACAGCGGCCATTCCGCCCCGACGCAGTCGGAGAGGATGCGGCAGAAGACCCGGGAACCCGGGGCTGCGCGGGCGACCTTGTCGACCTCGGCCTTGCAGTCGACCGCGTACAGACGGACGCCGAGCGCGAAGGCGCGCGCGATGTCGCGCTCCTTCTTGATCGTGTTGCCGTAGGAGATGCGGTCGGCCGTGGCGCCTGCCGCGAGCGCCATCTCGATCTCGGCGACCGAGGCGGTGTCGAAGCAGGAGCCGAGCTTGGCCAGCAGCGCCAGAACTTCCGGCGCCGGGTTGGCCTTGACGGCGTAGAACACGCGGGTGTCGGGCAACGCCTTGGCAAAGACGTTGTAGTTGTCGCGCACGACGTCGAGATCGACGACGAGGCAGGGCCCGTCGTCGCGGCGGTTGCGCAGGAATTCGCGAATGCGCTCGGTCATTGGCGCACACTCCCAGCTCAAAGGGACGGCAGCACCGTCCGATGTCGCGGTTTAGGAGCCTTGGTGAGGTGCGCGATGGGGACGCAGCCTTGCCTTAACTCGTAACCGCTCTAGCTGCCTTGGCTTGGAGGGGAGACCCCGCCGCACTGCTGGCAAGATGGACAAGCCTCGTCGGTGACCCGTCGCTGGCGGTGGAAGGCCAGCAGAGACCAAAGAAGCCCGCTCCGTCGTTGCTTTAAGCCGCGTCCCCTGCTGAGAGCAGAGTGCGCCGGTTTCGCCTCCGGCTGCCGATCAGAAGACTTGAGGCTACTTACTCTTCCCGTGGGAAGGAGCTCGCTTGCCTCAGGCGGCTGGCCGGCCTCTTGTC
The DNA here is from genome assembly GCA_022841665.1 of Pseudolabrys sp. Classification (GTDB taxonomy): domain Bacteria; phylum Pseudomonadota; class Alphaproteobacteria; order Rhizobiales; family Xanthobacteraceae; genus Pseudolabrys. Next base: position 53,450 of record JALHRB010000011.1, read on the forward strand.
CGGCTACCTACCGATCGACACACGGCCACAGGCACGTGCGAAATTGGGCAAGATCGAAATAACACCTTTTTCGCGTTGTGCAAGCGAATAAGTTCGCCCGACGCAAAATCATCCTTAACTTTTGTCGAGAGCGCCGGCTGCGTCGCCGGCGGCGCGCGCTAGTCGCGCGCGGTGAACGGTTCGATGCGGTGCGCGTTGCGGACGAACTGCACCATGACGGCGATGCCGCAGAGCACGAAGAGCCCGTCGAGGATGCGCTGGCCGAGGCTGCCGAGTTCGAACAGCGTGGCGAGCGCCCACGAGCCGGCGAAGGCCGCGCCGAACACCTCGGCGCCGATCAGGATGGCGGCGCTGATGACGGTGATGACGTTGAGCCAGACGATGCGGCGGCCAGTAGTGTTGCCAGATGCAGCCATGGGTCTCTCCTTCGCGCGGGCGCAATGTCGTCGAATCCGGCCGCAGGATCAAGGGCGCCGGCGCCCCCTTTGCGCGGCTTGATCTTGCTCATGGCGCGATCCCGGCAAGGCGGGAAAGCTGTTATTTATGAGCCTTTTAAGCATTCATAACCGCGCGCGGCCATTCATTGCCGCGCTGGCCGCGGCGGGCCTGGCGGCGGGCTTCCTTGCCCGTCTCGCCGGGCTTGGCGCCTGGTCCGATCTCATCTGGGCGGCCGTCACCGTGCCGGTGCTGCTCGCGCTGCTGACCGAGATCGTGACCAGCCTGCGGCGCGGCGACGTCGGCCTCGACATCGTGGCGGCGCTGTCGATGAGCGTGGCGCTCGCCTTCGGCCAGCAACTCGCCGCCGCCATCGTCGCCCTCATGTATGCCGGCGGCCAGTACCTCGAGAGCTTCGCCGAACGCCGGGCGCGGCGCGAGATGACCGCGCTGCTGTCGCGGGTGCCGCGCACGGCGCTGCGCCACCGCGACGGCCGGCTCGAAGAAGTGGCGCTCGACCTCATCCTCCCGGGCGACCGCCTGCTGCTGCGGCGGGGCGACGTAGTGCCGGTCGACGGCACGGTCGCCGCCGGAACGGCGGTCTTGGACCAGTCCGCGCTTACCGGCGAGGCCATGCCCGTGAAGATCGCCGCCGGCGGCCCGCTGCTGTCGGGCTCGACCAATGCCGGCGACGCCGTCGACATGGTGGCTTCGCGGCTGGCTGCCGAGAGCACCTATGCCGGCGTGGTGCGGCTGGTGGAGGCGGCGCAGCGCTCGCGCGCGCCGATGGCCCGCCTCGCCGACCGCTTCGCCATCCTGTTCCTGGTCGTGACCGTGGCGCTCGCCGCAGCCGCTTGGTGGCTGAGCGGCGACCCGATTCGGGCGGTGGCGGTGCTGGTGGTGGCGACGCCCTGTCCGCTGATCCTGGCGGTGCCGGTCGCCATCGTCGCGGGCCTCTCGCGCGCCGCCAAGCTCGGCATCCTGATTAAGGGCGGCAAGGCGCTCGAAAATCTCGCCCGGGTGCGCACCCTGGTCATCGACAAGACCGGCACCCTCACCGTCGGGGAGGCCCGGCTGGTCGAGGTGCGCCCGGCCGGCGAATTTCCGGCCGAGGAGGTGCTGCGCATCGCGGCCTCGCTCGAGCAGGCGTCGCCGCACATCATTGCCCAGACCATCGTCGCCGAGGCGCGGGCGCGGCAGATGGCGCTGGCGGTGCCGAGCGCGGTGGTGGAGACGCCGGGCGACGGCATCGAGGGCACGATCGATGGCCGCTCGGTGGTGGTCGGCGGTCTCGGCTTCGTGGCCCGCCGCATCGGCAAGCCGGTTCTGGCGGGCGATGCCAGGCCGCCGGGCGCGGTGGCCGCCGCGGTGGCGGTCGACGGGCAGCCCGCCGGCGTCCTGATTTTCGCCGACCCCTTGCGCGCCGGCACCGAGCAGCTCTTGCGCTCCCTGCGCGCCATCGGCATCGACCGCGTCGTCCTGGCCACCGGCGATCGCCCCGCCGTCGCCAACTTCATTGCCGCCGGGCTCTCGTTCGATCAGGTGCGGGCCGAACTCACGCCGGACCAGAAGATCCTGACGGTACTGTCCGAGCGCAAGCACGGTCCGGTGCTGATGATCGGCGACGGGATCAACGATGCCCCCGCACTCGCAGCAGCCGATGTCGGCGTTGCCATGGGAGCAAAAGGTGCTGCCGGCGCAGCCGAAGCGGCCGACGTGGTGCTGCTGGTCGACCGGCTCGACCGCATCCTGCCGGCGATCCAGATCGCCAAGCGCTCGCGCGCCATCGCACTGCAAAGCGTGGTGGCCGGCATGGGCCTGTCGATGCTGGCGATGGTCGCCGCCGCCTTCGGGGCGATCACCCCGGTCGAGGGCGCGCTGCTGCAGGAGGCCATCGACGTCGCGGTCATCTTCAACGCGCTGCGGGCGTTGCGCGGGTGAGGCCGCGCCCGTAGATAGGGCGGATGACAAAGACCGCCGCCCCAAATCCGCTGCTTGCCGGCTGGACCGCCGCCTTCGGGCTGCCCCCATTTGCCGCCATCGCGCCCCAGCAGTTCCGCCCGGCCTTCGACGCGGCCATCGCCGCGCACCGGGCCGAGATCGAGACGATCGCGGCGCAGACGGCGCCGCCGACCTTCGCCAACACCATCGAGGCGCTGGAACTGAGCGGCCGCGACCTGGACAAGGTCTCGAACGTCTTCTTCGTGCTGGCCGGGGCGGACACCTCCGACGCCATCGAGGCGGTCGAGCGCGAGGTCTCGCCGCTGCTCGCCCGCCATTCCAACGCGCTCTATCTCAACCGCGCGCTCTATGCCCGCATCGCCGCGCTTTACGCCAAGCGCGCCACGCTGGGGCTTACGCCCGAGCAGGCGCGCGTGCTCGACCGCTATCACACCCGCTTTGTCCGCGCCGGCGCCGCGCTCGACCAGAAAGCGCAGGACCGGCTCGCCGCCATCAACGAAACGCTGGCCAGCCTGGGCACGCAGTTCGGCCAGAACGTGCTGGCCGACGAGAAGGCCTATGCGCTGATCCTGGAGGAAGGCGACCTCGCCGGCCTGCCGGATTTCGCCCGTGCCGCCGCGCGCGCCGCGGCCGAGGAGCGCGGTCATCCGGGCAAGTACGCGATCACGCTGGCGCGCTCCTCCTGCGAAGGCTTTCTGCAGTTCTCCTCTCGACGGGATTTGCGCGAGAAGGTGTTCCAGGCCTGGATCAGGCGCGGCGAGAACGGCGGCGCGACCGACAACCGCGCGCTGATCGCCGAGATGGTGCGGCTCCGCGCCGAGCGCGCCAAGCTGCTCGGCTTCGAGACCTTCGCCGACTACCGGCTCGACGACCAGATGGCCAAGACGCCGGCCGCCGCGCGCAAGCTGCTCGACGAGGTCTGGGGCCGCGCCCGCGCCAAGGCCAAGGCCGAGCGCGACGCTTTGCAGAAGCTGGTCGCGGAGGAGGGCGGCAACTTCGCGCTCGCCCCGTGGGACTGGCGCTATTACGCCGAGAAGCTGCGCAAGGCGCGCTACGATCTCGACGAAGCCGAGATCAAGCCCTACTTCCAGCTCGACAAGATGGTCGCCGCCGCCTTCGAGACGGCGACGCGGCTGTTCGGCCTCACCTTCACAGCCGTGGACGTGCCGCTCTATCACCCGGACGCGCGCGCCTGGGAGGTGAAAGATGCGCAGGGCAAGCACGTCGGCCTGTTCATCGGCGATTATTTCGCGCGGGCCTCCAAGCACTCGGGCGCCTGGATGACCTCGCTGCGCGACCAGGAGAAATTGATCGGCGACACGCGTCCGATCATCCTCAACGTCTGCAACTTCTCGAAGCCCGCGACGGGCGAGCCCGCGCTGCTGTCGTTCGACGACGCGCGCACGCTGTTCCACGAGTTCGGCCACGGCCTGCACGGCCTGCTGTCGAACGTGACCTATCCGCTGCTCGCCGGCACCGCGGTGCCGAGCGACTTCGTCGAGCTGCCCTCACAGCTCTACGAGCACTGGCTGGAGGTGCCGGAGATTTTGCAGAAGTACGCGCGCCACGCCCGCACGGGCGAGCCGATGCCGAAGGCGCTGCTCGACCGGCTCCTGGCGACCCGCACCTACGGCCAAGGCTTTGCCACCGTGGAATACACCGCCTGCGCGCTGGTCGATCTCGATCTGCACGGGCTGAAGGAGCCGGCCGGCCTCGACGTCACGGCGTTCGAGCGCGACGACCTCGCCCGCCTCGACATGCCGGCGGAGATCGTGATGCGCCACCGGCTGCCGCACTTCCAGCATTTGTTCTCCGGCGGCGGCTACGCGGCCGGCTACTATTCGTACATGTGGTCGGAGGTGCTCGACGCCGACGCCTTCGAGGCCTTCGAGGAAACCGGCAATGCCTTCGACCCGGCAACGGCGCAGCGCCTGCGCGACTTCATCTACGGCGCCGGCAATTTACGCGACCCGGCAGAGGCCTATAAAGCCTTCCGCGGCCGCCTGCCGGCGGTCGATGCCTTGCTGAAGAAACGCGGGCTCAATGATGTCGCGGCTTAATTGGTCCGTGTCCCGGATGCGGCGCAGCACGAAGTGGTGCGCCGCTGATCCGGGACCCAGCTTTTTAGAAACCGGGGTCCCGGATCAGCGGCGCATCGTTGCGCGCTGCGCTGCGCCCGGGACACGAGGTCCTCTATGACTCTCCACAGCGCCGGCCACCGCAAGGGCGTCGTCTGCGCGCCGCATTCAGCCGCCGTCGAAGACGGCCGCGCCATACTGGCCGAAGGCGGCAACGCCATCGAGGCGATGGTCGCCATGGCGGCCTCCATCGCCGCCGTCTACCCGCACATGAACCACGTCGGCGGCGACGGCTTCTGGCTGATCCGCGAGCGCTCGGGCCGCGTGCGCGCGCTGATGGGCGCTGGCCGCGCCGGCGCAAATGCGACGCCGCGCTTCTATCGCGATGCCGGCTTCGACCAGATCCCGTCGCGCGGGCCGCTCGCCGCGCTCACCGTGCCGGGTGCGGTGGCGGCGTGGACGCTGGCGCTCGATGCCGCCAAGGCCGCGGGCGGCAAGATGCCGCTCGACGTGCTGCTTGCGCCGGCGATCAAGCACGCGCGCGAGGGCTACACCGTCACGCGCAGCCAGGCGGCACTGACCAAGGAGAAATACGCCGAGCTCGAAACCGCGCCCGGCTTCCTCAAGGCCTTTCTTGCCGACGGCAAGGTGCCGGAGGTTGGAGCGACGCTCAAGCAGAGCGCCTTTGCGCAGACGCTCGACCATCTCGCCAATGCCGGCCTCGACGACTTCTACCGCGGCGACGTCGGCCGCGAGATCGCCGCCGACCTCGAGCGCATCGGCTCGCCGGTGACGCGCGCCGACCTCGCGCGCTTTCGCGCCACGGTCGAGGCGCCGCTTTCCGTCGAGGTCGACGGCCACACGCTCTACAACGCGCCGCCGCCGACGCAAGGGCTGGCCTCGCTCATCGTCCTCGCGCTGTTCGCGCGGCTGCGCGTCGCGCAAGCCGAAAGCTTTGAGCACATCCACGGCATCGTCGAAGCGACCAAGCGCGCCTTCCGGGTGCGCGACCGCGTCGTCGCCGATCCCGACACGATCGCCGGCGATATCGGCCGCTATCTACTGCCGCCCTTCCTCGACGCGGAAGCCGGCAAGATCGACGCGCGCAAGGCGGCGCGCTGGCCGGCGCCCGACGCGCGCGGCGACACCATCTGGATGGGCGCGGCGGACGCTTCCGGCCTCGTCGTGTCCTACATCCAGTCGATCTACTGGGAGTTCGGCTCCGGCTGCGTGCTGCCGGCGACCGGCATCCTAATGCAGAACCGCGGCGCCAGCTTCTCGCTCGATCCGAAGGCGGTGAACGCGCTGGCGCCCGGCCGCCGCCCGTTCCACACGCTCAACCCGGCGCTCGCCGCGCTCAAGGACGGCCGCGTCATGGCCTACGGCACCATGGGCGGTGACGGCCAGCCACAGACGCAGGCGGCGGTGTTTACCCGCCACGTCACCTTCCGCCAGCCGCTCGACAAGGCGCTCGACGCGCCGCGCTGGCTCTTGGGGCGAACCTGGGGTTCGACCCACACCAACCTGCGCATGGAAAGCCGCTTCGACGGCAACCTGGTTGACCGGCTGATGGCGGCCGGCCACGACGTGGCCGTGCTGGACGATGCCTATTCCGACACCATGGGCCATGCCGGCGCGGCGGTGCTGCACCCGGACGGCGGCCTGGAAGGCGGCCACGATCCGCGCGCCGATGGCGGCGCGGCGGGCGTGTAGACGTCGCGTAAACGTTACAAAGTAGCGCGCCACCTTTGTGCCGCACTCCGTGGTATTGTCCCGCGCATGAAAACACCGCGCATTCTGCTCGCCGCCCTGGCGAGCCTCGCCTTCGCGACGCCCGCGCTGGCGCATCCGCACGTCTGGGTGACCATGACCACCGAGGTGGTCTACGGACCGGACGGCAGCGCCACCGGCCTCAAGCACGCCTGGGCTTTCGACGACATGTTCTCGTCCTTCGCCACGCAGGGCCTCGACTCCAAGGAGAAGGGCAAGTTCACGCGCGAGGAGCTGGCCCCGCTCGCCAAGGTCAATGTCGAATCGCTCAAGGAGTTCGGCTACTTCACGGTAGCCACCGTGGACGGCAAGAAGGCGACGCTCGGCGAGCCGCTCGCCGACTACTTTCTCGACTACAAGGATGAAGTGCTGACGCTGAACTTCATTTTGCCGTTCGAAAAGCCGGTGAAGGCGAAGGAGCTGAAGGTCGACATCTACGATGTCACCATGTTCGTCGATTTCGCCTTCGCCAAGGACAACCCGGTGAAGCTTGCCGGCGCGCCGGCCGGCTGCAAGGCCGGCACCGAATTGCCGAAAGAGATGACGCGCGAGGACGCGCTCAGGCTCAGCCAGATCCCGGCCGACCAGCCCAACACGACGATGGCCTGGGGCGCCAAGTTCGCCAACAAGATCGTGGTGAATTGCCCTTGAGCGGCGAGGCGTGCCGCGACGCTTCTTTCCCTCCCCCGCGGAGCGCGGGGAGGGTCGGTGAGCATCGCGGTCGCGATGCGAACCGGGGTGGGGGTCTCTTTTACTTGGAATCAGATGCCCCCCACCCCCGACCCCTCCCCGCCACTCGCAAGAGCTCGTGGGGGGAGGGGAGATGAAACGCCGCGCATGGCAGCGAGGCGCGTTCATCCTGGCCGCGCTTCTCATTCTCGCCATCGCCGGACATGCTCTGGCGCAGCCGTTCGGCGTGCGGCCGCCGTCCGCGCCCGCGGGCGAGGCGGGCGGCTTCGCCGGCTGGATTCTGGCCAAGCAGGCCGAGTTCTACCGCATGCTGTCGGGCGCGATCCGCGCCGCCAAGGCCGACGGCAGCGCCGCTTATACCCTGCTCGGCATCTCATTCCTCTACGGCGTGTTCCACGCCGCCGGTCCCGGCCACGGCAAGGCGGTGATCTCGGCCTACATGGTCGCCAATGACGAAACCTGGCGGCGCGGCGTGGTGCTCTCCTTCGCCTCGGCGCTGCTGCAGGCGGTGACCGCGGTCGCCATCGTCGGCATTGCGGCCGCGCTGCTGGGCGCCACCGCCAAGACGATGGGCGACGCAGTGCGCGTGATCGAGATCGTCAGTTACGGGCTGATCGTCCTGATCGGCCTGCGGCTGTTGTGGGTGAAGGGCCGCGCGCTGCTGCGGCTGCTGCGGCCGGTAAAGGTCGCGCATGCGCAGCATGCACACGACCATGGCCACGGCCACGATCATGGCCATCATCATGGCCACGAGCATCATCACGCACACGGCCACCATCATCACGATCACGCGGACGAAGCGCATGCCTGGGGCCACGCGCACGCGCCGGAGCCGCAAGACCTGACGGGGCGGCACTGGCTGCGCCGCGGTCTCGCGGCCATTGTCGCCGTGGGATTGCGGCCCTGCTCGGGCGCGATCATCGTGCTCGTTTTCGCGCTGGCACAGGGCATTTTCTGGCTCGGCGTCGCCTCGGCCTTCGCCATGGGCATCGGCACCGCGCTCACGGTGACGGCGATCGCCACGCTCGCCGTCGGCGCGCGCCACTTCGCCGGCCGGCTGGCGAAGGCCAAGCCGGGCATTGGCATGCTGCTCGTGCGCGGGCTGGAGACCGCCGCCGCGGCGGTGATCGTCCTGTTCGGCGCGGCGCTGCTGCTGGGCTATATGGCGAGCGAGCGGCTGCTTTAGAGACTAGTGGAAATCGTCGGGCTTGAGCTCGATCGGCTCGCCGTGCGGGGTGCGGTCGCAGGCGTGCTCCCACGCATGCTTCGTGCGGTGCAGAGTTTCCGCGCTCGCCACGCCTTTTTCCTGCACCAGCTGCTCCAGCGCCGCCAGCCAGTGCGCGTAATAGGTTTCGCCGGTGTCGGGATCCCCGGCCGCCTGCGCGCGCTTGATCTCGCGGCTCAGCGCCGCCGCCCATTCGGGCCAGGTGAACAGGCCGCGCTCATGCAGCGCGAGCGTCATGGCGAAGGCTTGCGCCTCCCACGGCTCGCGGAACACCGGACCGTCGGCGTCGCGGGGAATGCTCGGCACTTCTTGCGCCGCGCGCCGCGCGGCGGCCTGGTCAATCATTTTTCATCCTCAGAGCGGCTCCAGATACGGCTCCCAGGCCTCGATGGCGACCCGCACCGACGGATCGGCATCCTCGCCCCACAATTCGCGGCCGTCGAAGCGCACGGTGTAGAGCCAGTGCGGATCCTCGCCGATATTCTGGGAATGGCTGTCGGGAAACACGTGGCAGCCGACGATGCGCACGACTTCGCCGACACGGCCGCGCGCGTAGCGCGGCAGGCGCGTATGGGTCGTCGGATGGTTGTTTTTGGTGCGCACGCGGTCGCCGACCTTGAACAGTGCGGGCGACGGCGCCGGGCGGTCATAGGGCGAGCCGTGGCGAATCATGGTGGCGACCTGGTCGGCCGTCACAGGGCGCGGCGTTTTTTTCGGCGGCGCGAGCGGGCGGCCGGCGGCGATTTCCTCCGGCGTCGCCACGCCATATTTGAGCATCATCCGCTCGAGCGTGACGACCCACAGGCCGTAATAGCTGCGGTTGAGATATTCCGGCGGCGAAATGCTTTCGCGCTCGAAACGGAAGGCGTCCAGATTCCAGATGCCGGCGCAGCCAATCGCGATGTTGAGCGCGAAGGCCTTCTTTTCCCAGTCGGCGTGAAACACCGGCTCGTTCGGCTCCGGCTCGACGGGGCCGAAGCCGTGCATTCCGCCCATGTCCGCCGCGCCGTTCATTGCAAATCCTTCGGCTGTTTCGGCAGTCCTGTGCCGATCATGGAATCGCGCGTCACCAGCTCGGCGAGCTTTTCTTCGCTCCAGCCCTCGGTGCCGGCCGGGCGCATCGGCACGACCAGGTAGCGCAGCTCGGCGGTCGAGTCCCACACCTGAATTTCGGTGTCCTTCGGCAATTCGACGCCGAAGTCGCGCAGCACGCCGCGCGGATCGGCGACCGTGCGCGCACGGTAGGGCGCCGACTTGTACCAGAGCGGCGGCAGGCCGAGCACCGCCCACGGGTAGCAGGAGCACAGCGTGCAGACGACCATGTTGTGAACCGTCGGCGTGTTTTCCAGCGCGACCAGATGATTGCCGGAGCGCCCGCCGAAACCGAGCGAGCCGATCGCCGCGGTGCCGTCCTCGAACAGCAATTTGCGGAACTTCGGATCGACCCAGGCTTTGGCGACGACCTGCGCGCCGTTGCGCGGGCCAATCTTCTTTTCATAGATATCGACCAGCTCGTCGAGCGCCGCCGGATCGATGTAGCCCTTTTCGAGCAGAATCGTTTCCAGCGCGCGCGTGCGCAATTGCATCTCGGTGAGGTCCGAGCCGTGATCGTGGTGGCTGTGGTGATGGTCGTCGTGATGATCGTGGGTCATGGCTGAAATGTTAGCGCAGTCTTACGCCCGCACCAAGTATGGCTCCCAGGCGTCGATCGAGACCGACAGCGTCGGGTCGGTGTCGGCGCCCCACAACTCGCGGCCGTCGAACTTCACCGTGTAGAGCCAGCGCGGGTCCTCGCCGAGACCCTGTGAATTGCTGTCGGGAAAGACGTGGCAGCCGCGCACCGACTCGATGACGCCGACGCGGCCGCGCACGTAGCGCGGCAGCCGCGTGTGGGTGAGGGGATTGATTACTTTGGCGCGCACCTTGTCGCCGGCGGCGAAGGCGGCCTTGCTGTTGGTCTCGCGCGCGGTCGGGCCGCCGCGATGCAGCGTCTGCGCCACGTCGGCGGGCGAGAGCACGCGCTTCACCGGCTTCGCCGGCCGCAGCGAATGGCCGGCGGCGATCTCGTCGTCCGAGACAAGCCCGCGCTCCTTCATCAGGTCGATCAGGCCGGCGAGCCAGATCTGGTAGTAGGTCATCGACAGGTAGTCGCCCGGCGGGCGGTTCTCACGCGCGAAGCGCGACATGTCGATGTTCCAGCCGCCCGGCATGCCCATGGCGAGCGTCAGCGCGAAGGCGCGCTTTTCCCACTCGCCGTGGAAGACCGGCTCGTTCGGCTCGGGTTCGACCGGGCCGAAGCCGTGCATGCCGCCCATGTCATGCGCGCCGTTCATTTCAGGTCCGCCGGCGATTTGGCCAGGCCGGTGCCGATCATGGAGTCGCGGGTGACGAGTTCGGCCAGTTTCTCCTCGCTCCAGCCTTCGGTGCCGGCGGGCCGCATCGGGATGACCAAATAGCGCAACTCGGCGGTGGAATCCCAGACGCGGATTTCTGTGTCCTGCGGCAGCGCGACGCCGAAATCGGCGAGCACGCCGCGCGGGTCGTTGACGGCGCGGGCGCGGTAGGGCGCCGCCTTGTACCAGACCGGCGGCAGGCCGAGCACCGGCCACGGGTAGCAGGAGCACAAAGTGCACACGACCATGTTGTGGCGCTTGGGCGTGTTCTCGACCGCGACGATGTGCTCGCCCTGGCGGCCCGCATAGCCGACCTCGGCGATGGCGGGCGTGCCGTTCTTCAAGAGGCGCTCGCGGTAGGCGGGATCGGCCCAGGCCTTGGCGACGACGCGCGCGCCGTTGCGCGGGCCGACCTTCTTCTCATAGGTCTCGATCAGGACGTCGAGCGCGGCCGGATCGACATAGCCCTTCTCGGTGAGCACCGTCTCCAGCGCGCGCACGCGCAGTTGGGTCTCCGACAGCTCGGAATGGTCGTGGTCGTGGTGATGGTCGTGATGATCGTGCCCGGACATGGCGCTACTATAAGCAAAAGACCCGGCCTTGTGCCATCATCTGCGCCATGAGAATTTCGCATATGAGCGCGCTCGCGGACCGCATTGACCGCTTCACGGGAGTGATCGGGCGGGGCGTGGCACGGCTGGCGCTGCTGGTCGTGCTGGTGCAGTTCGCGCTGGTGGTGGCGCGCTATGCGTTCGGGCTGGGCTCAATCTGGCTGAGCGAAGCGGTGATTTACGCCCACGCGACGCTGTTCCTGCTGGCGGCGGCGTGGACGCTTTCCGCCAACGGCCATGTGCGGGTGGACGTGTTCTACGCCCATGCGGCGCCGCGCACGCGCGCGTTCGTCGACCTGTTCGGCGCGCTGCTGCTCCTGATGCCGTTCGCGCTCACGCTGATCTGGTTGTCGGTCCCTTACGCCGCGCGCTCCTGGGCGATCTTCGAGGGCTCGCGCGAGGCGAGCGGGCTGCCGCTGGTTTTCGCGCTCAAGACGCTGATCCCGCTCTTTGCCGCGATGATGGCGTTGCAGGGCGTGGCGCAGGCGATCCGCGCGCTCGCCGCGCTGAAAGGCCCGCGCTAATGGGGCTCGCCGAATTCCTCGCCGTGCTGATGGTGGTCGCGGTCGTGGCCGCGCTGATGGCCGGCTATCCGGTGGCGCTGACCCTGGCCGGCGTGTCGCTCGCCTTCGCCGTGCTCGGCGACGCGCTCGGCGCGATGAACTTCGCCATTTTAGGCGCCCTGCCGCAGCGCATCTTCGGCGTGATGACCAACGAGGTGCTGCTCGCCATTCCGCTGTTCATCTTCATGGGCGTGATGCTCGAGCAGTCGCGCATCGCCGAGCAGCTGCTGGAGCGCGTCGGCCGGCTGTTCGGCGCCCGGCGCGGCGGGCTCGGCTATGCGGTGGTCGTCGTCGGCGCGCTGCTCGCCGCCTCGACCGGCATCGTCGGCGCCACCGCCGTCACCATGGGCCTGATCATGCTGCCGGCGATGATGCGCCACGGCTACGACCCGCGGCTTGCCGCCGGCACGGTGGCCGCGTCGGCGACGCTGGCGCAGATCATCCCGCCCTCGACCGTGCTGGTGCTGCTCGGCGACCAGCTCAACAACGCCTACCAGGCCGCGCAGCTCGCGCAGGGCAAGTTCGCGCCGAGCGTGGTGTCGGTGAGCGACCTGTTCGCCGCGGCGATTCTGCCCGGCCTGCTGCTCGTCGCGCTCTATCTCGCCTATCTCGTCGCCATGGCGCTGTTGCGCCCGCAAAGCTGTCCGGCGGTCTCCGGCGATATACGCGCTGCCGGCTCGCTGCTGGAAGCGCTGCTCGCGCCGGTGCTGCTGATCGTCGCGGTGCTCGGCTCGATCCTGCTCGGCATTGCCACGCCGACGGAAGCGGCCTCCGTCGGCGCGGTCGGCGCCATATTGCTGGCCGCGCGGCAGGCGCCGCTGACGGAGCTGATGCGGCCGGTGGCCGAGAAGACCACGCAGATCACCAGCATGATCTTTCTCATCCTGATCGGCGCGACGATGTTCAGCCTCGTCTTCCGCGCGCTCGGCGGCGACGACATGGTGCACCGCGCGCTCGCCGACCTGCCCGGCGGCACGGCCGGCGCGGTACTGGCGGTCATGTTCGCGATGTTCCTGCTCGGCTTCGTGATGGACGCCTTCGAGATCATCTTCGTGGTGGTGCCGATCGTGGCGCCCGCGCTCTTGAAGATGCCTGGCGTCGATCCGGTCTGGCTCGGCATCATGATGGCGGTGAACCTGCAGACCTCCTACATGCACCCGCCGCTCGGGCCGACGCTGTTCTTCCTGCGCGGCGTGGCGCCGCCGGAGATCACCACCCGGCACATCTATGTCGGCATCGTTCCGTTCGTGGCGATCCAGCTTTTCGCGCTGGTCGTGCTCTGGTTCGCGCCGGCGTTGACGACCGCGCTGCCGCAGGCGCTTTACGGGCGCTGAAGCAGGAACCGTTCGGCGATCACCCAGAGCCACACGCCGGCGGCGAGCAGCAGCGCCAGCCCGACCGCGGTCGAGCCCATGTCCTTGACCCGGCGGATCGTGCCGTCGTGCTCCATGGTGACGCGGTCGGAGAGCTTCTCGATGGCGGTGTTGAGCAGTTCGGCGATCATGATGAGGACGATGGTGCCGACGAGCGCAAAGCGCCGCGCGAAGTCGTCCGTCAGCCAGAAGGCGAGGGGGATGGCGATGGCGGCCAGCACCAGCTCCTGCCGGAAGGCTTGTTCCGAGCGCGCCGCTGCAACGAGGCCGTTCCAGCTATTGATGGTCGCGCGCCAGAGCCGTTTCACGCCGATTCGTCCGTTGCAGAAGGTGCGCGAAGCTAGCCAGCCCCTTTTTCGCTGTCCATACCGCACCTCTGATGTACCGTAATTGCTGTCTTATCCCTCCCCTGAAGGGGGAGGGTGGCTGGCCGAAGGCCAGCCGGGTGGGGTGTCTCATGCCGAATGCGCGAGCGCCCCAGGAAGTGAGACTGTGGGTGCACCTGCGTTCTTGGAAAGCACGCGGCTATCACTTTCGCCGCCAGGCGCCACGCGATGGATACATCGTGGATTTTGTTTGCTTGCGCCAACGCCTTATTATCGAAGTCGATGGCGGCCAGCACAATTTCGACGAACATGCGGCTCGGGACAAAGCGCGCGACACTCATTTTATGCATGCGGGGTTTAAGGTCCTTAGATTTTGGAATAACGATGTAGATAAGAACTTCGATGACGTGTTGGAAGCAATCGACGAAGCCCTCAGAAATGGGGTCCCCCACCCGGTCGGCTCCGCCGACCACCCTCCCCCTGCGGGGGAGGGATAAGAAAGCTCTTTCATGAAAGCTTCCGAACTCTTCGACCTCAAGGACCGCGTGGCGCTGGTGACCGGCGCCTCCAGCGGGCTCGGCATCCAGTTCGCCAAGGCGCTCGCCGACAACGGCGCCGCGGTGGCGCTGGTGGCGCGCCGCGCCGACCGGCTGGCCGCGCTCAAGGACGAGATCGCCGCCAAAGGCGGCCGCGCCATCGCCATCGAGGCCGATGTCACCGACCGCGCCGCCATGGCGCGCGCCTTCGACGAAGCCGAAAAGGCCTTCGGCACCGTCACCATCCTGGTCAACAATGCCGGCGTGGCGCAAAAAGCGATGCGCGCGACCGATGTCAGCGCGGAAGAATGGCGGCGCGTGCTCTCGGTCGATCTCGACGCGGTGTTCTATTGGGCGCAGGAGGCGGCGCGGCGCATGGTCGCGGCCGGCAAGCAGGGCGCCATCGTCAACATCGCCTCGGTGCTCGGCTTCGGCGTGTCCAAGGGCACCGCGGCCTACGCGGTGGCGAAAGCCGCGGTGGTGCAGACCACCAAGGCGCTGGCGATCGAGCTCGCCTTCAAGGGCGTGCGCGTCAACGCCATCGCGCCGGGCTGGTTCGTGACCGAGATCAACGACACCTATCTCAACAGCGAGGCAGGCTTGGCCCTGAAGCGCGACATTCCGATGGGCCGCTTCGGCGAGGCAGGCGATCTCGACGGCGCGCTCTTGCTGCTCGCCTCGGAGGCCGGCCGCTACATCACCGGCGCCACCATCGTGGTCGACGGCGGCCAAGTGATCGGGCTGAAGGGGTGATCGCTTATCCCTCCCCCGCTTGCGGGGGAGGGTGGCCGGCCATAAGCGCGTTTACGCGCGTCGTTGACGCGCTATGGCCGGCCGGGTGGGGGAAGTTCTGCGTGGGTGATAAAAACCCCACCCGGCTCCTCGCGTTGCTCGGAGCCACCCTCCCCTTGCAGGGGAGGGATAAAAAGGAAGATGCCATGGACTTCACGCTTTCCCCCGAGATCGAGGACATACGTCTACGTGTTCGTGCCTTCGTCGCCGAGCACGTGCTGCCGCTGGAAAACGATCCGGAGAACTTCACCGACTACGAGAACATCCCGCACCACCGGCTTGCGCCGGTGCGCGCGAAGGCGAAGGCCGCCGGCCTGTGGGCGCCGCAAAGCCCAAAGGAATACGGCGGCATGGGCCTGCCGGTCGGCGCCTGGCCGGCGATCTACGAGGAGGCCGCGCGCTCGATCTTCGGGCCGCTCGCCATCCACTGCATGGCGCCCGACGACGGCAACATGAACCTCATCGCCAAAGTGGGAACGCCGGCGCAGAAGGAAAAGTGGCTGCGCCCCATCGTCGAGGGCAAGGTGCGCTCGGCCTTCGTGATGACCGAGCCGCATCCCGGCTCCGGCTCCGATCCCGGCATGATGCTCACCCGCGCCGAGAAGAAGAACGACCGCTACGTCGTCAGCGGCCGCAAGTGGTTCATCACCGGCGCCGACGGCGCCGAGCATTTCATCCTGATGGCGCGCACGTCGGACGACAAGCGGCGCGGCCTCACGGCGTTTCTCTATCACAAGGACCAGCCCGGCTGGCGCATCCTGCGCCGCATTCCGATCATGGGCCCGGAGGAGCACGGCGGCCACTGCGAGCTGGAATTCGACGGCCTCGAGATTCCGTTCGAGAACGTGCTGATGACGGAAGGCGACGGCCTCAAAGCCACGCAGATCCGCCTCGGCCCGGCGCGGCTGACGCATTGCATGCGCTGGCTCGGCTTTGCCAAGCGCTGCGTCGAGATCGCGCAGGAATACGTCGAGAAGCGCGAGGGCTTCGGCATCAAGCTCGCCGACCGCGAGAGCGTGCAGGTCAAGCTCGGCGAGATCGGCCACCAGATCCAGATCGGCCGGCTGCTCACCATGCACGCCGCCTGGAAGCTCCAGCAGGGCTCGCGCGCGCGCAAGGAAGTGTCGATGGCCAAGGTGCAGGTCGCCGAGGTGCTCAACAACGCCGCCGACGTCGCCATCCAGCTGCAAGGCGCGCGCGGCTATTCGAAGGACACCATCGTCGAATGGATCTACCGCTACGCGCGCTCGGCCAAGCTGGTGGACGGCGCCTCCGAGGTGCACAAGATGGTGCTCGCGCGCTTCATGCGCGAGGAGGGAAGAGATTTTTGGCAGTGGGGGTAGGCTAGAGAGAGGCAATTGTGGGCAAGCCATCAAACGAGCAACTGACGTGGCTAACCGAGCACGCCAAGTCTGAACATTTTGAAAACTACTCGGATTGGGCACGCAGCAAGGGACGAGCACCTTCACTAGAGCTCTTTGAGGAATATTTAAACGAATGGGCTATTCGCCTCGCGAAAGGCCCTACAACATTGCCACTATCTCATTTTTCGGAAGGCCAACGTGCGGCCCTTAGGGCAGCGCTGTCGAAAGCAAATCGATTCGGTCTGTATCTGCCAAACGACGCTTCCCTTGAATTAGAAGGAAAGCTGTTAACTCGGGTAAATATCCGAGGCTCTGGGAGCCTCATTTTGCAGAACTGCGCTGTTCAAGAACTGTCGCTTGGCGGCCGCGATGGGCATGCGACTTTAGAACTCAGCAATTGTTGGGTCGGGGTCTTCATTCTATCCGAGCGCTCTGTAAACTACTTGAATGCGCGTGACGGCGGTGTTGAAAGGATAATCGCACCATTGCCAAACAAAAATAATCCTTTTGATGGCACGGTTAGTATTTCAAATGTAAGCTTTTCAACTAGACCGGAAAATGCGCAGGGATATAGAAATCTGCGTCACCATCTGCTTGCCATTCACAATCAAGAAGCGGCTTCGATATTTCATTCGGCCGAAATGCGAACGCTATACCAGCAACAAGGCAAGCTGGATCAGGTGTTCAATTTGATTTATCGAGCATTTTCCGATTATGGCAACTCAACTGCTCGGCCGCTTTTTTGGTTTTTCGGTTCGCGCTGATTAATTTTTTCACATTTTTTTTTAACCGATGGAGTATATGTGCCTGCCGATACCGCCAATGCTGGCTGGCAAAGTCTCTTACATAGTGCCACCCCTATCGGAAATGCATTGAGGAGCGCAACGATTACGCTGACTCAGATATTTAATCCGCTAGGCGTATTTGGCCCTAGAGGTTTAGTCGTGGCTAAGTCAGTAATTCTTGTCGTTTCTAATGCGGTTCTTTGTTTCTCGGCAACAACCGCTTTGGCATTTTTGGTCTTCGCAGTTCGGCGTCGTTTCCGGTTAGCTCAATAAACCACGACTTATGCCGTCTCGTTAATCGACGCCTTCTTAATCTCCCCTACATCTTCTTCGCGCCACCTCGTCGCGCGTGAGGCGCTCGCGGACGCGGTTGGTGACGGGAATCATGCTCATGAGACGCTCGCGGTCATTCCGGGACACCGCATAAGCGGCGGGCCCGGAATCCATACGTCGCAGCGTTGAGGATTATGGATTCCGGGTTCGCGGCCTTCGGCCGCGCCCCGGAATGACAGATACTCTTCAATCGCGGTAGCTGGTGTCGATCTTGTCCAGCATGCGCAGGTAGGCGCCCCAGTCGTGGCTGCCGCGGCCGGCGTCGTGGTGCTCGAATTGCTCGGCGGTCTTGGCGCAGATCGCCTCCGGGATCTCTTCAATGTCGGCGCCGGTTGCCGCCAGCTTCAACTGGATGTCGGCGGCGTCCAGCAGCGCCTTCATCAGCACGAAGGCTTCGCGCGCGCTCTTGCCGACCGTGAGCAGGCCGTGATGGTTGAGGATCATCGCGCGATTCTTGCCGAGATCGCGGTTGATGCGCTCGCGTTCGGCGAAGTCCTCGGTGATGCCTTCATAGGCGTGATAGCCGATGCGTTGATAGAAGCGGATCGCATGTTGCGAGACCATGCGCAGGCCGCCCTTGAGCGCGCCGATCGCCATGCCGTTATTGGTGTGCACGTGCACCGCGCAGTTGACGTCGTCGCGCGCGGCCAGCACGCCGCCGTGCAGCGTGAAGCCGGGACGGTTGACGCCGGATTTCTCGTCGAGATCCTGGTCCATGTTGACCTTGACCAGGTTGGACGCCGTCACCTCGGTGTAGAGCAGGTCGTGCTGCTTCATCAGGAAATTGCGCGGCTCACCTGGCACGCGCATGGACGAGTGGTTGTAGATCACGTCGTCCCATCCATAGTGGGCGAGCAGGCGGTAGACGGCGGCGAGATCGATACGCGCCTGCCATTCCGCTTGCGAAATTTTATCCTGTGAAAGTTTGCCACCGACGGTGGCGAGCTTCGGTCCGCTCATTGCAGCGTCTCCTATTCCCTGGGCCAAGCCTAGCACAGATGGCGGCGCGCCAGTATAGAGATTGCGCGCGAGCCGCCATGCGCGCCGAGAAAACCGGGGCATTCATGAGCAAGGCAATCCAGATCAAGATGGGCGGCTACGGCCCGGCCTCGACCGGCTTTTCCAAGTCGCTGAAATTCATCGGCGACAAATTGCAGGCGCAGTTCGGCGACCGCGTCGCCATCGACTACGTCTGGAACATCATGGACCACGGCTACAAGGCCGAGGAGATCCTGACGCTGGTCGAGAAGGGCGAGATCACGCTCGGCTACCAGTCGTCGAGCTATCTGACCGACCGCGTGCCGGAGCTTGGCTTCGTCGACCTGCCGTTTTTGTTCGCCAACAACGCGCAGGCGCGCGCGGCGATGGACGGCGCGCTCGGGGCGTACCTCGTGCGCAAGGTCGAGGAGCGCGTGAACTACCGCATCCTCGGCTGGTTCGAGAACGGCTTTCGCCACATCTCCAACAAGCTGCGGCCGATCCACGTGCCGGACGACATGAAGGGCATGAAGATCCGCGTGCTGCCGAGCGAAATCCAGCGCCGCACCTTCGAGCTGCTCGGCGCGGTCGCCATGCGCATGGACCTGACCGAAGCGATCGCCATGATCAAGGCCGGCACGCTGGATGCGCAGGAGAACCCGCTCGCCAACACGGTCACCTACGGGGTGCACAATTTTCACAAGTTTCACACCCTCACCTCGCACTTCTACATCTCGCGCCCGATCTTCCTGCACCGCCCGGCTTTCGAGTCCTGGCCGAAAGATGTGCAGGAGGCGATGCGCAAGGCGGTGACGGAAGCGGTCGCCTTTCAGCGCAAGCTGGCGGTCGAGGAGCACGAGACGTCGCGCAAGGCGATCGCGGACGCCGGCTGCGAGATCGTCGAGCTGACGGCAACGGAGCACGACGCTTTCGTCGCCGCCGTGCAACCGTTGCTCACCGATGCGCGCCGGATGTACGGCGAGGAGATGTTCAAGTTGCTGCCGAAACCCTCTCCTTAACCTCCCCCTGAAAGGGGGAGGTCGCTCGCCGAGCGAAGTGAGGCGAGCGGGTGGGGGTCTTTATCGGAGACGCTATTGCAGCGGTCGCAATGACCCCCTCCCTGACCCTCCCCCTTTCAGGGGGAGGGGACGGCAGGCGCCCCCCGTCACTCAACCTTGATGTTGGCGGTCTTGATGACCTTTGCCCACTTGGCGGTTTCCCGCCTCATGTAGGCGGCCATTTCGGCCGGCGTCGACGACAGCGGGGCAATGCCGGCGTTGACCAGCTTTTTCTTGATCTCGTCGTCGTTGAGCGCCTTCACATAAGCATCGCGCAGCTTGGTCACGACGGCGGCCGGCGTCTTGGCCGGCAGCGCGAAGCCTTGCCAGGCCCAGGCTTCGTAGTCCGGCACGTCCTTGGCGACGGCCGGAACGCCCGGCAGGCCGTAGAACTCGCCCGCGGATGCGACCGCGATCGCCTTGATGTTCCGCTGCGACAGTTGTGCGCGCGCGGTGGAAAAATCGACGAACATCATGCCGACTTGGCCGGCGAGCAGATCCTGCACCGCAGGCGCCGCGCCGCGATAGGGCACATGGTTGAGCTTGGTGCCGGTCGACTGCGCGAACAGCTCGGCGGCCAGATGGAACGGGCTGCCGACGCCGGCGGAGGCGTAGTCGATCTTGCCCGGCGCCTTCTTGGCCTCCGCGATCAGCTCCTTGACCGACCCGACCTTGAGCTTGTCGGTGTTGACCAGCAGCACGATGGCGAAGCGTCCGGTGAGCGTGACCGGCGCGAAATCCTTTTCGGCGTCGTAGTTGAGCTTGGAATAGAGGTTCTTGTTGGCGGCGAAGGTCGCCGTGTCGCCGAGCAGGACGGTGTAGCCGTCGGGCTTCGCGTGCGCGACCGCCTCCGCGCCGATATTGGTTCCGGCGCCGGGATGGTTCTCGACGACGATCTGCTGGCCGAGCGTCTGCCCCATCGGGCCGGCCACGGTGCGGGCGAAGAAGTCGGTGCCGCCGCCCGCGGGATAAGGCACGATCAGGAGGATCGGCTTGCTGGGATAATTTTGCGCGAAAGCGGCCGGCGCGGCGAGGACGAAGCCGACGGTGGCGGCGAGAAACGTACGGCGATGCAGGGGCATGAGCGTTTCCTTCACAGGAGCGAACGAATGATTACATGTGACGCAACGCCTCGCCATAGGTTTAGGCTGTGGCAAAGCGACTGCGCGAACGCAGCACCAACGTACCGACGATCAGGATGTTGAGAATGTTTGCGCCGATGCCGACGGCGAAGGCGGGCGCGTAGTAACCGAAGTAGTCGTAGAGCAGCCCGGCGAGCCAGCCGCCCAAGGCCATGCCGACGGCGGTGAACAGCAGCAGCGTCGGGATGCGCCAATGCGCCTCCGACGCCGGGTAGAGTTCGCGCAACGCCAGCACGTAAGCCGGGATAATGCCGGAGAAGCCGAGGCCAAAAGCGGCGGCGACCGTGAACAGCCCGGCTTCGTTCTGCGTGAACAGAAACGCCGTCATGGCGCAGGCCTGCCAGACGGAGCCGATCAGCACGGTGGCAAGCCCGCCGATGCGGTCGGAGATCGCGCCCCAGATCTGGCGGCTGAGGAACGCCGTGCCGAGCAACGTCGACAGCGCCAGCGCGCCGACGGCGCGGCTGATGCCGAGGTCGCTGCAGAAGGCGACGAGATGGCCTTGCGGCATCGCCATCGGAACGCAGCACAGCACGGAGGCCGCGCACATCGACGCGAAGACGAGATTGGGCGGCAGGCCGAGCACGCGCGGGCTCGTCGTCCCGCTGCCCGTTGCCGCGGCGGGCGGGATCACCTCCGGCGGATTGCGGAAATAGAAGGCCGCCAGCGGCACGACGATCGCCATCTGGAACAATGCGTACCACAGCATCGTCTGCCGCCAGCCGAGACTGGCGATGGCCGCCTCGAACACCGGCGGCCACAGTGCGCCGGCGAGATAGCTGCCGCTCGAGATCAGCGCCAGCGCCGAGCCGCGGCGGCGGTCGAACCAGCGGCTGACATAGACATAGAGGGGGGCGTTGATGCCGCCGAGGCCGATCAGGCCGATGAAGAGGCCGTGGCCGACCCACAACGGCCAGGGCGGGCCGAGCGTCGACAGGGCCAGGCCGGCGGCGATCATCAGCGCGCCACCCATCACGGTCCAGCGCGTGCCGATGCGGTCGGCGAGGCGGCCCATCAGGATCCCACCGACGCCGGAGCCGAGCCAGGCGAGCGATGAGGCAAGCGCGGGGATCGAGCGCGCGCCGCCGACCTCGGCGGCGATGTCCTTGAGGGCGACCGCCGTGATCCAGGCCGAACCGAACGCCATCATCATGGCGAGCAAAGCTACGCCGGCGACCACCCAGGACGCCTTGGTTTCGACCGACGGAGAAGGGGATTGCAACATTAAGAGACCCGGCTGGCGCCCCCTTTTGGCAGGATGCCCAGGATTTGACCACCGCTGCCGCAGCATTGCCCGGCTGCATTCGTGCGCTGGAACGGCCCAGGCTGAAATTTCATTCCATCCGCGCCGGTCCGGACGAAATTGACCACAGGCCATTGAGGTGTAAGCTTTATTTTGATCACCCGCGCTTTGCGTCCTGCCTCCCGAGCCTATATGAAGGGGATGCCGGTCCTGGATTTTCGGGTCGTTTTCTCAGTGGCGTTCTCCCAAGGCCATCCATGACGCTCCGCTCGGTCTCCCTCGACGATAAATACGACCTCACCCAGCAACACGTGCTGGTGACCGGCTATCACGCGCTCATCCGCGCCTGCCTGATGCAGAAGGAGCGCGACCGGCTGGCGGGGATCAACACCGCCGGCTTCGTCACCGGCTACCGGGGGTCGCCGCTCGGCGGGCTCGACCAGCAGTTCGTGCGCGCGGGGCGGCAGATCGCCGCCGCCGACATCAAGTTCCAGGCCGGCATCAACGAGGAACTCGCCGCCACCGCGCTCTGGGGCTCGCAGCAGGCCGAGCTGCGCGGCGAGGGCAAGTTCGATGGCGTGTTCGGCGTCTGGTACGGCAAGGGCCCGGGCGTCGACCGCTCCGGCGACGTATTCCGCCACGCCAACATGGCCGGCACCTCGAAGCACGGCGGCGTGCTCGCCCTGATGGGCGACGACCACACGGCGGAGTCGTCGACCACCGCGCACCAGTCCGAATTCCATTTCGTCGACGTGATGATGCCGATCCTCAATCCGGCCGGCGTGCAGGAGATCATCGACTACGCGCTCTATGGCTGGGCGATGTCGCGCTACACCTCGACCTGGACGGCGCTCAAATGCATGCATGAGACGGTGGAGTCGACCGGCGTTGTCGACGGCCGTCTCGACCGCGTGCAGATCGTCATCCCCACCGACTTCGCCATGCCGGAAGGCGGGCTCAACATCCGGCTCGGCGACACTGTGCTCGGCCAGGAAGCCCGCCTGCACGACTTCAAGCGCGACGCCATGCTGGCCTTCGTCGGCGCCAACAAGCTCAACCAGACCATCACCTCGGGCGGGCGCGCGCCGAAGATCGGCATCATCACCACCGGCAAGGCCTATCTCGACGTGCGCCAGGCGCTCGACGAGCTCGGCATCGACGAGCCGCGCTGCAACGACCTCGGCATCCGCCTGTTCAAGATCGGCTGCGTCTGGCCGATCCCACGCGGGGAATTGGTGGACTTTGCACAGGGGCTCGACCTCATCATCGTGGTCGAGGAGAAGCGCTCGCTGATCGAAGTGCAGGTGCGCGAGGAGCTCTACGGCACCGCCAACCAGCCGGTCTGCATCGGCAAGAAGGACGAGCAGGGCAACTGGCTGTTCCCGGTGAAAGGCGCGCTCGACCCCAACGACGTCGCCATCTGCATCGGCGAGCGCATCGTCAGGCACGTCGGCCCCAACGAGGAAATCGCCGCCCACGTCGCGCGGCTCAAAGGCGCGCAGCGCGCGCTCAGCGAGACCGCCGAGGTGGCCCAGCGCGTTCCCTATTTCTGCTCGGGCTGCCCGCACAATTCATCGACGCGCGTGCCGGAAGGCAGCCGCGCCTATGCCGGTATCGGCTGCCACTACATGGCGCAGTGGATGGACCGCAAGACGCTCGGCTTCACCCAGATGGGCGGCGAGGGCGCCAACTGGATCGGCGAGGCGCCGTTCTCGACCACGCCGCACGTGTTCCAGAACATCGGCGACGGCACCTACAATCATTCCGGCTATCTCGCCATTCGCGGGGCCATCGCGTCCGGCGTGAACATGACCTACAAGATCCTCTACAACGACGCGGTGGCTATGACCGGCGGGCAGAGCCATGACGGCGGCCTGACCGTGCCGCAGATCGCCGCGCAGGTCGCCGCCGAGGGCGCCAAGCGCGTCGTCGTCGTCACCGACGAGCCGTGGAAATACGCCAAGGACACCGAGTGGCCGCGCGGGCTGACCGTGCATCACCGCGACGAGCTCGACGCCGTGCAGCGCGAGCTGGCGACGGTGCCGGGCGTCAGCGTCCTCATCTACGACCAGACCTGCGCCGCCGAGAAGCGCCGCCGCCGCAAGCGCGGCACCTTCCCCGATCCCGACAAGCGCGTGGTCATCAACGACCTCGTCTGCGAGGGCTGCGGCGACTGCGGCGTGAAGTCCAACTGCGTCTCGGTGCAGCCGCTCGCGACCGAATGGGGCCGCAAGCGCACCATCGACCAGTCAAGCTGCAACAAAGACTATTCCTGCCTGAAGGGCTTCTGCCCGTCCTTCGTCACCGTGCACGGCGCCAAGCTCAAGAAGGGCGAAGGCGTGGCCGAGCCGGCCGAGTGGGCGGCCCTGCCGGCGCCGAGCGTGCCGCTGATCAACCACCCTTATGGAATCATCGTCACCGGCATTGGCGGCACCGGAATCGTCACCATCGGCGCCATTGTCGCCATGGCCGCGCACCTCGAGAACAAAGGCGTCGGCGTGATCGACATGGCCGGGCTCGCGCAGAAGGGCGGCGCGGTCTACAGCCACATCCGCATCGCCAATACGCCGGATGACATCCACGCCATCCGTATCGCGGCCGCAGGCGCCGACCTGGTGCTCGGCGGCGATATCGTCGTCGCCGGCAACAAGAAGGTGCTGGGCGCGATCAAGCCGGGCAATACGCGCGTCGTCGTGAACACCGCGGAATTCCTGCCGGGCGACTTCACCCGCAACGCCGACTTCTCGCTGCCGTCCGAGCGCCTCAAGCGCGCCATCGGGTCGGCCGCCGGCCCGGGACGCAGCCATTTCGTCGACGCCAGCCGGCTCGCTACCGCGCTGCTCGGCAATTCGATCGGCGCCAACATGTTCATGCTCGGCTACGCCTATCAGCTCGGCGCGCTGCCGCTGTCGGGCGAGGCGATCGAGAAGGCGATCGAGATGAACGGCGAAGCGGTGACGATGAACATCGCCGCCTTCCGCTATGGCCGCCGCGCGGCGGTCGATCCGGCCGCGGTGCAGGCGCTGGTCGCGCCGCGCGCCGAGGAGGTCAACGACTCGCTCAAGCTGTCGCAGTCCTTCGCCGAAACGGTGGAGCGGCGCGAAGCCTTCCTTGCCGCCTACCAGAGCAAGCGCTACGCGCGCCGCTATCGCGCGCTGGTGGATAAGGTGCGTGCGGCGGAAGCCGCGAAGGTGCCCGGCCAAAGCGGTCTCGCCGAGGCGGTAGCTCGCTACCTGTTCAAGCTCATGGCCTATAAGGACGAATATGAAGTGGCGCGGCTCTACAGCGACACGTCCTTCGTCGAGCGCGTAAACGCCAGCTTCGACGGCAATCTGCGCTTCGAATTCCATCTCGCCCCGCCGCTGCTGGCGCGGCGCGATCCCCTGACCGGCGAGCCGAAAAAGATGTCGTTCGGCCCGTGGATGCTCAAGGCCTTCGCGGTACTGTCGAAATTCAAGTTCCTGCGCGGCACGCCGCTCGATCCCTTTGGCTACAGCGAGGAACGGCGGACCGAACGGCGGCTGATTGCGGACTATACGGCGCTGCTCGAAACGATCCTGGCGGAACTGACGCCCTACAATCACCAGACCGCCGTCGCGCTTGCCTCGATTCCGGAGAAAATCCGCGGCTTCGGGCCAGTCAAGGCGCGCCATCTCGCCGCCGCCAAGGCCGAGGAGGCCTCGCTGCGCGAGCAATTCCGCACCGGCTCGACGCCTTTCCTGAAGGCGGCGGAGTAACCGCTTATTCTAAGGCGAAGTACTTAGCCGCGGAGGCTTGACCGGCCTCCGGCGGTGTTTTCATATCGATACAAACAAGACCGCTCCCAAGGGCGGCTGAAGGGGAAATGCTGCCGTGCCGGACGATCAGGCGCGGCGGAAGGGGAGGAATGCTGTGGCGTCGCGCGCCGCCGGGGTCCCGGAGACGTTTCCGAAGCTGTTGATTCGCAATGCCCATCTGTATGGGTCGCGGCCGGCTATGCGCCACAAGGACCTCGGTATCTGGCAAAGTTGGACCTGGGGAGAGGCGCTCGAGATCGTGCGCGCCTATGCCGTCGGCCTGTCCCGCATGGGACTCAAGCGCGGCGACACCATCGCCATCGTCGGCGCCAACCGGCCGAAGCTCTACTGGTCGGTGACCGCTGCCCAGATGCTCGGCGCCATTCCGGTGCCGGTCTATGCCGACGCGGTGGCCGAAGAACTGTCCTTCGTGCTGGCGCACGCCGACGTGCGCTTTGCCGCGGTCGAGGACCAGGAGCAGGTCGACAAGATCATTTCCGTCAAGGACCGGCTGCCGAAGCTCGAGCGCATGGTCTACGACGAGACGCGCGGCTTGCGCGACTACGATCACAGCCAGTTGACGTCGATCGCCGACGTGATCGAGGAGGGGCGCAAGGCGCTCGCGTCCGATCCGGCGGTCGGCAAGTGGCTCGAGGCCGAGATCGAAGCCGGCAAGGGCAGCGACACCTCGATCATCCTCTACACGTCGGGCACCACCGGCACCTCCAAGGGTGTGATGCTGACCAACGAGCGCTCGATCCGCGCCGCCGCCGACACGGTCGCCTTCGACAAGCTCAACGAGCGGGACATCGCGCTCGCTTATCTGCCGATCGCCTGGGTCGGCGACCACTACCTCAATTACGCGCAAGGCATGGTGGCGGCCTTCTGCACCGCCTGCCCGGAGAACGCCGATACCGCGATGGCGGATTTGCGTGAGATCGGTCCGAGCTTCTACTTCGCGCCGCCACGCACGCTCGAACTGCTGCTGACGCGCATGACGATCCGCATGCACGACGCCGGCTATCTCAAGCGCAAGATGTTCGACTATTTCATCGGCGTCGCGCGCCGTTACGGCGAGCGCATCCTCAACGGCCAGCCGGTGCCGCTCATGGGGCGGCTGCTCTATGCGATCGGCAATGTGCTGGTCTACGCGCCGCTCAAGAACGTGCTCGGCTTCTCGCGCGTGCGCGTCGCCTACACCGCGGGCGAGGCGATCGGCCCGGACCTGTTCGCGTTCTACCGCTCGATCGGGCTGAACCTGAAGCAGCTCTACGGGCAGACCGAGGCTTTCCTCTACGTCACCGCGCAGCCGGACGGGGAAATCTATTCCGACACCGTGGGCCCGGCCTGTCCGAACGTCGATATTCGCATCGAGGACACGGGCGAGGTGCTGTTCAAGTCGCCCGGCATGTTCACCGGCTATTTCAAGGACGCGGCCAAGACCGCCGAGGTGATGACGCCGGATGGCTACGTGAAAACCGGCGATGCCGGCTTCTTCGACGAGAAGACCGGGCACCTGAAAATCATCGACCGCGCCAAGGACGTCGGCAAGCTCAACGACGGCACGCTGTTCCCGCCCAAGTACATCGAAAACAAGCTCAAGTTCTACCCGAACATCCGCGAGGCGGTGGCGTTCGGAGACAAGCACGACTTCGTTTGCGTCATGCTCAACATCGATCTCACCGCGGTGAGCAGCTGGGCCGAGCGCAACAACGTGGTCTATGGCTCCTATCAGGAACTCGCCGGGCATGCGCTCGTCTACGACATGATCGAGAAGCATGTCGCCGAGGTAAACCGTTCCCTCGCCCAGGAGAAGTTGATGGCCGGCGCGCAGATCAGGCGTTTCCTGATCCTGCACAAAGAGCTCGACGCCGACGACGGCGAGCTCACGCGCACGCAGAAGGTGCGCCGCGGCTTCATCGCCGAGCGTTACGCCCCGCTGATCGCCGCGCTCTACGACGGCTCGAAGGAGGCGGACATCTCCACGGAAGTGACCTTCGAGGACGGCCGCAAGGGCGTCCTCAGCGCGCGCGTCAAAATCCGCGACATGGCGCCGGTCGCCGCCCCCGCTTTGGAGAAGGCGGCATGAGAACCTTCCTTCTTCTTATCCCTCCCCCGCTTGCGGGGGAGGGCGGCCGCCGAAGGCGGCGGGTGGGGGTCTCCTCCAAGCCGACCCCACCCCGATCGCGCTTCGCGCGATCGACCCTCCCCTTTCAGGGGAGGGATAAGAAAGTGGGAGCCGCCACATGAGAGCCACCGGCGGCCCGGAGATCGCGGTCGGTGACGTGCTTCTCTCGGTGGAGGCGGTGTCGCTTTCCTTCGGCGGCGTGAAGGCGGTCAGCGACGTTTCCTTCGACATCCGCAAAGGCGAGATCCGCGCCATCATTGGGCCGAACGGCGCCGGCAAGACGTCGATGCTCAACATCATCAACGGCTTCTATCACCCGCAGCACGGCCGCATCACCTTCAAGGGCGCCACCCGCTCCAGGATGCGGCCGCACGAGGCGGCGCGCGGCGGCATCGCCCGCACCTTCCAGAACGTCGCGCTGTTCAAAGGCATGACCGCGCTCGACAACATCATGGCGGGCCGCACCCTGAAGATGCACGCCAACCTGTTCTGGCAGATGCTCCGCGTCGGTCCCGCGCTGAAGGAAGAAATCGAGCACCGTCACCGCGTCGAGGAGATTATCGACTTCCTCAAGATCCAGGACATCCGCCGCGTGCCGGTGGCGCGGCTGCCTTACGGCCTGCAGAAGCGCGTCGAGCTCGGCCGCGCGCTCGCCATGGAGCCGGAGCTCTTGCTGCTCGACGAGCCGATGGCCGGCATGAACCTCGAAGAGAAGGAGGACATGTCGCGCTTCGTCCTCGACGTGAACGACCATTTCGGCACGACGGTCGCGCTGATCGAGCACGACATGGGCGTGGTGATGGACCTGTCCGACCGCGTCGTCGTGCTCGACCACGGCATCAAGATCGCCGACGGCACGCCGGACGAGGTGAAGAACAATCAGGCGGTGATCGACGCCTATCTGGGAGTGGCGCACTGATGGTCGCGTTCGGTCAGTTCCTCGAAGTGCTGATCAGCGGCTTGCTCGCCGGGGTGCTCTATTCGCTGGTGGCGCTCGGCTTCGTGCTGATCTTCAAGGCGTCCGGCGTGTTCAATTTTGCGCAAGGCGCGATGGTGCTGCTCGCCGGCCTCGCCTTGGTGCGCGCGCTCGACCTCATGGTGGCCAAGGGCATGCCGTTCTGGGGGGCGGTCATCGTCGGCCTTGTCTTCGCCGCCGCCGTCATGAGCCTCACCGCCTATCTGGTGGAACGCTTCGTGCTGGGGCCTCTGGTCAACCAGGACGGCCTGACTTTGTTCATGGCGACCATCGGGGTCACCTTCATCATCGAGGGCGGCGCGCAGATGCTGTTCGGCGCGGAGGTTTATCCGTTGCCGCTGTTCCCGACCGACGCCTGGTTCCTGTTCGAGAAGACGTTCGAGGGCGGCATCCTGGTCAGCAAGATCGACGTCTGGGGCGGGATGATCGCCGCGGTGCTGGTGGTGGGCCTGGCGCTGTTCTTCCAGCGCACCAAAACCGGCCGCGCGCTGCGCGCGGTCGCCGACGACCACGCCGCCGCGCAATCGGTCGGCATTTCGCTCGACTGGATCTGGTTCATCGTCTGGCTGGTGGCCGGGCTGGTGGCGCTGGTGGCCGCGACCGTGTGGGGCACCAAGCTCGGCGTGCAGTTCTCGATCACGTTCCTGGCGCTCAAGGCGCTGCCGGTGCTGATCATCGGCGGCTTCACGTCGGTGCCCGGCGCGATCGTCGGCGGGCTGATCGTGGGCGCGGGCGAGAAAATCGCCGAGGCCTATCTCGGCCCCTCTATCGGCGGCGGCATCGAATACTGGTTCGCCTATGTGCTCGCGCTCGCCGTGCTGCTGGCGCGGCCGCAGGGGCTGTTCGGCGAACGCATCATCGAAAGAATTTGAAATGGCGAATGGCAACAGCGAAATAGCGAATAGCGAGTAGCGAGTAATAGGAGCGTCTTTCTTACTATTCGCTATTCGCTACTCACTATTCGCTCTCTTACGAGGCGCCCCGTGCTGTACCGCGAGACCGGCCAGTTCAAGACCAGCTACGCCGCCGACATGGCGATCTTCCCGATCCGCCAGGACCGGATCGCGCTCTACGTCCTGCTCGCGATCGCCTTCATCGGCATTCCGGTGCTCGATGCGCTCCAGGTATGGCCCTTCGCCGGCGAGTATCTGCTGCGCGCCATCCTCATCCCGTTCCTGATCCTGTCGCTGGCGGCGGTCGGCCTCAACATCCTCACCGGCTATTGCGGCCAGCTCTCGCTCGGCAGCGGCGCCTTCATGGCGGTCGGCGCCTATTCCGCCTACAAGTTTGGCACCGGCGTGCACCTTCCGCTCGGGTTGTTCGATATCGCGATTCCGGCGCTGCCGGTGCTGCCCTCGATCCTGCTCGGCGGCGTGATGGCCGCCGCGGTCGGCATCCTGTTCGGCGTGCCGAGCCTGCGCATCAAGGGACTGTATCTTGCGGTCGCCACGCTTGCCGCCCAGTTTTTCTTCGACTGGGTGTTCATCCGCGTGCAGTGGTTCACCAACTACACGTCGTCCGGCTCGGTGACCGCGCCGGAGCTGAACTTCTTCGGCCTCATCGTCAACAAGCCGGTCGAGCGCTATCTCTTGTGCCTCATCTTCGTGACCGTCGTCGCGCTGCTGGCGAAGAACCTGGTGCGCGGCAATATCGGGCGGCAATGGATGGCGATCCGCGACATGGACATCGCCGCCGAGCTGATGGGCATCCGCCCGCTTTATGCCAAGCTCACGGCCTTCGCCATTTCCTCCTTCATCATGGGCATTGCCGGCGCGCTCTGGGCTTTCGTCTATCTCGGCTCGTGGGAGCCGCTCGCCTTCAACATCGACCGCTCGTTCCAGATCCTGTTCATGGTCATCATCGGTGGGCTGGGCTCGATCCTCGGCTCGTTCCTCGGCGCCGCCTTCATCCTCGTTCTGCCGATCATGCTCGACCAGGTGCCGCACGCGCTCGGCATCCCGATCTCGGTGGAGACCGTGTCGCTTCTGGTGTTCGTCGTCACCGGCGCGCTGATCTGCTGGCTGCTGATCGTCGAGCCGCACGGCTTTGCCCGGCTGTGGCTCACCGGAAAGGAGAAGTTGAGGCTCTGGCCTTACCCCTATTGAGGGCCTAGGCTTGCTGCCAAAAGGCGCGGGCGGGTGGAATGGAGCGGCACGCCCCGCCACGACAAGACAAGAAACGCTTCAAAGCGCCGGCTGCGGCCGGCCTTCAAAGGAGGGAAAGCATGCTCAAGCTCACCATGGCACTTGCCGCTGTCGCCGTCGGCGCGACTGCGGCGGCCGCGCCGGCACTGGCGCAGCAGAACGAACAGTTCCTGCCGTCGCTGGTCTACCGCACCGGCCCTTATGCGCCGAACGGCATCCCGTTCGCCAACGGCGTCGCCGATTACTGGACGCTGCTCAACGAACGCGATGGCGGCATCAACGGCGTCAAGATCGTGTTCGAAGAATGCGAGACCGGCTATGCCACCGACAAAGGCGTCGAATGCTACGAGCGCCTCAAGGGCAAGGGCCCGACCGGCGCGGGCTATTTCTCGCCGCTCTCGACCGGCATCACCTTCGCGCTGACCGAGAAAGTGCCGGGCGACAAGATCCCGCTGCTGACCATGGGCTATGGCCGCTCGGAAAGCCGCAATGGCGCGGTGTTCCCCTGGAACTTCGTCGCCGTCGGCAGCTACTGGACCGCGGCCGACGTCGCCGTCCAGCACATCGCCAAGGAGCTCGGCGGCGTCGACAAGCTCAAGGGCAAGAAGATCAGCCTGGTCTATCACGACAGCCCGTACGGCAAGGAGCCGATCGCGGCGCTCGAGGAGCGCGCCAAGAAGAACGGCTTCACCTTCAAGGCCATCCCGGTCACGCATCCGGGCGTCGAGCAGAAGTCGCAGTGGCTTTCCATCCGTCAGGACCGGCCGGACTATGTGCTGCTCTGGGGCTGGGGCGTGATGAACTCCACCGCCGTCAAGGAAGCCGCCGCGGTCGGCTATCCGCGCGACAAGGTGATCGGTGTGTGGTGGTCGGGCGCGGAGCCTGACGTGACGCCCGCCGGCGAGCAGTCGAAGGGCTACAAGGCGCTGATGCTCCAGCACGGTGCCGGCAAGTTCAAGGTCCATGCCGATCTTGATAAGTTCGTCATCTCCAAGAACAAGACGGCGACCAAGGACGACTACGCGCAGGTGCTGTACAACCGCGGCCTGCTCAACTCGATGTTGGGCACCGAGGCCATCCGCACCGCCATGAAGAAGTACGGCAACAAGCCGATGACCGGCGAACAGATCCGCTGGGGCTTCGAGAACCTCAATCTCACCGAGGCGCGCATCAAGGAACTCGGCTTCGAGGGCATGGTGAGCCCGATCAAGCTCTCCTGCCAGGACCACCAGGGCGCCGACGTGGCGCGCGTCCAGCAGTGGGACGGCAAGGAGTGGAAGATCATCTCGGGCTACTACAAGGCCGATCTCTCGATCCTCGACCCGATGGTCAAGGATGCCTCGGCCAAGTATGCGGCCGAAAAGAAGATCACGCCGCGCGACTGCTCGAAGGAGAGCTGAGCGCAATAACCTATCGGGAGGCGGCGTCCGCGCCGCCTCCCGTCTTCTCCCGATCAAGGAGCTGGGTCTCGTGTCATCCGCCGCGACCGCCGCAACGGCTGCATCGCCCGAGCAGACAATTCTCTCGGTGAACAACATCGAGGTGATCTACAGCCACGTCATCCTGGTGCTCAAGGGCGTGTCGCTGTCGGTGCCCAAAGGCGGCATCGTGGCGCTGCTCGGGGCCAATGGCGCCGGCAAGACGACCACGCTGAAGGCGATCTCCAATTTGCTGCATGCCGAGCGCGGCGAGGTGACCAAAGGCTCCATCCTGCTCGGCGGCGAGGAAGTGCACCGCCTGACGCCGAACGCGCTGGTGCAGCGCGGCTGCATTCAGGTGATGGAAGGGCGGCGCTGCTTCGGCCACCTCACCGTGGAAGAGAACCTGATGACCGGCGCCTTCACCCGGCGCGACGGGCGCGCCGCGGTCGCGCAGGACCTGGAGAAAGTCTATTCGTATTTCCCGCGCCTGAAGGAGCGTCGCGAAGCCCAGGCGGGCTACACCTCCGGCGGCGAGCAGCAGATGTGCGCGATCGGCCGCGCGCTGATGTCGCGGCCCAAGATGATCCTGCTCGACGAACCGTCGATGGGTCTTGCCCCGCAGATCGTCGAGGAGATTTTCGGCATCGTGAAGGACCTGAACGAGCGCGAAGGCGTGTCCTTCCTGCTCGCCGAGCAGAACACCAACATGGCGCTGCGCTACGCGCGCTACGGCTACATCTTGGAGAACGGCCGGGTCGTGATGGACGGCGAGGCCAAGGCGCTCGCCGAGAACGAGGACGTCAAGGAGTTCTACCTCGGCGTTTCGGAAGGCCGCCGCAAGAGCTTCCGCGAAGGCAAGCACTACCGGCGCCGGAAGCGGTGGTTGGCTTAGAGGTCCGTCATTCCGGGACGGCCCGCAGGGCCGGACCCGGAATCCAGAACAATATTCCAGACGCTGCGATGTTGGCTCTGGATTCCGGGTTCGCTCGCTACGCTCGCGCCCCGGAATGACAGCGGGGGACTTGATGCCCGACCATTACGACTCCCTTGAAACCCGCGACCCTGCCGCACGCGAGCGCGAGCAAGCCGCCCGGCTGCCCGAGACAATCGCCCGCGCCATGGCCGCGCCCGGCTGGGCCAAGCACCTCGCCGGCATTGACGCGCAGGGCGTCACCTCGCGCGCCGCACTGGCGAAACTGCCGGTGCTGCGCAAGGCCGACATCGCCGCGCTTCAGCAAGAGCATCCGCCCTTCGGCGGGCTCAACGTCACGCCGCCATCGAGGGCAAAGCGCCTGCTGATGTCGCCCGGCCCGATCTTCGAGCCGGAGGGCGAGGGCCACGACTGGTGGGGCGCCGCCCGCGCGTGCTTTGCCGCCGGCTTCCGCTCAGGCGACATCGTGCACAATTCCTTCGCCTATCATCTCACGCCCGGTGGATTCATCCTCGAGTCGGGTGCGCACGCGCTCGGCTGCGCGGTGATCCCCGGCGGCGTCGGCAACACCGAGCAGCAGCTCGACGCGATCGCGCACTACAAGCCGTCCGGCTACGTCGGTACGCCGGACTTTCTCAAGATTTTGCTCGACACTGCCGAGAAGAGTGGCAAGGAGGCTACTTCGATCAAGCGCGGCCTAGTGTCGGGCGCGGCGCTTCCCGCCTCGCTACGTGAGGAACTCGGCAAGCGCGGGGTCGCGGTGCTGCAGTGTTATGCCACCGCCGAGCTGGGCGTGATCGCGTACGAAAGCGAGGCGCGAGAGGGGATGATCGTCAACGAGACGCTGATCCTGGAGATCGTGCGGCCCGGCACCGGCGATCCGGTCGCCGAAGGCGAAGTGGGCGAGGTGGTGGTCACCTCGTTCAATCCCGACTACCCGATGATCCGGCTCGGCACCGGGGACCTGTCGGCGCTGCTGCCGGGCACATCGCCGTGCGGGCGCACCAATATCCGCATCAAGGGCTGGATGGGCCGCGCCGACCAGACCGCCAAGGTCAAAGGTATGTTTGTGCACCCAAAGCAGGTCGCCGAGGTGGCCGCCCGCCATCCCGCGCTCAAGAAGCTGCGTCTGGTGGTCGGCCGCGCGGCGGAGCAGGACACCATGACGCTTTTGGCGGAATGCGCGGCGCCGGAGCCCTCGCTGGCGGAGGCGGTCGCCGCCACCTTGCAATCGGTCACCAAGCTCAAGGGCGTGGTGACGCTGGTGGCGCCAGGCGCGCTGCCCAATGACGGCAAGGTGATCGCCGACGAGCGGCCGGTGGGATAGGGCGCAGCTTCGTGTCCCGGGCGCAGCGCAGCGCCTTTGCGGTGCGCTGCAGACCCGGGACCCAGGCTGTCTTATTGCAGCAAGCTGGGCCCCGGATCTGCGTCGCATCACTTCGCTGCGCTCCGTGCTGCGCCGCGTCCGGGGCATGAATTCGTATCTTGACCGGATCGACGCTTTGCCCCTGAGTGCGGCCATGAACGATGTCTCCCACAAGCCGCCGGGCCACCCGGCCGTGCCGGCGCGCCGCATCGGCGTGCTGCTGGTCAATCTCGGCACGCCCGACGCCACCGACTACTGGTCGATGCGGCGCTACCTTTCCGAATTCCTCTCCGACCGCCGCGTGATCGAGGAGAACCCGGTCAAATGGTGGCTGGTGCTCAATCTCATCATCCTGACCGTGCGCCCGGGCCGGAAAGGCCGCGACTACGACAAGATCTGGAACCGGGAGAAGAACGAGTCCTTCCTCAAGACCATCACGCGCGCGCAGGCCGACAAGCTCGCGGCGTCGCTTACCGGCGACGCGCGCATCCTGGTGGACTGGGCGATGCGCTACGGTAATCCCTCGATCCGCTCGCGGCTCGAGGCGATGCAGAGCGCCGGCTGCGACCGTATCCTGATCGTGCCGCTCTATCCGCAATATGCCGCCGCCACGACGGCCACCGTCTGCGACAAGGCCTTCGAGGCCTTGGCGACGATGCGCTGGCAGCCCGCACTGCGCGTCGCGCCCGCCTACTACGACGAGCCGGCCTATATCGAAGCGATCGCATCGTCGCTGGAGGAGGGGCTGGCGAAGCTGCCGTTCAAGCCGGACGCCGTCATCGCCTCCTATCACGGCATGCCGGAAGACTACCTCACCAAGGGCGATCCTTATTACTGCCAGTGCGCCAAGACCACGCGGCTGCTGCGCGAGCGGCTCAAGCTCGGCGAGGACAAATTGATCATGACCTTCCAGTCGCGCTTCGGCACGGCGGAATGGCTCAAGCCCTATACCGACAAGACGGTGGAGGGGCTGCCGGCCAAGGGCGTCAAGAACCTCGCCGTCATCACGCCCGGCTTCTCCTCGGACTGCCTGGAGACGCTGGAGGAGATCGCCATGGAGAATGCGGAGATTTTCCGCCACGCCGGCGGCGAGAACTTCGCCCACATCCCCTGCCTGAACGATTCCGAGCGCGGCATGGCCGTCATCCGCGACGTAGTGAGCCGCGAATTGATGGGCTGGGTGTGACTTTCTTGTCCCTCCCCCGCAAGCGGGGGAGGGTGGCGAGCGAAGCTCGCCGGGTGGGGGTACCTCGCGACGTTGGATTCAATAACCCCACCCCCGGCGCTGCGCGCCGGACCCTCCCCTTTCAGGAGAGGGATAACCTCCATCAACCCCCCGTTAACCATCCCCTTTTAACGTCCGTTAACCACTTCCCGCCGGTTTTGCGGGCGCGCGCTATTGCGCGTCCGCTTGCCCGGCACCAGGAGGCCGAGAACCGGACGTGCCGCGCTGTCGTCTCCTACGCTCGGCTTTGCTCAGCGGCGCGCGCGTCATCGCGGCCGCCTGCGTGCTGCTGAGCGGCGCGAGCGCCTGGGCGCAGGTGATCCCGCCGGCCTCCGACCCGCTGGCGCCGCAGCAGCAGACCGATCCGCGCAATCCGCCGCGCTTCCAGAAGTTCAACCGCGCGCCTTATGCGCAGGCGCCGGGCACGGCGGTGTTCGCGCCGGCGTCGGGCGCCGGCCGCACCGGCTACGATTCGACCAACGCCCGCAAGAAGCCGCCGCCGCGCACCGCGCGCGGTGCGGCCGCCAACGCGCAAGCGATCGCGCCGGGACTG
>JALHRB010000012.1 GCA_022841665.1 Pseudolabrys sp.
TGACGCCTTCGCGGCGATGCGCCCGCGCGCGGCGCAACCCGGCCGCTGGCGCGCCTGGGCGCTCGGCTTCGGCGGCACCCGCACCGCCGACGGCGAGTCCTCCACCGGCAGTGCCGACAAGACCACGCACAGCTATGGCGGCGCTTTCGGCATAGACCGTCAACTGGCGGACGACCTGCTGATCGGCGTCGCCGCCGGCGGCACCGGCTCGAGCTTCTCGGTGTCGAGCCTCTCGACCAGCGGCAATGCCGACGGCGGCCATGTCGGCGTCTATGCGGTCAAATCCTTCGGCGCGTCCTACCTTGCGGCCACGCTGAACTACGCGCGGCTCGACAACAGGACCGAGCGCACCATCACCGGTGTCGGCCCGACCGAGACCGCCACCGGGCGCTTCCACAGCGACCAGCTCGGCGGGCGCATCGAGATTGGCCGGCGTTACCGCTTCGCGGGCTACACCGTCACGCCCTTCGCGGCCGTCGAGCCTTCCGTGCTGTGGCAGCGCGCCTACACCGAAACCTCCACCGTCAGCGGCGGCGGCAACGGCCTGTTGGGATTGAGCTACGCCGCCAACACCACCACGTCGCTGCCGCTGTTCCTCGGCGCGCAGGTGGACACGCGCTATTTTCTCCGCAGCGGCGCAACCCTGTCGCCGTCGCTGCGCGCCGCCTGGGTGCATGAGTTCAAGCCGGAGCGCCAGATCGAGGCGAGCTTCATTACCGTGCCGTCGGCGAGCTTCACGGTCGACGGCGCCCGCGCCGCGCGCGACGCCGTGCGGCTCGATGCCGGCGCGACGCTGGCGCTCAACCGCGCGACGGCGCTGTTCGCCAATCTCAGCGGCGAGCTCGCGAGCAACAGCCGCATGGCGACGGCCACCGGCGGCGCTACGATTACCTGGTAAAGCGTAGGCCTAGGCGATGTACTGCCCGCCATTGGCGGTCAGCGTCGAGCCGGTGATCAGCCCGGCGTCGTCGGCGGCGAGGAACACCACGCAGCGCGCGATCTCCTCCGGCTCGCCCAAGCGCCCGATCGGGATCTGCGGCAGGATCGACTTCTCCAGCACGTCCTTCGGCACCGCCTGCACCATCTCTGTGTTGATGTAGCCTGGGCAGATCGCGTTCACGGTGACGCCGGCCTTGGCGCTTTCCTGCGCCAGCGCCTTGGTGAAGCCGATCTCGCCCGCCTTGGCGGCGGAATAGTTGGTCTGGCCGATCTGGCCCTTCTGGCCGTTGATCGAGGAGATGTTGACGATGCGGCCGAACTTGCGCTCGCGCATGCCTTCGATGACGTTGCGGCACATGTTGAACAGCGAGTTGAGGTTGGTGTTGATCACCGCCGTCCACTGCTCCGGCTTCATGCGGTGCAAGGTGGCATCGCGGGTGATGCCCGCATTGTTGACCAGCACCTCGACGGGGCCAAGCTCGGCCTCGACCTGCTTGATGCCGGCGGCGCAGGCCTCGAAAGAGGACACGTCCCACTTGAAGACCGGGATGCCGGTCTCGGCCTTGAACTTCTGCGCGGCCTCGTCGTTGCCGCCATAGTTGGCCGCTACATTGTAGCCGGCCGCCTTCAGCGCCTTGCAGATAGCGGCTCCGATCCCACGAGTCCCGCCGGTGACCAATGCAACGCGCGCCATGCCCCATTCTCCTCCCTGGCTGCACCCCGACTTCCGCCGGGCGTCCACGCTTGTTGATGACAGCTTAGAGACGTAAATGGCCGGCACAAGTGCCGGCCATGACGCAGGTCAAATCCGCCTATGCGGCGAAAGTCGTAG
Organism: Pseudolabrys sp.; assembly: GCA_022841665.1. GTDB lineage: Bacteria > Pseudomonadota > Alphaproteobacteria > Rhizobiales > Xanthobacteraceae > Pseudolabrys. The sequence continues at coordinate 1,772 of JALHRB010000012.1, forward strand.
AGCGGCGACCCGCCGCGCTCAACGCGGCTTTACCTGGTGCGTGTTCGCGCTTTCAGCGCTCCACGCACATGGCAATGCCCATGCCGCCGCCGATGCACAAGGTCGCGAGGCCCTTCTTGGCGTTGCGCTTCTGCATCTCGAACAGCAGCGTCGTCAGCACGCGCGCGCCGGACGCGCCGATCGGGTGGCCGATGGCGATGGCGCCGCCGTTGACGTTGACCTTGGAGGTGTCCCAGCCGAGGTCCTTGTTGACCGCGCAGGCTTGCGCGGCGAAGGCCTCGTTGGCTTCCACCAGGTCGAGATCGTCGGTCTTCCAGCCGGCTTTTTTAAGCGCGGCGCGCGAGGCCGGGATCGGGCCGGTGCCCATGATCGCCGGATCGACGCCGGCGTGCGCCCACGACACGATGCGCGCGAGCGGGGTCTTGCCGAGCTTGGCGGCTTCGGAAGCCTTCATCAGCACCACGGCGGCGGCGCCGTCATTGATGCCGGAGGCGCTCGCCGCGGTAACGGTGCCTTCCTTGTCGAAGGCGGGGCGCAGCTTGGAAATCCCTTCCAGCGTCACGCCGGCCTTCGGATATTCGTCGGTATCGATCACGATGTCGCCCTTGCGCGACTTCACGGTGACGGGCGCGATCTCGTCCTTGAACTTGCCGGCCTTCATCGCCGCTTCGGCCTTGTTCTGCGAGGCGACGGCGAACTCGTCCTGCTGCTGGCGCGTGATCTGCCACTGCTTGGCGACGTTCTCGGCCGTGTTGCCCATGTGATAGCCGTTGAAGGCGTCCCACAACCCGTCCTTGATCATGGTGTCGACCATCTCGAACGAGCCCATCTTCACGCCTGAGCGCAGGTGCTGGCAGTGCGGCGCCATGCTCATCGATTCCTGGCCGCCGGCGACCACGATCTCGCTGTCGCCGTTGAGGATGGCCTGGTAGCCGAGCGCGACCGCGCGCAGGCCCGAGCCGCATAGCTGGTTCACGCCCCAGGCGGGGCTTTCGACCGGAATGCCGGCCGCGATGGAGGCCTGCCGCGCCGGGTTCTGGCCCTGCCCGGCGGTGAGGATCTGCCCCATGATGACTTCGCTGACGCGGCCGCCTTCGAGCCCTGCCCGCTCCAGCGCCGCCTTGATGGCCGTTTTGCCGAGCTCATGGGCCGGCAAGTTCGCGAATGCCCCGTTGAAGGCGCCGACGGGCGTACGGGCGGCGCTCACGATGACGATGTCGTCTTTCATTCCAGACTCCTATGGCAGGCGATGGCGGGGCTCTCTGGCAGTGCCGCATCCTCGGCAGGGCAAGCCCCCCTGTCAATAATGCGGACCCCATGGATACCCCCGAGAACTGGCGCTTTTTTTACATTTTCGCAAGGGTGCCGCAGCGCCCCTAAGCCCTCCCGCGCCGCCACAAAACGGTGGCCCGCACCGCCGGAATGCGGCTATGCTCACGGCCTGGGCAGGGGGAACGTGATCGCCATGGCAGACCAGAAAGAGCCGATCAAAATCAAGAAGTACGCCAACCGGCGGCTCTACAATACCGGCACGAGCACTTACGTCACACTCGAAGACCTCGCGGTCATGGTGAAGGACGGCGAGGATTTCGCCGTCGAGGACGCCAAGTCCGGCGAGGACATCACCCGCTCGGTGCTGGCGCAGATCATCTTCGAGCAGGAGAACAAGGAAGGGCAAAGCCTTTTGCCCATCACCTTCCTGCGGCAACTCATCCGCTTCTACGGCGACAGCATGCAGATGCTGGTGCCGCGCTTCCTCGAGCAGTCGATGTCCTCGCTCACCAAGGAGCAGGGCAAATTCCGCGAGCAGATGGCGCAGGCCTTCGGCGTCGGCGGCTTCGGCGCCATGGAAGACCAGGTGCGGCGGAACATGGAGATGTTCGAGAAGACCTTCGCCATGTTCGCGCCCTTCGCGCGCGGCGCCGGCCAGGCCAAGCCCGCGGGCGACAAGCCGGCCGGCGAAGGCAGCAGCGGCGGCGGCGGCGGCGAGATGGACGAGCTCAAGCGCCAGCTCGCCGATATGCAGAAGCGGCTCGATAAGCTGGGCGGGAAGGAATGAGCGGCTGTCGTCCCCGCGAAGGCGGGGACCCAGTACTCCCGGTTTCGCAATAGGCGACAGATTGTGTTTACTGGATGCCCGCCTTTGCGGGGCATGACACGCGCCGCTACGCGCTCGCCACTTTGCCGTTTCCGTTCATCCACGGCCTGTCGCGCGTGGCGAGCCCGATCAGCGCGCCTTGCAGATGATCGCAGCCCCAGCTTGACAGCAGCTTGGCGGCCTCCTCGTCCTGCACCCATTCGGCCACGGTCTTGAGGCCGAGCCGGCGCGCAAGATCGATCAGCGTCTGCACGAAGGCGCGGTCGTCCTCCGACTTCACGATGTTCTGCACGAAGGCGCCGTCGATTTTCACGATGTCCACGCCCAGCTTGCGCAAGTTGCGGAACGAGGTGTGGCCGGCGCCGAAATCGTCGATGGCGATGCGGCAGCCGAGGTCCTTCACGCGCGTGACGAATCCGCGCGCGTCGTCCACGTCCTGAATGGCCGCGGTTTCCGTGATTTCAAGGATCAGCCTGTTGGCAACGCCGGCATTGGCGCGCAGCAGGCCGCCGAGACCCGACCACCAGTCGGGCGACATGGCGGAGGCCGGCGACACGTTGACGCTCGCCTGCAGCGCCGGCGCGGCGGCCAATTCCGCCACCACCAGTTCGAGCACGCGGTAGTCGAGCATGCGCACGAGGCCGACGCGCTCCGCCACCGGGATGATCTCGTTGGCGTGAGCGATGGCTCCGTCGGCGCGATAGACGCGCATCAGGCATTCGAAAAAGGCCGTGCGACGGCTCTGCGCCTCGACTACCGGCTCGAAGGCGAGCGCGATGCGCCGCTCGTTGAGCGCGGCCACGATTTCGTCGGTAGCGCGCAGGCTGTCGCGGCGCATGGCGTCGCGCTCGACGCTCGGCCGGTAGGCGAGGAACGAGCCGTGGCGTTTGGCGCGCGCGGCCTGCAGCGAATCCATTGCGCGGTTGAAGATCTCCGGCACGGTGCGCGCGTGGCGCGGCGCGGTGACGCCGCCGATGGTGACAGTCGCCGCCACCGGGCCGGCCGCCGTCGGAATGGTCTCGTCGCGCACGCCGGCCAGCAAGCGCTCGGCCGCGATCGCCAATTCGTCGGGCGTGCATTGCGTCAGGATCACGCCGAACTTGTTGCCGGAGAAACGGCCGAGATGATCCTTGCCGCGCAGGCGTGTGCGGATGCGTTTTGAGACCTGCGCTATGATTTCCTCGGTGACGTCGAAGCCATAGGCTTCGTTGAGGCGGCCGAGATGATCGATGGAGATGAGCAGGAACCCGCAGGAGCCGCGGAAGCGCACCGTTTCGTCGAGCGTCGACGTCAGCACCTCGGTGAGGAAGCCGCGGTTCAGTTCGCCGGTGAGCGGATCGTATTTGGCAAGCTGCGTGAGCTTGAGCTCGCGCGCATGGCGCTCGCCGACGGCGCGAACCACGCCGTGCGCGCGCTGCGGCTTGCCGTCGGGTCCGGCGAACCAGCGGCCGGTGTCTTCCAGCCACAGCGCCTCGCTGCCGCGCTTGAAGGCGTATTCGACCTGATAGGGCACGCCGGCGCCGGTATCACGCTCGGCTGATTTCTGGATGGCATCGATGCGGGTCTGGCCCGCCTCGGCGATGATGCGCTGGGCGTAGGCGCGGCCGCTGGCGATCTCGGAAGGCTCGGCACCAAGCACGGCGTAAGCGTTCGGGCTCCAGCTCAAGGTGTCGGTATCGAGCCGCCATTCGTAAACGGCGTCGCCGAGCGACCGGAGAACTGCCGCGGCGTCCGGACCACCAGCCGGTTGATCGATATGGGTCACGATCGCCCCTTTTTGGGAACGTCACGCCGCGCGCGACGTTGCTCAGGCGGTTGGAGTCGCGCGGACGCTACCGGCAAAGCATTAAACAATTAGGAAAAGCCGCTGATTGCGCGGCAAAGCGGGCACTTTGCGCCGGTCGGCACGGGCCTTGCGATATTCGGGGGAGAGCGACGCTAGTTGTCCCGATTCGAGACAGGTCAGGCATGCGAGTTGGCACCATCAGAGAGGGATTGTCGGGCCAGACCGGCTGGACGCCGCGGGAAGCCGTGGCGGCCCCGGCCGCCGCGGTCGCGCATGAGAGCCGCGCGCTGGTGGTGGTCGAACCGCCGGCCGAGCGCCCGCGGCGCGCGATCCACCGCGAAGCACCGTTTCTGGCCCAACTGATCGCCACCAAGGCGCAGCACCCGCAGACCCGCGTCCGCCGCCGCGCCGAGCCGGACGAGGCGATCGCGGCCTATCGGGCCACTGCCGAACTTGTGGAGCGCTGATCGCGCTTGCGACGATGCGCACGAGTTGCGCCAAATTTCACTGAAAGATGCCTCGCTTTTTTGGGCAAAGACGGCTCGGTCGCACGATTTCCGAACCGGAGCGCGTAAGGTGCGCCGATTCGATCTATTATGCATTGCAAGTCGAAACGACCGAGAGCCGCCATGAACCCGTTGAATGCAGGCCAGGCGAAAGCCGGCACCTCGCTCCGCCTCACGCTTTGCGACGGCCTGCTCATCGAGGTGCCGCCCTCGCTGTCGGCGATCACGACATACGTACTGCTGGAGCAGGAGGCATGGTTCGAGAAGGAGGTTGGCTTTCTCCGCCATTTCCTCAAGCCGGGAATGACCGCGATCGACGTCGGGGCGAACCTTGGCGTGTATAGCCTGCCGATGGCGCGCCTGGTCGGGCCGGACGGCCGCGTCTTCGCCTACGAGCCTGGGGGCGAAGCGCGCGCGCTACTGGAGAAGAGCCGTAGCGAAAACCGCCTCGCCAACCTCGAAATCGCCGGCTCCGCCGTATCCGACGGTGCGCGCGAGGGCTATCTCGCCGCCGCTAGCTCGACCGAGCTTCGGGCGCTGAGTGCCGCGGACTCCGGTGAACCCGTCCACATCACCTCGCTCGATATCGAGTACGCCGCGCATGGCTGGACATCGATCGATTTCGTCAAGATCGATGCCGAAGGTGAGGAGGAGAGAATACTGGCCGGCGCGAAGAGCTTCTTCGCTGCCCATTCGCCGCTCGTGATGTTCGAGATCAAGGCCGGCGATGCGGTAAATGAACGGCTGCGGGATCTATTTCCAGCCCTCGGCTACAGGACCTTCCGCCAGCTCGGCGGCGCACCCATTCTCGTTCCCGATGACCGCACGACGCAGCTTGATCGCTTCGAGCTCAACTTATTCGCGGCCAAAGCGGATCGCGCGCAGGCGCTGGCGCAACAGGGCCTGCTCGTCGAAACGATCCCGGACTGGACGCCGGGCACCACCGATTACGCCGATGCAGCTTCATTCTGGCAAGCCCAGGCCTTCGCGACCCTGGTGCCGCCACGCGCGGATGGCCTGCTGTCGGGCGATGCCGATTATCAGAACGCACTCACCGGCTACGCCGCATGGCGCGCGACCGGCCGCACTACTGCCGTGCGGTGCGCGGCGCTCGCCTTCGCATTGAAAAGCATTCGCGCCGCCTGTGCGCTGGCCTGCACAGCGGAGCGCGCATCGACTTGGGCCCGTATCGCCGCGGAATGGGGCGAGCGCACCGAAAGCTGCGGCGCACTGAACCGGCTGAAGCGGCTCATCAACAATGTATCCTTTCAGGAGCCTTTTTTGCCTGCGGCTCCGCGCTTTGACGGGATCCCTGTAGGACCACGGCCGGTCGAGTGGTTCGCCGCGGCCACCGCCGAGCAGCTCGAACATGCGCTCAGCTTCTCATCGATGTTCAGCGGCCTATCGTCGGTGCTGCCGTGGATATGCAGTCATCCCTTCGCGACCGCCGAGATGGAGCGCCGGCGCGTCCTCATTGCCGCGCGAAGGGGAGCTCGTCCGAAAGTGCCGCCACGCCTCTGCGAGCCGGCGCCCGACCACCTCAACGCGGAGATCTGGCGTAGCGGGATGGTTCCTGGAACGGTGCCCTGAGACCAAATTTCTTTGTCAGTACCCCAGCGCGCAGCCGTCCTTGCGCGGCTCCGAGCCCGCGATCAGCACGCCGCGATCCCAATCGATCTTGATGGTCTGCGCGCCGCCCCACGGCTGGTCGGCCATCGCGACCGTGTGCCCGCGCACCTTCAGCCCTTCGATAGTCGCCTTCGGCGTGCCGGTCTCGACGATCGTCTGCTCGCCTTCGAAGAAGAAGCGCGGGCAATCAATCGCCTGCTGCACATCCATGCCGTAGTCGAGCATGTTGAGGACGATCTGCACGTGGCCCATCGGCTGATAGTGCGCGCCCATGACGCCGAAGCTCATGTCGCAGCGGCCGCCGCGCATGGTCATAGCCGGAATGATGGTGTGCATCGGCCGTTTGCCCGGGCCGAAGGTATTCGGGTGATCGGGCTCGAGGGTGAAGCAGGCGCCGCGGTTGGTCAGCAGGATGCCGGACTTTTCCGTGCAGATGCCGGTGCCGAACGCCGAATAGAGCGAATTGATGAACGACACCGCCATGCGGTCGCGGTCGACCACGGTGAGGTAGACCGTGTTGCTGCCCGGTGCGGGATGCGCCGGTAGCTTCGCGCGCTTGTTCATGTCGATGAGCGAGGCGAGCTTCTTGCCCCAGGCTTTGTCGAGCAGATCGCCGACCGGGGTGCGCATATGCGTGTCGTCGGCGATGTGGGTATCGCGCACCGCGTAGCCGAGACGCGCGGCTTCGAGCACGAGATGGAAACGCTCGGGGCCGTAGGGGTCGAGCGACTTGAGATCGAAGTTCTCCAGGATGTTGAGCATCACCAGCGCGGTGAGCCCCTGCCCGTTCGGCGGAATTTCGACTAGATCGAGCCCGCGGTAGTTTGTTGAGATCGGCTTCACCACCTCGCCTTTGTGCCGGGCGAAGTCTTCGGCGGTGAGAAACGAGCCGCGCGCGCCGACGGTCGCCGCCATCTCCGCGCCGATCTCGCCCTCGTAGAAGCCCCGCGCGCCCTTGGCAGAAATCGTGCGCAAGGTCTGCGCCAGCGCCGGAAAGCGGATGACGTCGCCTTCCTTCGGGGCCTTGCCGTCGAACAGGTAATGTTTGGACGCGCCGGGTTCGGCGGCGAGCTTGCCGACGTAACGCTGCCAGTCCCAGGCCACGCGCGGCGCTACCGGGAAACCGTTCTCGGCGTAATGGATGGCGCGTTGCAGCGCGCGGTCGAGCCCGAAGCGCCCGTGCGTCTTCAGGATCTGCTCCCAGGCGTCGATGGCGCCGGGCACGGTGACGGCGTGGATCGAATTGCCGATCTCCTTCATGCCCTTGGCGGTCAGCGCTTCGTAGGAGGCCGTGACGCCCGAGCGGCCGGAGCCGTTGTAGCCCCACACATCCTTGCCCGGCTGCGACACCAGCGCGTAGCAGTCGCCGCCGATACCGGTCATGTGCGGCTCGACCACGCAGAGCGTCGCCACGGCAGCGACGGCAGCGTCGGCAGCGGTGCCGCCCGCGCGCAGCGCATCGACCGCCGCCAAGGTGGCGAGCGGATGCGAGGTCGCCGCCATGCCGTCGCAGGCGATGACGGGGGAGCGGCCGGGCAGCTGGAAATCGCGGCTCATTGAAATTCCGGAATGGCTGGAGGGGTCAGGAGCTGGCGGCGGGCCCGATGCCTTCGACGGTAAGATCGCGCTGCGCCGTGCGCAAGGTCACCGCGAAACCGCCGAGCACGTCGACGAAGCTGATGATGACGAGGAGGAAGAAGGTCGCGGTCGCCGCCTGCTGAACCAGCAGGAATTCGACCAGGATGGCGAGGAACAGGAGCAGCGAGAGGCCGTGATCGACCACGCTGCGCACGCCGATGCGCGTCGACTTCATCAGCTCGCCGAACAGCAGCAGGATCGACAGCGTGATGAGCAGGTCGCCGGCCGACATGGTCCAGTCGGCGCCGGAGACCATGTGCACGGTCGTGAGCGCGGACGACCAGCTCACGCCGGGCATCAGGAAGGCGATAATGTTGTAGATCGCGAACGGAACGAGCAGCAGGGGAAAGCCGAGCATGAACATGGCTTCCCTCCCGGCCCCGGCGCGTTACGCCTCGGTCTTCACCTTCAGGACCTGGCGGCCTTTGTACATGCCGGTCTTCAGGTCGATGTGGTGCGGGCGGCGCAGTTCGCCGGAGTCCTTGTCCTCGACGTAGGTCGGGCGCTTGAGCGCGTCGGCCGAGCGGCGCATGCCGCGGCGCGACGGCGAGGTTTTTCTTTTCGGCACAGCCATGGGTCGGAACTCCTGAAAGGCGCGGATATGCGGGTTTGGCCGGGCTTATAGAGGATGGGTTGCGGCAAGGCTAGGGGCTTACAGCCTTAACGGGCCCGCAGGCAGGCGGCCGCGCCGGGCGTGCGGCCGGAGCGCCCCACATAGAGCCCGGCCAGCCGCCGCAGGCCGGGCCCGGGTGACTTGGCGTCGCGTTTGAGCGGGTTGGGCAGCGTGGCGGCGAGCAGGGCAGCCTCATAGCGGGAAAGGTCGCCGGATCGCTTGCCGAAGGCCCTCCGGCTGGCGGCCTCGGCCCCGAATTCCCCGTTCGGACCCCATTCGGCGATGTTGAGGTAGATTTCCATGATCCGGCGCTTGGACAGGACGAGGTCGATCCAGAGCGCCAGCGGCATTTCCAGCGCCTTGCGGACGTAGCTGCGGCCGGGCCAGAGGAACAGGTTCTTGGCCACCTGCTGGGTTAGGGTGGAGCCGCCGCGCAGGTCGTCGAGGTCCTCGGCGTCCTCGATCGCGTCGCGGATGCCCGCGAAATCGACGCCGTAATGCTCGCAGAAGCGGCCGTCCTCGGCCACGATCACCGCCAGAGGCAGGTTGTTCGAGATGCGCGCAAGCGGCACGTAAATCCGCTCGACCCGCTCCCCGGCCATCCGCCGCCAGATCATGACCGTGGAGACCGGGTCCACCACCGCATAAAGCGGCGTGAGGACATAGGGCAGCAAGAACAGGACAAGCAGCGCAACAAGCACCGCGCGCACCGGGCGCGAAAATCGCGGCAACCGCAGCATGTCGTGGGCAACGCTCAGCTTGTGCGGGGCGCGGATCATGCCGGCAGGATAGCCCATCCGCGCTGCATTTGCGGCAGACGCGCCGCTAAGGCTAATTAACCCCATGGATGCCGGTTCCCATCACGGCTTTGCCGCGCGCCTGGCCGCAGTCGCCTCCGAGACGGAGGCGCTGCTCGCGCGCCTGCTCGACGATGCTCCGCTGCCGGGCGAGCCCATGCGTCCCAAGCGGCTCATCTCGGCCATGCGGCACGCCGTGCTCGGCGGCGGCAAAAGGCTGCGGCCATTTTTGCTGGTGGAGAGCGCCGCGCTGTTCGGCGCGTCACGCGCCGGCGCTTTAATGGCCGGCACCGCGCTCGAATGCCTGCATTGCTACTCGCTGGTGCACGACGACCTGCCGGCGATGGACAATGACGACCTGCGGCGCGGGCAGCCGACCGTACACAAGGCCTTCGACGAGGCGACTGCGATCCTGGCCGGCGATGCGTTGCTGACGCTCGCCTTCGACATCGTCGCGCGCGGCGACGTGCATGCCGACGCCAATGTGCGCAGCGCGCTGGTGCTGGAGCTGGCGCGCGCGGCTGGGCTGGGCGGCATGGCGGGAGGGCAGATGCTCGACCTCGCCGCCGAAGGCCGCTTCGAACCAAAGCGCATGCTGAGCGAAAGCGAGATCGTCACCTTGCAGGCGATGAAGACCGGCGCGCTCATCCGCTTCGCCTGCCGCGCCGGCGCCATTCTCGGCAAGGCCGACGACAAGGCTCGCACCGCAATCGACCGCTATGGCGCGGCCATCGGCCAGGCTTTCCAGATCGCCGACGACCTGCTCGACGTCGAAGGCGACGCCGCCGCGCTTGGCAAGGCGGCGCACAAGGACGCCGCCGCCGGCAAGGCCACGCTGGTCGCCGTGCTCGGCGTCGCCCGCACGCGGGCGCGGCTCGACGCGCTGGTCGCGGAGGCCGAGGATGCGCTGGCGCCCTTCGGCGCCAAAGCCGATACTCTGCGCGCCGCCGCGCACTTCATCGCCGAGCGGCGGAGCTGAGGCGCGATGGCGAAACGCAAGCGACTCCCGCTCGTCACGCTGCCGCTCCGCATCGCCCGCCTGCACGGCAAACTTCTGCTGTCGGCACTCGTCGGCGTCGGCGTGGTTGTTTTCGAACCGTACGACATACGCTTGGCCGCCCGCCTCCTGATCGGCTGGGACGTCGGAGTCGCGCTCTATCTCGCCCTCACTTATCCGATGATGGTGCGGACCGAAGTCGCGGGCATCCGCAGGCGCGCGGCCGAGGAGGATGAGGGCGGATTCGCGATCCTGCTGCTGACCATCATCGCCACGTCGGCAAGCTTCGTCGCCATCGTGTTCGAGCTGGGCGCGGCGAAGGAGACGACCGGCGCCGATGCGCTGGGCCATGTGCTGGTGGCGATGACGACGATCGTGTTGTCGTGGCTGTTCGTGCACACGATCTTCTCGCTGCATTATGCGCACGAGTATTACGGCGAGCGCAGCGACGGGAAGATCGGCGGGCTCAAGTTCCCCAGCAATGCCGACCCGGATTATCGGGATTTTCTCTACTTCTCGCTGGTCATCGGCATGACCTCGCAGGTCTCCGACGTCGCCATCACCAGCAAGGCAATCCGCCGCGTCGCCGCCATCCACGGCGTGCTGTCGTTCTTTTTCAATTTGACGGTGCTGGCCCTGACGGTGAACATGGTCTCGACTTTGATTTGAGCGGCGAATGGCACGGGACAACACTCCCGTCATTCCGGGACGCGAGTGAAACGAGCGGGCCCGGAATCCATACGCCGCAGCGTTGAGGGTTATGGATTCCAGGCTCGCGGCCTGATGGCCGCGCCCCGGAATGACGGTGGCAAATGACCGCGATCGTGCAGACGGTGCTGTTCATGCTGGCGGTGCTGGCCGCGGTTGCGGTCGCCGCCAAGCGGCTGAACGTGGCGCCGTCGATCCTGCTGGTTGTCGCCGGCGTGGGCATGGCACTCATTCCGGGGCTGCCCGCCATACGGCTGGCGCCGGAAGTGGTGCTGCTCGTCATCCTGCCGCCGCTGATCTACTCGGCCGGCGTGTCGATGAGCTGGCGCGAATTCCGCTTCAACCTGCGGCCGATCGGGCTGCTCGCCTTCGGCTGCGTGGTGTTCACCACCTGCGCCGTGGCGGCTGCCGCGCACTACCTGCTCGGTTTCCCCTGGGCGGTCGGCTTCGTGCTGGGCGCGATCATCGCGCCGCCGGACGTGGTGGCGCCGCTCGCCATCGCGCGCCGGCTCGGCCTGCCGCGACGGCTGGTGGTGGTGCTGGAAGGCGAAGGGCTCGCCAACGACGCCACCGCGCTGATCCTCTACCGCTTCGCGGTGGCCGCGGTGGCCACCGGCACGTTCTCACTTGAAAAAGCCGCCGGCACCTTCGCGCTGATCGTGGTCGGCGAGATCGTCTGGGGCATCGGCGCCGGCTGGCTGAGCCTGCGCTTAAGGCAATGGGCGCACGACCCGCGCGTCGAGATCACGCTGTCGCTGATGACGCCCTATTTCGCGTTCTGGATCCCCGAGCATCTCGGCGGCTCCGGCGTGCTCGCCACCGTCGCCTGCGGACTCTATGTGAGCTGGAACGGCCCGCGGCTGATCTCGTCGGCGACGCGGCTGCAAGGCATCTTCTTCTGGGACCTCATCGTCTACCTGATCGAAGGCATGGTGTTCCTGCTCACCGGCCTGCAGGCGCGCGGCCTGATCGAGCAGGCGCAGACTTTCTCGATCCGCGAGCTTCTGATCGCGACCGCGTGGACGACGCTGATCGTCATTGCGGCGCGCTTCGTCTGGGTGTTTCCGGCGACCTACATTCCGCGCTGGGTCAGCCCGTCGCTGCGAAAGCGCGATCCGGCGCCACCCTGGCAGGGCCCGTTCCTGCTGTCGTTTACCGGCGTGCGCGGCGTCGTCTCGCTGGCGGCGGCGCTGGCCATTCCCTACACCATCGCCAACGGGCAGCCGTTTCCGCACCGCGACCTGATCCTGTTCATCACCTTCGGCGTCATCGTCTTCACGCTGGTCGGGCAAGGACTGATGCTGCCCGCCGTCGTGCGCGCGCTCGGCTTGAGCGAGCGCGGCCAGCAGGAGCGCGTCGGCGAGATCGAAGCCGAGCTCCTGGCGCGGCAGGCGGCGCTCGAGGAAGTGAAGAAGCGGCTGGACAAGTTCATCGACGAGCGCGAATTGCCGGACGAGGTCATCGCGCTGCTGCGCACGCGCAACGAAAGCCGTGTGCAGATATTGCCGCGCGACATGAACGACGGGCTCAACACGATGCGGCTGTCGGCTGAGATCAAGCGCGAGCTGATCGAGGCCGAGCGCAATTTCATCCACCAGCTCCTGCGCGAGGGCAAGATCACCGACGAGGCGCGCCGGCGCATCGAATACGAGCTGGACCTGGAGGAAGCGTCGGTTGCCAACCGCGGCAGGGACGGCGGCGGGTGGATGTAGCGCTTACCCCCCCCCCGCTGGCGGGGGAGGGCAGCCGCCGAAGGCGGCGGGTGGGGGTATTTCAAACTGAAACAGCGACCCCACCCCGATCGCGCTAACGCGCGATCGACCCTCCCCTTTCAGGGGAGGGATAAGCAGTCACTTCTGCTCGTTGAACAGAATCTTCACCGTGTTCGTCACGTCGATGCGGCGCTTGCGCGGGTCGCCAGCGCCGGTCGGGCGGAAGGTGATGCGCATTTCCCTATCCGACACCCATTCGAACTTCGGCATGTTGGTGCGGTCGGACTTGTCGCAGGGCGCGTTGAAGACTTCGTAGGTCCTGCCTTTCTCCGCGAACATCTCGGGATAGACCGCGAGCATCACCGAGATGCTGTCAGTGCAGAAGGGCATATCCCCGCCGCCGGCGATCGAAACCCGAACGGCGCGGAAATGCTTGTCGGGCGAAACGAGCGACGTAACGCGCTTGTCGGCCTGCGGCACGGTCGCCGCCAGCCATGCGGAAAAGGCCCCGACGGCGACCACGATGCAGCCCGCAAGAATGATGAAGGATTTGGACTTCACTCGGCGGCCGTGCGTGTGCCCTGGCCGAAGCGGCGCTCGATGTAGTCGATCACCATCTGCTTGAAGTCGGCGCTCACGGTCGGCCCACGCAAAGTGGCGGCCTTCTTGCCGTCGATGAACACCGGCGCGGTCGGCTGCTCGCCGGTGCCGGGCAGCGAGATGCCGATGTCGGCGTGCTTGCTCTCACCCGGGCCGTTGACGATGCAGCCCATCACCGCGACGTTGAGCGTCTCGACGCCGGGATAGCGCGTCTTCCACGCCGGCATCGAGTCGCGGATGAAATTCTGGATGTCGGCCGCCAGCTCCTGGAACGTGGTCGAGGTGGTGCGGCCGCAGCCCGGGCAGGCCGCCACCAGCGGCACGAAGGTGCGCAGGCCCATGGTCTGCAGCAGCTCCTGCGCCACCTGCACCTCCTTGGTGCGGTCGCCGCCCGGTTCGGGCGTGAGCGAGATGCGGACGGTGTCGCCGATGCCCTGCTGCAAGAGCACGCCCATGGCGGCGGACGAGGCGACGATGCCCTTCGAGCCCATGCCGGCTTCGGTCAATCCGAGATGCAGCGCGTAGTCGGAGCGGCCGGCCAGCTCGGCATAGACCGCGATCAGGTCCTGCACCGCCGAGACCTTGGCCGAGAGGATGATGCGGTTCTTCGGCAGCCCGATCTCTTCGGCGCGCGCGGCCGACAACAGCGCCGACTGCACCATGGCCTCGTGCGTCACCGCGCGCGCATCGCGCGGCTGCGCGCTCTTCGAGTTCTCGTCCATCAGCCGCGTCAGCAGCTCCTGGTCGAGTGAGCCCCAGTTGACGCCGATGCGCACCGGCTTGCCGTAGCGGATCGCCATTTCGACGATCTGGGTGAACTGCGGATCGCGCTTGTCGCGGAAGCCGACATTGCCGGGATTGATGCGGTATTTGTCGAGGGCCTCGGCGCAGGCCGGATGATCGGCCAGGAGCTTGTGGCCGATGTAATGGAAATCGCCGACCAGCGGCACCGTCACGCCCATGCGCGCCAGCCGGTCGCGGATATGCGGCACGGCCGCGGCCGCCTCGTCGCGGTCGACCGTGATGCGCACGAGTTCCGAGCCGGCGCGCGCCAGCGCCGCCACCTGCGCCGCCGTCCCCTCCACGTCGGCGGTGTCGGTGTTGGTCATCGACTGCACGACGATGGGCGCACCGCCGCCGACGGCGATGCCGCCGACGTCGACCGGAACCGTTTTATGCCGTGCGCCTGGGCTCATCTCACATCGCTTTTTACCTCCCCCTGAAAGGCGGAGGTCGGCACGCAAAGCGTGCCGGGTGGGGGTCATATAGCGCTTAACCCGCGGCGATCAAATGACCCCCACCCCGACCCTCCCCCTTCCAGGGGGAGGGAGAAGGAAATCATTTCGCGCGGTTCACCAGCACCAGACCGAGCGCAACCAGCGCCACCGCGGCGGCGAAGGCCGGCGTGAGCGGCTCGTTCAGCACCAGATGGCCGGCGGCGACGCCGAACAAAGGCGTCAGGAAGCTGAAGGCCGACAGCCGGTTGGCCGAATAGCGCACCACCAGCGCGAACCAGACGACGAAGGTGACGCTGACCACCCAGACGGTCTGGTAGGCGAGCGAGCCGAGCGAGAGGGCGGACGGTATGTGCGCGAGGCGCTCGCCGGCGAAGAGCGCGGCGGCGGCCAGCATCGGCGCCGACACGACGAGCTGGTAGAGCATCACTTTTTCGGACGACACGCGGTTGAGCCTGCTCGCCTTGATGATCAGCGTGGTGACCGCCCAGAACAACGCGCCGCCCACCATCATGACGTCGCCGGTCATCTGACGCGGATCGAGCGCCGGCGTCGGCACGCCGAACGCAATCAGCATGCCGGCAAAGGACAAGAGCAGGCCGAGCCACTGGTGAAGGCCGAAGCGGTCGGCGGGCAGGAAGATGCGCGTGCCGAGCACGACGAAGAACGGCGCGAGGTAGAGGAACAACACGGCGCGCGTGGCCGTGGTGTAGGCCAGCCCCTGGTAGATCAGGATGAACTCGAGGCCGAAGAAGGCGCCGGCCGCGAGCCCGGGTGCCAGCGTGCCGTCGCGCGAAAGCAGCGGAATGCCGCGCAGCCAGCACCAGGCCGCCACGATCAGGGTCGCACCGAACGAGCGGATCGCGCCCTGGATGAGCGGCGGCACGTCGTGGATGGCGAGCTTCACCGCCACCTGATTGAAACCCCAGGACAGGCACAGCACCACGGTGATGGCGGCGGCCAGCGCGTCGAGCGGGCGCGTGGTGGACGTGTGGACGGGCGGCGGATTGGACATTCCAGGGAGTTCCGGCGGCGGGGCTCACGCCGCCTTGCAATGCGCGCAGACGCCGGAGATTTCAATGACTGGCGTCTTCGGCGTGAAGCCGGCCGTGCGCGACGCTGTCCTGATGGTGTCGGCGACCGCGGCCGAGGCGGCCTCGCCGACGGCGCCGCATTTCTCGCAGATCAGGAACACGACCGGGTCGCCGCTCTCGTGGTTGTGCACGCAGGCGATGAAGGCGTTGCGGCTCTCGATGCGGTGGACGAGCCCTTGCGCGCGCAGGAAGTCGAGCGCGCGGTAGATCGTGATCGGCGCCGGCCGTGCGCCGCCTTTGGCCAGGCGGTCGATCAGCTCATAGGCGCCGAGCGGCTGGTGGCTGGCGAGCAGCGCCTCCAGCACCCGGCGGCGGATCGGCGTCAACCGCTCCCTGCGCGCCGCGCAGATGGCCTCGGCGTGCTTGAGCCCGTCGCTTTCGCAGCGCGCGTGGTCGTGGCCGGGCGTCGGGAATACGGCGTGGGAATGAGACTTTCGGACCAAGGGCTACTCCATTCGCCGCAAGTCTAACGTGATCGCGGCGAAATCGCGAAAAAGCCTCACAGCCGCCTCTTGAGATAGATATTGCACTGCAACAATATTAGGGGCAGGGTCCGGAGCGTTTCCAGCCCCCAGCTGTGCAATACGGCTGCGATCTGCACGAGGAACAGCATGCTCAAAGGCAAGACCGCATTGGTCACCGGCTCTACTTCCGGCATCGGGCTGGCGATCGCCCGTGCCCTCGCTGCCGAAGGCGCACATCTGATGCTCAACGGCTTCGGCGACGCGGGCGCGATCGAGACCTTGCGCGCCGGCCTCGAGAAGGAATTCGGCATCAAGGCGCGCTACTCCGGCGCCGACATGTCGAAGCCCGATCAGATCGCCGAGATGGTGCGCGCGGCCGAGAAGGAATTCGGCGCGCTCGACGTGCTGGTCAACAACGCCGGCATCCAGCACGTCGCCAACATCGAGGATTTCCCGGTCGAGCGCTGGGACGCGATCATCGCCATCAACCTGTCGTCGGCCTTCCACACCATCCGCGCCGCCGTGTCCGGCATGAAGAAGCGCAAGTGGGGCCGCATCATCAACATCGCCTCGGCGCACGGCCTGGTGGCAAGCGGGCAGAAGGCGGCCTACGTCGCCGCCAAGCACGGCATCGTCGGCCTCACCAAAGTGGTGGCGATCGAGGCGGCCAACGCCGGCGTCACCTGCAACGCGATCTGCCCGGGCTGGGTGATGACGCCGCTGGTCGAGCAGCAGATCAACGCGCGCGCCAAGGCGGCGGGCCAGACCTTCGACGAAGCCAAGGTGCAGCTCGTCGCCGAGAAGCAGCCGATGCATGAATTCACCAGGCCGGAGAACATCGGCGCATTGGCCGTCTTCCTGTGCAGCGACGGCGCGGCGACCATCACCGGCTCGGCCTATTCGATCGACGGCGGCTGGGTGGCGCAGTAGTGATCGACTTCCTCGCGCGCGCATTCGGAGGCGACAAAGGCGGCAAGCCGGAGAAGCCCGGCGGCGGCAAGAGCATCAATCTGGCGCTGCAGGGCGGCGGCGCGCACGGCGCCTTCACCTGGGGCGTGCTCGACTATCTGCTTGAGGACGGGCGGCTGAAGGTCGACGGCATCTCCGGCACGTCCGCCGGCGCGGTCAACGCCGTGATGCTGGCGGATGGCTTGCGCACCGGCGCGGACGAAGCGCGCAAGCGGCTCGCCGATTTCTGGCGCGCGACCAGCCTGGGCGGCGACCTGCCGGCGATGCAGCGCGCGGTGCTCAACCGGCTGTTCTCGCTGCTGCCGAGCCAGGGTTCGCCGACGCTCGACTGGCTGACGGCGTGGTCACGGCATCTCTCCCCCTATGACGTCAACCCGCTCAACATCAATCCGCTCAAGGACCTGATCGAGCGCTTCGTCGATTTCGAGGCGCTGCGCGCCGACCCGCGGCAATTGTTCATCGCCGCCACCAATGTGCAGACCGGCCGCCTGCACATTTTCGGGCGCGACAAGATTTCCGCCGAGGCGGTGATGGCTTCGGCCTGCCTGCCCGCCGTGTTCCGCGCGGTCGAGATCGACGGCGTGTCCTATTGGGACGGCGGCTATCTCGGCAATCCGGTGCTGTACCCGTTCTTCCGCTCGACCGCGACCGAGGACGTGCTGATCGTCCAGATCAACCCGCTGATGCGCAAGAAAATTCCCACCTCGACGCGCGAGATCATGAGCCGCGTGAACGAGATCACGTTCAACTCGGCGCTGATGGCGGAACTGCGCGCGATCGAGTTCGTCAACCGGCAGATCGACCAGGGAAGGCTGCCGCGCGGCACCAGGCCTGACGAATACCGGCAGATCAAGGTGCACCGCATCGTGCTGGAAGGACTGGGCGAGCGTTTCTCGACATCGAGCAAGCTGCGCAACGATTTCGAATCCTTCGAGCTTTTGCGCAAGCTCGGCCAGCGCGCGGCGCGGCGTTTCCTCGACGCGCATTACGCGGATATCGGCGTGCAAAGCAGCGTGGATTTGAAGGCCGAGGTTTATTCGGAACGGGGGTAATCCCGCTGCCGTCGTCCCCGCGAAAGCGGGGACCCAGTACGCCGCAGCCTATCGAGAGGGCACGGGTTACTGGATTCCGGCTCGCGCTCGCTTCGCTCGCTTGGCCGGAATGACAGCCGAGGTATATTAATTAAAGTCATGACCGCCCTCACCGCCGAAGTCGGCAACACGCATCTGCACATCGTCGTCGCCGACATCACCACGCTCGATGTCGATGCCATCGTGAATGCCGCTAACAGCGCACTCCGCGGCGGTGGCGGGGTGGACGGCGCCATTCATCGCGCCGCCGGGCCGGAGCTGCTGGAAGAATGTAGAACGCTCGGCGGCTGCGATACCGGCTCGGCTAAGATCACGCGCGGCTACCGGCTCAAAGCGCGCCACGTCATCCACGCCGTCGGGCCGGTCTGGCACGGCGGCACCCAGAACGAAGAGGCGCTGCTGGCAAGCTGCTATCGCACCGCGCTCGACCTCGCCGCCGCGCACCGGCTGACGTCGATCGCGTTTCCGGCGATCTCGACCGGCGTCTACCGCTTTCCGCCCGACCTCGCCGCCCGCATCGCGGTCGGCACGGTGGCGTCGGAAGTCGCCGCGCAGCCGCGCGGCATGGCGGCGGTGACGTTCTGCTGCTTCTCGGAGGAGAGCGCGGAGCATCACAAGGAAGCGTTCGCGGAGTTGGGGTTGGTGTAAATTTCGGCCGTCATCCCG
This sequence comes from Pseudolabrys sp., assembly GCA_022841665.1. Lineage (GTDB taxonomy): Bacteria > Pseudomonadota > Alphaproteobacteria > Rhizobiales > Xanthobacteraceae > Pseudolabrys. The sequence continues at coordinate 20,375 of JALHRB010000012.1, forward strand.
GCCGAGCGAAGCGAGAGCCGGGATCCAGTACTCCGTGCCCTCTCGATAGACTGCGGCGTACTGGGTCCCCGCTTTCGCGGGGACGACGACTAGATTTTCGGCTCCACATCCAGCCGCACGACCCAGTTCTCCAGGCCCGCCTTCGCGGCCGGATAAAGCGAGGTCACCAGCGGATCGTGGCCGGGCACCATGTGGTGGCGCGACGACGACAGCTTGAGCAGCTTCTTGTAGCCCTCCAGCGTGTCGCCGACGCTGTAGGTGATCGGGAACACGCGGCCCTCGTCGATATGCGAGTAGAGGTGGCAGCAGTCGGAGGCGACCACGACATAGCCGCGCTTGGTCTTCACGCGCACGCATTGCAGGCCCTTCGAATGGCCGCCGATCTTGTGCACGGTGATGCCGGGCGCGAGCTCTTCGTCGCCGTCGTGGAACTCGACGCGGTCGGCGAAGACCTTGCTCACCATCGCGTGCACGTCGCTCTCCGAGAACGGAATGCGCAGCATCTTGTGGCACATGCAGCGGCCGGTAGCGTAGGCCATCTCGGTGTCCTGGATGTGATAGCGCGCATTGGGAAACAGGTCGTAATTGCCGGCGTGGTCCCAATGCATGTGCGTGGCGATGACGTGATCGACATGATCGGGCTCGATGCCGAGCGCTTTCAGCCCCTCGCCCACCGGCTTGATGATCTTGCGGCCGCGCTCCGTGGCCGCCGCCTCGTCGAAGCCGGTGTCGCAGACGAAGGTGCCGTGCGGGCCCTTGATGACCCAGACGTAATAGGCGATCGAGGTTATCTCGTCGTGCGGGTCGCCGAAGATGTAGTTCTCGGCGCGCTTGCGCGCGTGGCTGGCGTAGCGGACGGCATAGACCTCGTGGACGTCGTCGCTCATGGCTTTTTCTCCCGGCCGATGGTCACGCCGGCGCGGCCTTCGACCATCTTGACGATCACCGTGAAATCGCTGTCGCCGCCGAACTCCTTATTGGTCGCCTCCCATTGGTCGAGCACGGTTGCCATCACCTGGCTCGGCGAATTGAGCCCCTTGGCTTCCTCAAAGCACAGCCGCACGTCCTTGAGCATCAGGGCGGTGCCGAAGCCGTAGTTGAACGTGCGCGGCAGGATGGCCTGCGGGAATTTGCCGTCCGAGGCGGTGGTGCGGCCGGAGCCGGCATTGATCACGTCGATCATCACGGCAGGATCGAGCCCGGCTTTGACGCCCATCGCCACCGCTTCGGCGGTGGCCGCCATGGCCGTGGCCGAAAGGAAATTGTTGGCAAGCTTCATGGTCTGCGCCATGCCGGGCTTTTCGCCAATGACGAAGACCTTGCCGAACACGGCGAGTGCGTCCTTCACCTGGTCGATCTCGGCGCGCGGGCCGGAGACCATGACGGCGAGCGTGCCTTTGGTGGCGCCGCCGACGCCGCCCGAAACCGGGCTGTCAATCTGCACGATGTTCTTCTTGGCGAGCGTGGCGGCGATGTCGGCGGCCACGCGCGAGCCGGTGGTCGAAAGATCGATGAAGCGCTTGATACGCTTGCCGTGGATGACGCCGCCCTCGCCGGTCGCCACTTTGCGGGAGATCTCGACCGAGGGCAGGCTCGCCATCACGGTCTCGACCCGGTCGGCGACGTCTTGCGGCGAGGAGGCGAGCTGAGCTCCAAGCGCAACGAGCGGCGCGACTGCATCGTTGCGGGTGTCATAGACGACCAGCTTGTGCCCGGCCTCGATCAGCCGGCGCGCCATCGGCTGCCCCATATTGCCCAAACCGATAAAGCCGATGTCCATGGTCGCTTCCTTCCTGTTGCAGTCTTTTTGCAGGGCGTAACTTTGCCTCACCGCGGCGACGGCGTCACGCCCCCGAACAGGCGCTAGCGGGTCGAAAATTCCTTGCGCACCTTGTCGCTGTGCTCGCCGAGCGCGGGGATCGGCCCGTAGGCGCGCTCCTGCCCGGCGCGGATCGGCGCCGGCGCCGGCATCGATACCGGACCGGTGGGCGCGCCCACCGTGATGCGGCGCAGGTGCGGATGCTTCGACAGCAGCTCCCAGTCGTTGACGCGGGCAAAGCCGATCTCGGCGCGGTCGAGCAGCGCCATCAGTGGCGCGACGTCGGTCCGCGCGAACACCGCGCCGACAATGGCGTCGGTGTCGTGCCTGTTGGCCACGCGCTTTGGATTGGTGGCGAAGCGCGCATCGGCGGCAAGCGACGCATCGCCCAGCACTTTCTCGGCCAGCACGCGCCATTCGCGGTCGTTCTGGATGGCGATCAGGATGTCGGCGTCGTCGCGCGTCTTGAACACGCCGTAGGGCGCGATGGCCGCATGCGCGAGCCCGATGCGCTTGAACGGCGTGCCGCCCTCGCCGTGCAAGAGCGGCACCGTCATCCATTCCGCCATGGCGTCGAACATGGAGACGGAAATCTCGGCGCCCTCGCCGCTGCGGCCGCGCGCGATCAGCGCTTCGAGAATGGCCTCGTAGGCGTTCACGCCGGCGGCGATGTCCACGATGGAGACGCCGACGCGCGCCGGCCCGTCCGGACCGCCGGTGACGGAGGCGACGCCCGACTCCGCCTGGATCAGCAGGTCGTAGGCCTTGCGCTGCGCATAAGGCCCGCTCTCGCCGTAGCCGGAAATCGAGCAGCAGATCAGGCGCGGATAGTCCTTGCGCAGCCGCGCCATGGCGAAGCCGAGCTTGGCGAGCGCGCCGGGCTTCAGGTTCTGCACGAACACGTCGGCCTTGGCGAGCATGGCTTCGAGCAGCGCCTTGTCCTCGGCCTTGCCGAGGTCGAGCACCACCGACTCCTTGCCGCGGTTGAGCCAGACAAAATTGGCGCTCTCGCCGTGCACGACATGATCGTATTGGCGGGCGAAGTCGCCTTCCGGGCGCTCGACCTTGATGACGCGCGCGCCGGCATCCGCCAGCCGGCAGGTGCACTGCGGCGCCGCGACCGCCTGCTCAATGGAAACGACGAGGAGGCCTGAGAGGGGGAGGGTCATGCTGCTTCTCTACTTTTCCCGGGCGCAGCGCAGCACGAAGTGGTGCGCTGCAGACCCGGGATCGTCAAAGATTCCAAGTTTTGGGCGGTCCCGGCTCTGCGGTGCAACACTCCGCTACGCTCCGTGCTGCACCGCGTCCGGGACACGAGATACTCAATACGACCGCGGCAACCCGAGCACGTGCTCGGCGAGATAAGACAGGATCATGTTGGTCGAGATCGGCGCCACCTGGTAGAGCCGCGCCTCGCGGAACTTGCGCTCGACGTCGTACTCCTCGGCGAAGCCGAAGCCGCCATGCGTCTGCACGCACATGTCGGCGGCCGCCCAGGAAGCGTCGCCGGCCAGGAGCTTGGCCATGTTGGCCTCGGCGCCGATGTCGCCGCCGGCCTCGTACTTGCGCGCGGCTTCGCGCACCATCAATTCGGCGGCGCGCATCTGCGCGTAGCAGCGCGCGATCGGGAACTGCACGCCCTGGTTCTGGCCGATCGGCCGGCCGAACAACTCGCGCTCCTTGGCGTAGCGCGTCGCCTTGTCGATGAACCACTTGGCGTCACCGATGCACTCGGCCGCGATCAGGATGCGTTCGGCATTCATGCCGGAGAGGATGTAGCGGAAGCCCTTGCCTTCCTCGCCGATCAGATTCTCCGCCGGCACGCGCAGGTCGTCGAAAAAGATTTGCGTGGTGGCGTGATTCATCATGGTGCGGATCGGCGTGATGGTCATGCTGGTGCCCTGCGCCAGCCGCATGTCCACCAGGAAAACCGAGAGGCCGTCGGTGCGCTTTTGCGCCTGCTCGCGCGGCGTGGTGCGCGCGAGCAGAAGCATCAGGTCGGAATGCTCCGCGCGCGAGGTCCAGATCTTCTGGCCGTTGATGACGTAATGGTCGCCCTCGCGCCGCGCGACGGTGCGCAAGGCGAGGGTGTCGGTGCCCGAGGTCGGCTCGGTGACGCCGAAAGCCTGCAACCGCAATTCGCCGGACGCGATCTTCGGCAGGTAGCGCTGCTTCTGCGCGTCGCTGCCGTGGCGCAGGATCGTGCCCATGATGTACATCTGCGCATGGCAGGCCGCGCCATTGCCGCCGGAGGCGTGCACTTCTTCCAGGATCGCCGCCGCCGCGCTGATCGTCAGCCCGCTGCCGCCGAACTCCTCGGGGATGAGCGCGGCGAGATAGCCGGCCTCGGTCAGCGCCGCGACGAAGGCGGTCGGATAGGCGCGCTCGCGGTCGAGGGAACGCCAATAATCGCCCGGGAATTTGGCGCAAAGCGCGCGCACGCCGTCGCGGATGTCGGCAAACGGATCGGGCTCGGCGTGGCCTTTGGTCATGGGGCACTTCTCTAGCGCGCAGCCGCGGAGGAGACTAGCCCCACACTTCCTGCGCCAGATCCACGATCATGCGCAGCTTCGCCCATTGCTCCTCCTCGGCCAGCGTGTTGCCTTCCTCGGTGGAGGCGAAGCCGCATTGCGGCGACAGGCAAAGCTGGTCGAGGGCCACGAATTTTGCGGCCTCCTCGATGCGGCGCTTGAGCTCGTCCTTGGATTCGAGGCGGCCGGTCTTCGAGGTGACGAGGCCGAGCACGGCGGTGCGGTCCTTCGGCAGCATGCGCAGCGGCTCGAAGCCGCCGGCGCGGTCGGAATCGTACTCCATGAAGAAGCCGTGCACCTTGATCTTGTCGAACAGGATCTCCTGCACCTTCTCGTAGCCGCCGGCGCCCATGTAAGTGGACTTATAGTTGCCGCGGCACATGTGCATGGTGACGGTCATGTCCGGCGGGATGTCCGACATCGCCGTGTTGATGAGGTCGCCGTAAAGCGCGCCGAGTTGCTCGGGATCGTCGCCGCGGTCGCGCATCTTCTGCCGGTAGCCGTCGTCGCACAGCATGGCGATGAAGACTTCGTCGAGCTGGAGATAGCGGCAGCCGGCGTCGGCGAAGGCGCGCACCGCTTTTTTGTAGGCCTGGCCGAGATCCTCGAACATCGGCTCGAGCGCCGGATAGACCGCGCGGTCGATCGGCGGCAGCGCCGGCCGGCCGTACAGCGCCGACGGCGACGGGATCGTGATCTTGGGCGTGCGCTTGGTGCGCGCGGCGACAAACTTGAAATGCTCGATCATCGGATGCGCAGAAAAGCCGATCTTGCCGGTTACCTTGACGCCCTCGTTGCGCGTGGTGACGGCGGCAAAGGCGACGCCGGTGTCCATCACGTGCTTCTCGATGCCGTCGAGGCCCCAGAGGAAGTCGAGATGCCACCAGGAGCGGCGGAATTCGCCGTCGGTGATCGATTGCAGGCCGACATCTTCTTGCTGCCTGATGACGCGCTCGATCTCGCGGTCCTCGACCGCTTTCAGCGCCGCGGCGTCGATCCCGCCTTTGGCGAATTGCGCGCGCGCCTCTTTCAGCGCGGCCGGGCGCAACAGGCTGCCGACATGGTCGGCGCGGAACGGCGGTTTTGTGCGTTTCGTCATGTTACTCACCCTGCAGATTGTCATGGCCGGGCTTGTCCCGGCCATCCCGCTTAGGTGAACACATCCTCTCCTAAGCGAGATCACCGGGACACGGCGCTGACGCGCCGGCCCGGTGATGACAAGGTTGCAAATAGGCGCCGCGCCTTACTTCGCGAGCGCCTTTTCGTAGGGGTAGATCACGTCGCCGCTCTTGTACTGCGGCGGATAGATGATCGGCAGCGTGTCGAGCTTGCGGAACTCCTCGATGCTGTTGCCTTTGACGTTCTGGAACTGCGCCGCCATCACCCGTTCAGTCGCCCATTCGCCGTTCGGCCCAAACTTGACCTTGCCGACCGTGGTGTCGAACGTCGTTTTGCGGAGGTAGTCGGCGAGCTTGGCGTCGTCGAGGCTCTTGGTGGCGTTGACGGCGTCGCCCAGCACCTGGAGATAGGCATAGGCCCAGACCGGCATGTAGTAGCCGAGCGGATCGACGCCCTCGGCGGCCGCGCGGGCCTGGTACTTTTTCAGCAGGTCCATCGAGCCCGGAAACTCCATGGTCTTGTGCGGCAGCCACGTCTCGAAATTGACGAGGCCGTTAAGCAGCGGTCCGAGCTGGGTCTTGAACACGGTCGCCTGCAGGCCGACCATCGCGCCGCCCCACATCTTCGGCTTGAAGCCGACTTCGTTCATCGCCTTGACCATGCCGACGGAGTCGAGCGGATAGGAGCAGACCACCAGCAGGTCCGGATTGGTCGCCTGGATCGCACGCACGATCGGCGCGAAGTCGGTCGTCGCCGGCGGATAGCGCCGCTCGTAGACGATCTTGAAGCCCGCCGCCTTGGCGTTCTCCGCCGCGCCCTCGCAGGCGTTGCGGCCGAACTCCGCGTCGGCCATCGCGATCGCAATGGTCTGCGGCTTCGGGTTCTGCGCTTCGGCCACCTTGAAGAAGCCGCGGGTGAAGGCCGGCTTCGGCGTCGGCCCGTTCGGGATCATCGAGAAGTAGCGGTCGTATTTGAATTCGTCGTTGATGCCGGTGCCGAACAGGCTGATGAACACCTTCTTCTTCTGAATCGCGATCGGCATCGCCGGGGCGATCTGGCCCGAGGCGTAGCCGCTGACGATCAGGTCCACCTTGTCGACGTCGAGCAGCTTGGTATAGATGCCCGGCACCGTTGAGGGATTGCTCTGGTCGTCGAAGTAGACGAGCTTCACCGGCCGGCCCATCAGGCCGCCCTTGGCATTGGTATCCTCTTCCCAAATCTTCATCGCCAGCAGGGAGCTTTTGCCGTTGGCGGCAAGTGGCCCGGTGAGCGACATGCCGAAGCCGATCTTGATCGGCTCCTTGGCCGGGGCCTGCGCTTGCGCCGGCGCGATGGCGAACAGCAGTGCGCCTGCGGCGGCCGAACAGGCCAGCTTGATCCAGTTTGATTTTGTAGTCATTTCCTCCCCCTTCGGGTTTTGGACGCGGGGCGAAAACCCGCGCCATGGTGACGGCATGCTATTGGTCTTGAGGGCCGGCGCAAATGCAAAAACGTCGCGTCAGCCCCACACTTCCCGCGAGAGTTCGACGATCATGGAAAGCTTTGCCCACTGCTCTTCTTCCGCGAGCACGTTGCCCTCCTCGGTCGAGGCGAAGCCGCATTGCGGCGAAAGACAGAGCTGCTCGAGCGCGACGTATTTCGACGCCTCGTCGATGCGCCGCCTGATCTCGTTCTTGGGTTCCAGCCGCCCACTCTTGGAGGTGACGAGGCCGAGCACGAGCTGCTTGCTGCCCTTCGGGAAATAGCGCAACGGCTCGAAGCCGCCGGCGCGGTCGCTATCGTATTCGAGGAAATAGCCGTCGAGATTGGTGTGGCCGAGCAGGTGTTCGGCGACGAACTCGTAGCCGCCCTGCGCAATCCAGGTGGAGCGGAAATTGCCGCGGCAGGAGTGCATGGTGATCGCCATGTCCGCGGGCTTGCCTTCGAGCGCCGCATTGGTCACGCGCGCATAGATCGCCGGCAGCTTGTTCGGGTCGTCGCCGCGCTTCTGCGATTCCTCGCGCTCGTGCGGATCGCACATCATCGCCCAGGCGGTATCGTCGAGCTGCAGATAACGGCAGCCGGCGTCGTAGAAGGCGCGAATCGCCTTGCGCCAGGCCGCCGAGACGTCGGCGAAGAACGCATCCATGTCGGGATAGACGTCCTTGCTGACCTTGGCGCGGCCTTGCCGGAAATGGAATGTCGACGGCGCCGGGATCGTCATCTTCGGCGTGACGTTGCAATGCGCCTTCAGGAACTTGAAATGCTCGATCATCGCATGGCCGTCGAAATCGACCTTGCCGTCGATCAGGATGCCTTCGCTCTTGGTTTCGACGCCGTGAAACTTGATCGCCGGCATCTGCACCATCGAGACGCCCTTCAAGCCGCGGAAGAAATCGAAATGCCACCAGGAGCGGCGGAATTCGCCATCGGTGGCGAGCTGGAGGCCTATCTCCTCCTGCTTCCTGACGACCTTCTCGATCTCGCGGTCTTCCACCGCCTTCAACGCGGCCGCGTCGATCTCGCCCTTGGCGCGCCTGGCGCGCGCGTCCTTCAACGCGGCGGGACGCAACAGGCTGCCGACATGGTCGGCGCGGAACGGCGGCTTGGTGCGTTGAGACATTGACGCGTCGCTCCCTACTCGGCCGTCATGCCCGCGAAAGCGGGCATCCAGTAAACACCGTCTTGGCGATTGAGCCGCGACACAGAGAGTACTGGGTCCCCGCTTTCGCGGGGTCGACAGCTTCATATGCTGCTATTTCCCCCAAACCTCCTGGGACAGATCGACGATCATCTTCAGCTTGGCCCACTGCTCTTCTTCCGCGAGCACGTTGCCTTCCTCGGTCGAGGCAAAGCCGCATTGCGGCGACAGGCAAAGCTGGTCGAGCGCGACGAACTTGGTCGCCTCGTCGATGCGCTTCTTCACGTCGGCTTTTTTCTCGAGCGTGCCGCTCTTGGAGGTGACCAGGCCGAGCACCACGATCTTGTTGCCCTTGGGCAGGAAGCGCAGCGGCTCGAAGCCGCCGGCGCGGTCGGTGTCGTACTCCAGGAAGTAGCCGTCGTAGTTGCACTTGGAAAGCAGGCTTTCGGCGACCGGCTCATAGCCGCCGGACGAAATGAACGTCGAGCGGAAGTTGCCGCGGCAGACATGCGTGGTGATCGTCATGTCGGCGGGCTTGGCTTCCAATGCCTTGTTGATGCACTTGGTGTAGGTGTCCTGCAGGTGATCGACGTCGAGGCCGCGTTCGCGCGCCTTCTTCAGCTCCTCCTGCGAGCAGAGATAGGCCCAGGCGGTGTCGTCGAACTGGAGATAGCGGCAGCCGGCGGCATAAAACGCCTTCACAGCGTTCTGATAGGCGATTGCGAGATCGTCGAAGATAGCGTCGCGGTCGGCGTAAGCATCCTTGCTCACCGAGCCCGGCTCCAGACGGAAGTGCATGACCGTCGGCGAGGGGATCGTCATCTTCGGCGTGCGGGTCGTATGCTGCTTCAGAAACTTGAAATGCTCGAGCATCGGATGGTTGGCGGAAAAGCCGATCTTGCTGCCGACCCGCAGCACCTTCATCTTGGTCTGCATGCCCTGGAACTGGATGCCGTGGTCCGAGTCCACCACCGAGACGCCGTCGAGCATGCCGAAAAAGTCGAAATGCCACCAAGCGCGGCGGAATTCTCCATCGGTGATCGATTGCAGGCCGATCTCTTCCTGCTTCTTGATGATCTTGATGATCTCGCGATCCTCGACTTCTTTCAGTTGAGCCGCGGTGATCTCTCCCTTCTCACGCTTGGCGCGCGCTTCCTTGACCGGCGCGGTGCGCAGGATGCTGCCGACCTGATCGGCGCGAAAAGGCGGTTTGGTTCTTTGGGTCATCGATTCCTCCGCAGGGTACAGCCGCCTTGGGCGGGTCTTAGTTGTGGTGAGCCATAGCACGGCCGGCGCCGAGCGTTCCACGCGCGACTTCGCATGCGTAACGTGCGGTTTCAACGGTGCCGCCGAATGAAAAATAATGGGGCGCGGCATCGCCCAAGCCGTCGGCGGCCGCAAGTGCTTCGAGGATGCGGTCGGGGCCGACATGCCCGATCAGGGAGGCGGCCGCCCCCGACATCAGCCCGCGCATGGAGGCCGAGACGCCGCAACGTTTTGCATACCGGAATAGGGCCGGCATGCTGGTCGGCCCCGCCATGCCGACTTTGACCGGGCAGTTGATGCCGGACACCCGCAATTGCTTGAGCCAAGCCAGGATGCGTTCAGGGGAAAACGAGAATTGGCTGACGATATGAACCTTGAGCCCCTGCGCCCGGGCGGCAGCGATCTTCTCGTCGAGCGCCGCTTCCAGCCGGCCGGGCGGGATGCGCGGATGACCTTCGGGATAGGCGCCGATGCCGATCTCGGCGATGCCGGCCTCGCGCAGGCGGCCCTTCTGGATCACCGCCAGCGCGTCGTGAAATGGGCCCGCCGCCTCGACATCGCCGCCGATCACCAGCAGGCGGCGCACGTCGGCCTCGTTGCGCAGGCCGGACAGCAATGCACGCAGGTCCTCGGCGGACGCGATGCGCCGCGCGGCGACATGGACCACCGGCTCCAGTCCCGCCTTGCGCAGCGACCCGGCCGCGGCCACCAGCTCGTGCGGCGCGACCGTCGGCACCGCCGAGAAATAGACCGGCGTGCCGGCCGGCAGCAGGTCGGCAAGCGCGCCGATCTCGGCCGCGTTCGGCCGCGTGGCTTCGATGGAGAATTGCCGAGAAAGTCCGGCGTGCATCTCTCACCCGTTCGTCCCCGCGCAAGCGGGGACCCAGCAATGCAAACCGTGAAATTCGTAACGACAGAACTGGATTCCCGCTTGCGCGGGAATGAACGGAGTGTGTTGCCGGCGCACCATTGATTATTCGCGCCGGTGCGAGATGACGAAGGACTCGTCGTAGAACCACAGGCCGCCGTGCTGTTGCAGCACGTCGCGCGTGGCCTCGACGAAGCGCCGGTCGCTGTTGACGTCGGAGAGCCGGTCGTCCTCGACCTGCGCCACATAGATCGCCGCGTTCCAGGCCGCCAGCAGCGTGGAGGTGCCGATCGACGAGGAGATTTCCGACGGCAGCGTGTGCATTTCATAGCGGAACAGCGAGCGCTGGTCGGAATAGGCGTTGAAGTTGAGGTCGCGGCCGGCCGCGCCCAGTTCCTGCTTCACCGCCTTGAGCAGATCGTGGCGGCTGTGCATGAACGGGTTGTCGTTCGGCCAGACCTTGTGGATGATCTCCATGCCGGGATCGTTGCCGTAGGAGTGGATCGCGATCATGCGCCCGCCGGGACCGAGTGCGCGGGCAAGCGGGGCCAGCACGCGCTTGGCCTTGAACTCGAGCGAGGCGCGCGCGCGATAGGGCTGCGAGGCGATGACCAGATCGTAATCGGCGACGGTGCCGCCGGGCTTGGGCACGATCTGGTCGAGCAGGAATTTGTGGTCGTTGCGGTAGAGCACCAGGATGACCGGCCGCTCGTAGACCGGGTTGCCGCTCTTGGCCGACACGCGCGCCTTCCAGTTCTCGGCGAGGAATGGCTCAAGCGCCGTGATCTGCTGCTCGAAGCTGTGCGCGGTGTTGCCGTCCATCGCCACTTCCTTCCAGACCAGGCTGGTGGCGGCGCTCAGCGATTTCGCCGCGAGCCATGGCGCATCCGCATAAGCAAGATTGGTCAGCACGACGACGCTGGAGGGATGCTCGACGAAACGGTCGGGCAGCTTCTGCAAGGTCAGCCGGATGTCCTCGAGGCTGATCTCCTTGCCGACGATGTAAAACGGCATGGTCGGGAAGCGGTCGTGCATCGAACGCATCACGCGCGCGAGCACGGTGCCGTCGCCGACGCCGGCGTCGAACAGGCGCACCGCCGGCGGGCGCGGATGGATGTTGGCGAGCTCGAGGCTGACGCGATTGGCGACTTCCCACTTCTCGCTGCAGGTATTCACGAACAGCAGATATTTCTGCCGGTTGTCGAAGAAGCGGAAATTGCGCTGCGGATCGTCATTGGCCTGGCCGGAGGCGACCGGCGGCGCCGGCGGCTTCACCACCGGCAGCGCCGACGGCGGCGCATCGAACAGCACGCGGCGGCGACCGGGCGCTTCGTCGGCGCTCTGCGACATGAAGGCGCGAATGCGTTCCAGCGTGTCGGTGGTGATGCGGCCGCCGTTGCGCAGCCGGCTGGCGAGCTTGCCGTCGTTGACGGCGCGGCGGCCGAAGGTGGATTCGGCCAGGCCGCGCTGGCGGCAGAATTCGCTGATCTCCTGGAGAATCTGTTCGTTCATGACGCTTCCTTGGAACACGCGTTTCCTGTCCAGCTCTGACGGCCGGTGATTGGCGAAAGCGAACCAAGCCGCCCCGTTTGCGTCAACCACAAAACAGCATTGGGAAAGATGGGCGGAGTGGGTGGGCAGATCAAATCTGGTCGAAACAGGGAGTTTTACGCTTAATCATGGGGTTAAGCGCCAGTGCTGCCGGCAACGCCAGTTCGTTGGTGGGATTTTGCCCACAAATGCGGACACGAAAACGGGCGGGAGTGGGCATGCCGCCGCGCTCCCGCCCGCCAAAAACGCCGTGCGATACCGGCAAATCGCCGGCCGCCCGCTCAGACCTGGAAGAAAACCGTCTCGTTCTCGCCCTGCACGCGGATGTCGAAACGATAGACCGGCAGGTCGCCCTTCATCGTCTTGTGGGCAACGAGGGTCCCGCGCCGGTCCTCCGGCACCAGCGCCAGGATGGGATCGGCGGCGTTGGCGCCTTCGTCCGAGAAGTACATGCGGGTGTAGATCTGCCGCAGCATGCCGCGCGAGAAGATGCAGAACACGATGTGCGGCGCCTGGGTCTTGCCGTTCGGTCCCGGCACCGCGCCCGGCTTGATGGTGTCGAAGCCGAAGACGCCGTCCTTGTCGGTGGCCGAGCGGCCGAAGCCCTTGAACTGGGTGTTCGGGCGGGCGCGGTTGTCGGCCGGGCTGGCGTAGCGGCCCTGCGCGTCCGCCTGCCAGATCTCCAGCATGGCGTCGTTGATCGGCATGCCGTCGCCGTCGGTGATGCGCCCCTCGATGTGGATCTTCTGGCCGGTGGCGTCCGGCGTGACCAGATTGTCGCCGACGGTTTCCTTCCAGCTATAGCTGCCGTTCGGATCCCAGTGGCAGCGCCCTTTGGGCGCGAGGCCGTAAGCGAAGAACGGGCCGACGGTCTGCGATGGCGTGATGTCCGACATTAGTCTTTTCCTTTGCGCATGATCTTGTCCGAAAACCGGTGTCCACTTTTCGGGATCATGCGCTAGTGCTTGTCCGTGTCGAGGGGAGTGGCCTCACGTCCGCGCAGCACGATGTCGAAGCGGAAGCAGAGCGCCCAATCGGGAATGGTGTTTTCGAGGTCGAAGGTCGAGACCATGCGGTTGCGGGCCTTCTCGTCCGTGACCGAATTGAAGATCGGGTCGAACGGGAAAAGGTAGTCGCCCGGGAAGTACATCTGGGTGACCAGCCGCGACAGGAACGAGTGGCCGAACACCGAGAAGTGAATGTGGTTCGGCCGCCAGGCGTTGTGGTGGTTGCCCCAGGGGTAGGCGCCCGGCTTCACGGTGATGAACTTGTAGTAGCCGTGCTTGTCGGTGACCGCGCGGCCGGCGCCGGTGAAGTTCGGATCGAGCGGCGCCGGGTGCTGGTCGACGTTGTGCACGTAGCGGCCGCAGGCATTGGCCTGCCAGATCTCCACCAGCGTATCCGGCACCGGGCGCTTGTCCTCGTCCAGCACGTGGCCGTGCACGATGATGCGCTCGCCCAGCGGCTCGCCCTTGTGCTGCTTGGTGAGGTCGTTGTCGCCTTCCTGTACCGCGTCGTGGCCATAGACCGGCCCGCTCAGCTCAGACAGCGTGTGCGGCATGATGATCAGCGGCTTAGACGGCGACCGCTTCACCGTGCTGCGGTACTCCGGCGACAGATGCTTGGGATAGGCGTCCAAGCTCTTGACTGGGTAGATGAGCGACATTGTTGTTCCTTCTCGGCTCCGTTCAGGAAACGCGTTCGAGCGCCAGCGAAACACCCTGGCCTACGCCGACGCACATGGTGGCAAGCGCCAGCCTGCCGCCCCTCTCCTCCAGGCCATGCGTGGCTGTCAGCGCCAAGCGCGCGCCCGACATCCCGAGCGGATGCCCGAGCGCGATCGCCCCGCCATGCGGGTTGACGTGCTCGGCATCGTCGGCAAGCCCGAGCTGTCGCAGGCAGGCTAGCGACTGCGAGGCGAAGGCTTCGTTGATCTCGATCAAATCGTAGTCGGCGATCTTATGCTGGAGGCGCGCCATCAGCTTCTGCGTCGCTGGCACCGGGCCGATGCCCATGATGCGCGGCGGTACCGCCGCCGAGGCCATGCCGAGAATACGGGCGCGGGGAGTGAGGCCGTGCGCCTTCACCGCCGCTTCCGAGGCGACGATGAGCGCGGCCGCGCCATCGTTGACGCCGGAGGCGTTGCCGGCGGTGACCGTGCCGGGATTGCGAAACGGTGTCTTCAGCTTGGCCAGCTGCTCGAGCGTGGTGTCAGGACGCGGATGCTCGTCGGTGTCGATCTTGACGCTCTCGCCCTTGCGGCCGGCGATTTCGACCGGGACGATCTCCTTGGCGAAGTAGCCGGCGGCAATGGCCTTGCCGGCGCGCTGCTGCGAGCGCACCGCAAAGGCGTCCTGGTCGGCGCGCGTCACCTGGAATTCCTCGGCCACGTTCTCGCCGGTCTCCGGCATCGAATCGACGCCATATTGCGCCTTCATCAGCGGGTTGACGAAGCGCCAGCCAATGGTGGTGTCGTAGATTTCCACCGAACGCGAGAAGGCTTCCTGCGCCTTGCCCTGCACGAAGGGCGCGCGCGTCATGGATTCGACGCCGCCGGCGATGGCGAAATCCATCTCGCCGGCGCGGATGGCGCGCGCCGCGGTGCCGACCGCCTCCAGCCCGGAGGCGCATAGCCGGTTGAGCGTGACGCCCGGCACATGGCCCGGCAGCCCGGCCAGCAGCAGCGCCATGCGGGCGACGTTGCGATTGTCCTCGCCGGCCTGGTTGGCGCAGCCGTAGAACACCTCGTCGAGCTTCTCCCAATTGGCCTTCGGGTTGCGCGCCACCAGCGCCTTGATCGGCACCGCGGCGAGATCGTCGGCGCGCACCTTAGCGAGCGCGCCGGCATAGCGGCCGATCGGCGTGCGCACCCCGTCGCAGATGAAAACGTCACGCATGGTCACATCCTGTTCCCGGCCTTTGGCATAGACAGACTTCATACAATATAGGCACGCGAACTTGCCTACGCCGCCATAAGGTGCGTGAACCCTTCCAGGGCCACCTTATCGCCGTCGTGGACGGCGGCTTTGATGGCCTCGGCAAGCGACGTAAACTGCGCCATGCGTACATTCGTCCCGGTTTGCGGCCCGTATTTACGGCGGGCCACCGGCAGGGTCAAATGCATTGGCCTCGTCTGTTGGGGCCCCAACGAACGGCGATCCATGTTGACGGCACAGCCCATTTTTACCATCCACGCCGAGCTCGCGGCGATCATGAACCTCGGGCAAACCCCCGTGGGCGAGCGGCGCATCATCGGCATCACCGGCGGCACGGTGCGGGGAAAAAAGCTCCAGGGTCGCGTCCTGCCGGGCGGCGCCGACTGGCAGATCATCCGCGCCGACGGCGCCGCCGACATCGAGGCCCGTTACACCATCGAGACCGACGCCGGGGCCCGCATCCTGGTCTTCAGCGAGGGTTTGCGGCATGGTCCGCCGGCCGTGATGGCGAGCCTGGCGCGAGGCGACAGCGTCGACCCGGCTCTCTATTATTTCCGCACGGCGATGCGGTTTGAGACCGCCGACCCCGCGGTCGACTGGATGAACCGCATCCTGGCAATCGCGCGCGGCACGCGCGAGGCGCGCAGCGTCCGGCTCGACGTTTACGAGGTGGAATAGATGGCCTTGATGACCATGAAACTCCCCGCTTCGCTGGTCGCGGAGCAGCAGGGCCCGGTCGCCATCCTGCGGCTCAACCGCCCGCACAAGCGCAATGCGCTCGACGACGAGACCATTCTCGGCATCGAAACTTTCTTCACATCGCTGCCCGACGATGTCGGCGCCGTGCTGCTGTGCGGCGAAGGCGAGCATTTCTCCGCCGGCCTCGATCTCTCCGAACTGGAAGAGCGCGACCTCACGCAGGGCATCGCACATTCGCGGCTGTGGCACCGCGCTTTCGAGAAGATCCAATTCGGCAAGGCGCCGGTGGTGGCGGTCCTGCACGGAGCCGTGGTCGGCGGCGGGCTGGAACTCGCCGCTGCCGCGCATGTGCGCGTGGCCGAGCGCTCCGCCTATTACGCGCTGCCGGAAGGCAGCCGCGGCATCTATGTGGGCGGCGGCGGCTCGGTGCGGCTGCCACGCCTGATCGGCGTCGCGCGCATGATGGACATGATGCTGACCGGCCGCACCTATTCGGCCGAGGAAGGCCAGACCATCGGGCTGACCACCTACCTCGCCGAGCAGGGCAAGGGCTACGCCAAGGGCTTCGAATTGGCCCAACGCATCGCCGGCAACACCGGGCTGACCAACTTCGCCATCATGCAGGCGCTGCCGCGCATCGCCGAGATGGACCCCGGTAGCGGTTATGCGGTGGAAGCGCTGATGGCGTCGATCGCGCAGGCCGACCCGGAGGCGAAAAGCCGCCTGAAGGACTTCCTCGAGAAGCGTGGGCCGAAGGTGACCCGCTCTTGAGGCTGGGCGGGCGGGCGGCCTATTGTTGTCGAGGACAACAATTAAGAACACCAGGGACGAGATGCCCGAGCCGATCCGCAGATCCGAAAAAACGGTCGCCCCGCCGCTGCGCGCCGTGCGTCTCGGTGCGCCGGGCGCCGTGGTGGAAACGCGCGCCGACGGCAGTGTCGTCATCCGCGCCGGCCAGCCGCTCGGCCGCTATCACGACAAGCTGAGCGAGGCGCTGGAGCGCTGGGCGCGCGCAACGCCCGACCGTGTCTTTCTCGCACAACGCGACCCCGACGGCCGCTGGCGCGAACTCACCTATGCGCAAGTGCTCGAACAGGTGAAGCGCATCGCCGCCGCCCTGTTGCGCCGCGGGCTGTCGGCCGAGCGGCCGATCGCCGTCCTGTCCGGCAACGACATCGAGCAGGCGCTGCTCGGCCTCGCCGCCACCTATGTCGGCATCCCCTATGCGCCGATCTCGCCGGCCTATTCGCTGATGTCCAGCGACTTCGGCAAGCTGCGCGGCATCGTCGAACTGCTCACGCCCGGCCTGGTCTTCGCCAATGACGGCATGCCGTTCGCGCGCGCCATCTACGCCACCGTGCCCGACGGCATCGAGCTCGTGGTGACGCGCAATCCGCTGGGCGACCGGCCGACCACGATGTTCGCCGATCTGCTCGGCGCCGAAGACGCGGGCGGTGTTGCGGCGGCGCACGGCGCCGTCACGCCGGACACCATTGCCAAATTCCTGTTCACGTCCGGCTCGACCGGGACGCCGAAGGCGGTGATCAACACCCAGCGCATGCTGTGCGCCAACCAAGCGATGCTGAACGCCGGCCTGCGCTTCGCCACCGATGAGCCGCCGACGCTGGTGGACTGGCTGCCGTGGAGCCACACCTTCGGCAGCAACCACAATTTCAACTTCGTGCTGGTCAACGGCGGCTCGCTCTACATCGACGACGGCAATCCCACGCCTCCCGGCGTGCCGAAGACCGTGCGCAATCTGCGCGACATCGCGCCGACCATCTATTTCAACGTGCCGAAAGGCTTCGAGGCGCTGGTGCCGCATCTGCGCGCCGACGCCGGCTTGCGCAACACGTTCTTCAGCCGGCTCAAGGTCCTGTTCTATGCCGGCGCCGGGCTCAGCCACGCGACCTGGGAAGCGCTGACCGAACTGGCCGTCGAATCGACCGGCGAGCGCATCATCTTCATCACCTCGCTCGGCTCGACCGAGACCGCGCCGGCGTCGCTCGCCTGCACCTGGGACTTCGACCGGCCCGGCAATATCGGCCTGCCAATGGCGGGCTCCGAGCTCAAGCTGGTGCCGAACGAAGGCAAGCTGGAAGCGCGGCTGCGCGGCCCGCACATCACGCCCGGCTACTGGCGGCAGGAAGACCTGACGCGCGAGGCCTTCGACGAGGAAGGCTTCTACAAGATCGGCGACGCGCTGAAATATGTCGATCCTGACGACCCGACCAAAGGCCTGTTGTTCGACGGCCGCATCGCCGAGGACTTCAAGCTCTCGACCGGCACTTGGGTGAGCGTCGGTCCCCTGCGCGGCCGGTTCGTCGATCATTTCGCGCCTTATGTGCGCGATGTCGTGTTCGCCGGTCCCGACCAAGACGAGATCGCGGCATTGGTGTTTCCCGACGTCGAAGCCTGCCGCAAGCTTGCCGGCCTCGACGCCGATACCACGCCCGCCGCGATTGTCGCGCATGAGAAGGTGCGCGCCCTCTTCGCCGAGCGGCTGGCGGCGCTCGCCGCCGAAAGCCGCGGCTCCTCGACGCGCGTCACGCGCGCGCTGCTGATGGCGGAGCCGCCGTCGATGGACAAAGGCGAGGCGACCGACAAGGGCTCGATCAACCAGCGCGCCGTGCTGCGCAACCGCGCCGCGCTGGTGGAGGAGCTCTATGCCGATGCGAGATCGGCCCGCGTGATTGGGGTCGAGGGGTGAACCGGTGAACGAGAAAACCGCCGGTCTCGGCGCAACCTTCGGCGATGCCTGGCTGATCCACGGCGTGCGCACGCCGTTCGCCGACTACAACGGCGCGCTGGCGCAGGTCTCGCCCATCGACCTCGGCATCAAGGCCGCGCGCGCGGCTTTCGCCAAGACCGGAGCAAACCCGCAAGACGTGGGCACCGTCATCGCCGGCTCGATGGCGCAGGCGAGCTTCGACGCCTACATGCTGCCGCGCCATGTCGGCCTCTATGCCGGCGTGCCGACGGAGACGCCCGCGCATATGGTGCAGCGGGTATGCGGCACCGGCATCGAGGTGCTGGCGCAGGCCTCCGACGCGGTCTCGCTCGGGCGCGCAGAGCTGGCGCTGTGCGTCGGCACCGAGAGCATGAGCCGCAACCCGGTCGCCGCCTACACGCACCGCGGCGGCTTCCGCATGGGTCAGGTCGAGTTCAAGGATTTCCTCTGGGAGGCGCTGCGCGATCCCGCCGCCGACGTCACCATGGGCGACACCGCCGAGAACCTGGCCCGGCAGTACCAGATCACGCGGCCGCAAGTGGACGCCTACGCGGCCCGCTCGTTCGAGCGCGCGGTGAAGGCGCAGGCGAGCGGCTTTTTCGCCGGCGAGATCGCGCCGGTCGCGACCGAGAAGTTCGAGGCCGACGGCCTGCACGCGCGCGGCATCCGCATCAAGGAAGAACTTGCCGCCGACACCCACATACGGCCTTCCTCGGTCGAGCAGCTTGCCAAGATCAAGCCGGCCTTCGGCGGCGTACAGACCGGCGGCAACTCCTCGGCCATCGTGGACGGCGCGGCGGCCATCCTGGTCGGCAGCGCCGGCTACGCCAAGAAGCTCGGCAAGGCGCCTCTCGCGCGCATCGTGGCGAGCGCCGCGGTCGGCGTGCCGCCCGAGATCATGGGCATCGGCCCGGTGCCGGCGATCAAGGCCGTGCTCGCCCGCGCCGGCCTCACGCTTGACGACATCGGCCGCATCGAGATCAACGAGGCCTTCGGCGCGCAGGTGATGGCCTGCGCGCGCGCGTTGTCGCTCGACGAGGACAGGCTCAACGTCAATGGCGGGGCGATCGCCATCGGCCATCCGCTCGGCGCCACCGGCATCCGCCTCGCGCTGACGCTGGCGCGCGAGCTCAAGCGCGCCGGCCTGCGCTATGGTATCGCCTCCGCCTGCATCGGCGGCGGCCAGGGCATCGCGCTGCTGATCGAAAATCCGGACTTCGACAGGAAGAACTAGGCCATGGAGATCAAGGGACATTCGGCCATCGTCACGGGCGGCGCCTCCGGGCTGGGTGCCGCCAGCGCGCGCGCGCTGGCGGCGGCCGGCGCCAAGGTCGCCGTGCTCGACGTGAACGAGAAGGCGGCCGCCGACGTCGCCGCCAGCATCAAGGGCGTGGCGATCGCCTGCGACGTCGCCGACGCCGCCAGCGCCGAAGCGGCCGTCAGAAAAGCCGCCGAAGCGCACGGCCCGGCGCGCGTGCTGGTCAACTGCGCCGGCGTCGGCCCCGCCAAGCGCATTGTCGGCAAGGACGGCCCGCAGCCGCTCGTCGACTACGAGCGCGTCATCCGCATCAACCTGATCGGCACCTTCAACATGATGCGGCTCGCCGCCGCCGCCATGCAGCCGCTCGACCCGCTCGGCGACGGCGAGCGCGGCGTCATCGTCTCGACTGCCTCCATCGCCGCCTTCGAAGGCCAGGTTGGCCAGGCCGCCTACGCCTCCTCCAAGGGCGGCGTCGCCGCACTGACGCTGCCGGCGGCGCGCGAATTCGCCCAGTTCGGCATCCGCGTGCTTGCCATCGCCCCCGGCATTTTCGGCACGCCGATGCTGAAGGCGCTGCCACAGGAGACGCAGGATTCGCTCGGCGCCTCGGTCCCCTTCCCCAAGCGCCTGGGCGAGGCGCGCGAGTTCGCCGCGCTGGTGCTGCATTGCGTTCACAACACCTACCTCAACGGCGAGGTGATCCGGCTCGACGGCGCGCTGCGCATGGCACCACGCTGAACGGGCGAGTCGTGACCTCCTTTACCAACACCCGCGCCGTGCGCATCGAATGGGGTGATTGCGACCCCGCCGGAATTATTTTTTATCCGCGCTATTTCGAGATCTTCGATGCCTCGACCGCGCATCTGTTCGAGGCCGCGCTGGGCATCACCAAGAACCAGATGTTCAAGAGCCTGGAGTTTTCCGGTTTTCCGCTGGTGCGCACGCAGGCGCGCTTCCTCAAGCCGACGCGCTTCGGCGACGACGTCACGGTGACGTCGACCATCACCTTCGGCCGCAGCAGCTTCGAGGTCGAGCACCGTCTCGCGCTGCACGGCGAGACTTGCGCCGAGTGCTCGGAGAAGCGCGTGTGGGTCGTGCGCGACGCCGAAGGCCGGCTCAAGTCGCACCCGGTGCCGCCGGACGTGCTGGCGAAATTCGGCGCCGCCTGACGCGGCTACTCCATCTCGGCCGCGATCCGCTTCAGGATCTGCAGAAATTTCTTGCGGTCGCGCAGGCCGATGATGCGGTCGAGATTGCGCTCGTGCCGGCGCGCGCAGCGCGTCATCAAGGCGAGCGTCTTCTTGCCGGCCGGCGTCAGGTTCAGGCGGTAGGTGCGCCGGTCGCTGTCCATGCGCTTGCGCTCGATCAGCCCACGCCGCACCAGGTCCTCGACCACCGGCGTGAGCGAGGACTTGTCGCGGCCGTTGGCGAGCGACAATTCGGTCTGGCTGATGCCCGGATTGCGCGCGATCAGCGTGAGAGTGGCAAAGCGCCCCGGGCTCTCGCCGATCTCCTGCGACCGGTGCGAGAAGGCCTGGAAGGCGGCCTCCTGCGCCATCCTCAGATTGAACCCGACCCAATAGGCGAGTGGGCCGAAATTGATCGATTTGGCAACGGTTTCGCCGTTCTTCGTGCGGCGAACCACCCCCTTGCCATTGCTTCCACGCACCGCGATCATCCTCCCCGAAAGGCGAACCTTTGCGTTTGTTGCCCTGCCCCATAGTTGGGTATCAAACTACATCCTTTACAATCCGCGCTGCATTCGGCTGAATGCGGAAAAAGTTGGACCTGTAACCAACACCAACCGAAGGGAGGAATTCCATGAAAGCCCGTTTCGCGGGATATGTCTACGCCGCCGCGCTCGCCGCCGCTCTCGGCGCGTCCACCGGCGCAGCCGCACAGGATAAGACTTTCGAACTCAAGCTGGCGCACTGGGTGCCGCCGTCGCACCCGCTGCAGAAGGCGCTGGAAGCCTGGGGCGCGTCGGTCGAGAAGGACTCCGGCGGCACCATCAAGTCCAAGGTCTATCCGTCCCAGCAGTTGGGCAAGGCCTTCGACCATTACGACATGGCGCGCGACGGCATCGCCGACCTCACCTACATCAACCCCGGCTATCAGCCCGGCCGCTTCCCGATCATCGGCGCCGGCGAACTGCCGTTCCTGATGGCCAACGGCAAGGGCGGCTCGCAGGCGATCGACGCCTGGTACCGCAAATACGCCGACAAGGAGATGAAGGACGTCAAGTTCTGCCTGGCCTTCGTGCACGATCCGGGCACCTTCCACTCCAAGGTCAAGAAGATCTCGGTGCCGGCCGACATCAAGGGCATGAAGATCCGTCCCGCCCACGCCACCATGGCCACCTTCGTCACGCAGCTCGGCGGCACCAACGTTCAGTCCAGCGCGCCGGAAGTGCGCGACATTCTGGAGAAGGGCGTAGCCGACGCGGTCACCTTCCCGTGGGGATCGATCCCGCTGTTCGGCATCGACAAGGTGACCAAGTTCCACATGGAGGTGCCGCTCTACGTCACCACCTTCGCCTTCGTCTTCAACAAGGACAAGTACAACCAGATGTCCGCGGCGCAGAAGAAGGTGATCGACGCCCACTGCACCAACGAATGGGCGCTCAAGGTCGCGGGGCCCTGGTCCGACTTCGAGCGCAACGGCGTCGCCAAGCTGAAGGCCGAAGCCGGCCACGAGGTCTACCAGATCTCGCCGGCGCAGCTCGCCGAGTGGAGGAAGGCGGCCGAGCTGCTGGAGAAATCCTGGTCCGACAACGTCAAGAAGGCCGGCGGCAATCCCGACGTCATCATGAAGGAGCTCAAGGCCGAGCTCGCGAAGTTCAAAGCGGCCTATTGATGGATGCCGGAGCGAAACGCGGCCCTGTCGACCGCTTTATCGATCTGATCGAGGTGACGGCGGCGGGGTTTCTCGCCGTCGTCACGCTTCTCACTTTCGTCTCCGTGATCCTGCGCTACTTCTTCGCCTGGGCCATTCCCGATTCCTACGACTTCACGCGGCTGCTGCTCGGCATCCTGATCTTCTGGGGCATCGCGGTCGCCAGCTACCGGGGCGACCATATCAGCGTCGACCTGTTGTGGAGCACGTCGCCGCCCTGGGCGCAGCGCGCGATGGACGTGTTCTCGGCGCTTTTAACGCTTGTCGCGATGGCCACTTTCACCTGGATGTTCGCCGTCAAGGTGATCGGCACCCGCGCCGACAATGTCGGCACGTTCGATCTGCGCCAGCCGGTGTGGGCATACTATCTGGTCGCCTGGTTCGGCCTCGCCGCCGCCGTTGCGCTGCTGGTCATGCGTACCGTACGGCTGGTGCTCGCGCCCGAGAAACTCGCGCCGGCACACCCGCCGCAACCGGTCGAGTAGTGCGTCCATGAGTACCGACGCCACCGCCATTGTCGGGTTTCTGGCGATCTTTGCGCTGATGATGCTGCGCGTACCGGTCGGCATCGCCATGGGCACGGTCGGCGTGCTCGGCTTCGCATACATGATCGGCGACATCGGACCGGCCCTGAAACTGCTGGCGCAATCGCCGATCCGCACCGCCACCGACGCGGAGTTCGCCGTCATTCCGCTGTTCCTGCTGATGGGCGCGTTCGCCTCCGCCTCCGGCATGAGCCGCGAGCTGTTCCGCGCGTCGAATACCTTTCTCGGCCATTTCCGCGGCGGGCTCGGCATCGCCACCATCGCCGCCTGCGGCGGCTTTGCCGCCATCTGCGGCTCCTCGGTCGCCACCGCCGCCACGTTCTCAAAGGTCGCCTACCCGGAAATGCGCGCGCATGGCTACCCGCAGAGCTTCGCCACCGGCGTGATCGCGGCCGGCGGCTCGCTCGGCATCATGATCCCGCCGTCGACCGTGTTCGCGGTCTATGGGCTGATCACCGAGCAGGACATCGGCAAGCTGTTCATCGCCGGCATCGTTCCCGGCATTTTGGCGGTGGCCATGTACATCCTCACCATCAACATCATCGCGATGGTGCGGCCGAACTTCCTGCCGGCGACGCCGCGCCATTCCTGGCGCGAGCGTCTCGACGCGCTGCGCGACATCTGGGCCGTCGTTCTTCTGTTCGTCTTCATCATCGGCGGCCTCTACGCCGGCATGTTCACCGCTACCGAAGCCGCCGGCATGGGCGCCGCCGGCGCGTTCATCATCGCGATCTTGCGGCGCAAGCTCTCGCGCGATGATTTCTGGCGCGGCCTGATCGAATCGCTGCGCACGAGCGCCTCCGTCTTCACCATCCTGATCGGCGCGCTGATCTTCGGCTATTTCCTCACCATCACCCAGACTCCGCAGAAGCTCACCGAATTCCTCACCGGCATGGGCCTCGGCCCATACGGGGTGCTGGTGCTGATCATGCTGATGTACCTGGTGCTCGGCTGCATCATGGACGCCATGGCCATGATCATCCTGACCATCCCGATCGTGTTCCCGGTCATCAAAGCGCTCGGCTTCGACCCGATCTGGTTCGGCGTCATCATCGTGATGACCGTGGAGCTCGGCCTGATCCACCCGCCGGTCGGGATGAACGTCTTCGTCATCAAGAGCGTGATTAAAGACGTCAAGCTGTCGACCATATTCTACGGGGTGATGCCTTTCGTGATTACCGACATCCTGCGGCTGGCCATCCTCATCGCCTTTCCCATTCTCGCGCTCTGGCTGCCCTCCCACATGTAGCCTTTCGCCACATTCCCTCCCGGCGCAATATGAGATAGTTGAAGGCCAAACAGTTCGGGCTACGACCAAAAGGATCGGCTTGTGTACACGGCGGGTACCGCATTTCTCGAGGCGCTGAAGGAGGCCGGCGTCTCCTATATCTTCGCCAATCTCGGCAGCGACCACCCGGCGATCGTGGAATCGGTTGCCGAAGGCAACGCCAGCGGCCGCGGCTTCCCCGCCATGCTGACCTGCCCGAACGAGATGGTCGCCCTGAGCGCCGCGCACGGCTACGCGCAGGTGAGCGGGCAGGCGCAGGCCGTCATCGTCCACGTCGAGTGCGGCACGCAGGCGCTCGGCGGCGCCGTGCACAACGCGCTGCGCGGCCGCGTGCCGGTGCTGATCTTCGCCGGCGCCACGCCCTACACGCAGGAAGGCGAGCTGAAGGGGTCGCGCAACGAATGGATCCAGTGGATCCAGGACATTTCCGACCAGCGCGGCATCATGCGCAACTACGTGAAGTTCGATTACGAATTCCGCACCGGCCGCAACGTCAAGCAGGTCGTGCACCGCGCCATGCAGCTCGCCAAGAGCGATCCCATGGGCCCGGTCTATCTGGTCGGCGCGCGCGAGGTGATGGAAGAGGACGTTTCGCCGGTCGCCATCGACATGGCCGAATGGCCGCCGATTGCGCCGGTGCCGCTGCGCAGCGAAGACGCCGCCGCGCTTGCCGCTGCGCTCGCCGGCGCCAAACGCCCGCTGATCGTGACCAGCGCCGTCGGCCGCAATCCGGCGGCGGTTGCCGAACTCACCAAGCTCTGTCGTCGCATCGGTATCGGCGTTCTGGAATCGGCGCCGATCTGCATGAATTTCTCGCCCGACGACCCGCTCTACATGGGCAACCGCTGGAGCGAGCCGCACCAGGAGCCGGTGCTGGGCGAAGCCGACGTCGTGCTGGTGCTGGACAGCGATGCGCCCTGGGTGCCGTCGGTGTCGAAGCCGAACGACAAGGCCATGGTCTTCCACATCGACGTCGATCCGCTCAAGCAGGACATCCCGCTCTGGTACATCAAGGCGCGGCGCGTCCTGCACGCCGACGGCGCCACCGCGCTCAAGCAGATCAACGCCGCGCTCGATGGCGTCAAGCTCGACGCCAATGCGGTGAAGGAACGCACCGCCCATTACACCAAGCTGCACGAGGCGCGCGCGACGGAGTTGCGGCGACGCGAGCAGCCGAACGGCATCCTGACGCCGGAATTTTTCACCGCGGCCCTGCGCAAGCACGTCGACGACAACACCATCGTGCTGAGCGAGACCATCACCAATTACCCGACCATCGCCAACCATCTGCGGCCGTCGCGCCCGGGCGGCTTTTTCCTGAGCGGCGGCTCTTCACTGGGCTGGAACGGCGGCGCGGCCATCGGCGCCAAGCTCGCGGCGCCCGACAAGACCGTCATCAGCGTCTGCGGCGACGGCTCCTACATGTTCTCGGTGCCGTCCTCGGTGCACTGGATGGCGCGCAAGTACCGGACGCCCTTCTTGCAGGTCGTCTACAACAACGGCGGCTGGCGCTCGCCCAAGCTGTCGGCGCTCGGCGTCCATCCGAAAGGCTATGCCAGCCGCGCCAAAGCGATCGGCGTCGAGTTCGATCCGGCGCCGGATCATTCCGCCATCGCCGCGGCGGCCGGCGGCGCGCATGCGCGCAGGATCGAGCGGCCGGACGACGTCGAAACGGCGTTGGCGGAAGCCATGAACGTGGTGCGCGACGAAAAGCGCTGTGCGGTGCTGGACGTCCGCCTGCCGCATCTTTGAGACACATAAACGACGAACCAGGGAGGTTGAAATGAACGTAGCACTTCTGATCAACGGCGCCGATGTGCAGGCGCGCGGTAACGCGACTTTCGAGCGTAAGGACCCTGTCACCGGACAGGTGGCGAGCACGGCAGCCGCGGCAAGCGTCGAGGACGTGAACGCCGCATGCGAAGCGGCCGCCGCCGCATTTCCGGCCTGGTCGGCAACCGGGCCGAACGACCGCCGCAAGATTCTTCTCAAGGCGGCCGATATGCTGGAAGCGAAAACGCCGGACTTCATCAAGCTGGTAATGGAAGAAACCGGCGGCACGGGCCCCTGGGGCGGCTTCAACGTGTATTTCGCCGCCAAGCTGCTGCGCGAGGCGGCCTGCATGACCACGATGATCCACGGCGAGGTCATCCCATCCGACAAGCCGGGCTGCCTGGCGATGGGCTATCGCCAGCCGGTCGGCGTCTGCGTCGGCATGGCGCCGTGGAACGCGCCCGTCATCCTCGGCATGCGCGCGGTGGCGATGCCGCTGGCCTGCGGCAACACGGTGGTGATGAAGGCCTCCGAGACTTGCCCCGCCACCCACATGCTGATCGGCAAGGTGCTGCAGGAGGCCTGCCTGCCGAAAGGCGTCATCAACGTCATCACGCACGCGCGCGAGGACGCGCCGAAGGTGGTCGAGGCGCTGATCGCGCATCCGGCGGTTCGCCGCATCAACTTCACCGGCTCGAGCCATGTCGGCCGCATCGTCGCGCAGATCGCGGCGAAATATCTCAAGCCGGTGCTGCTCGAGCTGGGAGGCAAGGCGCCGCTCCTGGTGCTCGACGATGCCAATATCGACGACGCCGTGAACGGCGCGGCCTTCGGCGCCTTCATGCACCAGGGCCAGATCTGCATGTCGACCGAGCGCATCATCGTCGACAACAAGATTGCCGACGCTTTCGTGAACAAGCTCGCCGCCAAGGCGAACGCCCTCCCCTACGGCGATCCGCGCGGCAAGGTCGTGCTCGGCTCTCTCGTGAGCATGCAGGCGGCCGACCGCATGGACGACCTGCTCAAGGATGCCGTCGGCAAAGGCGCCAAAGTCGTCGCCGGCGGCAAGCGCGACGGCACGATCTGGTCGGCCACGCTGCTCGACAACGTCAACCCGCAGATGAAGATCTACCGCGAGGAGTCGTTCGGCCCGGTGAAGAGCATCATCCGCGTCGACGGCGACGACGAGGCGGTGAGCGTCGCCAACGACACCGAGTACGGCCTCGCCTCGGCGGTGTTCAGCGAGAACATCCAGCGCGCGATGGGGGTGGCCAAGCGCATCCAGTCGGGCATCTGCCATATCAACGGCCCGACCGTGAGCGACGAGCCGCAGATGCCGTTCGGCGGCACCAAGGATTCCGGCTACGGCCGTTTCGGCGGCACCGCCGGCATCGCCGAGTTCACCGAGCTGCGCTGGATCACCATCGAGAGCCACCAGCACTACCCGTTCTGAGTCTTCTCTTCACCTCCCCCTGAAAGGGGGAGGTCGGATCGCGCAGCGATCCGGGTGGGGGTCGCTTGCGGCGAGTGCAATAGACCCCCACCCTGACCCTCCCCCTTTCAGGGGGAGGGAACGCAAGAGCCGCCAATCTCTCCTATGTCCGAGCCTACGCGGCGGGTTGCGACACGCGCCGTTGTAAGCCCCTGCCCCCTCGGCTAAGACTCCGCGCAACAAAAACGGCGTCCGCGCGGGGCTCCTGCGCACTTGCCGCCAGGGGTGAAACGCATGTCCGCCGCTCCCACCGCGAAGCCGACCATCGCCGCCGAAGCGTTCCTGCGCGCCCTTGCCGACCACGGCACCGACTATTTCTTCGCCAATCCCGGCACCGACTTCCCGCCCATCGTCGAAGCCTTCAGCCGCGCCCGCAAGACCAACGCCAAGGTCCCTAGGCCCGTGCTGGTGCCGCACGAGAACCTCGCGGTCGCGATGGCGCACGGCGCCTATCTGATGAACGGCCGTCCGCAGGCGGTGATGGTGCACGTCAACGTCGGCACCGCCAACACGATCAACAACCTCACCAACCTGTCGCGCGACCGCGTGCCGCTGATCCTCGCCGCCGGGCGTACGCCGATCACCGAGAAGGGTTCGTTCGGCTCGCGCACGCGCCCGATCCACTGGGCGCAGGAAATGTTCGACCAGGCCGGCATGGTGCGCGAGCTGGTGAAGTGGGATTACGAATTGCGCCAGCCCGGCCAGATTGGCGACGTCGTCGCGCGTTCGGTCGAGGTTGCAATGGCGCACCCGCGCGGGCCGGTCTATCTCGTGCTACCGCGCGAGCCCTTGTCGGCGCCGATGCCGGAGCCGGTCGGCCCGACCAAGCCGCGCCCGCAGGCGGCAGCGACCTTCCCCGATCCGCATGCGATCGCCACCTTGGCGGAGTGGATTGCCTCGGCCGAGCGCCCGCTGATCGTCGCCGCGACGCTCCCGGGCAACGCCGTTCCGGTGCTGTCGCATCTCGCCGAGCGCTGCGCCATTCCCGTCGTGACGCACAATCCGCGCACGGTGTGCCTGCCGTCGAGCCACCCGATGCATTTCGGCTACGAGCCGGGCGCGCTGCTCGTCGATTCCGATCTCGTCATCGTGCTTGAATCCGACGTACCGTGGATCCCGCATTTGCAGCATCCGCCGGCCGGCTGCCACGTCGCGCATGTCGGCGAGGATCCCTTCTACGTGCGCTATCCCATGCGCTCGTTCCCCAGCGACCTCGCGGTGCAGGCCGGCGTCGTCAATGCGCTGGAAGCGCTGATGGCCGCGGTCGAGCCGCGCCTGCAGATGGCGGAGGCGCGCATCGCCGCCCGCCGGGCGCGGCTGACCGAGCGCATGCGCACGCGGCGCGCCCAGCTCGCCAAGGATTCCGCGGCCGGGCAGACCATCTCGCCGGAGTATCTGTCGCGCGCCATCGGCGAGGCGGTCGGCGACGACGCCGTCATCTTCAACGAGTATCCGCTGCGCTCCGACCACTGCCTGCGGGAAAAACCGAACACTTTCTTCGCGCTCGGCCCCGCCGGCGGGCTCGGCTGGGGCTTCGGCGCCGCGCTCGGCGCCAAGCTCGCTGCGCCGGATCAGTTCGTGGTCGCCACGCTCGGCGACGGTGCCTATATGTTCGGCAACCCGACCGTCGGCCATTGGGTGTCGGCCGTGCACAATCTGCCGATCCTCACCGTCGTCTTCAATAATGCCCGCTACGGCGCCGTGCGCCGCGCCACCTTGTCCATGTTCAAGGACGGCGCCGCCGGCGAGGACGACGGCAACACGCTCGCCAACTTGAGCCCGGCGCCGCCTTACGAGGAGATGGCGCGCGCCCAAGGCGCCCACGCCGAGCGCGTCGAGAAGCCCGCCGACCTGCCCGAGGCTTTGTCGCGCGCGCGCAACGCCGTGCTCATCGACCGCAAGCAGGCGCTGCTCAACGTCATCACGCCCTACTAGCCGACAAGAAGAAACACGGAGAAGTCCATGCGTATCGACGCCTATACCCATTTCATGCCGAGCCGGATGTTCAAGCTGCTGGTCGACAGCGGCTACCCGGACATCGGCAAGCGCATGCGCGAGGTGCCCTGCATCCACGATCTCGACGAGCGCCGCCGCGTCGTCGACACGTTCAAGGACTATGCGCAGATCCTATCCTACCCGATGCCGCCGCTGGAGGCCTTCACCAAAGGCGACGGCGTCAAGGCGAATGACTGCGCCAAGCTGATCAACGACGAATTCGTCGAAATCTGCGGCAAGCACCCGGACCATTTCCCCGGCTGGGTGGCGCAGATCGCGCTGAACGCACCCGATGCCGGCGTCGGCGAGGCGCAGCGCGCCATTAAAAATGGCGCGCTCGGCGTGCAGATCTACACCAACATCGCCGGCAAGCCACTCGACGATCCGGCCTTCGAGCCGTTCTTCGCCGCCATGGAGAAGCTCGACAAGCCGATCTGGCTGCACCCGGCGCGCAACGCCGGCTTTGCCGACTACGCATCCGAGAAGAAGTCGCGCTTCGAAATCTGGTGGGCCTTTGGCTGGTCCTACGAGACAGCAGCGGCCATGGCGCGGCTGGTGTTCTCGCGCATCATGGACAAATACCCCAACCTGAAGATCATCACCCACCACTTCGGCGGCATCGTGCCGATGCTGGAAGGCCGCATCGGCCCCGGCTGGGACCAGCTTGGCGCGCGCACCTCGGACGAGGACCTCACGGTGCTGCTCAAGCAGCTCAAGAAGCGCCCGCTCGACTACTTCAAGCACGCGTTCTACGCCGACACCGCCACCTTCTCGGCCAAGCCGGCGATGGACTTAGGTTTCGCCTTCTACGATCTCGACAAGATCGTGTTCGCCTCCGACTGCCCGTTCGACCCGGAGAAGGGCACGATGTACACGCGCGACACGCTGCGCTTCATCGAGGAGCGCGACATGCCGAAGGCCGACAAGGACAAGGTCTGGCACGGCAACCTCGAGCGCATCACCGGCGTGACGTTCAAGAAGTAGGCTTCTCCGCCAGCCCCATAACGCACTGTCATGCCCCGCGAAAGCGGGGCATCCAGTAGCCCCTGCGCTTGAGACCAACTGCAAGCTCGGTGAGTACTGGATCATCCGCTTTCGCGGATGATGACAGGGAGTGTGTGTCTGCTACCATCCGGCCCCATGGCGCTGACTAACCCCATCGGCCTGTCCGAGCCGGACGAGACGCCGCCCCCTCCGCCGGAGCAGAACGGGCACGTCTCGCCCGTGATGGCGCAATACGTCGAGATCAAGGCCGCCAATCCGGACTGCCTGTTGTTCTACCGGATGGGAGATTTCTACGAGTTGTTCTTCGAGGACGCCGAGGTCGCCTCGCGCGCGCTCGGCATCGTGCTCACCAAGCGCGGCAAGCATTACGGCCAGGACATTCCGATGTGCGGGGTGCCGATCCACCGCGCCGACGAATATCTGCACCGGCTGATCGCGCTCGGCCACCGCGTCGCGGTCTGCGAGCAACTGGAAGACCCGGCCGAGGCGAGGAAGCGCGGATCGAAGAGCGTGGTGCGGCGCGACGTGGTGCGCCTGGTCACGCCCGGCACGCTCACCGAAGACACGCTGCTGGACGCCAAGCGCAACAACTACCTGCTCGCCGTCGCGCGCGCGCGGCTGTCCTCCGTCGGCGAGGAAGCGCGCTTCGCGCTCGCCTGGATCGACATCTCCACCGGCGAATTCCGCCTCACTGAATGCGACCGCCTCGCGCTCGCCGCCGAGATCGCGCGCCTGGAGCCGAGCGAAATCCTCGTCTCCGACGCGCTCTATGCCGACGCCGACCTGGTGCCTTACTGGCGCTCGCTGCCGGCGGTGACGCCGCTCACCCGCGACGTGTTCGACTCGGCCACCGCCGAGCGCCGTCTGACCTCCTTCTTTTCGGTCGCCACCAGCGAGGCCTTCGGCGCGCTGACGCGGCTGGAGCTGACCGCCGCCGCGGCTTGCGTCACGTACGTCGAGCGCACCCAGCTCGGCCAGCGGCCGCCGCTGTCGCCGCCGCTGCGCGAGAGCGCCGGCGCCACCATGGCCATCGACCAGGCGACGCGCGGCAATCTCGAACTGGTGCGCACGCTTGGCGGCGAGCGGCGCGGCTCGCTCTTGGACGCCATCGACCGCACGGTCACCTCCGCCGGCTCGCGCCTGCTGGCCCAAAGGCTGTCGGCGCCGCTCACCGATCCGGCCGCGATCGGACGCCGGCTCGACGCCGTCGGCGCTTTTGTCGCCGACATCGCCGCGCGTGCCGACACCCGCTCCCGCCTGGCGGCTGCCCCCGATATCGCGCGTTCGCTTGCCCGCCTCGCGGTCTCGCGCGGCGGACCGCGCGACCTTGCGGCCGTGCGCGACGGCATCCTGGCCGCGGCCGAGCTTGCCCGCGCCCTCGCTGCGCTGGAGGACACGCCGGCGGAGATCGCCGCCGCGCTGCAAAGCTGCCGCCGTCCCGACGGCATGCTCGCCGCCGAATTGTCCGCCGCGCTCGCCGCCGAATTGCCCGCCTTCAAGCGCGACGGCGGCTTCGTGCGCGAAGGCTATGCCGCCGCGCTCGACGAGACCCGCGCGCTGCGCGACGAATCGCGCCGCGTCATCGCCGCGCTGCAGGCGCGCTACGCCGACGAGAGCGGCGTGAAGGGCCTCAAGATCCGCCACAACAACGTGCTCGGCTATTTCGTCGAGGTCACCGCCCAGCACGGCGAGAAGCTGTTGGCGGCGCCGCTCAATGCCACCTTCATCCACCGCCAGACGCTGGCCGGCCAGGTGCGCTTCACCACCACCGAATTGGGCGAGCTGGAAGCCAAGATCGCCAGCGCGGCCGAGCGCGCGCTCGGTCTCGAACTGGAAATCTTCGACCGGCTCTCCGCCGCCGTCATCGCCGAGAGCGCCGCGCTGAAGGAATGCGCCGAGGCGCTCGCCCGCCTCGACGTCGCCAGCGCGCTCGCCCAGCTTGCCGCCGAGCGCGACTATGCGCGGCCGGTCGTCGACGACGGGCTTGCGTTCGCGGTCGAAGGCGGCCGCCACCCCGTCGTGGAGCAGGCGCTGGCGCGCGACGGCACGCCGTTCGTGGCCAACGACTGCGATCTCTCGCCGCCCGAAAGCGCGGGCGCCGGCCGCATCTGGCTGATCACCGGCCCCAACATGGCCGGCAAATCCACGTTCCTGCGGCAGAACGCGCTGATCGCCATCCTGGCGCAGACCGGCTCCTTCGTGCCGGCCAAGACCGCGCATATCGGCGTCGTGGACCGGCTGTTCTCGCGCGTCGGCGCCGCCGACGATCTGGCGCGCGGCCGCTCGACCTTCATGGTTGAGATGGTGGAAACCGCCGCCATCCTCAACCAGGCGGGCGAGCACGCGCTCGTGATCCTCGACGAGATCGGCCGCGGCACCGCCACCTTCGACGGCCTGTCGATCGCCTGGGCCACCGTCGAGCACCTGCACGACGTCAACAAATGCCGCGCATTGTTCGCCACGCATTTCCACGAGCTGACCGCGCTCGCCGCCCGCCTCGACCGCCTGCACAACGCGACCGTGAAAGTGAAGGAGTGGAAAGGCGACGTGGTGTTCCTGCACGAGGTCATCCCGGGCTCCGCCGACCATTCCTACGGCATCCAGGTGGCCAAGCTCGCCGGCCTGCCGTCGAGCGTGATCGAGCGCGCCAAGGTGGTGCTCGCCAAGCTCGAGCAGGAAGACCGCGCCGCGCCCAAATTCTTCAAGGACTTGGGCTTCGAGGATCTGCCGCTGTTCGCCGCGCCCTACACGCCGACGCGCGAAGTGCAGGACAGCGCGCACGAACTGGTGCTGGCCGCCGTCGCCGCGCTCAATCCCGACGACATGTCGCCGCGCGAGGCGATGGAAGCGCTCTATGCGCTGAAAGCAAAACTCACGCAGACGGAAAAGAAGACCTAGTGCAATGAACATCGCAGACAGAAAGCAGGCGACGGCGGTCGCCGACGCGCAAAAGTGGCTTGAGAGTTTCGAAGCGGCGCTGAAGGCGCAGAATGCGGCGGCGGCGGCGAAGCTGTTCGTCGCCCACGGCCTCTGGCGCGACGTCGTCGCCTTCACCTGGAACATCCAGACGATGAGCGGCCGGCCCGCCATCGAGGCGATGTTCGGCGAGACGCTGGCGCGCATACGCCCGGCCAATTTCCACGTGCCGGCGGCGCGCACGCCGCCGCGCTGGGTCACCCGCGCCGGGACCGAATGCATCGAGGTGCTGTTGGCGTTCGACACCACCTTCGGCAGCGGCGCCGGAGTCGTCCGCCTGGTGCCCGACCCGGACGCGCCCACGCGGCTCGCCGCCTGGACGATGGTCACGACGCTGGAGGAAATCCGCGGTCACGAAGAGCTGTTCAAGCGGCCCGAGATGCGCGAGCCGGAGAGCACGCGCGACTTCGGCGCCGAGAACTGGCTCGACCGCCGTGCCAAGGCGCGCGCCTATGCCGACCGCGATCCCGCCGTGCTCGTGGTCGGCGGCGGCCAGGCCGGTCTCGCCATCGCCGCGCGACTCACCCAGCTCGGCATCGATACGCTCATCGTCGACCGTCACGCGCGCGTCGGCGACAACTGGCGCAAGCGCTATCATTCGCTGACGCTGCACAACGAGATGCACGTCAATCACCTACCCTATCTGCCGTTCCCGCCGACCTTCCCGACCTACATCCCGAAGGACAAGCTCGCCAACTGGTTCGAGTCCTACGTCGAGAGCATGGAGATCAATTTCTGGACCGGCACCGAGCTGATCTCCGGCGGCTACGACGACGCGCGCAGGCAGTGGAACGTCACGTTGCGCAAGGCGGACGGCAGCGAGCGCGTGATGCATCCGCGCCATCTCATCTTCGCCACCGGCGTGAGCAGCATTCCGTTCACGCCCGACCTGCCCGGCCTCAAGGACTTCGGCGGCCAGATCGTGCACTCAGGCTCTTTCGCCGATGCGGAGAAGTGGAGGGGCCGCAAGGCGCTGGTGCTCGGCACCGGCACCAGCGGTCACGACGTCGCGCAGGAGCTGCAGGCGCACGGCGCCGACGTCACGCTCATCCAGCGCAGCAAGACCTATGTCGTAAGCCTGAAGGAAGCGCAGAGCGTCTACGCCATCTACTCCGAAGGCATCCCCTTCGAGGACTGCGACCTGCTGGCGACCTCGTTCCCCTATCCGGTGCTGCAGCGCTCCTACCAGATCTCGACCGCCAGAGGCCGCGAGGTGGACAAGGCGCTGCTTGACGCGCTGGAGAAGAAGGGCTTCCGCCTGCATTTCGGCGAGGACGAGACCGGTTTCCAGATGATGTATCTGCGCCGCGGCGGCGGCTACTACTTCAACGTCGGCTGCTCGGAGCTGATCATCGCCGGCAAGGTCGGCCTGATGCAGTATGCCGACATCGACAAATTCGTCGCGGGAGGCGCAAAGCTCAAGGACGGCAGCGTGAAACCGGCCGAACTCCTGGTGCTGGCCACCGGCTACAAGAGCCAGCAGGAGACCGTGCGCGCCTATCTCGGCGACGACATCGCCGACCGCATCGGCCCGGTCTGGGGCTTCGACGAGGGCGGCGAATTGCGCAACATGTGGCGGCGCACCGCGCAGCCGGGCCTGTGGTTCAACGCCGGCAGCCTGGCGCAGTGCCGCATCTTCTCGCGCTATCTCGCGCTGCAGATCAAGGCACTGGAGGAGAAGCTGATCTAGGCACGCGCCCGCCGCGCGCGCAGCCCCCAGAGCATGGCGTTCCAGGCGATGCCGATGCTCAGCCCGATCGCATAGGACCACCAGACGCCGAGCGGCACCGCCAGCAGGTGCACGGCGAGCATGCTCAGCACCAGCCCGACCAGCGGCAGCTGCACGTGCGCGGCGACGCTCGCGGCCGCCGGCCCGCCGATGCGCGGGTGCAGGATGATGAAGTAGGAGCCCATCGCCACCGGGAAATAGACGAACAGGCCGGAGGCGAAGGAGCCGATCGAGTAGCTGGCGCTGGTGACCACGATGACACACACAGTGACCACGGCTGCGCGCCAGGCAAGATCGGTGGCGCTCGCCCGCGCCGCGCCGCGTACGCCCGCGGCCCGAAAGCGCCGGCCGGCAACGATGGTGAGCGGAAACGCAACCGCCGCGAACAGCAGCGCGCCCGCCAAGCTCCAGTCGACGAAGGTCGTGGCATAGGCGATCGCAAACCACAGCACGTAGGCGCCGGTGATGCTCACCAGCAGCGAATGGCGCTGCGCCAGCACCGCGTAGGCGAGCGCGAAGATGGCGCAGATGGAATTCGAGACGATGCTGCCGACCGCGCTGGCGGCGATGAAATCCGGCGGATGCTCGAAGGCGAGGATGATCAGCGCGGCGCCGCCGGCCGTCGGCAGCGAGGCGATCAGCGAGCCGACGAAGGGGCCGCTGCGCTCGACCACGACCGAGGCCGCGACCACGATGCCCGCCGTCATCGCGATCTTCAGCAGCAGGCCGATGAAAAAAGTACCCATGCTAGACCGCGATGCCGTGCCGGCGCGCGAGCAGCACCAGCAGGCTCCAGCCCACCGAGGTCGCCAGCGCGAGAGAGAGGCCGATCGCGGAGCCGAACGGCACCGCCGTGACGTGCAGCACGATGCAGGCGAAGGCGAAGCCGGTCAGCCCGAGCACCGCGTTGGCCATCACCGCCGCGCTCGGCTTGCCGCCGACCTGGCGGTGCAGAATGATCTGCACGCTGATCAATATGATCGGGAAGATCGCGAGAATGCCGCTGCCGCCGGGCCCGATGCGGAAGCTGAGCGTCACCACGACGCCGACCAGCGCCGCCACCATCGCGGCGCGCAGCACGAGATCATACCAGCGCACATAGATGCGCGGGATCGGCACATTGCGCAGCGGCCGCGCGATCGAGATGCAGGCGGCCAGCACGACCACGTTGACCAGGAGCGCGCTCGTCACCGTCCAGGGCAGCGCATAGACGACCCAGGCCAGCGCGAACCACACCAGCATGGCCAGCGTCAGGCTGACGAACAGCGAGCGCTTCTGCGCCAGCAGCGCGTAAGTGAGCGCAAAGATGACGTTGACCGCGTTGATGGCGAGGCTGTTGAGCGCGCTCGCCGCGATGAAAGCCGCGTCGTGGTCGAGCGCGAGGAACACGTAGACCGGGCCGCCGCCGAGCGGCAGCGTCGCCACCAGGCCGCCGACCAACGGGCCGGCGCGCTCGGCCGTCACCGTCGCCGCCAGCACGAAGCCGGCGGTGATCGCCATGCGGAGGATCAGGATGAGCGCAAATTGAAGGTCGGGAGACATCGGCGCCCGGACATGATCATGGCGTCATGCCCCGCGCAAGCGGGGCATCCAGTAAGCACCGATGCCGATTTGCATCGCTGGCGCCTGCGAGGACTGGATCGCCCGCTTTCGCGGGCGATGACTGCGCCTGCTAAACCCGCGCCAGCGTCACGTCCACCGGCGGGCCGCTCTTGATGGTCTGGTAGACGACGCAATAGCGCTCGGTGAGCTTGAGCAACTGGTCGAGCGTCGCCTGCGGCGCGTCGGTGTCGAGATCGAAGCGCAGCCTTATCCTGGCAAAGCCGACCGGCGCATCCTTGGCGACGCCGAGCGTGCCGCGGAAATCGAGATCGCCCTCGGCCGACACGGTGCCTGACTTGAGCGGCACCGCCAGCGCGGTCGCCACCGCCTTCACCGTCACGCCGGCGCAGGCCACCAGCGCTTCCAGCAGCATGTCGCCCGAGCACAGCTCGAGCCCGGAGCCGCCGGTCGCGGGGTGCAGTCCCGCCACCGCCAGCGCGCGGCCGGTCTCCACCTTGCAGGCGATGCTGCTTTCGTCGAGCGTGCCCTTGGCCTTCAAGGTGATCACCGCCGCCTGCGGATCGGCCTTGTAACGCTCCTTGATCGGCGCCTGCATCGCGCGCAGCGCATCGGCATCCATTTTCGTCTCCTTCTTTGCTTAAACCGGCGTCAGCACGACGCGGCCGACAATTTTTCCGGCGCGCAGGTCGTTCATCACCGCATTGACGTCGTCGAGCGGGCGCGTGGCGACCGGCACCGGCGGCAGGCCGGTGCGGCGCACCAGATCCATCAATTCGCGCATGTCATGCTGGCTGCCCGTGTAGGAGCCCTGGATGGTGAGTTCCCGCATCGGGATCGGCGGCAGCGATACGGTCAATTCGCCGCCATACAGGCCGACCAGGACGAGCTTGCCGCCCTTGATTAGGCTGTCGTAGCCAAGCTTGGCGCTGGCCGACGCGCCGACAAGATCGACCACGCCCCAGGCGCCGCCGTTGGTGATATCGATAATCTGCTGCGCGGCATTGGGCGCGCCGCCGTCGATGACGTGCGCGGCGCCGGCCTTTTTGGCGGCCTCGCGCTTGACCGGATCGATGTCGACAACGATCGCCGAGTGCCCGCCCATCTTCTGGTGCAGCGCCTGGCACATCAGGCCGAGGCCGCCGGCGCCGATGATGACGGTCGGCTCGCTTTGCAGCGTCGATATCTTTCTCAACGCGCGGTAGGTCGTCACGCCCGAGCAGGCGAGCGGCGCCACGCGCGCCGGATCGAGGTCGCCGATGTCGAACAAATAGCGCGCGTGCGGCACCATGATGTGATCGGCATAGCCGCCGTTGGAGAACACGCCGAGGCTCTTCATCGCACGGCAGAGATTGTCCTCGCCGCGCAGGCAGACGGCGCAGGTGCCGCAGCCGATCCACGGGTAGGCCAGCACGCGCTGCCCGATCTTGATCCCCCTTGCGTCGGGGCCGACCGCAACCACCTCGCCCACGTTCTCATGGCCGAGCGTCACCGGCAGCTTCATGCCGCGGTCCGCCAGGCTCAGCTTCTTGCCGCCGCCGAGGTCGAAATAGCCGTCGGCGAGATGCAGGTCGCTGTGGCAGACGCCGGCCGCCAGCGTCTTCAGCAGCACCTCGCTGCCCTTCGGCTCGGGCGTGGGCGCCTGGTTGAGCTGCAACGGCTGGCCGCAGACACAGACCTGGAACATGCGCATTTCGTTTTCTCCCGCCCACATTTTGCGGCCGTGACCAGCCCCCGCGGGCTGGATCCGTCCGCTTAGAATTGAGACGGAAGCATAAACCGGGGCCGCATTTACCACCAGTGCGCAGCGCCGGCGGCAACCGAGGTGTCGGTGTCGTCGTGGCGTACGGACCGGTTCAGGGATCGGTCGAGCGCCGCCAGAACGCGCCGCTTCACCGAGTCGAAGGCGGCGGATTGCCGGTCGCGCGGGCGCGGCAGCTTCGCGTCGATCTCCTCGAAGATACGCCCCGGACGCGGACGCATGACCAAGATCCGGTCGGCCAGCACGATCGCCTCGTCGACGTCGTGCGTGACGAGAATCAGGGTGGGCCGGCTGTCGGCCCACAGGTCGAGCAGATGATCCTGCAGGTCGATGCGGGTGAAAGCGTCGAGCGCGGAGAACGGCTCGTCGAGCAGCAGAACCGCCGGACGCGGCACCAGGGCTCGCGCGATCGCCACGCGCTGCGCCTGCCCGCCCGACAGCTCGCGGGGCCAGACCTTCGCCTTGTCGGCGAGCCCGACCCGCGACAAGGCGGCCGTCACCAGTTCGCTGCGTTCCGGCTTCGCTCGATCCTCGATACCGAAGCCGACATTCTCGGCCACCGTCAGCCAAGGCAGCAACCGCGCTTCCTGGAAGACAATCCCGATCTTCGGATGCGGCGCGTGGATCGGCTCGCCGTCGATGAACACGCGCCCTTTCGTCGGCGTGTCGAGGCCGGCGATGCCGCGCAGCAGCGTCGACTTTCCGCAGCCGGAGCCGCCGACGACCGCGACAATCTCCCCGGGCTCGACGGAAAACGACACGGTGTCGAGCGCGTGCACGCCATTGCCGTAGAACTTGCTGACATTGTCGAGGACCAGCATCGTCAGCTTCCCGTCTGTCGCGCGAAGCGGTCTTCCCAGCGCAGGAACGGCGCGGCAAGCGCGACGACGATCCAGTCGGTGAGCTTTCCGATCACGGCGAAAGCGACGATGGCGGTGACGATCTGCGCCGGCTTGCCGAGCTGCTGGCCGTCGACCAGGAGAAAGCCGAGGCCCTCGGAGGCGCCCATGAATTCAGCCGCGACCACGAACATCCAGCCGAGCCCGAGTCCCGAGCGCAGCGCGATCACATAGGCCGGCAGCACGGCCGGCAACAGAATCCGGCGAACCATCTGCGTTC
This sequence comes from Pseudolabrys sp., assembly GCA_022841665.1. GTDB lineage: Bacteria > Pseudomonadota > Alphaproteobacteria > Rhizobiales > Xanthobacteraceae > Pseudolabrys. The sequence goes on from JALHRB010000012.1 coordinate 59,915, forward strand.
CGGACAGGCGGAAAGCGCGGCCGACCTCGACGATCTTGCGGTCTACCGACATGACCGCGCCCATGACCCCGAGATAGACCGGAAAGAAGACGCCGACCGCGATCAGCGTCACTTTCGATGCTTCGAAAATGCCGAGCCAGAGGATGAACAACGGCACCCATGCGATCGACGGGATCGCACGCAACGCCTGCAAGGTTGGATCGAGCAGCCGCGAAATCAAATCGGAATAGCCGGTAAGCGCGCCGAGCACCGTGCCGGCCGCCACGCCGGCCGCGAAGCCGACGGCGACGCGTGTGAATGTCGCCAGCGCGTGACGCTGCAATTCGCCGCTGGCGGCGAGTTCGGTCAAGGTCTGCCAGATGACCGAAGGCGGCGGCACCAGCCGGCCGTCGGACAGGCCGAATTGAACCGCGAGTTCCCATCCGCCCGCGAGAACGATCGGCAAGAGCAGACCCAGAAACGGCCGCCACACGGGCAATAGACGTATTGGCGACACCGCTTTGGCGCCCTCCCAGATTTCGGCTCGGCCGGTCACGCCGACGGCGGACATGGAGACCTCGGGCACAATGACACTACACTTTTACCGGACGCAATTGCCGATCCGCGGCGCGTAGCCGCGGACCGGCGTAGTTGACGTCAGTTTGTGCCGGCGGCCAGATACTGAGAGTCGATCAGATCGTCGAGCGTCTTCTTCACGTCGACGTCGGCCTTGAGGACACCGGCCTGCTGCAAGGCAATGCCGGCGGCGAGGATCGATTCGCGCTGCGGCGCGCCGATCTTGCTGTGCGTCAGCTCGGTGCGCTCCTTGAGCTGCTTGTCGACCACCGCGTCCGGCAACTTGGTGACGGCGATGAAGTCGCGCTTCACTTCGTCGTAATGACCGAGCGCGTGTTTGCGCGCTTCCTCGTAGACAGCGAGTACGCGCTTGACCAGATCGGGATGCTTGCGCGCGAACTCCTCGCGCACGTTGAGAATGCCCCAGGTGTTCGCGGCCGCGTCGCGATAGAACAGCTTGGCGCCCTCTTCGACTTCCGCCTGCGCCATCATCGGATCGAGGCCCGCCCAGGCATCGACGTCGCCGCGGATGAGCGCGGTCTTGCCGTCGGGGTGCTGCAGCAGAACGGGCTGGATGTCCTTCTCGCTCAGGCCGGCGCCGAGCAGCGCGCGCACGAGGAAGATGTGCGGATCGGTGCCGCGCGTGACGGCGACGCGTTTGCCCTTGAGGTCGGCGACCTTCTCGATCTTGCTGTCCTTGCGGGTGACCAGCGCGGTCCATTCCGGACGCGAGTAGACGTAGATCGCCTTGATCGGGTTGCCGTTGATCCTGGCGACCAGCGCGGCGGAGCCGGCGGTCGAGCCGAAGTCGATCGAGCCGGCGTTCAGGAACTCGAGCGCCTTGTTCGAGCCGAGCGTCTGCACCCAGCGGATGGTGATACCGTCCTTGGCGAATTCCTTCTCGAGCAGACCCTTGTTCTTGAGCAGGATCGAGACGGGATTGTAGGTCGCCCAGTCGATCCGGATTTCCTTCGGGTTGTCGGCGGCGAACAGCGCTGCGCTCGGCAACATCGCCGCCATCAAGGCGGACGCGAACAGCGAACGGCGAGAGAAGAAGTTCATGTGACCCTCCAAATACGCTTCGGCGAAGGGGCACCAGTCCCCGCGCGTTAGCTGGATTTATTAAGCGCCCGCAAGCGGCGTTGCTCAAATCGGCGCTAGTTTTATTCTATAAGGCGGCGCAATTTACCGGTCAAAAGAATGAAATTTTCTATTTATAGCGAACCCTAAGACGATCATTCTAAAAAATCGCGTTTGGCAGTGCCCGAAATATCTTTTGCGTCAGCGGTGACTAAATCCGCGGTCTCCGCTATCCCGAATCCCGCCATGGCCTCCCTCGCCCTCGACCGCGATCAGCGTGCCGCGCCCGAACCCGCCCCGCAGGGAGCGAGGGAATTGATCGATAGCCGCGCCGTTGCTGCCGATCTGGAACAACTGGCCCGCGCCGGCGGCAGCGAGGCCGAGTTGCGCGCCGCGCTGGCGCAACGGCTGAAGGCAGCGCTCAACGAAGGCCGCGCCAAGGCCGAGCAGCTCCTGCTCAAGGACCGCCACGGCCGCCGCTGCGCCGAACGCCTGTGCCGGATGGAAGACGAAATCATCCGCCTGCTCTACGAGTTCGTGAAGAAGCACCTCTACCCGTCGCAGAACCCGTCCGAAGCCGAGCACATGGCCGTCGTCGCCACCGGCGGCTACGGCCGCGGCCTGCAGGCGCCCGGCTCCGACATCGATCTCCTCTTCCTGCTGCCCTACAAGCAGACCGCCTGGGGCGAGCAGATCGCCGAGGCGATCCTCTATTGTTTGTGGGACCTCGGCCTGAAGGTCGGCCACGCCACCCGCTCGGTCGACGAATGCATCCGCCAGGCCAAGGCGGACATGACCATCCGCACCGCCGTCCTCGAGGCGCGCTACCTGCTCGGCGACCGCAAGCTGTTCGACGAAATGCAGACGCGCTTCGACAACGACGTCGTGCGCAACACCGGCGCCGAGTTTGTCGCCGCCAAGCTCGCCGAGCGCGAGGACCGCCACCGCCGCGCCGGCCAGTCGCGCTATCTGGTCGAGCCGAACGTCAAGGACGGCAAAGGCGGCCTGCGCGACCTGCACACCTTGTTCTGGATCGCCAAATACGTCTACCGCGTGCGCGAGCCGGACGAACTGATCAAATGCGGCGTGTTCGACAAGGAGGAGTACCAGCTCTTCCGCCGCTGCGAGGATTTTCTCTGGTCGGTGCGCTGCCACATGCACTTCCTCATGGGCCGCGCCGAGGAGCGGCTGTCCTTCGACATCCAGCGCGAGATCGCGGTACGGCTCGGCTACACCGAGCATCCCGGCCAGCAGGACGTCGAGCGCTTCATGAAGCACTACTTCCTGGTCGCCAAGGATGTCGGCGACCTCACGGCCATCCTCTGCGCCGAACTGGAAGACAGCCACGCCAAGAGCGTGCCGGTCTTGAGCCGCGTGATGGCGAAGTTACGCCCGGTGAAGAAGAAGGAGCTGACCGAAACCGACGACTTCATCGTCGACAAAAACCGCATCCGACTCGCCGGCGCCGGCGTATTCAGGCGCGACCCCGTCAACCTCATCCGCATTTTCCACCTGGCGCAGAAGCACAATCTCGCCTTCCACCCGGACGCCATGCGGGCGATGACGCGCTCGCTCAAGCTGATCGACGCCAAATTGCGCGAGAACGAGGAAGCCAACGCGCTCTTCCTCGAAATCCTGACCTCGAAGAACGATCCGGAAACGGTGCTGCGGCGCATGAACGAAGCCGGCGTGCTCGGCCGCTTCGTGCCGGCCTTCGGCAAGGTCGTCGCCATGATGCAGTTCAACATGTACCACCACTACACGGTGGACGAGCACCTGTTGCGCTGCATCGGCGTGCTGGCCGAGATCGAGCGCGGCGGCAACAACGAGACGCCGCTCGCCAACGAGATGGTCCACAAGATCCTGCCCGGCAACCGCACGGTACTCTATGTCGCGATGTTCCTGCACGACATCGCCAAGGGCCGGCCGGAGGATCATTCCATCGCCGGCGCACGCGTGGCGCGCCGCTTCTGCCCGCGGCTCGGGCTGTCGGCCGCCGACACCGAGACGGTCGCCTGGCTGATCGAGAACCACCTCGTGATGTCGAGCGTGGCGCAGTCGCGCGACCTTTCCGACCGCAAGACCATCGAGAACTTCGCGGCCGTGGTGCAGTCGGCGGAGCGGCTGAAGCTGTTGACCATCCTCACCACCGCCGACATCCGCGCGGTTGGCCCCGGCGTTTGGAACGGCTGGAAGGCGCAGCTCATCCGCACGCTCTATTACGAGACCGAGCCGGTGCTGACCGGCGGCTTCTCCGAGGTCAATCGCGCTCAGCGCGTCGCCATGGCGCAGGCCGAGTTCCGCGAGGCGATGAAAGAGTGGCCGAAGGAGGACCTCGACGCTTACGTCGCCAAGCACTACCCGGCTTACTGGCTGAAGGTCGACCTCGCCCACAAGATCGAGCACGCGAACTTCGTGCGCGAAGCCGAGCAGGCCGGCAAGACCCTCGCCACCATGACCGGCTTCGACAGCGGCCGCGCGGTGACCGAGCTCACCGTGCTGGCGCCCGACCATCCCTGGCTGTTGTCGATCATCGCCGGCGCCTGCGCCATGGCGAACGCCAACATCGTCGATGCGCAGATCTACACCACCACCGACGGCCGCGCGCTCGACACCATCTCGCTCTCGCGCGAGTTCGAGCGCGACGAGGACGAGCAGCGCCGCGCCGGCCGCATCGCCGATTCGATCGAGAAGGCCTTGCGCGGCCAGCTGCGCCTGCCCGAGATGGTCGGCCGCCGCGCCGCGCCGAAAGGCCGCATCAAGGCTTTCGCGGTGGAGCCCTCGGTCACTATCAACAACCAGTGGTCCCACCGCTACACCATGGTGGAGGTGACCGGGCTCGACCGCACCGGCCTGCTGTATGAGCTGACCGCGACGCTGTCCAAGCTCAACCTCAACATCGCCTCGGCGCACGTCGCCACCTTCGGCGAGCGGGTGGTGGACGTGTTCTACGTGACCGACCTGATGGGCGCGCAGATCACCTCGCCGACCCGCCAGGCCGCCATCAAGCGCGCCCTGATCGCGCTGTTCGCGGCGGGCGATGCCGAAGGCCGCGTCAAGGCTGCTCCAATCGCCTGATCGTCCTTAACCTGTTGACTAACGGGCTAAATCCGTGCCCACGGGCGCGTGATGGAACCGGACATTTGGAGTGTGCGTTTTTATCCGGGCTGCACGGCTGGCCGGCGGTTCCCGCTGTGCCGGCCTCACAATCAGCAACGGATTTTGACGGGACGTCACATGGACGCCACGAGGGTACAACTGCCACGCGCCCGATCCGGGATTGCGGGCCTGGACGACATTCTCGGCGGCGGCTGGGCGCGCAACCGACTTCACTTGCTGGAGGGCAACCCCGGCACCGGCAAAACGACCATCGCCCTTCAGTTTTTATTGGCCGGCGCCCAGGAGGGCGAGACCGGCATCTACATCAGCCTGGCGGAAACCGAAGACGAGTTGCGCGCGGGCGCGCGCTCGCACGGCTGGACGCTCGACGACTCGATCGAGGTGTTCGAGCTGGTGCCGCCGGAAAGCGTGCTCGACCCCGACCAGCATCAAAGCCTGCTCTATTCGTCCGATCTCGAGCTCGGCGAAGCCATCACCCGCGTGTTCGAGGCGATCGAACGCCTGAAGCCGCAACGCATCGTCATCGACAGCCTGTCGGAAATCAGATTGCTGGCGCAGAGCTCGCTGCGCTACCGGCGGCAGATCCTCGCGCTCAAACATTATTTCGCCAAGCACAATTCCACCGTCATCATGCTCGATGACCTCACCGGCGAAACCAATGACCGCGCCGTGCACAGCATCGCGCACAGTGTGATTCAGCTCGACCAGCTTGCGCCGCTTTACGGCGCGGAGCGGCGGCGGATGCGCGTCGTCAAGTGCCGCGGCCAGTCGTTCCGCGGTGGCTTCCACGATTTCACCGTCACGGCTGGCGGCATCAACATCTATCCGCGGCTGGTCGCGGCGGAGAACCGCAAGATGATTTCCGGTCATTCGCTGCTCAGCGGCGTGCCCGCACTGGATGCGCTGGTCGGCGGCGGATTGCAGAGCGGCTCCAGCACCTTGGTCATGGGTCCGTCCGGCACCGGCAAGACGCTGCTCGTATTGCAGTATCTCAAAGCCGCCGTGGAGCGGAAGGAACGTGCTGCGCTCTTCGTGTTCGACGAAGAGCTTGGATTGCTGTTCGCGCGCGCCAAGGGCCTCGGCATAGACCTCGCCGCCATGCGGGAAAGCGGCAACCTTCTGATCGAGCAGATGGACGCGGCCGAACTTTCGCCCGGCGAGTTTTCGCACCGCGTCCGCGCCTCGGTCGATCGCGATCGTATCAGCATGGTCGGGATCGACAGCCTCAACGGCTACCAGGCCTCCATGCCGGAAGAGCAGTTCCTCACACTGCACCTGCACGAGCTGCTGCAATACCTCAATCGCCAGGGCGCCACGACCTTCCTGACGCTGGCGCAGTCCGGCATGGTCGGCGAGATGAAATCGCCAGTCGATCTCACCTACCTCGCCGACAGCGTCATCATGCTGCGCTACTTCGAGGCGCTCGGCCGCGTGCGCCGCGCCATCTCCGTGGTGAAAAAGCGCGGCGGCGCGCATGAAGATACGATCCGTGAATTCAAAATCGACAGCACCGGCCTGAGCGTGGGCGAGCCCTTGCATCAGTTCCAAGGCGTGTTGCGCGGCGTGCCGACTTTCGTCGGCCGGAACGAAACCTTGATGGACCGCCCTTGAGTGCGCCCCTGCCGCTTGAACGGGCTCTGATCCTGGCGCCGCGCGGCCGGGATGCCGTGGTGGCGTCCGGCATTCTCAACGACGCCAGCATCTCGACCGAGATCTGCCGGGATTTGCCCGATTTGCTGTCGCGGCTGCGATCGGGTTCGGACGCCGCCGTCGTAACCGAGGAATCGCTGCGCGGCGACACCCGCCTGCTGGCTCAATGGGTCGGCGGCCAGCCGCCCTGGTCCGATTTCCCCTTCATCGTGCTGACGGAGCACGGCGGCGGCATCGAGCGCAATCCGGAGGCGGCGCAGCTGACCGCAACGCTCGGCAATGTCAGCTTTCTCGAACGCCCGTTTCACCCCACGACGTTGGTCAGCGTCGTGCAGAACAACTTGCGTGGACGCCGCCGGCAATACGAGTGCAAACGGCTGAACGAGGAACTCGAGTCGCGTGTGCAGGAGCGCACGGCCGAGCTTGCCGCCGCCAACCGGCAGCTGCTTGCCCAGATCGAGGAGCGCGAGCGCATGGAGATGACGCTGCGCCAGATGCAGCGCCTCGAAGCCGTCGGCCAGCTCACCTCCGGCGTCGCGCACGACTTCAACAATCTGCTCACCGTCGTGCTCGGTAACATCAGCTTTCTTGAAAAATCCTTCGCCGCCGAAGGGATCGATGGAAAGCTCGCGCAGCGCCTCGGCTACATGCGCGCCGCCGCCGAACGCGGCGCCAAGCTTACCGACCAATTGCTCTCCTTCTCCCGCCGCCAGCGGCTGGAGCCGAAGGTGCTCGACTTCAACGAGTGCCTCGGCAGCATGCGCGACCTCATGCAGAGCACCATCGGCGGCAGCATTCACATCCAGACGCGGCTCGCGTCCGACGTCTGGCCGGCGCTGGTCGATCCCATCCAACTCGAGCTTGCGGTGCTCAATCTCGCCATCAACGCACGCGACGCGATGAAGGTCGGCGGCACGCTCGAGGTCTCTACGGCCAATGTGCGGCTCGGACCTCCGCTTCTGCCCGAGGAACCGCCCGCCGGCGATTATGTCGAAATCTGCGTGCGCGATGACGGCAGCGGCATGAGCCCCGAGGTACGCGAGAAGGTGTTCGAGCCCTTCTTCACCACCAAGGAGATCGGCAAAGGCTCGGGCCTCGGCCTGAGCCAGGTGCTCGGCTTCGCCAAGCAGTCCGGCGGCGGGATCCGGCTGGAATCGCAGCTCGGCCGGGGCACCGCGGTGCATATCTATCTGCCGCGCGCCGAGGCAAGAGCGGCAGCCGCGGAGCCGGCGCAGGTGCCAGCCGGCGACACTGCCCCGAGCGGTGCCCGCATCCTGCTGGTGGACGACGACAATGCGGTACGCGAGGTGACCGCCGCGCTGTTGCGCGAGCTCGGCTACAATGTCCGCGAGGCGGGCTCGGGCGGGGCGGCGCTGGAGACGATCGACGCCGGCACCGAAATCGACCTCATGATCATCGACATCGCCATGCCGGGCATGAGCGGTGCCGACCTCGCCCGCCACGTGCGGGCAAAGCGCGCCACTTTGCCGCTGCTATTCGTCACCGGATTTGCCGAGCGCAAATCCGTGGCCGGCGTGCACGACGGGCACATCGTCAGCAAACCCTTCATCACCGGCGAGCTGGCCGACAAGGTGCGGCTCGCGCTGGCCGGCGGCTTGCCCTAAACACCGTCCGCAACCGGCAATAGCAGTCGTTGGGTTCCCCACGGTCCGGGTTCTGCTAACATCCATCGTCCGATCACCAGCGACGTGCGCCGGCGCGGCATGAAGGATTGAGCCTTCAGCCGGACTGCGGCGCGATAGGGAGGGCGATGTGAAGAAATTTGTACTGACCCTGATGGCTGCCTTGATGCTGGCGGCGGGATTTGCCGGCCCTGCGTCCGCGCAGGACTGGCCGCAGAAGCCGGTCAAGATCATCATCTCGTTCGGGCCGGGCGGCGGCACCGACATCATCGGCCGCATCCTCGCCGAGCATATGCAGAACAAGCTCGGCAAGCCGGTGGTGGTCGAGAACAAGCCCGGCGCCGGCGGCATCCTCGGCAACGAGGCGGTCGCCAACGCGGAAGCCGACGGCTACACGCTCGGAATCATGACGGCGGGTCAGCTTGTCGCCGCCGTCACCCGCAAGACTATGCGCTACGACACGCTCACCGCTTTCGCGCCGGTCGGCCAGATCGCCACCGCGAGCCTCGCGATCGTGACGCGGCCGGACTTCCCGGCCAACGACGTCAAGGAACTGATCGCGCTCGCCAAGAAGGAGCCCGGCAAGATCGTGTTCGCGAGCCCGGGCTTTGCCGCCAGCCAGCACTTCGCCGGCGAGATGTTCAAGCAGGCGGCCGGCATTCAGCTGCTGCACGTGCCGTACAAGACCACGCCGGAGGCGATCAACGCGGTGATGGGCAAGCACGCCGACGTGCTGTTCGACACGGTGTCGGCGGTGATCGGGCAACTCCAGACTGGCCAGCTCAAGGCGCTCGCCGTCACCGGCAAGGAGCGCTTCCCGGCGGTGCCGAACGTGCCGGCCGCGGTCGAGTCCGGCCTGGTGCCGGGCTTCGAGATGACCACCTGGTACGGCATGTTCGCGCCGAAGGGCACGCCCGAGCCGGTCATCGCCAAGCTCAACAAGGTGCTCAACGAGACCCTGGCCGACGCGGAAGTGAAGGCCCGCCTCGAAAAGGTCGGCGTGGTGGTGAAGAGCTCGACGCCCGCCGAGTGGGGCGCGTTCATGGCGAGCGAGTATCACCGCTTTGCCAAGGTGCGCGAAGCCGCCGGCATCCCGCAGCAGTAGGAGCTAGCGCTGGACGCGGACCGGCCCGCCTTCCGCCATCGAGCGGATGATGGCCTCGAAGGCGCCGGCCACGTCGAGCATCTCATCGGTCGTGACCGGGAAAGGCTTCCCGGTCGCGATCGTCTCGGCGAAGGCCTCGAGCAGCGTGCCGAGCGAATCGACCGCCGGGTAATGCTCGGTCTTCGGCTGCCGGTGCAGCGGCGCCACGGTGAGCGTCGTCTCCTCGCGCGCCTCGGCCCAGCCTTTGGTGCCGAACACCATGATGCGCCAGTACATCGGCGCGGCGCGCACGGTGGCGAGCACGCCGGTGGCGCCGCTCTCAAACTGTACCAGCGCGGCGGCCGAGTCGCGCGGGTCGGGCGGCGCCTTCTGCTTGAACACCTTGGCGTCCACGGTGGCGATCGGCCCGCCCAGATTGACCAGCGCGTCGATGACATGCAGCCCGGCGCCGGTCATGCCGCCGCCCGGCGACTCGCGCGGGTCGTCGCGCCAGCCGCCCATCACGCGGGTCGAATGCTCGTTGGTGAAATTGCCTTCGATGTGCATCACCTCGCCGATCTCGCCGGACGAAACGACGCGCTTCAATTCGCGCATCGAGGAGAAGCAGCGCTTGTTGTTGCCGAGCGCGAAGGGCACGCCCGCCTTCTGCGTCGCGGCGACCGCGCGCGCAGCCTCGGCGCGCGTCAGCGCCAGCGGCTTCTCGCACCAGACCGGCTTGCCGGCCGCCGCCACGGCCTCGATCTGCCGCACGTGCAGCGAGTGCGGCGTCGCCAGGAACACCGCCTTGACGCGCGGATCGGCGACCGCCTCTTCGAAATCCGTGGAAAGCTCGAAACCCTTGGCCTTGGCGAAATCCGCCACCAGCTCCGGCTCTTTCGATACCCCGCGGATGAAGCGCAAGCGCTTGCTCTTGCCCTGCACCGATTCCACGATGTTCTTGCCCCAGCGTCCGAGGCCGATAACGGCGGCGTCGATCATGATGGATCAGGCGGTCTGCGGGAAATGTGTCATAGTCGATTGTAGACGCAGCGGCGCGCGAACGCCAAGCCGGCGGCATTTTCAGGTGAGGAAAGAGCGATGGACGACAAGGACCAGCTTGCGCGCGGCCTGAAGCTGCGCACCGAAATGTTCGGCCGCGAGGCGGTGGAGAAGCGCATGGCCGCCTTCGGCGACTTCGGCAAGCCGCTCCAGCACATCATCAACGCCTACGCCTATGGCGACGTCTGGAGCCGCGACGCGCTGCCGCCGGCGACCAAGTCGCTGGTCATGATCGGCATGATGGCCGCCGCCGGCCATCCGAACGAGCTGCGCGTCCATCTCAACGGTGCGGTCAAGAACGGCTGCACGCCGGAACAGATCCAGGAGGTGCTGTTGCTGCTCGCGCTCTACAGCGGCATCCCGGCCGCCAACGAGGCGCATCGCATCGCCGCGGAAGTGCTGCGCGAGCGCGGGCTGATGAAATAGCTCAGCTTGCCTCCGCCAGGAAATCGAGCGTCGCGGTTTCGCGCACCACCGCCTCGGGAGAGAAATGCCGCTCGGCCCGCTCGCGCTCCTCCGCGGTCTTGAGCTGTGCCTGCAGATAGGAGCCGAGATGGCGGGCATGCGCGACCACTCGGGCGCCGAAGGGCACGCGCGCGGCTTCGTAGCGGCGCAGCGCGTCTTCCACGCTTGCCGCGCTCGCCAGCGCATCGACGAGCACCATCGCGTCGTCCGCCGCCTTGGTGACACCGGCGCCGCAATGCGGCCGCGCGACGTAGGATGCATCGCCGAGGATGGTCACGCGCCCGAAGGCCAGCCGCGGCGACTGCACGTCGTAGATCGGCTGCAGGAACGGCTGTTCGGACAGCGCCCAGCATTCGCGGAACTGCGGCGACAGCACGCGGTCGGCCGCGGCGCGCATCTCCGCGATGGACGCCCGCGACACCGCCGGCGGCGGGATTGAAATGTCGTAACTCACGCCGTTGTCGCCGGTGAGCAGGCGCTTGAGCGCGGTGCGCTCGTCGGCCGGCCGGTACCAGACCAGATTGTAGCGCCGGTGCCCGGGCCGCAGATCGTTGTTCGGGCCGGCGACCGGATAGCCGAGCATCTGCTCGCCCTGCGGCAGGCAGAACGCCAAGTGCATGAAAAGCTGCTCGTGCAGCGCCGGCGGAAAAGCGTCCTCCGGCACCAGGCCGCGCCACGCGACATAGCCGGCATAGACCGGGTTGACCTCCGGCAGCACCATCCCGCGCACGGTCGAGCGCAGCCCGTCGCAGCCGATCAGGACGTCGCCTTGCGCGCGCCCGCCGTCGGCAAAATGCGCCGTGACGCCGCCGCCGTTCTGCTCGATGCGGGTCAGTCCCTTGCCGCGGTGATAGCGATCGGAGGGAAAATTCGAGCGCAGCAGGTCGTACATGCGGTCCCAGGCCGTCATGATCTGCGGGCAATCGCGTTCGATCAGCAGATGGCCGTCGAGCCCGAACACCCGCCGGGTCTTGATTTCGACGCCGAGATTTTCACGCCAGGCGATGCCGAGCTGGTCGAGCGCGTCCCACAGCGGCTGGTGCGTGACGATGCCGGCGCCGCGGCCGGCGAGCTCGCTGTCGACGCGTTCGTAGATGTCGACGTCCCAGCCGCGCCGGCGCAGCAGTAGGGCCGTAAACAGCCCCGACAGCGACCCGCCGATGACAACGGCCCGGCCTGCGGATGTCTCAACCATGGCTTTCTCCCCTCGCTGCGATCGCCGGAATCCGGCGCCGATCGAAGTCGGGGCGAAGGCGGACCGTCTGTCTTTGATCTAGCGCAAAGTAATTGCGACTGAAACTATCGCACGCTGGCGGGCCTGTTCAGCAGCCCTACCTGGGTGTTCCAAACGGAGCGAGACATGAGCCTGACGATGGTGGAGAAGCCGGCCAACATACGGACCAGCGAGCCGTGGCCGGCGCACATCAGTGCGGAATACGCCGCGGAAGCGAAAAACCCCAACCCCTGCGTCGGCCAGCAGCTCGTGTCCGAGACCGAGCAGGTGCGCGTGTGGCGCATCCACTTGAAGCCCGGCGAGCGCTGCGGCTTCCACCGCCACGTGCTCAACTATTTCTGGTCGGCGGCGACCGCCGGCAAGGGACGCCAGCATTTCAACGATGGCGAGACCCGCGAATACACCTATGCCGCCGGCGAGACCCGCCACGAGACCTACGGGCCGGGCGAATACAAGGTGCACGACCTGGAGAACGTCGGCGACACCGACCTGATCTTCCTCACGGTCGAGTTCAAGCAGAGCGCCAACAAGCCGCTGCCGATCCCGAACGCGGTGCGGATGCAGTAGCGCTTCGACTGCCCCACGCACGAAGCCGCTTCACCCCGACCCTCTCCGCAACGGGGAGAGGGAGCGCGCAGAGCTTGCCGCGATTTCTTACGTCAGTTTCGCTCGCTTTCTTCCAGCGCGCGCTTGAGGCGGCGGATGATGACGCCGCGCGCGCGGTCGTCCGCGGCCGCCTCGACCGCCGCGTTGATGTCGAGGATCAGCTTCGACATGTCGTTGTGCCAGTCGAGCGCCACCACCGCCTCCGGCGCCAGCCGGCGGCGCTGCGAGACGTCGACCGGCGTCGGCGCCGACGTGGTCAGCTCGTAGATGTCGTCGAGGATCGGGATGAAGATCTTCGCCGCCGGCACGCTGCGCTCGGCGATGCGCGCCGACAGTCCTTGCAGCTCGGCCTCTTCCCCGTGCACCAGGAACACGCCGCGCCCGATCGGCCGCCGCGCCGCGATCCAGCGCGCCAGCTCCGGGCCGTCGGCGTGGCCGGAATAGTCGTCGATGCGGCGGATGCGGGCGGCCACCTTGATCTCCTCGCCCTGGATGCGCACCGCCTTGACGCCGTCGTCGAGAAAGCGGCCGAGCGTGCCCTGCGCCTGGAAGCCGGTGAGCAGCACCGTGGCATTGGCGCGCCACAGCCAGCGCTTGAGATGGTGGCGGATGCGGCCGGCGTCGCACATGCCGCTGGCGGCGATGATGACGTGGAAGCCGGTGAGCCTGGCGATCGACTTGCTCTCGTCCACCGTCTCGGTGCAGCGCAAATACGGCGACGACAGCAGCCGGTTGACGTCGGGGCCGAGACTTTCGGCGTGCGCGCGGAATACTTCGGTAGCGCGGATGGCGAGCGGCGAGTCGAGGAAGATGGGCGCGGCGGGGACCTCGCCCCGCTCCATCAGGTCGACCAAATCGATGATCAATTCCTGCGTGCGCTCGACCGCGAAGGCCGGAATGAGCAGCGCGCCGCCGGCCTTGTGCGCGTCGCGCACCTGCGCGGCGAGATGTTGCCGGCGGATCGCTTCGGTCACCGGCGGACGGTCGGTGGCGCCATAGGTCGCTTCGCAGATCAGGTAGTCGAAGCCGGCCGGCGCGTCCGGCTCCGGATGCAGCATTTTGGCGTCGGGGCCGAGATCGCCGGAGACGAGCACGCGCAGCGGCCGGCCCGCCGCGCCGGCGCCTTCGACTTCGATCTCGATCGAGGCCGAGCCGAGCAGATGGCCGGCGTTCCAGTAGCGCGCCCGCACGCCGTCGATCACCGGCAACCAGGTCTCATAGGCGACGGGGCGAAAGGCGCCGAGCGAAGCCACGGCGTCCGCTTGCGTATAGATCGGGTTCACTTCGGCCCGCCCGCGCGCGGCATTGCGGCGGTTGAGCGCGACCACTTCCGACTCCTGGATGCTGCCGGCGTCGGGCAGCAGGTAGGAGCACAGGTCGATGGTGCCGCGCGTTGCGAAAATCGGACCGCGGAAGCCGTCGCGCGTCAGCTTCGGCAGCAGCCCGCTATGGTCGATATGCGCGTGCGTCAGCAGCACGGCATCGACCTCCGCCGGGCGGAACGGGAACTGGCTGTAGTTCAACGCCTTCAGCGTCTTCGGGCCCTGAAACAGGCCGCAATCGACCAGCAGCTTTCCCGCCGGCGTCTGGAAATAGAGGCAGGAGCCGGTGACGGTGCGCGAGGCACCGCAGAAGCGCAGCGTCACGCTCATGCGCCGGTCTCCCTGCGCAGAGACGCTGCCAGTACCTCGTCGAGCGCGATGGCGTTGGTGGGATGCGGCACGCTCGAAGTCGAGCGCACCGAGCGAATGCCCGCCTTCTTGAAATCCTCCAGCATCGCCGGCGGGAAAAGCGCATGCGTGATGACGGCATCGACCGCCGTTGCGCCGGCCTTGGTGAGCGCCTGGGCGCAGGCGATCAACGTGCCGCCGGAGGAGACGATGTCATCCACCAGCAGCGCCGGCTTCCCCTCGAACGCGGCGGGATCGGCGAAGGCGATCTCGACGGCGCGGTCGCCGCGCCGGGTCTTGCGCGCGACGGCATGCGCAAGCCCGAGCCGGCCGGCGAGATCGCTCACCCATGGCGCCGACTCCTCGTCAGGGCCAACGACGATGGTCGCTCTGTCGATGCCACGCAACGACGCGGCAATCGCCGGCATCGCCGACAAGTCCTCCGCCTCGATGCCGGGGAACACATCGCGGATGTCGTGCGTGCGGTGCAGGTGCGCGTCCACCGTCACGACGCGGTCGAACGTGCGCGCCAGCAGCGGACCGATCACCTTCTGGCTGATCGCCTCGCCTTCGTGGAACGCCGTGTCCTGCCGCATGTAGCAGAGATAGGGCGCGGCCAGCACCAGCCGCTTCGCGCCGCCGCGCCGCAAGGCTTCCGCCGCGAACAGCAACGCCAGCAGCTTGTCGTTCGGCGCATCGAGCGGCGCATAGAGGATGGTGGTGGCCGCCGCGGGACCCACCGTCACGCGCAGTTCGCCGTCGGGGAAGCGATGCACCTCGATCGCATGCAGGGGCACGCCCAGGAGCTTGGCCAGCCGCGCGGCATCGGCCGCGCCAGACGGCAAACATTGCAAAACGGCCGTCACCGATCGGTCTCGCCGGCGATCGCGTAGCCCGAGCCGTCCTTGGCGCCGGCGAGCGCCAGCTCGAACTCCGCCATGTCGACGGCGTAGATGCGATAAAGCGGCTCGCCCTGCTCGACGCGGTCTCCGATCTTCTTGAGCACCTTGATGCCGGCGCCTTTGTCGATCGGCGCGCCCGCCGTGCGCGCCAGCCGGTTGAGCCGCAGGCAATCGATCCCCTCCACCACGCCGTCGCGCTCGGACACGATGTCGACGGTGAGAGGTCCCAAATCCGTGCTGCAACTGGACGGACCTTGCGCATCGATAATCTTCTGCATTTGCCGGAGCGCGGCGCCGCTCTCGAGCAGTTCGCGGGCGCGCTGATAGCCCTTGCCGCCGCGCAACTCCGGATCGTAGTCGAGCAGATGCGCCGCCAGCCGCAACGACTTCTCGCGCAGATCCTTGGGCGCGGCCGGATCGTTCGACAGCACCGCCATCACGTCGTGAGCCTCCAGCACCGGCCCGATGCCGTTGCCGATCGGCTGGCGGCCGTCGGTGGTGATCACCTCCACCGCAATGCCGAAATGATCGCCGACGAACTCGAACAGCTTGCGCAGCCGCATCGCTTCCATCGCGGTCGTCAGCTTGGCCGATGGCCCCACCGGCAGATCGATCAAGAGATGCGTCGATCCGGCGGCGAGCTTCTTCGACATGATTGAAGCCACCATCTGCTCGCGCGTGTCGAGGCTGAGCGGACGCTCGACCGAGATCAAAATGTCGTCGGCCGGCGACAAATTCACGTGACCGCCCCACACGAGGCAGCCGTGGCAGGCATTCACCACCTCGCGCATCTCGTCGACGCCGAGATCGACGCGCGCCAGCACTTCCATGGTGTCCGCCGTGCCGGCCGGCGACGTGATCGCGCGCGACGACGTCTTCGGAATGGTGAGGCCGTGCGCGGCGACGATCGGCACCACCACCATGGACGTGCGGTTGCCGGGAATACCGCCGATGCAGTGCTTGTCCACGACGATCGGCCGGTCCCATTTAAGCTGGGTGCCGGCCTCCGCCATGGCGCGCGCAAGCGCCAGCAACTCGCCGCTGGTCATGAAGCTCGCCGACGAGATCAGGAAGGCGGCGATTTCCATGTCGGAGTAGCGGTAGTGCGAGATGTCGTCGATGATCGCGCCGATCTCGGCCGGCTGGAGCGAATGACCCTGGATCTTGGCGCGCACGGCGTCGAGGCTTTCGGGCGGCGTCGCCGGCTTCACCGCGACCAGCGCGCCCACCGGCTGGCCGAAGCGGCGGAAGGCGGGCTCGGAAAGCCCCAGTTCGTCGGTGCCGACCATGCCGTCGTCGGTGAGCAGGAGCGTCGCCAGAAGCTCCTTGTCTCCGCATTGCAGTTCGACCCGGCTGAAGCCGCGGAATACGTCCGGCCGCAGCGCCAGAGAGCGGCGGGACATGACCACCACGTTCTCGCGGCCGGTATCGAGGTTGACCCGCCTGATCTTCAGGCGCGGGCGCTGGCTGTTCTTGGCGTTCATCCCTGAGGGTCCATAATTGCTAGTGCGCAATAGCATATTCTTCGTGCGCCGCCGCCTCCTCGTTGATTCAAATCATGAAAGCCGTCCCGTCCCGGCCGGCTTGACCTGTATCAAGGTGCGGCCAGCCGGCCGTAGTCAGATTGACCTGTCAATTGTGTACCCAAGAATGATTGTTCAGGGACCCAGCAGACCATGAACCGTAACATTCTTTATCTCGTCATCGGCGTGCTCGCCGTCGCCGCCGGAATCTTCGGCTATCAGCTCTACCAGGAGCGCCAGAAGACCACCGGCATCGAGATCAATGTCGGCAAAGGCGGCATTTCCATCGAGAAGAAATAGTGCTGCAATCCGCGGACGGCGCCCTCATGGGGACGCCGGAGGGCCGGCCGAAGTCAAGCGGGCCGGCTCCGCGGGAAGCCATGTTCAGTTAGGTCCTGCCAAAGGAGATAACGCATGTCGCTCGGTACCATTCTCGTCATCATCCTCATCATTTTCCTGCTCGGCGGCTTCAGCGGCCGCTTCGGCGGCTACGGCTACGGGTTCGGTCACGGCGGCGTCGGCATCATCGGCATCATCCTGATCGTGATCGTTGTTCTGATGCTGCTTGGGCGGATCTGATCTGACAAGGTGAGCGCCGGATGAGCCGTCTTCGTTTGCATCCGGAGGGCCACCTCGTCAGCCGCATCGGTTGGTTGCGAGCCGCCGTGCTCGGAGCCAACGACGGCATCATCTCGACCGCAAGCCTTATCGTCGGCGTTGCCGCAGCGGCCGCGACGCAAAATGAGGTTTTGATCGCCGGCGTGGCAGGGCTGGTGGCGGGCGCCATGTCGATGGCCGCCGGCGAATACGTATCCGTCAGTTCGCAATCCGACACCGAACAGGCCGACCTCGCGCGCGAACGCAAGGAGCTGACCGAGCAGCCCGCGTTCGAGCTCGACGAGCTTGCCGACATCTACGCCAAGCGCGGTGTCGATCCAGCGCTGGCGCGGCAGGTTGCGCAGCAGTTGATGGCAAAGGACGCCTTGGGCGCACACGCGCGCGATGAGCTTGGGATTTCGGAAATCACCGCTGCGCGTCCTATACAGGCCGCATTGACCTCGGCCGCGACATTTTCTGTCGGTGCGGCCATGCCCTTGCTCATGGTGGTCGTATCGCCCGCCGGCGCGCTTGTCCCCATCGTGTCCGCCGCGTCCCTGGGCTTCCTTTCACTTTTGGGAGCGATCGGAGCGGCAGCAGGTGGCGCGAATATCCTGAGAGCCACGGCCCGCGTGACATTCTGGGGCGCATTGGCAATGGCTCTCACGGCCGGAATCGGGAAACTGTTCGGCACGGTTTTCTGAGGACCGGGGCAGGCTAGGCTTGCGTTCAAACGCGGGGGGATGACATGCCGCTCTGGCAGAGGTTGCTGATCACGCTCGCGATCATGCTCATAGCGAGTTTCGCCGCCGGCCTCTTTTGGGTCTGGCTATTCAGCACAGACATGCCGAGTTATCTGAGCGGGGTTGTCGGCGGCGTGACGGCCGTGCCAACGTGGGAATTGCTGAAGCGTATTGAAATACGCTGACGCTTGCGTGATTACGGCACGTGCAAATATTGAGTTCGGAAGGGCGCCGATGCGTGGGCACATTACCCAGAAAGTTCTCGACGATGCCTATCGTACTCTCACCGACCGCGCGAAAATCGACCTCGATTTTCTCTTGTTGACCGTTGCGGCGGCCGTCATTTGTGCTCTGGGTTTCAAGATGAACAGCGCGCCGGTCATCGTCGGAGCTATGGTTGTTTCGCCGTTGCTCTTTCCGGTCATCTGCGCCGGCGCCGCGACGTACCAAGCCGACGGGCGCGCATTCATCCGGGCCATCGGGACATTTGCAATTGGCTTTATTGCCGCCATTGCTGCCGCGATTGTTGTCGGTCTTTTTTATGCGACGACATTCCGCTCGGAAATCGTCGATCGCTTAAGCGAGGCTCCCGCCGATTACTTTCTGGTGGCATTTTTTTCCGGATTGGCGGGCACATACGCGTATTTCTCCCCCAAAATTCACGAAGCCGTCGCCGGTATCGCGATCTCCGTCGCGTTGATTCCACCGGTTGTCATGCTGGGCATCGGGCTGGGCGTCGGGATCGCGAAGCAAAACTCCGATCTCGTTCTCACCAGCGGCGTGATCGTGCTGAGCAATATTTTCGGAATCTATCTGGGCTCGATCGCGATGGTTGCGGGCCTGCACCGGATTTCAAGAGACCAGGTCACGCGCTAGGGACAAGCCGCCGCGCTTACCCAGCAATCACTTGCCCGCGACCGGATTGCTTTCAGGTATCCATACGATGTCGAGGCAGACGCGCGCCAGGCCGGTAATGCCGAGTTCGCGCGCGGCAACCTGCGACACGTCGATTATTCTTCCGCTGACGAATGGGCCGCGATCGGTGATCCGCACGGCCGCCGTGCGCCCGTTGTCCTGATTGTTGACATTGAGCAGCGCCCCGAAAGGCAGCGTTCGGTGCGCGGCGGTAAAGTCTTCTGGACGGGTGTCCTCTCCGCTCGCCGTCTCTTCGCGCGTGGTGGCGTAGACCGACGCAATCCCGCATTCGTCCGGCTTTCTGTCGTCCGCGCTCGCCGGGCCCCAGAGAGCGACCGGCAGCAAGGCGACGACATATAGGTCTGATCGCTTGATCATTGGCCGTTTTGCGAAGCTGAACGGTAAAACCGAATTTGTTGCGGCAAGATGCTCGTTTGGACTTTTTATCGAGTATCGGCGCAGCGATATTGCGATTGGTCAAAGGCGCGCGGCGCCAGCCGGTGCACCCGCCGACGTGCCGCACCTCTTCTGAGGTTATCCGAACCGGCGAATGCTG
This sequence comes from Pseudolabrys sp., assembly GCA_022841665.1. Lineage (GTDB taxonomy): Bacteria > Pseudomonadota > Alphaproteobacteria > Rhizobiales > Xanthobacteraceae > Pseudolabrys. Next base: position 79,317 of record JALHRB010000012.1, read on the forward strand.
ACCGGCGGCGCATAGGCAACCGCCCGTTTTTGCTTGTAATTCCCCGCTTAACGGCGCCTTAAACCACCCTCTCTAGCGTGCCTTTCGGGGACCGGCGCAGCCTGCCGCCGGCGTGTTTTGGGTATCGCGTATGGGACGGGGACAGAGCGGCCGCCGGGAGCCGTCGTTCGACCATTCGCCCGAGCTGCGCGTGAGCGCCGGCGAGCGCGCCGCGCCCGCCCCCTCCCCGCGCCGCCGCCGCAAGCGCAAGGGGCGCGGGCCCCGGCGATCATTTTTCGGCCGCCTGGTCTACTGGAGCCTGGTGCTCGGCCTCTGGCTGGTCATCGGCGCGGTCGGCTCGGTGGTCTATGTCGGCGCCCACCTGCCGCCCATCCAGTCGCTCGAAATTCCCAAGCGGCCGCCGTCGATCCAGATCGTCGACGTCGAAGGCCGTCCGCTCGCCCGCCGCGGCGACCTCGCCGGCGCGCCGACCGCGCTGAAGGAATTGCCCACATACGTTCCTCGCGCCTTCATCGCCATCGAGGACCGGCGCTTCTACGAGCATTACGGCGTCGATCCCATGGGCATCGGCCGCGCCGCGGTCGCCAACATTCTGCATCGCGGCGTGGCCCAAGGGGGCTCCACGATCACCCAGCAATTGGCGAAAAATCTCTTTCTGACTCAAGAACGTACCGTCACGCGCAAGCTGCAGGAGGTGCTGCTGGCGCTGTGGCTGGAGCGCAAATACTCCAAGACCGAAATTCTCGAGCTGTACTTGAATCGCGTCTATTTCGGCGCCGGCGCATACGGCATCGAGCAGGCCTCGCAGCGCTACTTCGGCAAATCGGCCAAGCAGATCACGCTGGCCGAAGCCGCCTTGCTCGCCGGACTGGTGAAGTCCCCGTCCCGTCTCGCGCCCACGCGCAACTTCGACGCCGCCGAGCAGCGCGCCAAGATCGTGCTCGCCGCCATGGCCGATTTGCGCTTCATCACGCCCGCCAATGAGCGCATCGCGGTGGCGAAGCCCCCGCGCATCGTGCCGCAGGCCGGCAACGGCGCGGTCAACTATGTCGCCGACTGGGTGATGGACGTGCTCAACGACGTGCTCGGCCATATCGAGGAAGACATCGTGGTGCGCACCACGATCGACTCCGTGCTGCAGGCCAATGCCGAGAAAGCCCTCACCGACGAGCTTGCCGCCAAGGGCGACAAGGGCAACGTCTCGCAAGGCGCGCTGGTCGCCATGTCGCCGGACGGCGCGGTGCGCGCCATGGTCGGCGGCCGCAACTACGCCGACAGCCAGTTCAACCGCGCGGTCGCCGCCAAGCGCCAGCCCGGCTCCGCCTTCAAGCCCTTTGTCTACCTGAGCGCGCTCGAGCGCGGGCTCACGCCCGACACCGTGCGCGACGACAAGCCGATCAAGATCAAGAACTGGCAGCCGGAGAACTACGGCCACGAATATTACGGCCCGGTCACGCTCACCAAGGCGCTGGCGATGTCGCTCAACACCGTGTCGGTGCGGCTGACCATGGAAGTCACGCCGATGGCGGTGCTGCGCACCGCGCACCGGCTCGGCATCGCCTCGCGGCTCGAGCCCAACGCCTCGATCGCGCTCGGCACCTCGGAAGTGTCGATGCTGGAACTGGTCGGCGCCTACGCCACCTTCGCCAATGGCGGCTATGCCACCGCGCCGCACGTCATCGAGAAGATCACCGCCGGCAACGGCAAGGTGCTCTATATGCGCAACGAGCAACAGCTCGGCCGTATCGTCGAGGCGCGCTATGTCGGCATGATAAACGCGATGATGCAGGAAACCCTGACCGTCGGCACCGCGCAAAAGGCGGCGCTGCCGGGCTGGACCGCGGCCGGCAAGACCGGCACCAGCCAGGATTTCCGTGACGCCTGGTTCGTCGGCTACACCGCCAAGCTCGTCACCGGCGTGTGGCTCGGCAATGACGACGGATCGCCCACCAAGAAAGTGACCGGCGGCGGCATGCCGGTGGAAATCTGGAGCAAGTTCATGCGCGGCGCGCACCAGGGCGTGCCGATGGCGAGCCTGCCCGGCGCGTCGAGCGGCGGCTTCTTCTCCAGCATCTTTGGCGGCGGCGACACGCGTGCGCCGGCGCGCGAGCCAATGGCGCGCGACTCCGACGCGCCAGTCCCGCCGGCGCCGGTGCAGCCGGTCGCCAATGCGGGCGGCCCGACCAACGGCCGTGGCGGGCTGGACGGCTGGCTCTTGGATAACCTGTTCGGCCGCCGCTAGTGCTTGGCCGACGCGGCGCGGCGCACGCCGCGCGTCATAAACCACAGCACCAAAGTCGCGGCGCCCATCGCGGCGATCGCAATCACCAGCGGCCATGCGCTCGTGCCGAGCAGCGCGCCGACAACCGCGCCGCAGACCGATGCCGTGCTCTGCTGCATGAAGCCGAACAAAGACGACGCCGCGCCGGCGCGCTCGGGAAACGGCGTCATGGCGCCGGCGATGGATTGCGCCAGGATCATCGCCAGGCCGGCGAGATAGACCGCCATCGGCAGCACCAGCGACAGCGCCGAGGTAAGCCCGAGCGCCACCGCGGCGACCATGCCGAGCCCACCGGCCGTGCAGCAGCAGCAGCCGACGCCGATCAAGCCGTCGATGCCGAGCCGCGTCACCAGCCGCGCGGAGAGTCCCGCGCCGCCCATGTAACCGACCGCGCCGATCGCAAAGACAACGCCGAAGTCGAGCGGCGGCAGGCCGTAAAGTCCTTGCAACACGAAGGAGGCGCCGGAGATCCAGGCGAACAGGCCGGCGAATGCGAACGCGGCCAGCCCGAGATAGGCGAGATAGGCCGGGCTGCGCACCAGCACCCGGTATGACCTGAACATCGAGCCGAACGATACCGGCTCTTCCGCGCGCCGCGTGTTCGTTTCCGGCAGCAGCAGCCAGACCACGCCCGCGATCACGGCCATGGTGAGCAGCAGCACGATGAAGACCGAGCGCCAGCCGAAGCCGGTCTGCAAGGCGCCGCCGACGATCGGCGCCACCACCGGCGCCAGCGCCATCACCGACGCCATCAAGGACAATTCACGCCCGGCGCGCGTGCCGGAATAGAGATCGCGCACGATGGCGCGCGCCAGCACGATGCCGCCGGAACCGCCGATGCCCTGCACCGCGCGCGCCACGATCAGCATTTCGATCGACGTCGAAAGCGCGCAGGCGAGCGTGGCGAGACCGTAGAGCGCAAGCGCGCCCATCAGCACGGCCTTGCGCCCGTGCCGGTCGGACACCGGGCCGTAGAAGATCTGCCCGCAGGCAAAGCCGATCAGATAGGACGAAATGGTGAGCTGCGCTTCGGCGGTGGTCGCGTCCAGCCGCCGCGCGATGTCCGGCAGCGACGGCAGATACATGTCCGTCGTCAGCGGCCCGATCGCGGTCAGGCCCGCGAGCAACGCGGTGAGCGCGAAAGTGCCGGTGCGAAGCATCGTGAAAATTCTTTCGTGACACCGCGCCGCGGCCAACGCGCGTCTCTATATCAGTGCGGTGTGGCTAGCTAGGGCGTTTCCGACTGCATGCCATACCGGTGCAAGGCGGCACCGTGCGCGTCGAGCCAGGCCTTGGCGCGGCCCATGTCGGGGCAGATGCGCTCGACCAGCCGCCAGAAGCGGCGCGAGTGGTTCATCTCGACCAGGTGTGCCACCTCGTGCGCCGCGAGATATTCCAGCACGTAGGGCGGCGCCAAAATCAGCCGCCACGAATAAGACAGCACCCCGGTGGTCGAGCACGAGCCCCAGCGGCTCGCCTGGTCGCGCACCGACACGCGTGCGTGCTTGACGCCGAGCGCCTGCGCCGCCTGCCGGCTGGCGGCCTCCAGGTCGCGCTTGGCCTCGCGCTTGAGAAAGTCGCGCACGCGGCGCCCGACATGCGGCGCTTCGCCGGCGACGCACAGGAGGCGTGCTTCTTCGCTTTCCTCGATCCAAACGGTGCCGCGCGCGTGGCGGCGATGCTCGATGCGATGCTCGACGCCGCGCAACGGCAGCGCGGCGCCGTGCGCGAAGGGGGCGGCTTCCGGCAGGCGGCGCAGCCGCGCCGCGATCCAGCCGCCGTGCTTCTCGGCAAATTCGCGCGCCTGCGCGAGGCTGCCGCGCGTCGGCATGGTGAGCACCACGTCGCGCGTGGCGGCGTTGATGCGCAAGGTATAGCGCCGCGCCTGCCGGTGGCGGCGCACGCGCACGAGATAGACCTCGCCGTCGAAGGCGACGGTAAGCGAGGTTGGCTCGCTGGTGCGGCGGAAGAGCAGTGCGCGCAGCGGGATCGACATGGCCGGCCCGGAATCGTTTAGGCCGGCATCATGCCACAGCCGCGCGCAAAGGCTAAGCTCAATGCTTGATCGGAACGACCTTGGCCGATGCGGTCTTCTGCCCCGCCTTGACCGCCGAAGCTCCGCGGCCGCCCTGGTTTGAAAGCACGAAGTCGGCGATGCGCGGCGCGATCTCGGCACGGAAGCGCGAGCCGTTGAACACGCCGTAGTGGCCGACCGCCGGCTGCACGTAATGCACCTTGAGGTCGTCCGGCAGGTTCGAGCACAGGCGGTGCGCCGCCTCGGTCTGCCCAACCGCTGAGATGTCGTCGTGCTCGCCCTCCACCGTCATCAGTGCGACGCGCGTGATGGCGGAGGGATCGACCGGGCGGCCGCGATGCGTCATCTCGCCCTTCGGCAGGGCGTGGCGGATGAACACGGTATCGACCGTCTGCAAATAGAACTCGGCGGCGAGGTCCATGACGGCGAGATACTCGTCGTAGAACTCGCGGTGCTTCTGCGCCGAGTCGCCGTCACCCTTCACGAGATGCGTGAACAGGTTGCGATGCGCCTCGATATGACGGTCGAGGTTCATGCTCATGAAGCCGTGCAACTGCAAGAAGCCCGGATAGACGTCGCGCATGACGCCGGGATGCGGGAACGGCACCTTGGTGATGACGTGGTTGCGGAACCAGTCGATGCCGCGGTCGACGGCGAGCTTGTTGACCGAGTTCGGGTTGATGCGCGTGTCGATCGGCCCGCCCATCAGCACCATGGAAAGCGGCGCGTAAGGATCCTTGTCGGCTTCCATCACCGCGGCGGCGGCGAGCACCGGCACCGACGGCTGACACACCGCGAGCACGTGCACGTCGCCGCCCAGCATGTGCAGCATGGAGATGACATAGTCGATGTAGTCGTCGAGATCGAAGCGACCTTCGGCCAGCGGCACCGACTGCGCGTTGCGCCAGTCGGTGATGAAGACGTCGTGATTGGGCAGGAAGGCTTCCACCGTGCCGCGCAGCAGCGTGGCGTAGTGCCCCGACATCGGCGCGACGATCAGCAGCTTCGGCTGCGGCCGGCGCGGCGCGCGCGTGAAGGCGCGCTCGAAGTGCAGCAGCCGGCAGAATGGCCGCTCCCACACCGTCGTGATGTGCACCGGTACGCGCTCGCCGCCGACCACGGCGTCGTCGATCATCCAGTCCGGACGGCCGTAGCGGCGCGTCGAGCGCTCGAACAATTCCGCCGCCGCGGCCATCGACTTGCCGTAGGTGGTGTGCGTGAGCGGGTTGGCGGGATTCTTGTAGAAAAGCCGCGTGGCGTCCGCCAAGGCGCGCGCCGGGTTGAGCGCCGCATGGCCCATTTCGTAGAGCCAGTACATCGGCGTCGAGAGCAATAGCCCGCTGTCGCCGGAGAGCGTTGCCGCTCCGTCGAATTCACCAATCGCCATCGCTTTGGGTCCCGGCCCCTGCTGCACTGCAGCAGACTGTCGCTTTTCTGTCATGGCGTCAACAATACAGATAAGTTCTTCGTGTCCCGTTTACAACGCGGCCGGGGGCGATAAGTCCCCTAAAACACAGGCTTTTTTTGGCTATTCGCCGGTCTGCAGGAGCGAGCCCTGCACCCGCGCGCTCTCCAAGAGCTTGAGAAAGGCGAATGATGCAGCCGCGAACAGCACGACGTTGAAGGCGAAGGCCTCGACCATCAGGTCGGCGCGGAAGACGCGGTCGATGAGCAGTGCCCGCATACCTTCGAACACATAGGTCGGCGGCAGCGCCCAGGCGGCATATTGCAGCCACTCCGGCAATATCGCGACCGGGTAGTAGACGCAGGTGAGCGGCAAAAACAGAAACATGATGGTCCAGGCCAGGCTCTCGGCGCCGAGCCCGTTCCGCAGTAGAAGGCCGGCGACGAAAATGCCGATCGCCCAACTCGTCAGGATCAGATTGACGAAGAACGCCGCCAGCGCGAATCCGAAGCCCCACAAGTTGAAATCGAAGAAGGCGATGGCGAGGAACGACACCGGAATCATGCCTATGGAAAGCCGCACGATGCTCATGATCATCAACGCGACCATGAACTCGGCCGGCCGCAGCGGCGACATCATGATGTTGCCGAGGTTGCGCGCGTACATTTCTTCCAGGAACGATATCGAGAAACCGAGCTGGCCGCGGAACAGGATGTCCCACAGCAGCACGGCGCCGATGAAGACGCCGCCGGCGCGCGCAAAGAAGCTGTCGTTCTGCGACACGTAGATTTGCAGGAAGCCCCACATCAGCATCTGCACCGCCGGCCAGTAGATCAGGTCGAGGATGCGCGGCCAGGACGAGCGCAGCAGATACCAGTAGCGCCGCACCATGGCGCCGACGCGGGTGAAGGAGAAGGCGGCGAAGCTATCAATTGTGCTCATGGCGATCCGCTTCCACTTTTCCCGGGCGCAGCGCAGCACGAAGTGATGCGCTGCAGACCCGGGATCGTAACGAGCGCGGAGCGTGGAACGGTCCCGGATCTGCTGCGCACCGTTCCGCTGCGCTGCACGCTGCACCGCGTCCGGGACACGAAGCCGTACGTCATCGCGCCACCTCGCGCTGCCGTCCGCGCGCGACGTCGAGGAAGACTTCTTCCAGATTGGCACGGCCGTAGCGGGCGAGCAGCCGCGCCGGGGTGTCGTCGTCCTCGATCTTGCCCTTTTTCATGATGATGACGCGTTCGCACAGCCGCTCCACCTCGCTCATGTTGTGCGAGGCGAGCAGCACGGTGGCGTTGTTGCGGATGCGGTATTGCTCGAGCCGCCCGCGTACCCAGTCGGCGGTGTCGGGGTCGAGCGAGGCGGTGGGCTCGTCGAGCAGCAGCACCTCCGGCCGGTTGATCAGCGCCTTGGCGAGCGACACGCGAGTCTTCTGCCCGGCCGACAGCTTGCCGTTCGGGCGGTCGAGAAACTCGGTCAGGTCGAGGTCGGAAGCCAGCCTCTCGATACGCCCATCGATGTCGGGCACCGCGTAGAGCTGCGCGAAGACGGACAGGTTTTGCCGCACCGTCAGCCGCATCGGCATGTCGACGTAGGGGCTCTCGAAATTCATGCGGTGCAGCACCCGGTAGCGCTCGTCGGGCATGCGTGCGCCTAGCACCGAGACGGTGCCGGCGGTGGGGGTGACCAGCCCCATGATCATGGCGATGGTGGTGGTCTTGCCGGCGCCGTTGCCGCCGAGCAGGCCGGTGATCGAGCCCGGCGCCAGGCGGAACGAAATGCCGTCGACCGCGGTGGCGGCCTTGTAGCGCTTGACCAGCGCGTCGACGGCAATGGCTGAGGCGTTCTGCGCGTCCATGAGGTGCAGATGTGACGCTCCGCCGCAGCAAGTGCAAGCCCCGCGCAGAATTGGTGTGCGGGCGCGTGGGACGCTAAACTGCCGCCCATGCCCAGTCTCGGCCTTCCCCACGAACATCCGCGCCGCAACGTGCGTCTCGACACGCTGGTGCGGCTGCGCTGGCTCGCCGTCATCGGCCAGACGACGGCCGTGCTGGTGGTCTATTTCGGGCTCGAATTCGCGCTGCCGATCTGGGCCTGCCTCGCCGTCATCGTGCTGTCGGCCTGGCTCAACATCGCGCTGCGGCTGCGCTTCCACGCCACGCAGCGCCTGGAGCCCGACCGCGCCGCCTGGCTGCTCGCCTTCGACATCGCCGAGCTGGCGGTGCTCCTGTTCCTCACCGGCGGCTTGCAGAACCCGTTCGCCTTCCTGTTCCTCGCGCCGGTGCTGCTGTCGGCGACCGCGCTGCCGCCGCGCTACACGCTGATGCTCGGCGCCTTCGCGGTCGCCT
>JALHRB010000013.1:0-70019 GCA_022841665.1 Pseudolabrys sp.
GCCGGCTGGCCGGCCTTCCGCCGCTATCGCGCGGACGCCGAGCTGGCGCCGCGGCCGTTGCGGCTCCTGGCGCGGCCGGAGCCGATCGAGGTGGTGGCGGAAGTGCCGGACGGCCCGCCTCTGCGCTTCCGCTGGCGGCGCGCGCTGCACGACGTCACGGCCGCCGAGGGACCTGAGCGCATCGGCGGGGCGTGGTGGAGCGAGCACGGCGGCGCCACGCGCGACTATTTCCGCGTCGAGAACGGAAGCGGCCTGCGCTTCTGGCTGTTTCGCGCCGGGCTCTACCGCGAGCTCGCGCCGGGCGGAGCCGCGCCCGCCTGGTTCCTGCACGGCACCTTTGCGTGATCTTTTTTCTTTTTACCTCCCCCTGAAAGGGGGAGGTCGGATCGCGAAGCGATCCGGGTGGGGGTCACTGATGTCTCGAAGAAAGACGACCCCCACCCCGACCCTTCCCCTTTCAGGGGGAGGGAGAAGAGACCAGTAACATGCGCTATCTCGAATTCGCCGCCGCCTCGAACTTTTCCTTCCTGCGCGGGGCGTCGCATCCTGAAGAGCTGATGGTGCAGGCGCAGGCGATCGGGCTTTCCGGCCTCGGCCTCTGCGACCGCAACACGGTGGCCGGCGTGGTGCGCGCGCACCTCACCAAGCGCGAGCACGCGCTGCCGCTGCGCTATCACCCCGGCGCGCGGCTGGTCTTTGCCGACGGCACGCCCGACATTATTGCCTACCCGCGCGACCGCGCCGGTTGGGGGCGCCTCACGCGCCTGCTCACCGCCGGCAATTTGCGCGCCAAGAAGGGCGAGTGCCATCTCACGTGCGATGACTTGCTTGCGCATATCTTCGGGCTGGAGCTGGTGGTTATGTATTCTCCTTCCTTACCTCCCCCTGAAAGGGGGAGGTCGGATCGCAAAGCGATCCGGGTGGGGGTCACTGATGTCTCGAAGAAAGAGGACCCCCACCCCGACCCTCCCCCTTTCAGGGGGAGGGAGAAGAAAGCGCACAGCAGCGATGAATTGGCGCACCTGCTGTCCACCCTGCGCGCCGCGGCGCCGGGGCGGGTGCGGCTTGCCGCCGCGATGCTCTATCGCGGCAACGATCGCGCGCGCCTCGTCCGCCTGAAAGAAGCCGCGCGCGCGGCACAGGTGCCGTTGATCGCGGTCAACGACGTGCATTTCCACCATCCCGACCGCCGGCCACTCGCCGACGTACTCACCTGCATCCGCGAGAAGTCCACCATCGACCGCGCCGGCCGCAAGCTCAGCCCAAACGCCGAACGCTTCCTGAAACCGCCGCATGAGATGGCGCGGCTGTTCCGGAACGCGCCGGAGGCGATCGAGGAAACGCTCGCGCTCTCCGACGCGCTCACTTTCTCGCTCGACGAATTGCGCTACGAATATCCCGACGAAACCATCGAGGGCTTCGCCAATGCGCAGGACGCGCTTACGCATCTCACTTATGAGGGCGCGGCGCGGCGCTACCCCGGCGGCCTTCCGGCCAAGGTCCGCGCCACTATCGAGCACGAGCTCGCGCTGATCGCGCAGCTCGCTTACGCGCCCTATTTCCTCACCGTCCACGACATCGTGCGTTACGCGCGCGCGCAAGGCATCCTTTGCCAGGGTCGAGGCTCGGCCGCCAATTCGGCGGTGTGCTTCTGCCTCGGCGTCACCGAGGTCGACCCCGAGCGCGCCGACCTGCTGTTCGAGCGCTTCATCTCGCCGGAGCGGCGCGAGCCGCCCGACATCGACGTCGACTTCGAGCACGAGCGGCGCGAGGAGGTCATTCAATATATCTACGGCAAATACGGGCGCGACCGCGCCGGCATTGCCGCCACCGTCATCTCCTATCGCGGCCGTTCGGCCATCCGCGAGGTCGGCAAGGCCTTCGGCTTGAGCGAAGACACCATCGGCGCGCTGTCGTCCTCGATCTGGGGCGGTGGCGGCGGCGCGGTGTCGCAAGATGCCGTCAAGCGCAGCGGCCTCGATCCGCAGAGCCGGCGCATGCGCCAGATCGCGGCGCTCGCCGCCGAGATTAACGGCTTCCCGCGCCACCTGTCGCAGCACGTCGGCGGCTTCGTCATCACGCGCAGCCGGCTCGACGAGGTGATGCCGATCGGCAACGGCGCCATGGCGGACCGCACCTTCGTCGAATGGGACAAGGACGACCTCGACGCGCTCGGCATTCTCAAGATCGACGTGCTCGGTCTCGGCATGCTGTCGTGCCTGCGCAAGGCGCTCGACATGGTGGAGAAGCACTATCCTGATGCGCTTTCTTCATCGCCCACCACTTCTCTTCCTTTGCCTCCCCCTGAAAGGGGGAGGTCGGATCGCAAAGCGATCCGGGTGGGGGTCACCGATGTCTCGACGGAAGACAACCCCCACCCCGACCCTCCCCCTTTCAGGGGGAGGGAGAAACAACTCACCCTCTCCGCCATCCCGCCTGAAGAAGACGCCGTCTACCGCATGCTGGGACGCGCGGACTCGCTCGGCGTGTTCCAGGTGGAGAGCCGCGCGCAGATGACCATGCTGCCGCGCCTGAAACCGAAGAACTTCTACGACCTCGTCATCGAAGTGGCGATCGTGCGCCCCGGCCCGATCCAGGGCGACATGGTGCATCCTTATCTGCGCCGGCGGCGCGGCCAGGAGCCGGTGGTCTATCCCTCCAAGGAGCTGGAAGCCGTGCTGTCGAAGACGCTCGGCGTGCCGCTGTTCCAGGAGCAGGCGATGAAGATCGCCATCGTCGCCGCCGGCTTCACGCCGGCGGAAGCCGACAAGCTGCGCCGCGCCATGGCCACCTTCAAGCGAGTCGGCACCATCGGCACCTTCCAGCGCAAGATGATCGACGGCATGCTGGCCAACGGCTATGCGCGCGACTTCGCCGAGCGCTGCTTCCAGCAGATCGAGGGTTTCGGCGAATACGGCTTTCCGGAAAGCCATGCCGCCAGCTTCGCGCTTCTGGTCTATGCCTCGGCCTGGCTGAAGTGCCGCTATCCGGACGTTTTCGCGGCGGCACTGCTGAACGCGCAGCCGATGGGCTTCTACGCGCCCGCGCAGATCGTGCGCGACGTGCGCGAGCACGGCGTCGAGGTGCGCGCGCCCGACGTCAACCGTTCGGATTGGGATTCGACATTGGAAAAGGGCGCCCGCGCGGCCGAGCATCTGCATGACCTGCACGCCGACATGCGCGGCGACCTGCGCGCCACGCACGCCATCCGCCTGGGTCTGTGCGAGATCAAGGGCCTGAGCGAGGAAGATGCGCGGACGATCGTCGCGCGGCGCGTTTCTCCCCTCCCCCCACATTCTCTTTCTTTGCCTCCCTTTGAAAGGGAGAGGTCGGATCGCAAAGCGATCCGGGTGGGGGTCACTGATGTCTCGAAGAAAGAGGACCCCCACCCCAACCCTCCCCCTTTCAGGGGGAGGGAGCAGGCTGCGGCAAGCGGGGAGAGGGAAACCCCCTACGACTCCGTGCGCGACCTATGGCTGCGCACCGGCCTCTCCCCGCGCGTGCTGGAGCGCCTTGCCGATGCCGACGCCTTCGGCTCGCTCGGGTTGACGCGGCGCGACGCGCTATGGGCGACCAAGGCGCTCGGCCGCGTCGGGGATGGCGAGGACGATTTGCCGTTGTTTGAGGCTTCTTCTTTACCTCCCCCTGCAAGGGGGAGGTCGCCCGCCGAAGCTGAAAGCGAAGGCGGGGGGGGGGGGGACATACGCGACGCTGCCGAAGGATATGACCCCCTCCCCAACCCTCCCCCTTGCAGGGGGAGGGAGCAGTCAGTGCATGTGGCGAGAGAGGCAGAAGTGCGTTTGCCCCCCATGCCGATCGGCGAGGAAGTGGTGAACGATTATCGTTTCCTCCGATTGTCGCTGCGCGCGCATCCGGCCCAGTTCCTGCGCGCCGATCTCAATGCGCGCGGCATTCTGCGCAACGAGGCGCTGCGCACGATTGCCTCCGGCGCGCGCGTGCGCATCTCCGGCCTCGTCACCTGCCGGCAGCGGCCCGGTTCGGCCAACGGCGTGGTGTTCATGAGCATCGAGGACGAGAGCGCGGTCGCCAATGCGATCGTGTGGCCGAAAGTGTTCGAGCGCTTCCGTCCGGTCGTGCTCGGCGCGCGCTATGTCGCGGTAAGCGGCCACGTGCAGGAGGAATCCGGCGTCATCCACGTGGTCGCCGACACGCTGGAGGATCTCACGCCCTGGCTGGCGCAGCTCGCCGAGCATGGCGGCGATATCGACAGCCTCGCCCGCTGCGACGAGGTGCGCCGGCCGATCGAGGAGCAGCGCGAGGCCCGCGCCAACGGCGGCCGCGAAAGCCGGCTGGTCAAGCTGATGCGCGAGATGCCCGAACTCGCCGCCGATCTCGACGTGACCGCGCGCGGCTCGGCCCACGCGCCGACGCGGCGGGCGCGCTCGTAAAATTCAGGGAGAAGAGCAAAATCTTTTTTTACCTCCCCCTGAAAGGGGGAGGTCGGATAGCGAAGCGATCCGGGTGGGGTCACCGATGTCTCGAAGAAAGATGACCCCCACCCCGACCCTCCCCCTTTCAGGGGGAGGGAGAAATCCCACTTACATCGCCGGCGTCACGCCGCGCCCGACATACGTCGTCTTGGCCAGGATCGAAGGCGAAGAACCCCCGCCCGCGCTACTTATTCCGCCGGGCTTTCTTCGGGGGACGCGGCGTCTTCTTCGGCGCCGCCGGAGCCTTTTGCGGCGCGTGCTGCGCGAGATCGGCCTCGACCAGCGCGCGCAGCTCCGCCGTCACCACGGGCTTAACGCCGAACCACAATTCGAAGCCGCGCACCGCCTGGTGCAGCAGCATGCCGAGCCCGTCGGCCGTACGCAGGCCGCGCTCGCGCGCCGCGGCGAGCAGCGGCGTCTCCAGCGGCACGTAGACCAGATCCGCCACCACCAGCGAGGCCGGGCAGCGCAAATTGATCTCGAGCGGCGGCTGGCCGGCCATGCCGAGCGTCGTCGTGTTGACCAGCAGCCCGGCGCCGCCGAGCAGGCCGGTGATCTCGTCCCAGGCCGCCGGCTTCACGCGCGCGCCGAACTGCTTCTGCAAGGCCTCCGCCCGCCCCGCGGTGCGGTTGATCACGTAGACGCGCTGCACCTCGCGCGCCAGCAGCGCAAAGATCGCCGCGCGCGCGCCGCCGCCGGCGCCGAGCACCACCGCGGTCTCCAGCCCGCGGTCCCAGCCCGGCGTGGCGCTGTCGAGATTGGCGAGGAAGCCGACAACGTCGGTGTTGGTCGATCGCAGCGTACCGTCGTCGTACCAGAGCGTATTCGCCGCGCCGACCGCGCGCGCGCGCTCGTCCGGCGCCGAGACCGCCAGCGCCGCTTCCTTGTGCGGCACGGTGACGTTGGCGCCGATATAGCCGTGGTCGCGCAGATGGCCGACGAAATCGGCGAACTTCTCCGGCGGTACAGACTCTTTCCGGTACTCGGCGTCGAGCCCGTGCTGCTTGATCCAGTAATTATGAATCAGCGGCGAGCGCGAATGGCCGGCGGGCCAGCCGATGATGCAGGTTGCTTTGCGGTCTTTACTCATTGTTCGGCCACCACGGTGTTGCGCAACACGCCGATCTCCGGCACCTCGATCTCGATCGTATCGCCGGGCCTGAGCCAGACCGGCTCGCCGCCGCGCTTGCGTTTGACCGGCGTGCCGGTGACGATGATATCGCCCGGCTTCAGCGTCATGAAGGTCGAGACATAGGTGATCGTCTCGGTGAACGACTTGATCAGGCTGGCGGTGGTGTCGTCCTGCGTCACCTCGCCGTTGAGCTTCACCGTGATGTGCAGCGGCTTGGCCAGATCGACCTCGTCGGCGGTGACGATCCACGGCCCGATGCTGCCGGTCGAATCCCAGTTCTTGCCCTGCGTGACGTTGAACTTGCCGTGCCGGACCCAGTCGCGGATGGTGCCCTCGTTGCACAAGGTGACGCCGGCGACATGGGAAAGCGCATCGGCAGACGCGATGCGGCGGCCGGCGCGGCCGATCACCAGCGCGATCTCGCCCTCGTAATCGAGCTGCTCGGATTCGCGCGGGCGCACGATCGGCTGCCCGTGGCCGACCAGCGACAACGGCGTGCGGTAGAACATGCTGGGATATTTCGGGATGTCCTGGTCGCCGTAGTCGGCATTGCGGTTAGCGTAGTTGATGCCGATGCAGAGGATTTTCTCCGGCGCGAGCACCGGCGGCAACAACTCGACTTCGCGCAGCGGAAAATCCGGGCGCACGCCGCGCGCCGCGGCGGCCGCAACCGCCAGCGCATCGCCACGCAGCAGGTCGAGCACGCTCTCGTAACGCGGGGCGAGCCGCAGTTTGAGATCGACAACGCCCTCGCCCACCACGGCGCCGAAGCTCTCCCGGCCACGCACTCGGTAACTTGCCAATTTCATTGAAATGTCCAGACTAACTTGCGGCCCGTGCAGGCGTGTGGAAGCGGCGGCGGACTGGCGATATGCTCGCGGGCCGGCCCCGCATGTATTCCGCGCGCAAGGGGCCGTCAACGCCGGGAAGCCCGATGCCGCACATCATTGCCGAATATTCCGCCAACCTGGAGGACCGCCTCGATGTGGGCGCGCTGGTCGCCGACCTGCACCAGGCGGCAATCGACAGCGCCGTGGCGGAGCTTGCCGGCATCCGCACGCGCGCGGCGCGGCGCGAGCATTTCCGTGTCGCCGACGGCGATCCGGCCAACGGCTTCGTGCATATCGTGGCGCGCCTGCGCATCGGCCGCAGCGAGGAGCAGCGCCGCAAGCTCGGCCAAATGCTGTTCGACGCCGCCGACAAGCGGCTGGCGGCGGCTTACACAACGCACCCCATCGGCCTGACGGTCGAGATCCACGAAATCGATCAGTTGACCTTCCGCCGTAATACGCTGCGCGAAAAGGCGGAAAGCGCCGCCTGAGGGAACACATGCCGGTCCGCCCGCCCAATCTCAGCCCGCCCTTCAACGTCGTGCGCGCCAGCCATGTTGAATTCGGCGTGCGCGATTTGGCGAAGTCGCGCAGCTTCTATGTCGATTGCCTCGGCTACCTCATCAGCGATGCGCACAAGGACGCGCTCTATCTGCGCGCGGTCGAGGAGCGCAACCATCATTCCATCGTGCTGACGACCGCGGACGCGCCTTGCGTGCACGCCATCGGCTTCAAGCTCGCGAGCGAGGAGGACCTCGACCGCGCCGCCTTCTATTTCGCGCGCAAGGGACTGCCGACCTCGTTCCCGGAAGTGCCCTATCAGGGCCGCACGCTGCGCACGGTCGACGCCGTCGGCATGCCGATCGATTTCTACGTGCGCATGGATCAGAGCGAATGCATGCTCCGCAACTATGCCGAATACCGCGGCGCGCGCATCCAGCGCATCGACCACATCAACTGCTTCACCCCCGACGTGCAGGCCTCCTACGATTTCTACAGCGACATCGGTTTCCGGCTGACGGAATACACCGAGACCGACGATCCGGACGCGCAGCTTTGGGCGGTGTGGATGCATCGCAAGGGCAACGTGCACGACCTCGCCTTCACCAACGGCAAGGGTCCGCGCCTGCACCACATCGGCGTGTGGACGGCGGGCCCGCTCGACATCCTGCACATCTGCGACGTGATGGCGTCGTCCGGCTTTCTCGCCAATATGGAGCGCGGGCCCGGACGGCACGGCATCTCCAACGCCTTCTTTCTCTATACGCGCGACCCGGACGGCCACCGCGTGGAGCTGTTCACCTCCGACTATCTCACCGTCGATCCCGACTTGAAGCCGCTACGCTGGTCGTTGCGCGATCCGCAGCGGCAGACGCTGTGGGGGCACCCCGCGCCGAAGTCTTGGTTCGAGGAAGGCTCGACCTTTGTCGGCGTGCCGCTGCGCGAGCCGGCGCTGGCGGCGCAACCGATTGTGGCACGGTAGACCTTGCAATTCGACGTCAGCCTAGCAACGATCTCACTTCCCCTCTCCCCTTGTGGGAGAGGGTGGCGAGCGCGGAGCGATAGCGAGCGCGAGCCGGGTGAGGGGTCGGCGCCGCAATGGAAATCCTCACCCCTCACCCGCCCTCGCTCGGCTTCGCCTCCGCTCGGGCACCCTCTCCCACAAGGGGAGAGGGAAAAGAGAACGCGGCAGCGCATGCGAATTCGGTTCGAGCCTTCATGAAATCCATCTTCATCGACTGCAACGACCAGCTCGCGCCGGTGTGGGCCAGTGTGCTCCGCCCGGACGATCCCGCAATCGACGTCAACCGCGCCGACCGCGTCGGCGACGACCTGCCGCGCGTGCTCGCCGGCTACGAGATCGCGCTCGACGACCACTCCTACATGCCGACCGAGCTGGTGGCGCAGTGCCCGGCGCTCAAGCACATCGTATTCCTCGGCACCGGCGCCGCGAGCTACATGAACATCGGCGAGCTCGCGAGCCGCAACGTCACGGTGCACACCATCAAGGGTTACGGCGACACCGCCGTGGCCGAGCACACCATCGCGCTGATGTTCGCGGCCGCGCGCGACGTGGCGCGCATGGACCGCGAGGTGCGGTCGGGCATCTGGACGCCGCAAGAAGGCGTGCAACTCTTCGGCAAGACGCTGGGCGTGATCGGTCTCGGCGGCATCGGCGCCGAGGTGGCGCGCATGGCCAAGGGCCTCGGCATGGACGTGATCGCCTATAACCGCACGCCGCGGCCGGACGCCGGCGTGAAGCAGGTGGACATCGACACGCTGCTGGCGCGGGCGGACGTGGTGTCGCTCAACCTCACGCTCAACGACGAGACGCGCGGCTTCCTCGACAAGGAGCGCATCTCGCGCATGAAACCGGGCGCGCTGCTGGTCAACACCGCCCGCGGCGCGCTGGTGGACGAGCTGGCGCTGATCGAGGCGCTGCAGAGCGGCCATATCCGCCACGCCGCGCTCGACGTGTTTCACAACGAGCCACTCAAGCCCGATCACCCGCTCGCCAAGATGGCAAACGTGACGCTGACGGCGCACGCCGCCTTCCGCACACTGGAAGCTTCGATGACGCTGCTGCGGCGCGCCATCGATATCGTGAAGAGGATTTCTTAGTCATTCCGGGGCGCGAGCGAAGCTCGCGAGCCCGGAATCCATATTCACACACCGGGGTTATGGATTCCGGGCCCGGCCCTTCGGGCCGTCCCGGAATGACAGGATTTCAATAATACCCCGGCGTGGTGCCGCCATCGACGGCGATGGCGGTGCCCTGGATATGACGGCCCTTCGCGCTCGCCAGGAACACGGCCAGCGCCGCGATGTCCTCCGGCAGGCCGATGCGGCGGATGCCGCTCTTCTTCAGCGACTCCTCGCGCACCTGCTCGACCGTCTTGTTCTGCGCCTTGGCGAACTGCGCGAACAGTTGCTCGACGCGGTCGGTCTGCGTCTGGCCGGGATGGATGACGTTGACGTTGACGTCGTCGCGGTTGCCGAGCGCGGTGAGGCCTTTCGAGAAATTGCCCATCGCCGCGTTGACCGCGCCGCCAATCAGGAAGTCCGGTCCCGGCGTGCGCGCGGCGCCGCCGATGATGTTGATCACGCTGCCATGCGCTTCCTTGAGCAGCGGCCAGAACGCCCGCGTCAGCCGCACGGTGGCGTGGAATTTCAACGCGAAGCCGTCGGCCCAGGCCTCGTCCGGCAGATCGAAGAAATTGCCGCCGCGGGTGGCGCCGGCATTATTGACCAGCACGTCGCAGCGGCCGAAGCGATTTTTCACCTGGGCAAAAAGCTGCTCGCAGCCTTCGCGCGTGCGCAGGTCGCCGGCCACCGTCAGCGGCGCCGGCCCGCCGGCCGCCACCGCCTTGGCGCCTTCCGCCAGCCGGCCGGCATCGGCCGACGCCAGCACGGTCTGCGCGCCCTCGGCGGCGAAGGCGGCGGCGATGGCGCGCCCGATGCCGCGGCTGCCGCCGGTGACGACTACGACCTTGCCCGCGAATTCCCCCGCCATGCGTTCCTCCCCCGATTGTTGCCGGGCATCTTATACAACGCGGTGCCGGGGGCGAGCCGGCGATCCCGCATTGACCCGCCCGCGTTCTCAGTCAGAATGAGACAAAATAAAAACGGGGGGAGACGTGAAGCCGGCACCTTTCACCTACAAAAAGGCGCGCACGGTCGAGGAGGCGGTGGCCATGCTCGGCCAGCAGGCCGATGCCAAGCTCTTGGCCGGCGGCCAAAGCCTGATCGCCACGCTCAATATGCGGCTGTCGACGCCGAGCCTGCTGGTCGACATCAACAGCATCGGCGGCCTCGACAAGATCGAGCTCAAGGACGGTATGATCGAGATCGGCGCCTTGGTGCGCCATGCCCAGGCCGAACGGTCCGACCTCATCGCCAAGCACGCGCCGCTGATCGCGCGGGCGCTGCCCCACATCGCCCACCCGGCCATTCGCAACCGCGGCACGCTCTGCGGCTCCATCGCCTTCGCCGATCCGGCGGCCGAACTGCCGGCCTGCCTGCTGGCGCTCGGCGGCGAGGTGGTGGCGGCGGGCCCGAAGGGCAAGCGCACCGTCAAGGCGGACGATTTCTTCAAGGGCCTGTTCGAGACGGCGCTGGGGCCGCAGGAGATGGTCACCGCCATTCGCGTGCCCGCCGCAACGGCGCAGACACGCACCGGCTTTGCCGAGCTGGCGCGCCGGCACGGCGACTATGCGCTGGTCGGGCTTGCCGCCAGCGCGCGCACCGACGGCAAGGGCCTGGCCGATGTGCGGCTGGCCTTCTTCGGCGCCGGCGACACGCCCGTGCGCACGAAGAAAGCCGAGGCGGCGCTTGCCGCCGGCAACATCGACACCGCTATCGCCGCGCTCGAACTCTCGCCCCATGACGACGTGCAGGCGACCGCCAAAACGAAAAAGCATCTGGCTGGGGTCCTGCTCAAGCGCGTGGCCGCGCAGCTCATGGAGGCGCGCGCATGAGCGATCGCTCCCTCGACATTTCTCTCACCGTCAACGGCGAGCGCGTCAGCGAGCGCGTCGACGCACGCAAGACCCTGGTCGATTTCCTGCGCGACGACCTCTTGCTCACCGGCAGCCATGTCGGCTGCGAGCACGGCGTCTGCGGCGCCTGCACGGTGCGCGTCAATGGCGAGGTCGTGCGCGGCTGCCTGATGCTGGCCGTGCAATGCGACGGCGCCACGGTGGAGACCATCGAAGGCCTGTCCGATTCCGGCGAGGTCGCCGACCTGCAAAAGGCTTTCGAGGAACGAAACGCCCTGCAATGCGGCTATTGCACGCCGGGCATGCTGGCGACCGCGCAGGAACTGCTCAAGGGCGCCCAAGACAAGAAGCAAGTGCCGAGCCGCGATGAAATCCGCGAGCACATCTCGGGCAATTACTGCCGCTGCACCGGCTACCACGCCATCGTCGATGCGGTGGAAGCGGTGGCGAAAGCGCGCGCGGGAGGCAAGGCATGAGCGTAAGACGAACACAGGCGCGCTCCCTCCCCCTGCAAGGGGGTGGGTTGGGGTGGGGGTCACTTTACCCTGCTCGTCCCAATGACCCCCACCCGACCGCACGCAGCCAAGTTTACGCAGGCTGCGTAAACTTGCCTGCGATGCGGTCGACCTCCCCCTTTCAGGGGGAGGTAAAAAGAAAGAGCGTGGGAGCCCGGTAATGAAAATCGTCGACGACTCCCCGCCCGTGCTGACCGCGCTCGACCGGCCGAACTCCTATATCGGGCGCTCGGTGCCGCGGCCGAACCTGCAACGGCTCACGCAGGGCCGCGGGCAATACATCAGCGACGTGACGCTGCCGCGCATGGCGCATGTCGCCTTCGTGCGCTCGCCGCATGCGCACGCGCGCATCGTCTCCATCTCCGCCGAGGCCGCCAATAAGGCGCCGGGCGTGATCGCCGTCGTCACCGGCGCCGAATTGGCGAAGGTGATGACGCCGTGGGTCGGCGTTCTGACTCATCTGAAGGGCCTCAAATCCGCGCCGCAGGCGCCGATCGCGGTCGAGCGCGCCTGCTGGCAGGGCGAGGCGGTGTGCGCCGTGGTGGCGCGCACGCGGGCCGAAGCCGAGGACGGCTGCGAGCTGGTCGAGGTGAATTACCAGCCGCTGCCGGCGGTGGTCGATCCGGAGACCGCGCTCGATCCGAAGACCCCGGTCATCCATCCCTCGATCGCCGACAACCTCTGCTTCGAACGCAAGCTCGAGGTCGGCGCGGTGGACCAGGCTTTCGCCGAATCCGACGCGGTGGTGGAGACGACCTTCATGTTCGGCCGTCATACCGGCGTCACCAACGAGCCGCGCGCCGTGGTCGCCGACTGGAACCAGGGCGAGCAGCGCATGACCGTCTATCACGGCACGCAGGCGCCGCACATGATGCAGGACCTGTTCGCCAAGCACCTCGGCCTCGCGCATCACCAGGTGCGCGTGCTGACCAAGGACGTCGGCGGCTCCTTCGGCATCAAGGTGCACACTTATGCCGACGAGATGGCGACCGTGGCGCTGTCGAAGCTGCTGAAGCGGCCGGTGAAGTTCGTCGCCGACCGGCTGGAGAGCTTCGTCACCGACATTCATGCGCGCGACCACCGCATCAAGGCCAAGATCGGTGTGAAAAAGGACGGCACCATCACCGCCTTCGAGATCGACGACCTCACCGGCATCGGCCCCTACTCGGTCTATCCGCGCACCAGCGGCATCGAGGCCAACCAGGTGGTGAACCTCACCGGCGGGCCGTACAAGTGCCCGAACTACCGCGCGCAGGCGCGCGTGGTGTTCACCAACAAGAACGTCATGTGCCAGTACCGCGCGGTCGGCCATCCGATCGCGGTGGCGGTGACGGAAGGGCTGGTCGAGCAGGCCGCCGCCAAGATCGGCATGGACCCGCTCGAATTGCGCCGGCGCAACCTGATCGCCGACGACGCCTATCCGACGCAGTCGGCCTCCGGGCTCAAGTTCGAGCTACTGTCGCACCACGAGGCGCTCGCGCATCTCGACGCCATGATGAATTACGCCGGCCTGCGCGCCGAGCAATCGAGGCTGCGCGAGAAAGGCATCTACCGCGGCATCGGCTTCGCCTCTTTCATCGAGGTAACCAACCCGTCGGCCGCCTTCTACGGCGTCGGTGGCGCGCGCATCACCTCACAGGACGGCGCCACCGTGAAGCTCGACGCGCAGGGCAATATCAGCATTGCCAGCGGCGTCACCGAGCAGGGCCAGGGCGCGGAAGCCGTAATGGCGCAATGCGTGGCGTCGGCCTTCGGCGTGCCGCTCGACAAGGTGCGCGTCATCACCGGCGATACCGACAACACGCCCTATGGCGGCGGCACCTGGGCTTCGCGCGCGGCCGGCATTGGCGGCGAAGCCGCCTGGCAGGCCGGCAAGGCGCTGCGCCAGAACGTGCTGGCGGTGGCGGGCGCGATGCTGCAGGCCAAGCCCGAGGACCTCGACATCCGCAACAGCGTGGTCGTGGACAGCGCCACCGGCAACGAGCGCCTGCCACTCGAGGAACTGGCGCGCGTCGCCTATTTCCGGCCGGACACTTTGCCCGCCGGAATCCAGGCCGAACTGATGGTCACGCGGCACTATGTGCCGCGCGCCTGGCCCTTCGCCTTCACCAACGGCATTCAGGCGAGCTATCTCGAGGTCGATACCGACACCGGCTTCGTCAAGCTGTTGAAACACTGGTGCGTGGAGGACTGCGGCACCATCATCAACCCGCAGCTCGTCGACGAGCAGATCCGCGGCGGCGTGGTGCAAGGCATCGGCGCGGCGCTGTTCGAGCACTGCCTCTATGACGAGCGCGGACAGCTGCGCAACGGCACCATGGCCGACTACCTGGTGCCGATGGCGGTGGAAATGCCGGACATCGAATGCGGCCACGTCGTCTCGCCCACCGCCGACAGCGAGCTCGGCGCCAAGGGCGCGGGCGAAGCCGGCACCGCCGGCGCGCCGGCCTGCGTGATGAACGCGATCAACGACGCGCTGCGCCCGCTCGGCGCGGCGACGCTGACCGACATGCCGTTCACGCCGGACAAGATTTTACGGGCGCTGGGGAAGGTGTGAGGCCGGTGTCCCGGGCGCAGTGCAGCGTGAAACGGTGCGCTGCAGACCCGGGATCGTCGCGGGCTCCCAATTCTGTACGGTCCCGGATCAGCGGTGCACCGCGTCCGGGACACGAAGCCCTAAAACTTGATCATGTCGCTCCGCGTCAGCGTGGTCTTGGCCGAGACCTGCGGCGCGCTCAGGAAATTGAGCACCGTCGCATACTCCGCGACCGGGTCGATCGCCGACATGCCGTCCACCGGCACGATGACGTTCATCCCGCGAAAGGCCGCGCCGCTCGCGGTGTAGAGCACGGCCCCGTTGGCCGCGGTGCCGGCCACGATCACCGTGGTGATGCCTTTGTCCTTCAGGATCTTCTCAAGCTCGGTGTTGCGGAACTTGTCCGGGCCCGAGAGCACCGACGGCTCGCCGGCCTGCGGCGCGACGTCCTTGATCACGTCGGCGGTCGTCGTGTTGGCGATGAGCGAATAGACCACCGTCGCCTTGGCGGCGCGCGCCGCCTCCAGAAGCTTCTTCATGGCCGGGACCGACGCCACGCAGCGTGGACGCGTCGCGCAATTCTGGTTCATGAAGTCGAGCATCAGGAGCGCGGTCGTCTTGGGATCGGCCGTCACCGGCTTGAGCGCGGGCGCCGCCGGCGCCTTTACGCTCGCCCACTCTTCCACGATGTTACCCGCCACCGCAGGCTGCGCGTTGGCTACGGCGAGCGCGGCGGCGGCCGCGAAAACGATGCGTTTCATGTTCCTCTCCCGCTACTTCGGCTTCGGACGGCCGAGTGTATCGCATGATGAGCAGGCGCCCGCCCCGTGTCAAAAGCGCTCCATGCCGCACTCCCCGCTTGAAGAAACACCGCGCTCCGGCGCAATATCGGGCGACGCATAAGACAAGCGCGGGAAGGAAACGCTTCATGAACATCAAGGTCGGCAAAGAGGCCATCGCCGAGGCTTCGCAGAAGCTCAAGAATTGGGGCCGCTGGGGCAAGGAAGACCAGATCGGGACGCTCAACCACGTCACGCCCGAGGACATCGTCAAGGCGGCGAGCCTGATCCGCACCGGCAAGGTGTTCGCGCTCGGCATCCCGCTCGACAAGACCGGCCCGCAGACCGGCCTGTTCGGCGGCCGCTTCAACCCGATCCACCAGATGCTCGCCACCGGCACCGACGCCATTGCCGGCCAGCAGGACTGGAACAAGATCCGCTACGCCGACGACACGCTGATGCTGTGCGTGCAGGGCGCCACCCACTGGGACGCGCTCGGCCACATCTTCTACGAGGACAAGGCCTACAACGGCTACGACGCCAAGCTGATCGATTCGCGCGGCCTCTCGGTGCTCGGCATCGAGCATTCCAAGAACAAGATGGTCGGCCGCGGCGTGCTGCTCGACATCGCGCGTTTTCGCGGCGTGAAATGGATGCAGGACGGCGAGAGCATCTCCAACGACGAACTCGACAAGTGCGCCAAGCAGCAGAACGTCGAAATCCGCAAGGGCGACTTCGTCATCATCCGCACCGGCCAGATGGAACGCTGCCACGAGGAGAAGGACTGGGGCGGCTACGCCGGCGGCGACGCGCCGGGCGTCAAGTTCGAGAACTGCTACTGGTGCCAGGACAAGCAGATCGCCGCGATTTGCACCGACACCTGGGGCGTGGAAGTGCGGCCGAACGAAACCGGCGACGCCAACCAGCCGTGGCACTGGGTTGTGATCCCGGCCATGGGTCTCTGCATGGGCGAGATTTTCTACCTCAAGGAGCTGGCCGCCGACTGCGACGAGGACGGCGTCTACGAGTTCTTCTTCTGTGGCCCGCCGCTGATCATCACCGGCGGCACCGGCAGTCCGATCAATCCGCAGGCGATAAAGTGACGCCGAAGGCGTCATCCCGGACGGCCCGCAGGGCCGATCCGGGATCTCGCGCCGCATGCTCGGACGTTATGCCCGCGAAAGCGGGCATCCAGTAGTCCCGGCGCTTGCGATAGAATTGAAAGTCAGTGAGTACTGGGTCCCCGCTTTCGCGGGGACGACCGGATTGCGAGTGGAGAACCACATGCCCCGTTTCCTCAAGCGCGGAATGGACGCCGGCGCGATCAAAGCCGCCGACGCCAAGGTGCGCGAGACCGTGGAGGACATCCTGGCGCAGGTCGACGCGCGCAAGGACGCCGCCATTCGCGATCTGTCGGAGAAGTTCGACAAGTGGTCGCCGAAGGACTTCCGCCTGTCCCCCGCCGAAGTCGAGAAGGCGATCGCGAAGGTGCCCAAGCGCGACCTTGAGGACATCAAGTTCGCGCAGGCACAGGTGCGCAACTTCGCGCAGAAGCAGCGCGACAGCATGCAGGACCTCGAGGTCGAGACGCTGCCCGGCGTCGTGCTCGGCCATAAGCATATCCCGGTGAACTCGATTGGCTGCTACGTGCCGGGCGGGCGCTATCCGATGGTGGCCTCGGCGCACATGTCGATCGTCACCGCCAAGGTCGCGGGCGTCAAACGCATCATCGCCTGCGCGCCGCCGTTCAAGGGCGGGCCGCACCCGGCCATCGTCGCGGCCATGCATTTCGGCGGCGCTGACGACATCTATGTGCTCGGCGGCGTGCAGGCCGTGGCGGCCATGGCGCTCGGCACCGAGACCATCGACCCCGTGGACATGATCGTCGGTCCCGGCAACGCCTACGTGGCGGAAGCCAAGCGCCAATTGTTCGGCCGCATCGGCATCGACCTGCTCGCCGGCCCGACCGAGACTTTGATCATCGCCGACGACAGCGTGGACGGCGAGCTCTGCGCCACCGACCTGCTCGGCCAGGCCGAGCACGGGCCCACCTCCCCGGCCGTGCTGATCACCAATTCCGAAAAGCTCGCGCGCGACACCATGGCGGAAGTCGAGCGGCTGTTGAAAATCCTGCCGACCGCCGATGCCGCCGGCCAGGCCTGGAAGGACTACGGCGAGGTCATCGTCTGCGACAGCGAGGCCGAGATGATCGCGGAAGCCGACCGCGTCGCTTCCGAGCACGTGCAGGTGATGACGCGCGACCCGGACGTGTTCCTCAACGGCATGAAGAACTACGGCGCGCTGTTCCTCGGGCCACGCACCAACGTCGCCTATGGCGACAAGGTGATCGGCACCAACCACACGCTGCCGACCAAGAAGAACGCGCGCTTCACCGGCGGGTTGTGGGTCGGCAAGTTCCTCAAGACCTGCACCTACCAGAAGGTGCTGACCGACGAGGCCAGCGCCATGATCGGCGAGTATTGCTCACGCCTGTGCATGCTGGAGGGTTTCGTCGCCCACGCCGAGCAGGCCAATATTCGCGTGCGCCGCTACGGCGGCCGCAACGTGCCGTATGGAGAGGCGGCGGAGTGATCTTTCTTATCCCTCCCCCGCTTGCGGGGGAGGGTGGCGAGCCATAAGCGCGTTTACGCGCGTCTTTCGACGCGCTATGGCGAGCCGGGTGGGGGCGCTTTCCGCTTTTCGAATGAACCCCACCCGGCTCCGCGCTTTGCGCGAAGCCACCCTCCCCTTTCAGGGGAGGGATAAAGAAAGATGCGGCCCACGTATCATGACCCCGGTGCTCACCCCCTCTGCCTCTTTCCGCCTCGACGGCCGGCGCGCGCTGGTGACCGGCGCCGGGCGCGGCATCGGTCTCACCGCCGCTGCGGCGCTGGCCGATGCCGGCGCGCATGTCACGCTCTGCGCACGGACGACGGAGGAGATTGAGGGGGCGGCCGAGGCCATCCGCGCGCGCGGACAGAAGGCCGACGCGCTCACCCTCGACATCACCGACATCGACGCCGTTCGCAAGGCGCTTGGCGAGCGCGCGCCCTATCAGGTGCTGGTCAACAACGCCGGCATGAACCGGCCGAAGATGCTGCCCGACGTCACCATCGACGATTTCGACGCGATCATGGGGCTCAACGTGCGCGCCGCTTTCTTCATGGCGCAGACGGTGGCGAAACGCTTGCTCGACGAAAAACTGCCCGGTTCCATCATCAACATCTCGTCCCAGATGGGCCACGTCGGCGCGGCGCGGCGCACGGTCTACTGCGCCAGCAAGCATGCGATGGAAGGCTTCACCAAGGCGATGGGCGTGGAGCTGGCGCCGCACAACATCCGTGTCAATTCGCTGGGGCCGACCTTCCTGGAGACGCCGATGACGCGGCCCTTCTTCGAGAACAAGGCGTTCCGCGACGAAGTGCTTTCGAAGATCAAGCTCGGCCGGCTCGGCCAGCTCGAGGAGCTCACCGGCGCGATCGTCTTTCTGGCGAGCGACGCGTCGTCGCTAATGACCGGCTCGGCCCTCGTCCTCGACGGCGGCTGGACGGCGGAGTGATACTCTTGTCCCGGGCGCAGCGCGGCATGCAATGACGCGCTGCAGACCCGGGACCGTCACACATTCGGACACCGTACGGCCCCGGATCTGCGGCGCACCACTTCGTGCTGCGCCGCTCCGGGGAACGAAGCTCAAAACAGCTTCTTCAGCACCTGCGGATTGAGGCAGCTTACCGGCGGCTTGCCTTCGATCAGCGCGATGGTGTTGTCGACCACGACGTTGGCCATGCCTTCGCGCAGCTCCAGCACGCCGCTGCCGAGATGCGGCGTCAGCACGACGTTCTTCATGGCGACCAGCTCGGGCGACGGCGTCGGCTCGAACTCGTAGACGTCGAGACCGGCGCCGGCGATCTTCTTGTCCTTCAGCGCCCGCACCAGCGCCGCCTCGTCGATCACCGGGCCGCGCGACGTGTTGATGATGAAGGCCGACTTCTTCATCAGCGCGAACTGCGCGTCGCTCATGAGGTGTTTGGTCGCCGGCGTATACTGCGGATGCAGCGACACGAAATCGGCCTCGCGCAACACTTGTTCCATCGTCTTGTATTCGGCCTCGAGCTTCTGCTCGACCTCGGGCGACTGCCGCTGCGGATCGCAATAAATGATCTTCATGTCGAAGCCGCGGCCGCGGCGCGCCACCGCCTGGCCGATGCGGCCGAGGCCGACAAGGCCGAGCGTCTTGCCGCTGACGCCGTAGCCGGCGAAGTGGTTCGACTGCGAGCCCGGATAGATGCCCTGCCGGAACAGCGTGTCGCCGAGCACGATGTTGCGGGCAACCGTCAGCAAGAGGCCGAACGCGATATCCGCCGTCGCGTTGGTGACCATCGCCGTGATGTTCGTCACCGGGATGCCCAGCTCGGTCGCGGCGTCGAGGTCGATCTTGTCCTTGGTGATGTTCATCGAGGACACCGCCTTCAGCTTCGGATTGGCGGTGAGCACCTCGCGATCGACGGTGTCGTGCAGCAGCGATATCAGAATGTCGGCGCGCTTGACCCCTTCGATCAGCTTGTCCTTCGGCAGGACGCGGCTGGAATCCGGATTGACCTCGACGTCGGCGACGGCACGCAGGCGCGCAAGCGCGCTCTCCGCAATGGGTTGCGTGACAAAGACTCTTGGACGGCTCATTTTTTGATTGCTGCGTTGACCTTGGGAAGGACCTTCTCGGCCAGCAGCACCATGGAGCGGCGGCCGAGGTCGCGATCTTTCCAATCTTTGCCGGCGTAAAGCAAGGTGCCGAAATCGCCGACCGTCTCTCGGTACTTCAAAATCTCGTCCGCCACCTTGTCGGGCGTGCCGTAGGTGATGAGCTGGTCGCAGACGGTGTCAAGCGTCACCTCGTCGTCGGGCTGATCGCGGCGCGTCTTGAACAGCTCGATGCGCCCGTTCATTTTCAGCTTGGTGAAAAGCTGGGCGTAATAATATCGGTACGGCCCGTTCGGATCGGTGGCGTAGGCCTTCGCCGTCGCCTCGTCGTCGGCGACGAAAATGCTGCGCGCCACGCGCCAGTTCGCCGGATCGGCCGGCCGACCGACGCGCTCGCAGCCCTCGACGTATTTCGGCCAATGGCTCTTCACCCATTGCGGCATCAGGAAGTTCGCCGAGATCGGGTCCCAGCCGCGCGCGGCGGCTTCCGTCACGCCCTTGGAGAAGGGCGCCACGGCGGTGACGACGATCGGCGGATGCGGACGCTGCAACGGCTTGGGGATGTAGCCCTGCCCGAGTTCCGGGATGAACTGGCGCTCGACACTGATGTTCCAGTACTTGCCCTTGATATTGTACGGCGGCTCGTTCGCCCAGATCTCCAGCACCTGGTTGATGCCTTCGAGGAACATCTCGTTGCGGTTGGCGTCGAGATTGCCGAACACTTCCGCGTCCGACAGCAGCCCGCCGGGGCTGATGCCGAACAGGAAGCGGCCGTCGAGCATGTGATCGAGCATCGCGATCTGCGACGCGACCGCGGCCGGATGCGTGTTCGGCATGTTGATGGTGCCGGTGCCGAGCTTGATGTTCTTGGTCTTGTCCACCAGGCTGGCGAGGAAGATCGCGCAGGACGTGATGTTCTCGGCGCGGTCGGTGACGTGCTCGCCGCACAGGCCTTCGGTGAAGCCAAGCTCGTCCGCCAGGATGAATGCTTCGCGGTCCTCCCGCAGCGACTGCCGCCAGTCCTTGTCCAGCGGGTGGATGGGCATGGTGAAAAAGCCGAGCTTCATCGCGTCACTCCCGGTCGCGCCGTCAAAAGCCCTCAAACCCTAGTCGGATTGCGTCGCAAATAAAATAATATATTCTACCGTCAATCATTATGTTTCCTAATGGATGGCCATGAGCAAGATTTCGCTGCGCCAGGTCCGCGCGGTCATCGCGGTGTGCGAGGAAGGCTCCTTCACGCGCGCGGCCGAGCGCGAAAACGCCACCCAGTCCGGCATCTCGCAGCACGTCGCCGCGGTCGAGCGCACGCTTAAGACCCACCTGTTCACGCGCGCCGGCGGCCGCGTCACGCCGACGCCGGCCGGCCTGCGCTACTACAAGCGCTGCGTCGAGGCGGTCGGCACCCTCGAACTGGCGGGCGAGGAGGCGCGCGCACTGGCGGGCGAGGTCACCGGCGACCTGCGTATCGGGCTGATGCCGACTTTCACCCGGGCGGTGCTGGCGCCGGTGCTCGATGATTTCGTGCCGCGCTACCCCGAAGTGCGCCTGCACATCGTCGAGGGCTACAGCAATTTGCTGACCGACATGGTGCTCGACGATGCGCTCGACGTCGCGATCGTGCCGGCGTTCGAAGGCGCCATGGGCCTTAAGCAGCGCCTGCTGGTGCGCGACCGCGAGATGCTGATCTCCGGGCCCCGTCGCGGCATGACGGAACTGGCGCCGGTGCGGCTTGCCGACTGCAAGCCGCTCAAGGTCGTGGTGCCGGGCCCGAACAATATCCGCCGGCGCAACCTCGACACCTATTTCCAGACCCACAACGTCGAGATCGAGGCCATGCTGGAAATGGACGCGATGATCGCCACGCTGGAATTCGTCGCGCGCTCCGACTGGGTGGCGGTGCTGCCGAGCGTGATCTCGGTCAACGACATCGGCCGCGGCGAGTTGATCGTCAACCCGCTCGCGGCGCCCGAGCTGCACGCCGAATTCGTGGTGATCCAGCCGACACGGCGCACGCTCTCGACGCAGGCGCGGCTGTTCCTCGAGCGCTTCGAGGCCGAGGTCGCGCATATCCACGGTGTGTGGGACGCCGCGATCAAGGGACCGCGGAAGGCAAAGCGTCTTGCCGCGAATTGAACGCTGCGCGCGGCGTCACGCGCGGCGGTAGCCGACGAGCAGGGCGTCGTCGATATCGGGCAGGTTCACCACGATGTTCTCCGGCGTTCGACACGCCAGCCACCAGAGCTCTTCCGTCGTGCTCATGTTGACTTCGAGATGGTGAATGAACGGCGGGACGAACATGAAATCGCCCTCCGATAGATCGACGTATTCCCGGAAGTCCTTGCCGAAGTAGATGCGAGCGCGGCCCGAGAGGACATAGGCGCCCGTCTCCGCCTCACCGTGATGATGCGGCAGGGAACGGTAGCCCGGCGGGTTGCTGGCCTTGCCAAACCAGATCTTGGTCGCCGGCGTGTGCTGCGGCCCTACCCCCGTCATCAGCGCCAGACCGCCGGACTGCGCCGTGTTGCGGGGCTCGCTGCCTTTCCTGGTCACCACGGGCCGATCGTTGGCAGTCATTGCAGACTCCTGTGAGAGCACGGTCGCGCGGCAAGAGGATCATTTGTCTCCTTGCCTTGGCAAGAGCCGGTAAAAATCGCCCGCGGACGCGACAACGGCGCGTGCCGGCGTTCAGACCTTCGCCGGCGCGCCGGGCTGCTTCATGGGATGCGCGCGGCCGATGGCGTCGTTCTTCCAGGTCGCCTCGACGATGCGGGAAACGCGCGGAAAGGCGCCCATGTCGACCTTGAAATACATGGCACCCACGGCCTGCCCGGCGACGCAGATGTCGGCGAGCGTGAGCTGATCGCCCTGGCAGTAGGTGCCGCTGCCGTTCTCCGGCGTGAGATGCTGCTCGAGCGCGCCGAGCGCTTCGCTCACCCAATGCCGGCACCATTTCTCGCGCGTCTCCTCGTCGAGCTTGAGCTCGCGCTCAAGATAATTGCGGACGCGCGGCACCGTCAGCGGATGCGAGTCGCAGGCAACGATCTGCGCCAGCCCGCGCACGCGTGCGCGGGCCTTCGGATCGGTCGGCAAAAGCGGCGGGTGGGGATGGATCTCGTCGAGATATTCCATGATCGCCAGCGACTCGAACAAAGGCGGCCCTTTGCCGTCGATCAGCGCCGGGATCGCCATCATCGGGTTGATGGCGCGGAACTTTGCGTCGCGCTGGTCACCCTTCATCAGGTTGATGTCGATAACCTCGTCCGGCACCAGCCCCTTGTAGTTGAGCGCGGCACGCACGCGAAACGTCGCCAGGGACCGCCAGAAGGAGAAGAGCTTCATGGAACGCACTCCCTTCGAAAATTGCCAAACGTCGATCCGTCATCCTGAGGCGCGAGCGAAGCGAGCCTCGAAGGATGACGGGCATTGATTCGGCCGCCCACCCTTCGAGGCCCGCCTTCGGCGGGCGCCTCAGGGTGACGGCGAGAGCCTTTATTTCTTCGCGCCGCCCGGATCGGCCTTCAGTCCGGCCGCCTCGATGCCGGCGACCGCGATGATTTCGTCGTTGTCGCCGGTGTCGCCGCTGATGCCAACGGCGCCGACGATGCCGTTGGAGCTATTGTCGCGGATCAGCACGCCGCCCGGGTTGGGCACCATGCGGCCGCCGCTCGCCGCCACGATGGCGGTGAGGAAATTCGGGTTCTGCGCCGCGCGCTCCATCATGGTGCGCGCGCCCCAGCCCATGCCGAGCGCACCATAGGCTTTGCCGACGGCGATCTCGAAGCGGATGATGCCGGAGCCGTCCTCGCGCTTGGCGCAGACGACGTGCCCGCCGGCGTCCAGCACCACCACGGTCTGCGGCATCTGCTTGAGCTCGCGCGCCTTCTTCAGCGTGGCGTCGACGATGGTGGAAGCTTGAGCAAGGGTAACCGACATGACGCGTTCTCCCCTATGACTGCTTCTTGCGGCCGGCCCAGTAGACCGCCATGCGCGCGCCGTCGCCGCCGCCAAAGCCGTGTTTGGTTGCATCCTCGAAGCCGGCGAGTGCCGCCTTGGTCGCCAGCATGTCCGCGCCGCCCGCCTCGCCGGTTTCGACCATCGTGCGCAGGTCCTTGACGCCGTTGGCGATGCTGAACGTGGTGGGCCCGGGATCGCGGCCCTCGAACATGGTGACGATCATCTCCGCGCGCGCCTTCAGCGCCGGGTTGGCGCCGTTGGTATCCACGAACAGGTCGAGCAGCCGTTTCGGTTCCCAGCCGACCTTGCGTGCGATGGCGAAGGCTTCGCCGTAGGCTTGCCAGGCCACCATCAACGGCAGGTTGATCGCGAGCTTCATCGGCGCGCCGGTACCGACCGGACCGCAATGCTCGAGCCGGCGGCAGAGCTGATCGAGGATCGGCTTGGCGCGCGCGGCGTCCGCCGGCTCCGCGCCCATCAGGCCGAGCAGCTTGCCTGTGCGCGCCGGCGCGGTCGAGCCGCCGACCGGGCATTCGACCAGCGCGCCGCCCTTGGCGCCTACCTTGGGGGCGAGATCGGTCATCACCGCCGGCGGCAGCGTGCTCATGTCGATGAACAGCTTGCCCTTGGCGTCGCCGGACAGGAGCCCGTTCGGCCCATTGTAGACGGCATCGACGGCTGCGCCGTCCGTAAGAATTGTGATGACGGCCTCGCAGGTGCTCGCCAGCTCGGCCGGGCTCTTGGCCACCTTGGCGCCGGCGTCGGCCAACGGCTTTGCCTTGTCGGGGGACCGATTCCAGACCGCCACCTCGTGGCCGACTTCCATTAGACGCGCCGCGATCGCGGCGCCCATGGCGCCGAGGCCGGCTACTCCGATCTTCATGCTTCCTCCCGTCGTATCGTTTTGCCGCGACGATAGGCGATCATGCGCTCGCGCGAAAGCGCCTATGCGCCTGCCCACTCGACAGGACGGGGTTCGACCGCCTAAGACGGCACATGACAGGCGCGCATCGCGCGTTGGGAATCGCATCGGGAGAGGTGGGAATGGCCAGCAAGCATAAAGGCACGGTCGGCGTGATCGGCCTCGGCATCATGGGCGGCGCCTTCGCCAAGAACCTGGCGGCCGCCGGCTGGCGCGTCGTCGGCTACGACGTCAGCGCCGCGGCCCGCCGCGCCGCCAAAGCGGCCGGCGTCGAGATCGCCTCGAGCGCCGTCGACCTCGCCGAGAAGGTGCCGACCATCCTCACCAGCTTGCCCAAGCCGCAGGCGCTGATGGACACCGCGCGCGCCATCGCCACCGTGCGCGGCAAGCCGAAGGTGGTGGTCGAAATGAGCACCTTCGCCATTTCAGACAAGGAAAAAGCCGAAGCCGTGCTGCGCAAGGCCGGCCATATTATGCTCGACACGCCGGTCAGCGGCACGGGCTCGCAAGCGAAGAACCGCGATCTGGTCTTTTATGCCAGCGGCGACAGCAAGGCGATCAAGAAGCTCCGGCCGATGTTCGAGAGCTTCGGCCGTCACGTCTACGACACCGGCGCCTTCGGCAACGGCAGCAAGATGAAATACGTCGCCAACCTGCTGGTTGCCATCAACAACGTCGCCGCCGGCGAGGCGATGGTGCTCGGCATGAAGGCCGGCCTCGACCCGCAGATGATTTTCGATCTGGTGAAAGCCGGCGCCGGCAACTCGCGCGTCTTCGAGTTGCGCGCGCCTATGATGGTGAAGAACAACTACAAGGACGTCACCATGAAGATCGACGTCTGGGACAAGGACATGCAGGTGATCGGCGACTACGCCAAGAAGATCCGCGTGCCGACGCCGCTGTTCAACGCCACCAAGCCGGTCTACGAGAAGGCGGCCAAGAGCGGCTTCGGCGGCCAGGACACCGGCGCGGTTTGCGCCGTGTTGGAGAAGCAGGCCAAGGTGAAACGCGTCCGCGCCGCACGCTGACGCGTCAAGTCACATAGCAAAAGTTTGTAAGAGGCTCGGCGCGCACTTGCGCCGGGCCTCTTCGTCTATGTAGCCTCAAGAAAAACAAAACGGTGAGTGGAACGCTACGGGAGGACAGGATGGCGACGTTGCAGGAGCGCTCGGAAGTCCGCGACGGCATGCGGATCGACTGGAACGTGCCGATCACGATGGACGACGGGCTGGTGTTGCGCGCCGATGTCTTTCGCCCCGTGAAAGAAGGGCGCTACCCGGTCATCCTCACCTACGGTCCTTACGCCAAGAACCTCGCCTTCCAGGACGGATATCCGAGCGCCTGGCAGCGCATGGTCGACAAGCATCCCGACGTCACCGCCGGCTCCACCAACAAGTACCAGAACTGGGAGGTGGTCGATCCGGAGAAGTGGGTGCCGCACGACTATGTCTGCGTCCGCGTCGATTCCCGCGGCACCGGCTGCTCACCCGGCTACGTCGATCATTTCTCACCGCGCGAGACCAAGGACTTCTACGACTGCATCGAGTGGTCCGGCGTGCAGTCCTGGTCGAACGGCAAGGTGGGCCTCAACGGCATCTCCTACTACGGCATCAACCAGTGGCACGTGGCGTCGCTGCAGCCGCCGCATCTCGCCGCCATGTGCGTGTGGGAAGGAGCGGCCGACTGGTACCGCGACATGACGCATCACGGCGGCATGGTCTCCACGTTCTGGGAGAACTGGTACGACATGCAGGTGAAGACCGTGCAGTACGGCGCGGGCGAGCGCGGCGGCCGCAGCCGCGTGCACGGCGAGCTGGTGTGCGGGCCGGAGACGCTGTCGGAGGCCGAGCTCAGGAAGAACCGCTGCGACTTCGGTGCCGAGATCGTCGCGCATCCGATGGACGACGACTATCACAAGGCGCGCTCGCCGATCTGGTCGAAGATCACCGTGCCGCTGTTCACCGCCGCCAACTGGGGCGGCCAGGGCCTGCATCCGCGCGGCAATTTCGAAGGCTTCGTGCGTGCCGCCGCCAAGAACAAATGGCTGGAAGCGCACGGCATCGAGCACTGGACGCACTTCTATACGGACTATGGCCGCGAGCAGCAGCTCGCCTTCTTCGATTACTTCCTGCACGGCAAGAAAAGCGCCTGGAACAAGCAGCCGAAAGTGCTGCTGCAACTGCGCTATCCGGGCGAGAAGTTCGTCGCGCGCGCGGAAAACGAATGGCCGCTCAAGCGCACCAAATGGACCAAGTTCTATCTCGATCCGAAGAGCATGGCGCTGACGACCAAGAAGCCGTCGGGCTCGGCGCAACTCAAGTTCGAAGCCATGGGCGACGGCCTCACCTTCCTGACGCCGCCGCTCGCGCAGGAAACGGAAATCACCGGGCCGTCGGCGCTCAAGCTGTTCGCGTCGTCGTCCACCGCCGACGCCGACTTCTTCATCGTGTTGCGCGTATTCTCAGGCGACATGAAAGAGATCGTGTTCCAGGGCGCCATCGATCCGCACACGCCGATCGCGCAAGGCTGGCTGCGCGCCTCGCACCGCAAGCTCGACAAGAAACTGTCGACGCCCTACCGCCCCTATCACACGCACGACCAGAAGCAGCCGCTCAAGAAGGGCCAGACCGTCGAGCTCGACATCGAGATCTGGCCGACCTGCATCGTGGTTCCCGCCGGCTACCGCATCGCGTTGTCGATCCGCGGCAAGGACTATGAGTACGGCGGCGGCAGCGGCGGCAAGCTGTCGAACTTCAAGAACGAACTCACCGGCTGCGGCCCATTCCTGCACAACGATCCCCGCGACCGGCCGCCTGCCCTCTTCGGCGGCACCACGAGCCTGCAATTCGGTCGCGGCAAAACGCCCTACGTGCTGCTGCCGATTATTCCGCCGAAAAATCAGGCAAAGAGCAAAGGCCGCGGGCGAAAATAGCGGCGCGTAACCCGCAATACGGGGTGAAATGGCGCCGCATGCAACCGCCTAAATCCGCCGCGGTGGCATTTTGGGTGTTCACTCTTGGCGAACCTAGGGTAAGCTTCACGCAACCTTCGCTAATAAGAGAGGGATAAGGGGGGAATGAACACGCAGTTCTGGATCGTCCAGGCCTTCAACGGCGTTTCGTACGGTGCGCTGCTTTTTCTCGTCGGCGCCGGACTGTCGCTCATCTTCGGCGTCATGCGGATCGTCAACCTCTCGCACGGCGCCTATTTTCTGTGGGGCGGCTACATCGCGCTGTCGGTGATCCACGCCACCGGCTCCTGGGCGCTTTCGCTGCCGCTTGCGGCGCTTGCGGTCGCCGCGATCGGCATCGCGATGGAGCGTTTGTTTCTGCGCTCGGCCGGACTTGAATATCTGCGCAACGGTGCGATCGCCGCCGGCGTCGGCGTGCTGATCAACCTCGCCATCTCCGCGCGCTGGCCGCAATTGATCGGCGGCGGCTGGATCCAATTCGTCATCATTTCCGTCGTCGCCGCGCTGGCGGTCTATGCGCTGCTGCAGCGCATTTCCGTCGTCCCCATCGACAACGACGTGCTGCGCCAGGTGCTGCTCACCGTCGGCTTCGCCTTTCTGTTTCAGCAGGCGGCGCTCGACATCTGGGGCGGCAACAACATGGACATCAACCCGCCGAGCGAGTTCACCCAGAGCATCGTCGTCGGCGGCATCTATTTGCCGCTCTACCGCGTGTTCATGATCGGCATGGCGGTGGCGATCGGCATCGTGCTGTGGCTCGCGATGGAGAAGACGCGCATGGGCGCGGCGGTGCGGGCAACCGTCGACGACGCGCAGATGGCGCGCGGCGTCGGCATCGACACCAACCGCATCTCGATGTTCATCTTCGCGCTCGGCGCCTTCCTCGCCGCCCTCGGCGGCGTGATCGGCGGCGCCTTCCTCGGCATCTATCCCGGCCTCGACTTCGAAATGCTGCCGCTCGCCTTCGCCGTCGTCATCATCGGCGGCATGGGCAGCCTTGGCGGCGCCGCCATCGGCGCGCTCGCCGTCGGCCTGGCCGACAATTTCGGCAAGGCCTTGTTCCCCGAGATTTCATACTTCACGCTGTACGCGCCGATGGTGCTGATCCTCGCGATCAAGCCGACCGGCCTGTTCGGCCGAGAGTGAGACGCCGATGGTCACGCAGAAATTCAAGATCCTGATGGTCCTGGTGGCGCTGCTGGCGCTGGCAATCATCGTGCCGAACTCCGGCTCCTTCGTCGTGCTGCTGACGACGCGCGCGCTCTGTTTTGCGATCCTGGCGATGAGCCTGGACATCCTGCTCGGCTTCACCGGGCTGGCCTCGCTCGGACAGGCGGCCTATTTCGGCGTCGGCGCCTATCTCACCGCGGTGCTCGCCACCAAGTTCGGCTTCGGGTTGGGCTGGGACTTCTGGCTGGTAGTGCTGCTTGGCATGTTGCTCGGTGCGGCGCTCGCGGCCTTCTTCGGCCTGTTCGCCATCCGCGCCACCGGCGTCTACTTCCTGATGATCACGCTGGCGCTTGGACAGTGTGTCTGGGGCCTGGCGTATCGCTGGAATTCGGTCACCGGCGGCGACAACGGCATCAACATGAACGGCCGGCCGGCCTTCGGCCTCGACCTCACCAACGAGATCACCTTCTTCTATCTCGTGTTTGCTTTCTTCGTCGCCTCCATGGCGATCATGTACGTGCTGGTGCGCTCGCCGTTCGGCCGCAGCCTCGAGGGCATCCGCGAGCGCGAACTGCGCATGCAGATCCTCGGCTACAACACGTGGCTGCACAAATACATCGCCTTCATCATCGCCGGCGCCTTCGGCGGCCTGGCGGGCGTGTTGTGGGCGCACACCAACGGCCATGTCAGCCCGGAAAACGTGGTTCTCACCACGTCGGTGGACGCGCTGCTGATGGTCGTGCTCGGCGGCGCGGGAACGCTGGTCGGCGCCGTCATCGGCTCGGCCATTGTCTTCGGCCTGCGCGAGTATCTCTCCACCCTGGTGCCGTGGTGGCAGTATGCCCTCGGCGCCGTCTACGTATTGACCATTCTCTACCTGCCGACCGGGCTGATGGGCATTCCCGCGCGCATCCGGCAATGGCGCGGCAGCGGCAAGTCCGAAGACTCGACCAAACTGACGGCCAAAGCATTGGCATCCAAACCTTCCTGATCTTCGCGGCGGGAAGGCAACTGAGGGAGAACGACCATGACGACGACTAAGCGACATCGGCTTGCGCCGATGCTTTTCGGAAGCTGTCTCGCGCTCAGCCTCGCCGCGCCCGCCAGCGCGGAAGAACTGCGCATCGGCTTCGTTGCGCCGCTCACCGGCATCTTCGCCCAGGTTGGCAAAGACATGCAGGACGGCTTCCAGCTCTATCTCGACCAGCACGGCGGCAAGCTCGGTGGCGCCGACGTGAAGTTCATCGTCGAAGACGAGCAGGGCAAGCCCGACACCGCCGTCACCAAGGCCAAGAAGCTGGTCTTGAACGACAAGGTGCACATGTTCATCGGCGGCCTGCTGGCCTCGTCGGGTTACGCGCTCGCGCCGGTGAGTTCGGCGGAGAAAACCTTGTACATTTCCTCCGTCGCGGCGGCCGATGACCTGACCCAGCGCGACCTGAAGAAGTATCCCTACTTCATCCGCACCAGCTGGACCTCGTCGCAACCGCACCATGCGCTCGGCCAGTGGGCCTGCGACCAGGGCTACAAGAAGATCGTTTCCGTCGCCGCCGACTACGCCTTCGGCTACGAAGTGGCCGGTGGTTTCCAGAAGGCTTTCGAGGATTGCGGCGGACAAATTATCCAGAAGATCTGGCCGCCGCTCGGCACCAAGGACTTCGGACCCTATCTTCCGACCATCAAGGCCGATGCCGACGCGATCTTCTCGCTGATGGTCGGCCCGATGTCGCTGCAGTTCCCCAAGCAGTTGCGCGGCGCCGGCATCAAGAAGCCGATCATCGGCGGCGGCACCAGCTATGACGAATTCGCCCTTCCCTTCATGGGCGACGAAGTGATCGGCGACGTCTCCGGGCTGCACTACAGCGCGGCGCTGCCGACGCCGAAGAACGAAGCCTTCGTGAAGGCCTACCGCACCAAGTACGGCAAGGTGCCGTCCTACTATTCGGAAAACAACTACACCACCGCGCAATGGATCGACGAAGCGATGAAGAAGGCCGGCGGCAAATGGCCGGGGCCGGAAGCCTTCATCAAGATCATGTCGGAGATCAAGCTCGACAGCGTGCGCGGGCCGATCGCCATGGATGACATGCGCAACCCGGTGCAGAACATCTACATCAAGAAAGTCGAAAAGAAGAAGATGTTCGGCTACGAGAAGGACGAGCTCTGGAACACCGTGATCAAGACCTACCCGAACGTCGGGCAGTTCTGGACTTACGGCAAGGACAAGTTCCTGGCGCAGCCGCTCTATAGCCGCGACTTCCCGCCCTGCAAGTTCTGCAACTAGCCGACAACGGCGCCGGGGCAAGCGGCCCCGGCGCCACCCTCACATAGCAGAAGGTCTTTCGCGTGAGCACCGATACCCAGACCAGCGGCGGCGCGACCCCGGTTCTCGAGCTCAAGGGGTTGTGCAAGAGCTTCGGCGGCCTGCATGCGACGCGCGACGTCTCGCTGCGCATCATGGCCGGCGACCGCAAGGCGATCATCGGCCCGAACGGCGCCGGCAAGACCACGCTGTTCAATCTCATCACCGGCATTTATCCGGCCACGTCCGGCAACATCCTGCTGTTCGGGCAGGACGTCACCACCTGGCCGAGCCACCGGCGCACCGCGCTCGGCATGGCGCGCACGTTCCAGGTGACGAGCCTGTTCCCGAAGCTGACCGTGCTCGACAACGTGCTGCTGGCCATCAAGGGCCTGCGGCCGTCAAAATTCGTGATGTGGCGCGTGCTGTCGTCCTACCGCGACGTCTACGAGAAGGCCCATCAGTTGCTCGAGCAGGCCAACTTCCTCGACCGCAAGGACACCGAGGTGCGCAACCTGTCGCATGGCGAGCAGCGCCAGCTCGAGATCATTCTCGGCCTTGCCAGCGATCCGAAGATTCTGCTGCTGGACGAGCCGGCGGCCGGCCTTTCGTCGGGCGAGTCCATCGAAATGACCAAGTTTCTGATGGGCCTCGATCCGAAGCTCGCGATCCTCCTGATCGAGCACGACATGGACGTGGTGTTCGACGTGGCGGACGAAATCTCCGTGCTGCACTTCGGCGAGGTGCTGGAGACCGGTTCGCCCGAGCAGATCCATTCGAGCGCCAGAGTGCAGGAAATCTATTTGGGGACCGACTAGCGCATGATCCCGAAAAGTGGACACCGGTTTTCGGATAAAATCATGCGCCGAGGGAAATAAGTCATGGCGATTCTCGAAGTCGAGGACATCCACACCTATTACGGCGACGCCTACGTCCTCCAGGGCCTGTCGCTCAAGCTCGAGCAGGGCCAGATTCTCGGCCTGCTCGGCCGCAACGGCGTCGGCAAGACGACGCTGGTGAACTCGATCGTCGGCTTCAATCCGCCGCGGCGCGGCAAGATCGTGTTCAAGGGCGACGACATCACCGGCAAGGCCTCATTCGAGACCGTGCGCAGCGGCATGGGCCTGGTGCCGCAGGGCCGCCGCGTATTTCCGACTTTGAGCGTCGAGGAAAACCTGCTGGTCGCCGAGCGCAGCCCGGAGCGGCATCGCTGGAACCTCGAGCGCGTCTACAAGCTGTTCCCGCGCCTGCAGGAGCGCCGCAACCAGCGCGCCAAGACGCTGTCCGGCGGCGAGCAGCAGATGCTCGCTATCGGCCGCGCGCTGATGACCAATCCCGATTGCCTGATCATGGACGAGCCGTCGGAAGGGCTCGCCCCGATCATCATCCAGGGCCTGTGGGACGCGATCAGCACGCTGAAAAAAGAAGGCTTGTCGATCCTGCTGGTCGAGCAGAGCGCGCATCTGGCGCTCAAGCTGGTCGACTACGTGCACGTGATGAGCAAGGGCCAGGTGGTCTATTCCGCCAAGCCGGAAGAGCTGCGCGCCAACGAAGAGATCAAGTCGAGCTACCTCGGCATCTAGCGGCGCACGGCACCGCGAGCCGGGCTGCGCGACAGTCCTATTTGCAACGACACATCGCAGATCAATTGTGCGCCGCCGCGTGCTGCCCGACGCGCGCGGTGGGCCTGTGGGGTTATGCCAAAAGTACCTTTACATCGTGGAAGGCCATGGCGGATGATGGCAGCCGACACGATGCCTCACCTTGCCGCTCGCGGCCAAATAAAAAAGCGGCCGAACAAGGCCGCCCACGATCAAACCAGTTGGGAAAATGGGAGGAATGAAATGTCGCGTAAGCTCACCCGCCGTCAAATGATGGCCGCAACCGCTGCCGGCGCAGCGGCGGCGACCTTCAAGTTTCCGATGCCCGCGATCGCGCAGGCCGCGCCGTTCAAGCTCGGCCTGCTCACCGTCAAGACCGGGCCGCTCGCACAGGGCGGTATCCAGATGGAACAGGGCGTCGTCACGTTCCTGAAGGAGAAGAACTACACCTTCGCCGGCCGCAAGGTCGACTTCATCTCCGCCGACACCGGCGGCAACCCGGCCGGCACCAAGACCAAGGCGCAGGAACTGATCGAGCGCGACAAGGTCGACGCCATCCTCGGCCCGCTCGCCGCCTTCGAGCTCCTGGCCATCACCGACTACGTGCGCGACCAGAAGACTCCGATGCTCAGCCTCGCGGGCGCCGAAGACATGACGCAGCGGCGTCCGAACCCCTACTTCCTGCGCCCGGCCGCATCCTCGTCGCAGGCTATGCACCCGATGGCGGACTTCGCCGCCAAGGAGCTCAAGCTCAAGCGCGTCGTGACCATCTCCGAGGACTTCGCCTTCGGTCATGAACAGATGGGCGGCTTCCAGCAGACCTTCGAGGAAGCCGGCGGCAGAATTGTCAATAAGATCTGGCCGCCGCTGGTGACGCCCGACTACACGCCGTTCGTCGCGCAGATCGCGGATTGCGACGGCGTCTGCCAAGGCTTCGCCGGCTCCAACCCGTTGCGCTTCATGAAGACTTACGCCGCGGCCGGACTGAAATATCCGGTGGTGTCCGGCGAAACCGGCGGCGACGACGCACTGCTGCGTTCGTTCGGCGACGAGGCGCTCGGCCTCTATAGCTGCTGCCCCTATACGCTCGACCACAACACCGACAGCAACAAGCGGTTCGTCGCTGCGATGGTGAAGGACTATGGTGTCGAGCCGGGCTTCTACGCGGCCGGGCTCTATGTCGCGGCTGCCGTCGTGGCGGCCGGCTTGGAAAAGAGCGGCGGCAAGACCGACGACAAGGAAGCCTTCGTCAAGGCGCTCAAGGCGGTCGACCTCAAGGACACGCCGCGCGGTCCGATCAAGTTCGATCATCTCGGCAACGTCGTCGGCGACTTCTACATCCGCCACCTCGAGAAGGTGAACGGCAAGCTCGTCAACAAGACGATCAAGACCTACAAGAACGTCAGCCAGTTCTGGACCTACGACGAAAAGAAGTTCCTGCAGCAGCCGGTCTATTCGCGCAATTATCCGCCGCTCAAGACCTGAGAAAATGCAGTCGCCGCGGGTGCCGGCGCGAGGCGCCCGCGGCGGTTCCGGTTAAAGAGCGCGGAAAGCTGCCGCATGACTTTCTATCTGGTGCTGACGGTCAACAGCGTCACCTTCGGTGGGCTGCTGTTCCTGCTGTCGGCTGGCTTCTCCCTCATCTTCGGGCTGATGCGTATCCCGAACCTGACGCACGGCTCGCTGTTCATGATCGGCGCCTATATCGGCGCGACGTTCGTCATTGGACTGCTGGGCGTTAAGCTCAATTTCTGGCTGGCGGCGATCCTGGCGACGCTGGCGGTCGCCTTGCTCGGCGCGCTGGCCGAACGCTTGCTGCTGCGCCGGCTGCCCGGCGACCAGCTCGCGCAGGTGCTGGTGACGCTTGGCCTGTCGTTCATGGCCGCCGACGCCTGCCTGGCGCTGTGGGGCGGCGACCCGCTCAACGTGCCGACGCCGGACGGTCTCGGCGGCTTCGTGCGGACCGGCATCGGCGCCTTCCCGCTCTATCGCGTCGCCGTCATCGCCATCGCCGTCGTGTTCGCCGTCGCGCTATGGCTGCTGCTCGACCGCACGCGGCTCGGCGCCATGATCCGCGCCGGCGTCGACGACCCCGACATGGCGCGCGTGGTCGGCATCCGCGTGTCGCAGCTCTTCACCATCGTGTTCGCGCTCGGCGCGGGCCTCGCCGCCTTTGCCGGCATCATCGGCGGGCCGATTTTGTCGGTCTATCCCGGCCTCGACCAGGACATGCTGCCGCTGGCGCTGGTGGTGGTTATCCTCGGCGGCAGCGGCAGCCTGCTCGGCTCCTTCGTCGGCAGCATCGTGGTCGGTTTCCTCTATAATTTCGGCCAGGCGCTGCTGCCCGAGCTCGCTTATTTCGTGCTGTTCCTGCCCATGCTGCTGGTGCTGCTGCTGCGGCCGCAGGGCCTGTTCGGGAGGCACGTGCCGTGATCGCGCGCACCCTCCCTATTGCCGTCGCGGTGCTGGCCTTGCTGACGCTGCCGCTTTGGATTGGCGGCACCTATTACGTCAACGT
Source organism: Pseudolabrys sp. (assembly GCA_022841665.1). Classification (GTDB taxonomy): domain Bacteria; phylum Pseudomonadota; class Alphaproteobacteria; order Rhizobiales; family Xanthobacteraceae; genus Pseudolabrys. The sequence goes on from JALHRB010000013.1 coordinate 34,882, forward strand.
CACCAGCCAGATCCTGTTCTACGCCATCTTCGCGCTCGGCCTGAACGTGCTGGCCGGCTATGGCGGTCTGGTGTCGCTCGGCCATGCCGGGCTGTTCGGCATCTCGTCGTATGTCGTCGGCTACATGCTGCAGCTCGGCTACGGCCACACCGCCGCCATCCTGATGGCGCTCGCCGTCGGCAACGTCTCGATGGCGATCTACGCGCTGCTGTCGCTGCGCTCGACCGGGATCGGCTTCATCATGATCACGCTGGCGCTCGGCCAGATCCTGTGGGGCCTCGCCTACCGCTGGATCAGCGTCACCGGCGGGGACAACGGCATCAACGTGCCGACCCGGCCGGCGCCGTTCGGGCTTTCGCTCGCCGACTCCGGCAATTTCTACTACGCGACCCTCGTCGTCTTTCTTCTCTCCGTCATCGCGGTTGCGATCTTTGCGCGCTCGCCGCTTGGCGCCGCCTTGATGGGCACGCGCGATCAGCCGCGCCGCATGAACGCGCTCGGCTATCACGTGCTGGCGATCCGCTTCTGGGCCTGCCTGTTCTCCGGCCTGCTGACGTCGGTCTCCGGCATCCTGTTCGTCTACTACACCCAATTCATCAGCCCGCAGACGCTGGCGCTCACATCCTCCGCCGAGGTGCTGCTGATGGTGATCTCGGGTGGCCCGGGCACCCTGCTCGGTCCCATCGTCGGCGCCGGCCTGGTGGTGGTGGTGAAGAACGTGGTCAGCGGCTTCATCGAGCGCTGGAATTTCCTGCTCGGCGCCATCTTCGTCGCCATCGTCATCCTGATGCCGGAAGGGCTGGTGCCGGGCACCGTGCGGCTGTGGCGGCTGGCCACGCGCAAGCGCGCCCCGGCCAAGGCCGAGATCAAGACGGAGGGCAAGCCATGAGCGCGCTCACGGTCTCCGCGCTGCGCAAGTCCTTCGGCGGCCTGCGCGTTACCAAGGACGTCGACCTCAACGTCGAGCCTGGCGAGCGCCGGCTGATCATCGGACCGAACGGCGCCGGCAAGACCACGCTATTCAACCTAATCACCGGCGAACTCAGCCCCGACTCCGGCTCGATATCCCTGCTCGGGCAGGACATCACCAATGTGCCGAGCCGCAAGCGCCCGCATCTCGGCATGGCGCGCACCTACCAGATCATCACCTTGTTCGCGCGCAACACCATCGTGCACAACGTCCGCCTCGCGCTGCTCGGTCTGTCGCCGCTGCGCTGGAATCCGCTCATGGACCTCAAGCATCAGGGCCATCTCACCGAGCAGGCGCAGGAAGCGCTCAAGCAGGTCGGGCTTGCGCAGATCGCCGAGCGCCCGCTGTCGCAGACGTCCTACGGCGAGCGCCGCCGCGTCGAGATCGCCATGGCGCTGGCGCAGAAGCCCAAGGTGCTGCTGCTCGACGAGCCTTTCGCCGGCCTCTCGATCGACGAGCGCCAGGACGTGCAGCGCTGCCTGATGGCGATCCCGCGCGACGTCACCATGGTGATGATCGAGCATAACATGGACGTGGCGCTCGACTTCGCCGACCGCATCACGCTCTTGCATTTCGGTGAGGTGATCGTGGAGGGCACGCGCGCCGAGGTGGTGAACGACCCGCGCACCCGGGAGGTCTATCTTGGCCACTAGCGCGCTCAGCCTCAGCCATATCGACGCCTTCTACGGCGACAGCCATGTGCTGGCCGACGTGTCGTTCGAGCTCGGCGAGGCGCGCATGCTCGGCCTGCTCGGGCGCAACGGCGCCGGCAAGTCCACCTGCATGAACGTCACCATGGGGCTGCTGCCGCCGCGCCGCGGCACGGTGGCGATCTTCGGCCAGAGCGTGAGCGGCCTGCCGCCCGAGCAGATCGCCGCGCGCGGCGTGGCGCTCGTCCCCCAGGGCCGCCGCATCTTCAAGAGCCTGACGGTGCGCGAAAACCTCATCGTGGCCGCGCGCAAGCCGGACGCCGGCAGCAAGCACGCGCCGTGGACCATCGAGACCGTGTTCGGCATGTTCCCGCGCCTGAGCGAGCGCAGCGGCCAGATCGCCGCCCATCTGTCGGGCGGCGAGCAGCAGATGCTGGCGATCGGCCGCGCGCTGATGGGCAACCCGCGCGTGCTGTTGATGGACGAGCCGTCGGAGGGCCTGGCGCCGCAGATCGTGGCCGAGGTGATGGCGACCATCCGCAAGCTCAAGGAAAGCGGGCTGTCCATCGTGCTGGTCGAGCAGAACCCGAAGCTGGTCTTCGACGTCGCCGACGACATCGTCATCCTCAACACCGGCCAGGTCGCGGTCGTGTCGACGCCCTCGGCGCTGAGCCAGGACGGCGTCGATTTGCGCCAGCACCTCGGGGTGTTCTAGTTTCCGCCCTCGTTTTCAACGGACAATGCAGTCGGGAAGGACGTCATGGCTCAAGTCTGGAACAAATACGCCAACACGGCGGCGCGCAAGCACGGCAAGCCGGGGCGCGAGGCGCGGCCGAAAAGCCTGACCATCGACGCGCACACCCACGTCGCCGTGCCGCGCGCGGCCGAGTTCATCAAGCCGCATCTCGACCTCTCCACCATCCCGCTGGCGCATTTCGCGAGTCCCGAGACCAAGGAGCTCAACACCAAGCAGGAGGGCGACATCCGCGCCTGCATGACCACCGGCATCGACGAGCGTTTTGCCACCATGGACCGGATGGGCGTCGACATGCAGCTCGTGATGCCGCCGCCGCCGCAGTGCTACCACACGGTCGCGCTCGAATACGCCGTGCCGGCCGCGCAGATGATCAACGACGGCATCGCCGAGTACGTCTCTAAGCACAAGGACCGCTTCATCCCCGCCGGCACGGTGCCGATGCAGGACGGCAACGAGGCCGCCAAGGAGCTCGAGCGCTGCATGAAGACGCTCAACTTCAAGGGCGTCGAAATCCTCACCAACGTCGCCGGCAAGGAACTGTCCGACCCCGCCTTCGCGCCGTTCTGGAAGAAGGCCGAGGAACTGGGCGCGCTGGTCATCATCCATCCGAACGGCTTCACCGAAGGGCAGCGGCTGTCGCGCTTCTACTTCAACAACATCATCGGCAACCCGTTCGAGACCACGCTCGCGCTGCATTATTTGATCTTCGACGGCGTGCTCGAGCGGCACCCGAACCTGAAGATCTTCGCCATGCACGGCGGTGGCTATCTCGGCGCCTATTCCGGCCGCATCGACCATGCCTGGGGAGCGCGCTCTGACTGCCAGGCCAATCTGCCGAAGCCGCCGACGGAGTACCTCAAGCAAGTCTATGTCGACACCGTCGTGTTCACGCCGGCGCAGCTCAAGGCGTTGGTCGATCTGTTCGGCGTCGACCACGTGATCATGGGCACCGACTATCCCTTCGACATGCTGGAATACGACCCGATCGGCCACGTCAACTCGGTCGACAGTTTCGACGACGCGACCCGCGCCGCGCTCGCCGGTGGCAGCGCCAAGAAGCTGCTGAAACTCTGAGTCTCACTCTGTCATGCGCGGGCTCGACCCGCGCATCCATGATGAGCAGAAGCCGGCAATGCCTTACGTGCCAGCACCGTTGAGCCTCAACATGGATTGCCGGGTCAAGCCCGGCAATGACGCGTGGGGCTAGGCGTAGAGGAAATCCAGCGTCGCCGTTTCCTTGATCACCGCGTCGTCGCTGCTATGGCGGCCGGCGCGCGCCTGCTCTTCCTGCGTACGGCTCGCCTGCAGATAAGCGCCGAGGTGGCGCGCCCATTCGATGATGCGCTGGTTCTCCTTCAGGCGCGCGCCTTCGAAACGCTTGAGAGCGCTCACCACGTCGGCCTCCTGCCGCAGGCTCGCCGCCAGCGCCGCCGCGTCGTCGGACGCCTTCGACACGCCGGCGCCGACATGCGGACGTGCGACGAAAGCCGCATCGCCGACGATCGCCACGCGGCCGAAGGCCAAGCGCGGGCTTTCCAGGTCGTAGATCGGCTGCAAGATCGGCTCGGCGAACAGCCGCACCACCTGGCGGAATTGCGGCGCCAGCAGCCGCTCAGCCGCTTCGCGCATCTCGGCGATGGCCGCGCGACGGATCAACGGCGGCGGTATCGAAACCGCATGCGTCACGCCGCTATCGTCGGTGAGCAGCCAGGGCAGCTTGGTCCGCTCGTCGGCCGGCCGATACCAGATGACGTTGTAGCGCCGCTGCCCGGGACGCAGGTCGTTATCCGGCCCCGCGACCGGATAGCCGAGAAACTGCTCGCCCGGCGGCAGTCCGAACGACATGTATTCGAAGATGTCGCGATGCACATCCGGCGGAAACGCGCGCTCCGGGATCAGCGCGCGCCAGGCGCTGTAGCCGACATAACGTGGCGCAACCTCGGGCGCGCAGTGTTGCCGCACGGTGGAGCGAATGCCATCGGCACCGACCAGCAGATCGGCGACGACGGTTTCACCATTGGAAAAATACGCCATCACCGCGTCCGCCGTCTGGGCGAGGCCGGCGAGCCCGCGGCCGCGGTGATAGCGCTCGGGCGGAAAGCCATCGCGCAGCAGCCGGTAGACCCGTTCCCAGGCGGTGAGCACCTGCGGGCATTCGCGCGTGTGTGTGAGCCGGCCTTGGGCATCAAGGATCTTGCGGGTGGTGATCTCGACGCCGAGGCCGCGGGTTTCCAGCCCGAGGTCGCGCAGCCGGCCGATCAACTCGGGCTGGGCCACGATGCCGGCGCCGCGGCCGGACAGTTCGCTCTCGACGCGTTCATAAATATCGACGTCCCACCCGGCCCGCCGCAGCACGAGGCCGCTGAGCAGGCCGCTCATGGAGCCGCCGATGACGATCGCGCGGCGTTTTTTCGACTCGGCCACTCGCTGTGTCCCTTCATCTTTAAGTCCCCGAGAATATGCTATATACGACGGCAAATAGCACCGGAGGAATTCCCATGGCGCTGACCATGGCCGAAAAGGCTGACGTGAAAAAACACAAGGATCCCTGGCCGGCCGACGTGGCCGCCGACTTCGCCCGCGAAGCGAAAAATCCCAATCCGTGCGTCGGCACGGCATTGCTATCGGAGAACGAGCGCACGCGCGTGTGGATCATCCGCCTCGCGCCCGGCGAGCGCACCGGCTTTCACCGCCACGTGCTCGACTATTTCTGGACCGCTATCTCCGGCGGCCGCGCCCGACAGCACATGCAGGACGGCACCACGCTCGAGTGCAACTACGAGCCCGGCGAGACCCGCCACGAGAGCTACGGCAAGGGCGAATTCAAGGTGCACGACCTGCAAAACCTCGGCGACCGCGAGATGGTCTTCATGACCGTCGAGTTCAAGGACAGCGCCAACAAGCCGATGGCGCTGCCGCCGGGCGTGCGCCCACAGATGGCCGCCTGATCGCGATCTGATCTGCAGCTGTGAAAACCGCCGGCCTTGTCCGGCGGTTTTTTTGCGCCGCCTGTCGCCGCGGCAATAGCGCGCGGCGGCGGCGTATCGCGCCGGTACTGCAATGCGCAGTTCCGCAATGCGGTACGCTGCCCACTGTGCGTGCTACGCCGCTGTGGCGTTCGCCCCGGCCCTCGAAAGAGGCTAGCCAAGCCGCCGCCCTTCCTGCAAACTGCGCCGCAAAATCGAGGGGTGCGTGCAAGCGCGGCGCCCGGCTGTCCCGCTTAAAGCAAACGCCGCGGCGGGGCGGAAAAAAAGAGTCGGGAGGGGAGCGATGCTGTCACTTCGCAGGCAAACCGCGTTCGTTCGGCCGCAGGGCATTGCCCGGCCGTCGCAATTCCCGTAGACGCGATGCTGTCTGGCGAGTGCGGCTGAGGCGCGTATGGATATTCCCTTCGACCTTCTGCTCAACGCGATCATGGCGGGCTTGTTGCTCGGCGGCTTCTATGCCGCCGTCACCGCCGGCGTATCGATCTCGTTCGGCATGCTCGACATCGTCAACATCGCGCATCCGGCCTTCGTCATCCTCGGTTCGTATCTCGCCTATTTCATCAACATCAACTACGGCGTCGACCCGATCCTGGTCAGCATCCTGATGCTGCCGCCGTTCTACGCGCTCGGCGCGGCGGTCTATCAGGTTTATCACGTGTCGTTCGAGAAGCGCGGCCAGGACGCGTTGCGCGGGCTCGCCTTCTTCTTCGGCCTGCTGTTCGTCACCGAGGTGTCGCTGATCCTGGTCTTCGGCGTCGACTACCGCTACGTCGAGGCTTGGTATATCGGGCCGAGCATCCATATCGGCATCGTCGACCTGCCGCTGCGCATGCTGGTGCCGTGCCTGGCTGCGTTGGCGCTGTTCGGCGTCATCCACCTCATCATCACGCGCACTTTCACCGGCCGCGCCATCATGGCGGTGTCGCAGGATCAGCTGGCGCTGCAATTGATGGCCGCCGACCCGATCCGCATCAAGCGCATCGCCTTCGGCATCTCGATCGCGGTCGCCGCGGTTGCCGGCGCGCTGCTCATCATCATCCAGCCGGTCGAGCCTTCGGTCGGCCGCGAATATATCGGCCGCGTCTTTGCCATCTGCGTGCTGGGCGGGCTCGGAAGCATGCCCGGCACGTTGATCGCGGCGATGCTGCTCGGCGTCGTCGAGAGTATTACCGCCACCTTCTACGGCCCCTCCTGGGCGCCGGCGGTGGCCTTCGGCTTCCTCCTGCTCACGCTCGCTTTCCGGCCGGCGGGCCTTTTGGGACGGTGACCGACGTGAACATGGTGAAATTCTCACTCATTGCGGTCGCGGTCGGCGTCGCGCTCCTGCTCGGCGCGCACTGGGTGAGCGTCGACTATCTGTACTTCGCCACCTACACGATCCTGCAATTCGTCGTGCTGGCGACCGCGTGGAACATCCTCGGCGGCTATTGCGGCTATGTGAACTTCGGCTCCGCCGCCTTCTTCGCGCTCGGCGCCTATTCGTCGGTGTTCCTGCACAAGGCGTTCCCGCTGCCGGTGCCGCTGCTGATCGTGGTCGGCGGCATCGTGTCCGGCATCGTCGGGCTCGGCATGGGCTACCTGACGCTGCGCCTGCGCGGCTCGTTCTTCGCCATCGCCACTTTGGCGCTGGCGGTCGTGCTGGCGACGCTGGTGGTCAACTGGGACTATGTCGGCGGCTCGCGCGGCGCCTACATCATCCGGCCCGAGAGCATCGACATCCTTGGCCTGAAGATCACCTACATCGAATACCTGTTCGCGCTGATGCTCGCTTTGACGGTGATCGCGCTCATCGCCGCGCGCGCCATCGAGCGCTCGCAGCTCGGCTTCGGATTCGCCACCATCCGCGACGACGAGCTCGCCGCCGAGGCCTGCGGCGTGCCGACGCTGAAGCTGAAGCTGATCGCCACCACGCTTTCGGGCGCCTTCATGGGCATGGCCGGCGCGCCGTTCCCCTACTACATCGGCTACCTGCAGCCGTCTTCGGCCTTCGGTCTCGAATACGCGGTGAACTCCATCGCCATGCCGATGATCGGCGGCACCACGAGCTGGGTCGGCCCGCTCGTCGGCGCCATCCTGCTCGGCACCGCGCAGCAATACGCCACCGTCACCATCTCCTCGGCAGTCAACCTGCTGATCGTCGGCCTGATGCTGGTCGCTTTCGTCATCATCGCGCCCAACGGCATCGTCGGCCTGGTGCAGGAACGCTTGCGCGCGCGGAGAAGGCAATGACCGCGCTGCTGCACGTCGACAACATCACCAAGCGCTTCGGCGGTTTCGTCGCGCTCGACGGCGTGGCGCTGGAAGTGAACCAGGGCGAGCGGCTCGGCCTCATCGGCCCGAACGGCTCCGGCAAGAGCACTTTGGTCAACTGCATCTGCGGCACCTTGCAGAACGAAGTCGGCAATGTCCGCTTCGACGGCAAGGTGATGGACGGGCTTTCGGCGCACGAGCGCACGCATGCCGGTCTGGCCCGCAGCTTCCAGCTTCCGCGCCCGTTCCACAGCATGTCGCTGGCCGACAACCTGCGCATTCCCCTGCTCTACACCGTGCACGCCCGCCAGGGCCTGTTGCGCTCGACCGCCGACCTCAACGCGCGCTGCCACGAGCTGCTCGAGATGGTGGGCCTGGCCGCCAAAGCGCACCAGCTGCCGCGCGATCTCACCCAGGTCGAGATGCGCAAGCTCGAGCTCGCCCGCGCGGTCGGCGCCGAGCCGAAGCTGCTGATCGCCGACGAATCCATGGCCGGCCTGTCGCATTCGGAGATCGACGACATTCTGGCGCTGCTGATGCGGCTCAACGAGCGCGGCATCACCATCATCCTCATCGAGCACATCATGAGCGCGGTGATGAAGTTCTCGCAACGCATCGCCGTGCTGGTGTCCGGCAAGAAGATCGCCGACGGCGCGCCGCAGGACGTCGTGCGCGATCCCGAAGTGGTGAGGGCTTACATTGGCCAGTAGCATCACCATCGAGAACGTTCACGCCGCCTACGGTTCGGTGCGGGTGATCCACGACGTGTCGATGACCGTCAACGCCGGCGAAACCGTCGCGCTGCTCGGCACCAACGGCAACGGCAAGAGCACGCTGATGAAGTGCGTGATGGGGATCGTCAAGCCCGCCGCCGGCCGCATCGTCGCGGAGATCGACGGCGTCAAGCACGACCTGGTCGGCATGAGCACCGAGCGGATCGTCGATCTCGGCATCGCGCTGGTGCCGGAGGGCCGCCGGCTGTTTCCCAAGCTGACCGTGGAAGAAAACCTCCTGCTCGGCGCCTTCCGCCCGACCGCGCGCGCCAAGATCAAGGAGAACATGACTTTCTGCTTCGAGGCCTTCCCGCGCCTGGCCGAGCGCCGCAAACAGCTCGCCGGCTCGATGTCGGGCGGCGAGCAGCAGATGCTGGCGCTCGCCCGCGCGCTGATGCTGTCGCCGCGCATCCTGCTGGTGGACGAGCCCTCGGTCGGCCTCGCGCCTTTGCTGGTTGCGCGCACCATCGACGCCATCAAGCAGCTCAAGGACCATTATCAGCTCACGGTGCTGATGGCCGAGCAGAACTTCACCCAGGCCATCCGCATCGCCGACCGCGGCTACGTCATCGTGCACGGCAAGATCGCCTTCGAGGGCGGCTCCGCCGCCGAGCTCAACAACAACGATTTGATCCGGCAGTTTTATCTCGGGATGTGAGAGCCGCCCGCGTTTGACGTCATCTGTCATGGCCAGGCTTGTCCCGGCCATCTCTCTTAGGCGAGCACAGCACCCTCATAAGCGGGGTCACGGGACAAGCCCGGTGACGACAAAGAAGAAACGGCGCGGGATCGCCCCCGCGCCGCATTTTATTGGCTGTGACGTTGAGAGCGTTAGCTCACTTCACGTTCTCGTAGGGATAGACCACCTTGCCGGTGGCGAGCTCCGACGGCGTCAGGATGGTCTGGTAGGACATGCCCCTCCAGGTCTCTAGCCCCGCGCCTTCCTTGATGCCGTGATACTGCACCTGCATCATGCCCGACTTGGTCCATTCGCCGGTTGGGCCGTAGCTCCAGTCGCCCATGATGGTCTTGTGGGTGTTCTTGCGCAGGTAGTCGGCGATCTTCGCGTCGTCGAGGCTTTTGGCGCCGGCAACCGCGTTGCCCAGCACGCTGATATAGGCGTAGCCCCAGCCGCCGAGATAGTAGCCGAGCGGATCGACCTTCGCCGCGGGAGCAAGCTCTTGGTACTTTTTGAAGAACGCCGCAGCCGGCGCCATCATTTTTTCAGTCGGCACCCAAGTCTCGTAATTCACGAAGCCGTTGAGCTTCGGCCCGAGCTTGTTCTTGAACACGGTGGCCTGCAGGCCGACCATCGCGCCGCCGATCATCTTCGGCTTGTAGTTTGCTTCCTTGACCGCCTGAACCATATTAACCGAGCTGAGCGGATACGAGCACACGATGACAAGATCGGCGTTGGAAGCTTGTATCGCGCGCACGATCGGCGAGAGATCGGGCGTGTTGAACGGGAAGCTCTTGTCATAGACGATCTTGAGACCGAAGGTCTTGGCGTTCTCACGCGCACCCTCGCAGGCATTTTGCGAGAATTCCGCGTCCTCGAAGGTCAACGCGACCGTCGTGGGCTTCGGATTCTGCTGCATCGCGACCTGGTAGAATCCTTCGGTGAACGAAGGCTTGGTCTTCGGCCCGGTTGGAATCACGGAGAAGTAACCCGGATACTTAAACTCATGATTGGCGTCGAGCGCGAACAGGCTGATGAAGGTCTTCTTCTTCTGCATGACGACGGGCAGCGCCGGCGCCACCATGTTGGTCGCGTAAGGACCGAGCACCAGATCGACCTTGTCGACGTCGAGCAGCTTGGTGTAAATGCCCGGCACGGTCGACGGATTGGACTGATCGTCGTAATAGACCAGCTTCACCGGACGCCCGAGCAGGCCGCCCTTCGCGTTGGTCTCTTCTTCCCAAATCTTCATGCCGAGCAGCGCTTGCTGCCCGTTCGGTCCGAGCGGGCCGGTCTGCGCCATGCTGAAGCCGATCTTGATCGGCTCCTTGCTCTGCGCGCCGGCCGAGACGACGGCCACGGCGCCGGCCGCGAGCGCGACGGCGGCACCGGCCATCAAAGCCATGGTTCGGGATTTCAGGTGTTGCAGCATTGCATTGCCTCCCAATGGATCGGTTTCTGTGAACCTGGTTTTTATTGTTGTGCGCCGATCATGACAGCGCCCGGGGCGGCGGTCTACCTGGGGTAGGCAGTCCCGCGGCGGCACCACGGGCCGTTTTGCGCTGCGCAAAAAAACAAGCGGCGCGGCCTTTAAGACCGCGCCGCTCGTCTAGCCCAACCGGCAGGATGGGCCGTCCGGTGGGACGGCTTACTGCTTGGCCTTCTCTTAGGGGTAGGAATTGCAGCATCGTTCTTCCTCCCATTTGTTTATTTTCCGGCCAGTTTCTGTCCAACCGCGCGGTATCCGCTAGTGGGCGATGGAGCACGCGGACCGGCTTCTGGACAGTGCCGGAGCCCTGGCCAAAACTGTCGGCAACCGGCGCCCGCATTGCGGGCCACACTAATTGTTGGAGGAACGACCATGCCGCTCTCGCATCTCGAGCACGCGCTCATCCAGACCGCCGATATCGAAGGCACCAAGGATTGGTACGTGGACGTGCTCGGCATGAAGGTCGGCCCGCATCCCGACTTCAAGATCCCGGTGTACTGGCTGTATCTCGGCGACCGCGACGTGCTGCACATCGCCGAAGGCGGCGACAAAGTGCCGGAGGCCCGCAAGCAATATGCCGGCCAGGAGTCGACCGCCACCTACGGTTCGGGCGTCGTCGACCACCTCGCCTTCCGCTGCAGCGGACTCGACGACATGATCGCCAACCTGAAGCGGCGTAATATCGCCTTCAAGGAGCGCCAGGTCGACAACCAGGGCCTCTACCAGCTCTTCCTCATCGATCCGAACGGGGTGAAGATCGAGCTCAACTTCCCGGCCGCCGAGGCCAAGGGCCGGCGCGCCGAGATCATGGCCGCCGACCTCGCGACCGCCAACTGACGCCCGACACCATGGCGCGCAAAGTCATCGACATCTCGGTGCCGCTGGAAAATACGGTGGCCGCCGACCCGCCGGGCTACGGACCGACGATCGAATATCTCGATCATCAGCAGACCGCCGCCGACGTCCTGAAATTCTTTCCGGGACTGAAGAAGGAAGACCTGCCCGCCGGCGAAGGCTGGGGCTTCGAATGGGTGCGGCTGTCGACGCATTGCACCACGCATCTCGACGCGCCCTGGCACTTCGCCTCCACCATGGACGGCGGCAAGCGCGCCATCACCATCGACGAGGTGCCGCTCGACTGGTGTTTCCAGCCGGGCGTGAAGCTCGACTTCCGCCATTTCCCGGACGGCTATGTCGCCAGCGCCGCCGACGTCGAAGCGGAGCTCAAGCGCATCGGCCACACGCTTTCACCCCTGGAAATCGTGGTGGTGAACACCGCGGCCGGCGCTGCCTACGGCCAGCCCGATTATGTCGCCAAAGGCTGCGGCATGGGCCGCGAGGCCACGCTCTACCTGCTCGAGCGCGGCGTGCGCGTGACGGGCATCGACGGCTGGAGCTGGGATGCGCCGTTTATTTACACAAAGCAGCGCTACGCCGAGACGCACGATCCCAAGATCATCTGGGAAGGTCACCGCGCCGGCCGCGACATCGGCTACTGCCACATCGAGAAGCTGCACAATCTCGAGGCGTTGCCGGCCAAGGGCTTCATGGTGAGCTGTTTTCCGGTGAAAGTGCGCGGGGGTTCCGCCGGCTGGACGCGGGCGGTGGCGATCATTGATGCTTGAGGCCGGCCGCAACGAGCGATAGCATCCTGCCCACAAACAAGCCGGGATTACCGGCAAAACAATACAGTCCAGGGAGGACTCACGTGGACAGACGCCATTTCGTCGCCGGCAGCGCCGCTGCCGCAGCCGCTCTCACCGTTCGGCCGAGCTTCGGCCAGGACGCCTATCCCTCGCACGCCATCACCTTCATCAACCCCTTCCCGCCCGGCGGCGCCGCCGACGTGGTCGGCCGTCCGCTCACCGCGGCGCTTGAGCCGATCATCAAGCAGCCTTGCGTGATCGAGACCAAAGCCGGCGCAGCCGGCCAGGTCGGCGGCCAGGTCGCTGCCTCCGCCAAGCCCGACGGCTACACGCTGCTCATCCACATCGTGTCGATTTCCGGCTTTGCCGAGGTCGACAAGCTGTTCGGCCGCACGCCCAAGTTCACGCGCGCCGACTTCATCCCGATCGCGCGGCTGACCGCCGGGCCGATGGTGCTGGTGGTCAACGACCAGCAGCCCTACAAGAACATCAAGGAGCTGGTCGAGGACGCCAAGAAGAACCCGGACAAGCTGATCTTCTCGTCGTCCGGTCTTTACGGCGCGCTGCATCTGCCGACCGCGCTGTTCATGAAGGCCGCCGGCATCAAGATGAAGCATCTGCCGACCAACGGCGGCGGCCCGGCGCTTACCGCCATCCTCGGCAACAACGCGCAGGTGCTGGTGTCCTCGATTGCCGCGGCAAGCGCGCAGGTGAAGGCCGGCAAGCTCAAGGCACTCGCCTGCTTCGGCAACAAGCGCGCCGCCGCGATGCCGGACGTGCCGACGCTCAAGGAGTCCGGCTACGACGTCGAGTTCTCGCTCTGGGTCGGCGTGTTCGCGCCGAAGGGCACACCGGCGCCGATCGTCAAGACCTTGGGCGACAACATCAAGAAGGCGGCCGACACCGACCAGTTCAAGACCGCCATCAAGAATCTGGGCGATGAGGTCGCCTATCTCGACAGCGCAGGCTTCGCTAAATTCTGGGACGAGGACGCCAAGCGCGTCGAAGCCGCCGTTCAATCGATCGGCCGCGTCCAGGGATAAGCAGCGCACGCCGCGCTGATTGGAATGCGTCACGCTCCGCCCACGGGCGGAGCGTGATGTTCGTCATTGGGTACAATTGGCCCGGCTGAACCGGCCGCGTTCGGGAGGACATCATGGATCGCCGCACGTTCGTCATCGGCACTGCCGCCAGCACCGCCGCGCTCGCGGCCGGCCCTGCTTTCGCGCAGGAGGCCTTTCCCTCGCGCGCCATCACCGTCATCAACGCCTTTCCGCCCGGCGGCGTGAACGACATCGTGACCCGGCCCTTCGCCTCGGCGCTGGAGGCGGTCTTCAAGCAGCCTTGCGTCGTTGAGACCAAGGCGGGCGCCGGCGGCCAGGTCGGCGCACAGGTCGGCGCCAATGCCAAGCCCGACGGCTACACGCTGCTCTCGCACAACAACGGCATCTCCGGTTATGAGGAGGTCGACAAGCTGTTCGGCCGCCAGCCGAAGACGACGCGCGGCGATTTCATCCCGCTGGCGCGGCTGGTCGCCGATCCGGTGCTGCTGCTGGTCAACGACCAGCAGCCTTACAAGACGGCGAAGGAGCTCATCGACGACGCCAAGAAGCGGCCGGAAACCATCGTCTACTCGTCCGGCGGCCTCTATGGCGCGACCCACCTGCCGGTGGTGCTGTTCGAGAAGGCGACCGGCATTCCGAAAATGCGCCATCTGCCGACCAATGGCGGCGGGCCGGCCATCACCGCGCTGCTCGGCAACAACGCCCAGGTCAGCACGCAGACCGTTTCGGCGACGCTCCAGCACGTGAAGGCCGGCAAGCTGCGCCCGCTCGCCTCCTTCGGCGGCACGCGCTCAAAGTCGCTGCCCGACGTGCCGACGCTGAAGGAGCTCGGTTACGACGTCGAATATTATCTCTGGGTCGGCATCTTCGCGCCCAAGGGCACGCCGGCCAATATCGTGTCCACGCTCAGCGGTGCCATCGAGAAAGCGGCCGCGTCCGACGCGTTCAAGGCCGCCATCGCCAATGCCGGCCTCGAGCCGGGCTTCCTTAATGCCGCCGGCTTCGCCAAGTTCTGGGCCGACGACGCCAAGCGCTCCGATGAGGCGGTGAAGCTGATCGGCCGCGTCGGATGACGCTGCGCGCCGACCACGTCGCGGGCGGCGCCTTCGTCGTCTTCGGCATTCTGATCATCGCGCTGAGCGGCGATCTGCCGGCCGGGCAACTGTCGATGCCCGGATCCGGCTTTTTGCCGAAGATCGTCGCCGTCCTGACCATCATCCTCGGCTTGGCACTTATCGTGCGCGCGAGCGAGAGCCCGACCTTCGCCACCATTGCGTGGAGCGACGGCGCGCACGCCGCGCTGGTGACCGTCATCGCCGTCGTCGCCACCGCGCTCTACACGAAACTCGGCTTTCTCATCACCATGGCTTCGATGATGATCGCGCTGCTGATCGTGGTCGAACGCCGCAAGCCGCTCCACGCCCTCGCCTACAGCGCCGCCGTCGTGCTGGCGACCTATGCCGTGTTCGTCTACGTGCTCAAGACTCCGCTGCCGAGCAGCCCCTTCACCTACTAACCCGGCCGAGCGCCAAGCCTTATGGAAGCCACCCTCCTCAGCCTGGCGCATGGATTTTCCGTCGCGTTGCAGCCGGACAACCTCTGGTACGCGTTCCTCGGCTGCCTGGTCGGCACCCTGGTCGGCGTGCTGCCCGGCATCGGACCCCTGTCGGGCATCTCGATCCTGCTGCCGGTGACCTTCGGGCTCAATGCCACCCAGGCAGTGATCATGCTTGCCGGCATCTATTACGGCTCGCAATACGGCGGCTCGACCACGTCGATCCTGATGCGCATCCCGGGCGAGGCCGCGTCGGTGATCACCTGCATCGACGGCAACGCCATGGCGCGGCGCGGCCGCGCCGGCGCCGCGCTCTGCATCGCGGCGGTCGGCTCCTTCGTCGCCGGCACCTTCGGCCTGCTCATGCTCACCGTGATCGCGCCGCCGCTTGCGACCATCGCGCTGCGCTTCGGCCCGCCCGAATACACCGCGCTGCTGGTGCTCGGCCTCATCTTCCTCGCCTACATGTCGTCGACGTCGCTGGTGCGCACGCTGCTGATGGCCTGCCTCGGCCTCGTCTTCGGCATGATCGGCATCGACAACATGACCGGGCACTTCCGCTACAGCTTCGATCTGGCTGAGTTGGGCGACGGCATCGGCATCGTGCCGGTCGCGGTCGGCCTGTTCGGGCTGGGCGAAATCCTGGCGACGCCGAGCAAGCACGTCACCGGCGAAGTCATTTCGCCCAAATTCCGCGAAATGCTGCCGACACGGCAGGAATGGCGCGAGGCGATCTGGCCGATCGGGCGCGGCAGCCTGCTCGGCTTCCTGATCGGCATCATCCCCGGCTCGGCGCACATCATATCGAGCTTCCTGTCCTACGCGCTGGAGAAGCGCATTTCCAAGCACCCGGAGAAATTCGGCAAAGGCGCGGTGGCGGGCGTGGCCGGACCGGAATCGGCCAACAACGGCGCCTCGACCGGCGCCTTCGTGCCGATGCTGTCGCTCGGCATTCCGACCGGCCCGATCACCGCGGTGCTGATCGGCGCGCTGATGATCCACGGCGTGCCGGCCGGCCCGCAACTGGTCAGCGATCACCGCGACCTGTTCTGGGGCTTCGTCGCCTCGATGTATGTCGGCAATGTGATGCTGCTCGCGCTCAACTTGCCCATGGTCGGCCTGTTCGTCAGCGTGTTGCGCATCCCCTACGCCTACCTCTATCCGCTGATCATCATGTTCTGCATCGTCGGCGTCTACGAGGTGAACCACTCGATCGTCGACGTCTGGATCATGCTGATCATGGGCCTGATCGGCTACGCGCTGCGCAAGTTCTCGTTCGACCCGGCGCCATTGGTGCTCGGGCTGGTGATCGCGCCGATCTTCGAGCAGAGCCTGCGCCAGTCGCTGATCATGTCGAACGGCAATTACTTCATCTTCTTCGACCGGCCGATCGCACTCGGCTTGATGCTGGTGTGTGCAATACTGCTCGGCCTGTCGGCGCTCTCCTTCGTGCTCAAGCGCAAGGATTGGCGCGACCGCCTCGCCAAGGTCGAAGCCGGCGAAGGCTGAGGATCTCGAATCGTCCTGCACGCGAGCGGCGTTTTTCTTATGCTGCACACGCTCTGCGCGATTTGTCAGCGCCGGCCGAAGCGTTTAATCACGGGCCTGACCTTTCGCGGCGTCTCCCGGCGCGGCGAAACGAACGGGCCGGCGAACGATGGAAGTGCTCATTTTCCTGGCTGGCCTTCTCTTGGGCGGCATCGGCGGCGTCGTTGTCGGCGTCCTGCTCGCAACCCAACTCATCGGCGCGGACATCAGCAAAGACTGATCCGCGCTTACTCGATCCAGTCCGTGCATTTCTCGACCGCGCCGTTGCCGCCCCACGGCATGATCGGCACGCTCGACGTCGAGTTCTTCGGCGAGCCCTCGATGATGCGGTCGCTGTAGACCATGTAGACCAGCACGTTGCGCTTGACGTCGCAGCCGCGCACGATCTGCATCTTCTTGAAGAACAGCGATCGGCGGGTGCGGAAGACGTCCTCGCCTTGGCTGAACTTTTCCTTGAATTTGATCGGGCCGATCTGCCGGCAGGCGAGCGAAATGTCGGAGACTTCCTCGGCCACGCCGATCCAGCCCTTGAAGCCGCCGCGCTCCGGCACGGTAAAGTGACAGGCGACGCCTTCCACCTCCGGATCGTCGAGCCCGTAGGTGGCGAGCTTGTCGTTCGGCGTCAGCCACTTGAACACGGTGGAGCGCTTGAAGATGAGGTCGGGCTGCTCGGCCGCATGCGCAGGCGCGGTGCCGAAGGCGACGAGAGCGGCGAGAAGAGCGAGGAGCGGGCGCAAGGAAACCTCCATGGTTTCCTTGCGAGATAGGGATGCTTCAGCCGCGGCGGAAGTGGCTCACGCCCACAGCCGCTCGCCTTCCAGGCCTTTGTACAGGTCGGCAACGTATTCGCCGTAGCCGTTGAACAGCAAAGTCGGCCGCCGCTCGCCGGTGCCGATCACCTCCTCGGTCGCCTGGCTCCAGCGCGGATGCGGGACCGCCGGATTGACGTTGGCCCAGAAGCCGTATTCGGAGGCCTGCAGCGCCTCCCACAGTCCCTTCGGCCGTGCCTCCACGAAGCTGAAGCGCACGATCGACTTGATCGACTTGAAGCCGTACTTCCACGGCACGGCCAGCCGCAGCGGCGCGCCGTGCTGCTTGGCCATGGGATGGCCGTAGGCGCCGGTGGCGAGGAAGGCGAGCTCGTTCTTCGCTTCCGCCAGGCTGAGGCCTTCGACGTAAGGCCAGGGATACCAGGTCGCCCGCTGGCCGGGCGCCATCTTGGCGTCCAGGAAGGTTTCCATCCGCACGTATTTGGCGGAGCCGAGCGGCCGCGCGAAATCCACCAGCTTGGCGAAGGGGAAGCCGGTCCAGGCGATCGCCATGCTCCAGGCTTCCACGCAGCGATGCCGGTAGGTGCGCTCCTCCAGCGTCATCTTGCGGATCAGGTCGTCGATGCCGATCTCGATCGGCTTCTCCACCATGCCGTCGATCTTCACCGTCCACGGCCGCGTCCGCAGCGCCTGCGACGCCGCGGCGACCGATTTGGTCGTGCCGAATTCGTAGAAATTGTTGTAGTTGCCGTTGATCTTCTCATCCGTGATCGGCCGGTCGAGCACGTATTTTTCGTTGCGCTTGGCCGGATAGAGATCGGCGGTCGGGTCCGGCATCTTGTCGAGATCGGACACGCGCTGCGCCAAGGCGGCGTGCGGAGCCAGCGCCAAAGCGCTAGCGCCGCCGGCCAGAAGACTGCGCCGGCTGAAGGCCAGATGCTCCGGCGTGGCCAGGCGCTCGGGCAATTCCCAGCCGCGGCGGCGAATGACGTTCATGGCGCGCGTCTCCGATTCGGTGCCCAAGAGGTACGGCAACGGCCGCCTCACGGGCAAGTCACGGTTGCGGGAGCTATTCCGCCGCCCGCCGCGCCGCGATGATCTGATCGGCCGTGCGCCCGGTCAACTCCGCCATATGGTCGAACTTGAACGAGAACGAGCCGACGCCGGCAGTGCCTGAGCGCACCTCGATGATGAGGTCGCCGATTTCGGCTTCCGGCATCTGCGCGCGCACGCAATCCCAGCCGTCCCAGCCCTCGCGCGTGTCGAAGCCGAGGATCTGCCCGCGCCGCCCGGACAGGATAGCGTTCATCTTGGCGGTGGCATCTGTCGGGCACACGATCTCGACCAGGTGGATCGGCTCGAGCAGCACCGGCTGGCACTGCGGCAGACCTTCCACCATGGCGATACGGCCGGCGGTGCGGAACGCCATGTCGGATGAATCCACTGTGTGATACGAGCCGTCGACCAGCGTCACGCAGAGATCGACCACCGGGAAGCCGAGCGGCCCGTGCTTGAGGCCGTCGATGACGCCCTCCTCCACCGCCGGGATGTAGTTGCGCGGCACCACGCCGCCGGTGATCTTGTCCTCGAACTTGAAGCCGGAGCCGCGCGGCAGCGGCTTGATCTCCACCACCACATCGCCGAACTGGCCGTGCCCGCCCGACTGCTTCTTGTGGCGACCGCGGATCGAGATCGGTTTACGGATGGTCTCGCGATAGCCGACCGATGGCGGCCGGCTCGACACCGGCACCGCGTAGCGCTCGCTCAGCCGCTCGACGGCGACGCGCAGGTGCATCTCGCCCTGCCCCCAGATCACCACCTCGTGGCTCTCGGCGTTGTGCACGACCGTGAGCGAAGGGTCTTCCTCGGTGAGTTTGGTAAAGGCGGCGCCGAGCTTGACGTCGTCTTTGCGTTCGCGCGCCTGCACCGCGATGGCGAGCACGGGCGGCGACGGCTTCACCTGCGCCAGCGCCGGATGCGGCTGCTTGCCCGAAGACAGCGTGACGCCGGTCTTGGCGTGGTCGAGCTTGCCGAAGGCCACGGTCTCGCCGGTGGCCGCCTGCGGCCGCTTCTCGAAATGCTGGCCCATCGCCTTGAACACGCCGGACACCCGCCCGGCTTCGATCTCAGGCGTCTGAAACGTGGTGCCGTCGCCGGCCTGCCCCGCGAGCACGCGCGCCAGCGACATCTTGCCGCCATGCGTGGTGTGATACGTCTTGAGCACCAGCGCGACCGCGTCGCTGCCGCTCGCCTTCACGCCGAGCCGCTGCGCGGTTTCGCTCACGTTCGGCGCCTCGTGCCGCAGCGCCTTCAGCAGGCGCAGCACGCCGTTCGAGCGCGTGGCGCAACCGAGCAGCACCGGGCAGACGATGCGGTCGCGCAGTTCCTTGGCGAGATCGTCGAACACCTTGTCGCGCGGCGGCTGGATGTCCTCGAGCAGCTGCTCCATCAGCTCGTCGTCGTGGTCGGCGAGCGTCTCCAGCATGGTGAAGCGCGCTTCTTTCTCGCGGTCGAGATCCTCGCCGGTGAGGTCGATCACTTCCGAGGCCGTGTATTCCTTGTAGACGAAGGCGCGCTCGAGCGCGAGATCGACGAAGCCGGCGATCAATTCGCCCTTCCAGATCGGAATCTGGCGCAGCAGCAGCGGAACGCGCGAAGCCGGCTGCAGCAGCTTCACGGTCTCGCGCACGCGCTTGTCGGCCTTGTCGATCTTGTTGAGGAACAGGAAGCGCGGGATGTTCTGGTCTTCCAGCTCGCGCAGGATCAGTTGCAGCTGCGGGACCTTTTTTTCGTCCGCCTCGCAGACCACCACCGCGGCGTCGACCGCCGGCAGCACGCTGCGCATGTCGTGGATGAATTCGATGGAGCCGGGGCAATCGATAAAAGTGTAGCTGTCGCCCATGAACTGGGTGGTGGCGAATGTCGCCTCGACGGTCATCTTGTGGTGGCGGGCTTCCTTGCTGGCGTCCCCGACCGCGGTGCCCGCGTCGACCGTGCCCTGGCGCGGAATCGCGCCGGTGCGCGCGAGGATCGCTTCGAGAAGTGTCGTTTTGCCGCTTTGAAAGGGGCCCACCAGCGCGATGCAGCGTGGACCCGAGTTACTTATAGACTTGGGACTGGTGCCGTTTTGTCCCATTACAAACCTCCCTTAACCGGCCGGGAGGGTCGGACCACGTATCCCGGCCCTGGACGGGTATCGTCTCAGGTGAATCCGGGACTGGCAAGCGTTGAATCGGATGTTCCGCAATACCCGCGCGCGGCGTGGGATGCGTGCGTTCAGGGCTTTCCGGCCGGCACGAAGCTCGGATCGACGATTTTGCCGGCGTCTACGCTCGCATCGAGCAGCCGCTGCGCCTTGTACCATTCCACCTGGCGCGCGATATCGGCGGCATCGAGCCGCGCCGTCGGCTCGATGTAGTAGGCGCTGGCCTCGACGGTGGCCGCCGCGGTGCCGATCGGCCGGCCGGGAAAGACATAGCGTGCGATCAGCGTCGAGACTTCGCGCGAGCGCGCATTCGACATCCGCTTGCCGGAGGAATCGTGGCGCATGAGCGCGCCGGTATATTCGGCAGCGCCGCGCCGGTACGCGCGCACGAATTTCTCGACCACCTCGCGCCGCTCGGCGATCGTCTTGGCGCCGGCAAACACCGCGCCGAGCTGCTGCTCGTCGAACTCCGATAGCCAGCCGAGCAGCTTGGCCTGGCCCGCCACCAGCATCTCGCGCGCATATTGCCCGGGCAGGATGGCGGCATCGACCTGGCCGGTGCCGAGCGCCTTCGACAGGGCATCCAGCGTGTGCATCGGCCGGACCCTGATGTCGTCGAACTTGATCTTCTTGGCGCGTGCGATCTGGCCGACCTGGTAGTGGGAGGGGGTGCCGAATTCGGTGATGCCGACCGACCGGCTGGGCAGATCCTCCAGCTTGCGCAGGCCTTGCGCGAAGGCGGCGTTGGAAACCAGGATCTCGTTGCCCTCGTACGACTTCTTTTCGCGCGCCTGCCCGGCGACCGCCTTGATGAAACCGCGGCTGGCGTAGCTGAAGGCGGCGGGCGTAAAGCCGCCGACGCCGAAATCCGTCGCGCCCGACGCCACGCCGTCGGCGACGTCCTTGTCGGACTTGTACGCCGTCATGTCGACCTCGAGCCCCTCTTCCTTGAAGTAGTTCCGCGCGGCGGCGAGGAAGAGCGCGCCGTTGCCCATCTCGCGCATCGTGCCGACCGTCACGCGCTCCTGCCCGGAGGCGGCAGCGAGGCTGGCGATGAGGGTGAGGGTCGCGAGGGTGGGACGAATCATGCGCGGCAGATTAGCGAAGCGCCGCGCGATTCGCTGCCCGGCGCGCCGTCAGCCGCCGGACGCGAAGGCCTCGATTTCGTCCATCAGCTTCGGCCATACGGGATCGTCCGGCACCGGCACGTGATTTTCGGATTCGAGCGTGATCAGGCGGGCACCGGGGATGCGCGTCGCCAGCAGCCTGCCCTGCTCGTAGGGCGCGACCTGGTCCTGCCGCGCGTGGATGACCAGCGTCGGGACCTTTATCTGCGGCAGCATGTCCACCACGTCGATGTCGTCGCAGGCGACCCGCAGACGCGCGGCGACCTCGGCCGAGGTCGACAGCCGCTGCATGTCGGCGAACCATTGGATATGCGCGCGCGAGGCGTCCGACAAATAGAGCGAGCTGA
Source organism: Pseudolabrys sp. (assembly GCA_022841665.1). Taxonomy (GTDB): domain Bacteria; phylum Pseudomonadota; class Alphaproteobacteria; order Rhizobiales; family Xanthobacteraceae; genus Pseudolabrys. Next base: position 56,699 of record JALHRB010000013.1, read on the forward strand.
AGGCGCGCATGAAGGCTGAATCCGCCCGGCCCCAGCCCTCCCGCATCATCGCCATGACGGTCTGCGCCGTCGCGGCATCTTCGGGCGAACCGCGCCGGTTGCGGCCCTGCGCATAGGCCCCGTACAGGACCAGGCGCGACACGCGCTCGGGATGGCGCGCGGCAAACGCGACCGCCGCGGCAACGCCTTGCGACAGCGCCAGCAGGGCGAAGCGCTCGACCCCCGCAGACTCGACCACCGCCTCGAGATCGCGCTCAAGGCCGCCCTGCGAGATGTCGGCGACGTCGCGGTCGCTCAGTCCATTGCCGCGTCCGTCATAGCGGACAAGCTTGAAGCGTCCCGCCAGCCGCTGCAGGAACGGCGACCAGATCGGGCTTTCCCAATCGTGCTCCAGGTGGTTGAGCCAGTTGGCCGTCTTCACCAGTACCGGTCCCTGGCCGACCGTCGCCATCGCGATGTTCACGCCGTCGCCGGTGCGACAGAAGGTGATGCGTTGCGACAACGCGCCGGCGCGCGTTGACGGCGGCTTTTGTTCGCCGCCCTCTTCACGCACGTCGCCGACGAAGCGGAAGCCCTTGCGTACGATGGTCTTGACCAGACGCTGTGTCGTGCCGTCGTCGCCGATCGCGCGCCGCACGGCGTTGATACGGGTGGCGAGCGCGGATTCCGACACGATACGGCCGCCCCAGACGCCTTCGATCAGGTCGTCGCGGCTGACCACGCGCTCGCGGTTTTTCAGCAGAAACGCCAGCAGATCGAACACCTGCGGCTCGACCTCGACAAGACGGTCGCCTTGCCGCAGCTCACGTCGCCCCGCATCCAGCGTTCCGCCCTCGAATTGGTAGCGCACCGATCACCTCGCGTCGCAAGGGCATAGCCGCAAGGGCCTAAATGAAGGACTTCTAAAGGGGAAATCAAGACGGCCTCAAAGCGGGCGGTCCTCGGCTGCGGCAGATTGATCCTGTCGCGCCCCTCAAGGGCGCTCAACGGAGGCCGCCATGACCCGCTTGGAAGACGAATACCGCAAGCAAAAGAACGGAATGATCGATTACGACCATTACCGTAGCGTGGCTGTCGAACTCCGCCGTGAGACGCGGTCACGGTCGATCATTGCGGCGTGGACGGCGCTCGCCGGCTGTTTCAAGACTCTCGTCGGCTACTTCAAATTCCCGCAAAACCGCTGGATGCGGCGGCAGGCGTCTTCCAGGTCTTCCGTCTTGGTGGCGTAGGAAATGCGGAACGCCGGCCCGAGCCCGAAGGCCGAGCCGTGCACCACCGCCACGCCTTCCTGCTCCAGGAGCTCGGTGACGAAATCCTCGTCGGTCGCCAGCGTCTTGCCCGACGCCGTCTTCTTGCCCATGGTGCCGGCGCAGGACGGATAGACGTAGAACGCGCCTTCCGGCATCGGGCACTTGATGCCGTTGGCCTGGTTGAGCATCGACACCACCAGGTCGCGACGCTCCTGGAAAATCTTGTTGTGCTTGGCGATGAAGTCCTGCGGGCCGGTGAGCGCCTCGACCGCCGCCCACTGCGACACCGCCGCCGGGTTGGTGGTCGACTGCGACTGGATCATCGCCATCGCCTTGATCAAAGGCTCGGAGCCGCCGGCATAGCCGATGCGCCAGCCGGTCATGCAATAGGCCTTGGACGTGCCGTTGATGGTGAGCGTGCGCTCGTAGAGCGACGGCTCCACCTGCGCCGGCGTGAAGAACTTGAAGCCGTCATAGGTCAGGTGCTCGTACATGTCGTCGGTCATGACATGCACGTGCGGATGCCGGACCAGCACGTCGGTGAGCGCCTTCAGCTCGGCGCGCGTATAGGCGGCGCCGGTCGGGTTCGACGGCGAGTTCAGCAGGAACCACTTCGTCTTCGGCGTGATCGCGCGCTCGAGCTGGGCCGCGGTGATCTTGAAGCCGTGGTCCATGCCGCACACGACCTCGACCGGCTTGCCGCCGGCGAGCAGCACCATGTCCGGATAGCTCACCCAATAGGGCGCCGGGATGATCACCTCGTCGCCCGGGTTCAGCGTCGCCATGAAGGCGTTGTAGAGCACCTGCTTGCCGCCGGCGCTGACCGTGATCTGCGAGGTCTTGTAGTCGAGGCCGTTCTCGCGCTTGAACTTGGCCGCCACCGCCGCCTTGAGCTCGGCGATGCCGTCCACCTGCGTGTACTTGGCGGCGCGGCCCTCGCGGATCGCCTTGATCGCGGCTTCCTTGATGTTCTCGGGCGTGTCGAAGTCCGGCTCGCCGGCGCCGAGCCCGATGACGTTGCGTCCCGCCGCCTTCAGCGCGCGCGCTTTGTCCGTCACCGCGATGGTCGGCGACGGCTTGATGCGCTTGAGATGGTCCGCGATGAAGGCCATGGAAAGCTCCGAATCCCTTGTCTGAGGCCGGTTTTACATGTGTCGTACCGGCGCAATTAGGCAACAGCAAGTCGCAAAGAATGATGCATTGATCAAGGGTGTTGATGGCAGAGGGAGGCGCGGAAACGCACCTTTAAACCTGCCCTGCTAGACCCCTGCCATGGCCGGCTTTATTGAGATTTTGCGCTCCGGGGCCTGGGTCACCCGCGCCCGCATGCGGCTGGTGGCGGGGCTCTTGATCGCCGCCGGGTTGCTCGGCGGCGCCTACCTGATCGGCACCTCGGACGGGCGCAACGACCGCTTCGGGCGCCCGCTCGGCACCGACTTCTCCAACGTCTATGCGGCCGGCAGCTACGTGCTCGAGGGCAAGGCCGCCGCGCCCTTCGATCCCCAGCGGCAATACGCGCGCGAGCAGGAAATCTTCGGCAAGGACACGCCGATCTACGGCTGGCACTACCCGCCCTTCTTCCTCGTCGTCGCCGCGTTCTTCGCGCTGATGCCCTATGGACTGGCGCTGGCGCTCTGGCAGGGCGCGACGCTCGCGCTCTATCTCTGGGCGATGCGCGCGGTCCTTGCCTGTTACCTCCCCCTGAAAGGGGGAGGTCGATCGCGAAGCGATCGGGTGGGGGTCATTGGCGACGCCGGGGATGGATCCCCACCCGACTCCGCGCTGCGCGCGGAGCCACCCTCCCCTTTCAGGGGAGGGATAAAGGAAATGTGGCTCCTGCTCGCCCTTGCCTTCCCGGCCGTATTCATAAACCTCGGCCATGGCCACAATGGATTCCTGACGGCCGCTCTTATGGGCGCTGCGCTCGTCGCGCTTGATCGGCGGCCAATGCTCGCCGGCGTGCTGTTCGGATGCCTGGCCTACAAGCCGCAGTTCGGCCTGCTGATCCCGCTGGCGCTCGCCGCGGGCGGATACTGGCGCAGCTTCATCGCGGCCGCGGTCACGGTCCTCGTCCTCGCGGCCGCCGTCACCGCCGCCTTCGGCCTCGAGGTATGGCAGGCCTTCCTCGCCTCCACCCACTTCACCCGCACCGTCATCCTCGAGCAGGGCGACACCGGCTGGCACAAGATCCAGAGCCTGTTCGCGCTGGTGCGGATGTGGGGCGGCAGCATCCCGCTCGCTTATGCGCTGCAAGGCGCGCTCACGCTGTTCGCCGCCGGCGCGCTGGTCTGGCTGTGGCGCGGGCGTGCGCGCTTTGCGCTCAAGGCCGCCGCGCTGGCGATCGCCACCGTCCTCGCCACGCCCTACGCGCTCGACTACGACCTCATGCTGCTGGCGCCGGCGATCGCCTTCCTCGCCGCCGATGGGCTCGCGCGCGGATTCGGCGTTTACGAAAAAACGCTGCTTGCGCTGCTCTGGCTGGTGCCGCTGTTCGCGCGCTCGGTGGCGGAGGCGACGCTGATCCCGCTCGCGGTGCCGCTGATGCTGGCCGCCTTCGTGTTTTTGCTGCGCCGCGCCATGGTGGAAAATTCCACCGCGCAAGGCGGTGGCGTTTTGAAATTGCAGGCCTAGAATAACGGCAAGAGCCGGGCAACGGCCGCAACCTTCGCAAGGGAGCGCGCGCCATGAAGCTATCTGCCGAGCAGCTCAAAGCCTTCGACGAGCAAGGTTACGTCTTCTTCCCCAACTGCTTCTCCGAGGAAGAGATCGCGCTGCTGCGCACCGAAGCCGACAACATCCTCAAGCTCGACCGCCAGGAAGTCTGGCGCGAGAAATCCGGCGCGCCGCGCACCGCTTTCGCCGCGCACAAGTTCAACAAAGTCTTCGAGGTGATGTCGCGGCACCCGCGGCTGGTCGAGCCGCTGATGCAGTTGTTCGGCGAGAGCGTCTACGTCCACCAGTTCAAGCTCAACGCCAAGGCCGCCTTCGAGGGCGACGTCTGGCAATGGCACCAGGACTACGGCACCTGGGCGCGCGACGACGGCATGCCGGAGCCGCGCGCGATGAACATCGCGATCTTTCTCGACGACGTGCTGCCGATCAACGGCGCGCTGATGATCATCCCGAAGTCGCACAAGCAGGGCGTGCTCGAGGCCGGCCACGACAAGACCACGACGTCCTATCCGCTCTGGACGCTCGACAAGGAAACCGTGACGCGGCTGGCGCGCGAAGCGGAAGACGAAAACGGCGTCGGCATCGTCGCGCCGACCGGCAAGGCCGGCTCGGTCTTGATGTTCCACGGCAACCTGGTGCACGCCTCGCCGCCCAACATCACGCCCTACCCGCGCAAGATCGTCTATCTCACGCTCTGCGCCGTCTCCAACCACATCACCAAATTCACGCGGCCGGAATTCATCGCGCACCGCGACTTCACGCCGATCGTGCCCTTGGACGACGACGCCTTGCTGGAATACGCGCGCGCGCATCGGGTCGCCGCGGAATAAAATTCCCGGTGCGGCGCGTTCAACAGTTCGTGCGTTCTCGTTAGGTCGGAATTTCGCGATGGCGCGGCCGCGCCGGCTGGCTAAACGCCATGCAAATGCCGGACTTCGCCAGCACGGTCCGGCGGCATTTCGGGGGGCTGCGCGATGGCTTGGGCATCGCGCTTGAATTCGGACGTTCGATGTACACGCTCTATTCGATGCAGCGGTCCGGCAACAGCTACAAGGTCCGCCTCGCGCTGGCCCGGCTCGGCATTCCGTACAAGCGCGTGGAAGTCGACATCCTGCAAGGCGAGAGCCGCACGCCTGAGTTCCTCGCCAAGAATCCGAACGGCCAGGTGCCGCTGCTCGAAGTGGCGCCCGGCCGCCATCTCGCCGAGTCGAACGCCATTCTCTGGTACGTCGCCGGCGGCACCATGCTGGCACCGGAGGACCGCATCGCGCGCGCCGAGGCGCTGCAATGGATGTTCTTCGAGCAGCACAGCCTGGAGCCCAATATCGGCGCCGCCTATTTCTGGCTGGCGTTGATCAAGGGCGGCCGCGAGTTGCAGAGCCATGCGCTCGATGACTGGATGGAGAACGGCTACCGCGCGCTCGGCGTGATGGAGATGCACCTCTCCAAATACCCATATTTCGTCGCCGGTCATTTCACCATCGCCGACATCGCGCTCTACGCCTACACCCACGTGGCCAGCCAGTGCGACTTCGACCTCGGCCGCTATCCGGCGGTGCGCGACTGGCTCGACCGCATCGCCGCCGAGCCCGGCTACGTGGCCATGGACTGGCAGCCCGAGCCCTTGGTGGCGGCGCAGTAGCTTCACCTCCCCCGCGAAGCGCGGGGGAGGGTAAGAACGCCCCGTTCACCCTTCGTTAACCCTCGCCCCAAAAACGCCCCGGTTCGTCACCGGCGCCGCCGCAATCGGGACGAAACCTTGCCCGTTTCGGCAACCAATATGGGCCATCGTTCAACCGATTCATTTGCCCGGTTTCGCCATGCGCACACCGCTTCAAGCCAACGGCTTCCGGCCCGGCACCGGCCGCATGCTCGGCCGTGAACGCCGCAACGCCAGCTTTGCCGAGCTTATCGCCAGCCTCGGGCTCGGCCTCGCCACTTTGGTCGCCGTGACCGTGGTGTCGGCCGGCATCGCCCGCGCCGACGTCGCCATGAACGTCATCGACAACGAAACCGGCCTGTTCGCGATCGCGCTGGTCGTCGGCCTGCTGTTCGCGGCCATGGGCGGGCTCAGCTTGACCTTGCCGGGCCACAGGCACAGGCCGCGTCATTAAGTCCAGGCGGCGCAGGAACGGCCGGCGCGTGCTATCGTTGAATGGCATGCGCATCATCCTGACCTCGATCGTCCTGCTCGCCGCGCTGTCCGTGGCGCAGGCGGCGGATTCCACGTTCAACACCTCTGCCGGTAAAGTGACGGTCGAAACCGTTGCGCGCGGGCTGGTCAACCCCTGGGCGCTCGCCTTCCTGCCCGACGGCGCCATGCTGGTCACCGAGCGGCCCGGCCGCATGCGCATCGTGGCGCGCGACGGCAAATTGTCGCCCCCGCTCGCCAACGTGCCGAAGGTCTTCGCCTCCGGCCAGGGCGGCCTGCTCGACGTCATCCTCGACCGCGGCTTCGCGCAGAACCGCACCATTTATTTTTCCTATGCCGAGCCGGTCGAAGGCGGCGGCCGCACCGCGCTCGCGCGCGCCAAGCTCGAGACCGGCGAGACGCCGCGGCTGACCGACGTGAAGGTGATCTACCGCCAGCAAGGCTCGGTCTCGCGCGGCAATCACTTCGCCGGCCGCATCGCGCAGGCGGCCGACGGCAACCTGTTCCTCACCACGGGCGACCATTTCAGCGGCCGCGACATGGCGCAGACGCTCGACAACCATCTCGGCAAGGTCGTGCGCATCACGCCGGATGGCGAGGCGCCGAAGGACAATCCCTTCGTCGGCAAGGCCGGTGCGCGGCCGGAGATCTGGTCCTACGGCCACCGCAACCCGCAGGGACTCGCCCTCAATCCCGCCGATGGCTCATTGTGGGAGCAGGAGCACGGCGCCAGAGGCGGCGACGAGATCAACCGCATCGAGCCGGGCAAGAACTACGGCTGGCCACTGGTGAGCCATGGCGTCAATTACGACGGCTCGCCGGTCGGCGCCGGCAAGGCGCAGATGGAAGGCGTCACCGATCCGCTCTGGCACTGGACGCCGTCGATCGCGCCGTCCGGCATGACCTTTTACACCGGCGACCTGTTCCCGGCGTGGAAAGGCAGCCTGTTTAACGGCGCGCTGAAATTCCAGCTGCTGTCGCGGCTGGAGATCAAGGACGGCAAGGTCGTGCGCGAGGAGCGCCTGCTGCAAGGCCTCAACGAGCGCATCCGCGACGTGCGCCAGGGCCCCGACGGCGCGCTTTACCTCGTCACCGACAGCGGCTCGGGCCGCGTGCTGCGCGTCGCGCCGGCCAGATAATCACCACTTGTGAAACACGAAGAACGCGCCGGCCGCGATCAGCGCGAAGCCGACGCCCTGGTTCCAGGTGATCGGCTCCTTCAGGTAGATGACCGAGAACGCGGCGAAGACGATGAAGGTGATGACCTCCTGCATCGTCTTGAGCTGGGCGGCGTTGTAGACCGCGTGGCCGTAGCGGTTGGCCGGCACGGCCATGCAGTACTCGATGAAGGCCAGTCCCCAGCTGATGAAGATGACGCTGACCAGCGACACCTCCTTGTAGCGCAGGTGCCAGTACCAGGCCGTGGTCATGAACACGTTGGAGCCGACCAGCAGGGCGATCGGCAGCAGATAAGGCGAGAGGGCGGACATCGGGGCTCCCCAGGGCGAAGAGGCGGCGTGGCCGCCTTTAGCGTTTTTGCCGCCGGCGATCCACAGGCCGCCTCCCCGTCATGCGGGCGTCACGGGCCGGCGCTATGAGGAAGGCGCTTCGCAGTTCGTTGCGTACAAGCGTAGCCCCTTTTCGCGGTCCCGCCGGCAACCCCTGCCCGGGACCGCCATTTTTTTGCTCCCTCCTGTGCTAGTCTTGCCCGTCATCCCGCGCGGCCCACGCGCAGAAGGGGAGCGACGTCATGCGTGTCATTCAAATCCTGACCATCGGCGCCGCCTTGACGGCCGTCTTGACGGCCGCTTTGCCCGCTCTGGCGCAGACCAAGCCGGGCGGCCAGCCGCAACAGCAGCAGCAGGCCCCGCAACCCGCCCCGGCCAAGCCCTACAAGCCGGTCGCCATCACGCCGCCCGCGCCGATCAGCGACGCCGGCTTCGAGGAGTTGCGCAAGCAGATCGCCGCCGCCGCGCAGAAGAAGGACCGCGCCGCGCTCGCCCGGCTGGTGGTCAGCAAGGGCTTCTTCTGGGAGCGCGAGAGCGGCGAAGGCGCCGACAAGAAGAAGTCCGGCGTCGACAACCTCGCCACCGCGCTCGGCCTCGCCAGCAAGGACGCCGTCGGCTGGGACATATTGGCCGGCTATTCCGAGGACCCGACCGCCTCGCCCGCGCCCGGCCGCGCCAACGCGCTCTGCGCGCCCGCCGATCCTGCCTTCGACGGCAAGGCCTTCGAGGCGCTGCTCAAGGCGACGCAGACCGATTTCGGCGAGTGGGGCTATCCGGCCTCGCCCAGCACCGACGTGCATGCGCAGGGGCAGGCCAATGCGCCGGTGACCGGCAAGCTCGGCGCGCATTTCGTGCGCGTACTGCCGGACAACAATTCGGCCTCGGCCGCCTATCTCCGCATCGTGATGCCGGATGGAAAGTTCGGCTACGTTTCGGTGGACTCGATCGCGCCGATCGGCGGCGACCGGCTCTGCTACGCCAAGGAAGGCGGCGCCTGGAAAATCGGCGGCTATATCGGCGGCGGCGAGGCGCAGTAATAGCCCTCCTGTCGTCACCGGGCTTGTCCCGGTGACCCCGCTTAGCAAGGCACCGTGCCTCCCTAAGCGAGATGGCCGGGACATAAGGGCGTTTACGCCCGTCTTCGACGGGCTATGCCCGGCCATGACAAGCATTCAATGCGTTGTCGCGCGCCTAGCCATACCGCAGCTTCAACGCCAGGATGACGCCCATCAATGCCAGCGTCACCGCGTTGGAGGCGATCAGCGGCCAGTCCCAGAGCGCCAGGCCGTAGACCAGCCAGAGCGCGATGCCGAGGGTGAAGGCGGCCGTGGCGGTCAGCGACAGCGCGCGGGTATCCTTGTCGCGGATCGCCTTGAGCGCCTGCGGCAGCCAGCACAGCGTCGTGAGCGTAGCGCCGGCAAAGCCGGCGAATTCGACGAGCCCGAGCATGGCCATTGCCATAGGGACGATTCGGCAATGGACTGTGACAATCGCCAAGCAAAGGCCGCCCCGATGACCGCCCCCGCCGCCCGCCGCCTCGCCTGCGCCCGCTGCGGCGCGGCCTTCGACTGCAAGCCGGCCGGCGGCTGCTGGTGCGCGGAGGAAGATTACCGCCTGCCCATGCCCACCGCCGCGGCCGAGGATTGCCTCTGCCCATCCTGCCTGCGCAAGGCGGCGGCTGTGCAAGCCCTTTCCCCGGACGCGATGCAGCATGAAGCGAAGCGAAACGATGCAACGCTGATCCGGGGCCGTCCCAAACTTTGATTTTGCGACGGTCCCGGTTCTGCGGCGCACCACTGCGTGCTGCGCCGCGCCCGGGACAAGAACCGTCACTTCGTCTATAGAGTCACGCCCGCAATTCGCGGTCCCGCCAGACGAGTGCCATGCCATGATCGACCTTTACGCGCTGACCTCACCAAACGTGCAGAAAATCTTCATCATGCTCGAGGAGTGCGAGCTGCCTTACAACACGCATACCGTCGACGTCTGGAAGGGCGACCAATTCACGCCGGAGTTCACCAAGATCAATCCCTTGCAGAAGGTGCCGGCCATCGTCGACAGCGACGGCCCGGGCGGCAAGCCCTACACGGTCATCGAGTCGGGCGCGATCCTGCTCTACCTCGCCGACAAGGCCGGCAAGTTCGTGCCGAAGGACAAGAAGCAGTATTTCGACATGATGCAGTGGCTGATGGTGCAGATGGCCAACCTCGGCCCGATGTCCGGCCAGCTCGTGCATTTCTCCAAGTTCGCCGGACCCGGGCAGGAGTACGGCCACAGCCGCTATCGCACCGTGGTCAACAAGTTGTTCGATCTCTACGACCAACGGCTCGCGTCACGCGCTTATGTCGCCGGCGACGACTACACGCTCGCCGACATCGCCGCCTTCCCCTGGCTGCGCAATGTCGGGCTGCTCGGCATCGACCTCGCCACGCGGCCGCACGTGAAGGCCTGGGTCGACAAGATCGAGGCGCGCGACGCCGTCAAGCGCGCGATGGCCAAGGTCGCCACCATCAAGTCGGTGCGCGACAACGCCACCGACGACGCCAAGGACCGCTATTTCGGCCGCGGGAAATACGCGCGGGCCTGACGCACCCTGCCCCGGACGCGGCGCAGCACGAAGTGTTGCGCCGCAGATCCGGGGCCTTCGCAGCGCCGAGTGCGTGACGATCCCGGGTCTGCAGCGCATCACGAAGCCGTGCTGCGCTGCGCCCGGGACAAGCGCCGCCCACCCTTTCCACTGCCGCGCGCGCGCACCATAATGCCGCGCCTTCAAACTCCTCCCGCAGTGAAAGTCTTAACCCCATGATCCTCGAGATTGCGCAAATCGACGTGAAGCCCGGCATGGAAGCCGACTTCGAAGCCGGCGTGGCAGCGGCCGCGCCCGTGTTCAAGCGCGCCAAGGGCTGCACGGGCATGTCGCTGCAACGCTCGCACGAGAAGCCACAGCGTTACCGCCTGTTCGTGCAATGGGAGACGCTGGAGAACCACACCAAGGACTTCCGCGAATCCGCCGACTTCCAGGAATGGCGCAGGCTGGTCGGCCACTGCTTCGCCGCGCCGCCCGAGGTCGAGCACGTGCGCGAAGTGGTGAAGGGGTTCTAGCGCATGATCCCGAAAAGTGGGCACCGGTTTTCGGACAAGATCATGCGCAAACGAAAGACTCTTCCATGAAACGCAGCACCGACCGCATTCTCACCACCCACACCGGCAGCCTGCCGCGCACTGCCAAGGTGGTTGAGCTGCTGCTGGCCGAAGACAAGAACCCCGGCGCGCGCAAGGCCGAGCTCGACGCCGCCGTGCGCGAAGCGGTGGCGCAGGTGGTGGCGAAGCAGGTCGAATGCGGCCTGGATGTGATCAATGACGGCGAGCAGGGCCGCACCGACTACACCGTGCACGTGCTGCAACGGCTCACCGGCTACGACGGCCCAAGCGCGCCGCCGATGGGCACCGGCGACGATGAGTTTCCCGAACTTGCCGCGCAATTGAAGCAGTTCGCCTCGCCGTTCCAGCGCCGCCCGGCCTGCAATGGCCCGGTCGGCTGGAAGGACTTCGCCGCCGCGCAGGCCGACATCGATCTTGCCAAGGCGGCCATGGCCGGTGTGAAGGCCGAGGAATGGTTCATGACCTCGCCCTCGCCCGGGCAGATCGCGCGCTACCTCAAGAACAATTTCTACAAGACCGACGAGGAATACATCTACGCGCTCGCCGACGTGATGCGGCGCGAATATCTCGCCATCGTCGAGGCCGGCTTCATCCTGCAGCTCGACTGTCCCGACCTGGCGATGCTGCGCCACATGGTCTATCTCGACCTGCCCTTGGCCTCCTACCGCAAGATCATTGCCGTCAACGTCGCCGCGCTCAACCACGCGGTGCGCGACATTCCGCCCGAAAGAATGCGCATGCACGTGTGCTGGGGCTCGACCATGGCGCCGCGCCACACCGACGTGCCGCTGAAGGACATCGTCGACATCGTGCTTACCGGCCGTCCGCAGGCGGTTTCCTTCCCGGCCGCCAACGGCCGCCACGAGCACGAGTGGAAGATCTGGCGCGACGTGAAGCTGCCCGCCGGCAAGATCATCATCCCCGGCGTGATCGATTCCACGGTCAATACCGTCGAGCATCCGGAAGTGGTCAGCGACCGCCTCCTGAATTTCGCTTCCGTGGTCGGCCGCGAGAACGTCATCGCCGGCGTCGATTGCGGCTTTGGCACCTTTGCCGGCCGCGTGCAGGTCGACAGCAAGATCGTGTGGATGAAGCTCGCGTCGCTGGCCGAAGGCGCGGCGCTGGCATCGAAGGAATTGTGGAAGAGGGCGGCGTAGTCTCCCCTCCCCAGCGCCATGGCGGGCCCAGTGGACGGACGCCGCCGGGCGGGCGAATGTGGCGCCGCCGTAAGGGGCCGGATTCGAAGGGGGACGGATGTCGACGGTCAATGCTTATCCAGCCGCATTTGCCATTCTGTTTCTGTTGAGCATCGTCGGCATCGCGCTTGCCCTCGTCTGGATCGCCGAGAAGTCGCCGCTCGCGCCGCTGCTGAGCACGTGCAGCGGCGTCGTGGGACCCATGGCGACATTGCTGGCGCTGCTGTTCGGACTGTTCACGGCGTTTCTCGCCAACGACGTGTCGATGCATGCCGAGCGTGCGCGCTCCGCCGTGGCGCGCCAGGCGGGCGCCATTGCCGTCGTTCTGAGCACCGCCGACGCGCTGGCCGAACGCGGCCAGACCCTCAAGCGACTGGCCGTCGACTACGGCCAGCGAACGAGCGGCAGCGATTGGCGCTCGAACCGGCAGACGGCCGAGGCCGATGCGCTGGGTCTGCGGATGCTGCACGAAGTCATGTTCGGCGGCCTGGCGACGGTGGATTCGGCGGTGCGCCAGATCGCAACGGGCGCGATCAACGAGATGCGTGCCGCCCGGGCCGAAATGGTCGCGGTCGCGCATTCGCAGACGAGCTGGCTGAAGTGGATTGCCGCGTTCGTCTTCGGCGTTCTCACCCAGGCGGGCGTCGTGATCGTTCACCTCGGCAAGCCGCGCGCGGCGGCGCTGGCCGTGACGCTTTTCGCGGTGGGCATGGCCTTCATGTTGTGGGTCGTGCTGATGCGGCTCGACCCGTTCGCCGGCAAAAACCCTGTTGCGGTGACGCCGATCAGCGCGGCTTACGAGCGGTTCATGCCGCGCTAGACGAAGGGCGCCCCTGCCCTTCCCCCGCCCCCGGACTCGCCCCATATTCCGGGGATATGGCCAAATCCCCTCCGAAAAAGCCCAAGGACCCCGCGCGCCCGACACGGGCCAAGGCATCGCGGCCCGACGCGCCGGAAACGCCGGACGCGCTCGCCGAACTGCTCAATCCCGGCATCGCCCGCGGCACCGCCGGCCTGGGTTCCGGCACCGGCGCTTCGTCATTCCGGGGCGCGACCCCGGACTTGATCCGGGGGAGCGAACCCGGAATCCAGAAACAGGCACAGAGCCCGTATCTGGATTCCGGGTCCGGTCCTCCGGACCGTCCCGGAATGACGGAGAAAACCGGCCTCCAGCCGCCGCCGGAGACCTCGTGGGAGCGGCGGCAGGACTTCTCCGCCGCGCACCGCGCGCGCAAGTCGGCGCAGGGATTCGAGGAGGCGAAGCAGAGCGACTACACCGGCTCGCCGATCACGGGGCTCGATCCGGCATTGGCGGCCGAGTTGGGGTTGGGCGACGAAGCCGATGCTCTTCATCCCTCCCCTGAAAGGGGAGGGTCGCGC
>JALHRB010000013.1:70029-85053 GCA_022841665.1 Pseudolabrys sp.
GCCGAAGGCGCGCGGGGTGGGGTCAGCTCTCCGCAAGACGGCAACGCACCCCCACCCGGCGAGCTTCGCTCGCCGACCTCCCCCTTGCAGGGGGAGGTAGAAGATCCGAAATATCGCCTGCCGCGCGCCGACCTGCCCCGCCCCGGCGAGGGGCTGTCGTCGATGGGCGTCGCCGCCACCGCGGAGTCGCTGGAAAAGCTCTTGCGCGAGGGCCGCCCGGAATTCGCCCGCGCCGGCGAGGTGTGGACGCCGCACCGCCCGCCCCGCCCGGAGAAATCGGAAGGCGGCCGCAAGTTCGTCATCAAGTCCGACTTCGAGCCGAAGGGCGACCAGCCGACCGCGATCAAGGAACTGGTCGAGGGCGTCAAGCGCCACGACCGCACGCAGGTGCTGCTCGGCGTCACCGGCTCGGGCAAGACCTTCACCATGGCCAAGGTGATCGAGGCGACGCAGCGCCCCGCGCTCATCCTGGCGCCCAACAAGACGCTGGCCGCGCAGCTCTACGGCGAGTTCAAGTCGTTCTTCCCCGACAACGCGGTCGAGTATTTCGTCTCCTATTACGACTACTACCAGCCGGAGGCCTACGTCCCGCGCACCGACACCTATATCGAGAAGGAATCCTCGATCAACGAGCAGATCGACCGCATGCGCCATTCGGCCACGCGCGCGCTGCTCGAACGCGACGACGTCGTCATCGTCGCCTCGGTCTCCTGCATCTACGGCATCGGCTCGGTCGAGACCTATTCGGCCATGACCTTCACGCTGAAGAAGGGCGGCGAGATCAGCCAGCGCCAGCTCATCGCCGACCTGGTGGCGCTGCAATACAAGCGCACGCAGGCCGACTTCTTCCGCGGCGCGTTCCGCGTGCGCGGCGACACGGTCGACATCTTCCCGGCGCACTACGAGGACCGCGCCTGGCGCGTGCATCTGTTCGGCGACGAGATCGAGAAGATCGAGGAGATGGACCCGCTCACCGGCGCCAAGACCGACGAGCTCGACTTCGTCAAGATCTACGCCAATTCGCACTATGTCACGCCGCGCCCGACGCTCCTGCAAGCCATCGCCGGCATCAAGGAGGAGCTGCGCGTCCGTCTCGCGCAGCTCAACGCCGCCGGCCGCCTGTTGGAAGCGCAGCGCCTGGAGCAGCGCACGCGCTTCGACCTGGAGATGATGGAAGCCACCGGCTCCTGCGCCGGCATCGAGAACTACTCGCGCTATCTCACCGGCCGCCGCCCGGGCGAGCCGCCGCCGACGCTGTTCGAATACGTGCCCGACAACGCCATCGTCTTCGCCGACGAGAGCCACGTCACCGTCCCGCAGCTCGGCGGCATGTTCCGCGGCGACTTCCGCCGCAAGGCGACGCTGGCCGAATACGGCTTCCGCCTGCCTTCCTGCATGGACAACCGGCCGCTGCGCTTCGAGGAATGGGACGCCATGCGGCCGCAGTCGGTCGCGGTTTCCGCCACGCCCGGCGCATGGGAGCTCAACGAGAGTGGCGGCGTCTTCGTCGAGCAGGTCATCCGCCCGACCGGGCTGATCGACCCGCCGGTGGAGATCCGCCCCGCGCGGCTGCAGGTCGACGACCTGGTCGGCGAGGTGCGCCAGGTGGCGCAAAAAGGCTACCGCTCGCTGATCACCGTGCTGACCAAGCGCATGGCCGAGGACCTCACCGAGTATCTGCACGAGCAGGGCATTCGCGTGCGCTACATGCACTCGGACATCGACACGCTGGAGCGCATCGAGATCATCCGCGATCTCAGACTTGGCGCCTTCGACGCGCTGGTCGGCATCAACCTGCTGCGCGAGGGCCTCGACATTCCCGAATGCGCGCTGGTCGCCATTCTCGACGCCGACAAGGAAGGCTTCCTGCGCAGCGAGACCTCGCTGATTCAAACCATCGGCCGCGCCGCGCGCAACGTCGACGGCAAGGTGATCCTCTATGCCGACCAGATGACCGGCTCGATGCAGCGCGCCATCGAGGAGACCAACCGCCGCCGCGAAAAGCAGGTCGAGTACAACACCGCGCACGGCATCACGCCGGAAAGCATCAAGCGCTCGATCCACGACATCATGGACAGCGTCTACGAGCGCGACCACGTGCTGATCTCGACCGGCGGCAAGGGCGCCGTGGGCGAATTCGCCGAGGCCGCCACCATCGGGCACAATCTCGAAGCCGTGGTGGGCGACATGGAAAAGCGCATGCGCGAGGCCGCCGCCGACCTCGACTTCGAAACCGCCGCGCGCTTGCGCGACGAGATCAAGCGCCTGAAGCAGACCGAGTTGGCGGTGCTGGACAATCCCACCGCGCGCGAGCTCGTCATCACGCAGGACCCGAAGCTCAGGCGCGCCGTGGCAGGCGGACGCAAGGCCAGCGATCCTCTCAGCCGGCCGCACAAACCCCACCTCGACGAAATGGGCATCGCGCAATGGCACGAGGTGAAGCCGGCGCGCGATGGCAAAGCAAAAGCGCGAAGCGCGTCTTCACGAGAAAGCCCGCGCAAGCCGACGCTGGACGAAATGGGCCCCGGCGTCGAAAGCGTGCCGTCGCGCCCGCGCGAAGGCGGGCGCAGCACGATGGGCAAGCCGGGTCAGCACGGTGGCTTCAGGGCGAACAAGAAGCGCGGACGATAAACGAGATGCTTAAGCGGGGGCATGCACTCAAAAGACATGTCATGCGAATTTCTTCGCTCCTATGGCTCCGCACGAGGGTGCGGTTCGACACGCTTTATCTACGTTTTTTTGTTAAGCCTCGAAGTCGCCCCGCGGCCATTGATATTCGAGCTCATTTTGCAACCTTTGTAAGACAGTACGGCGGCTACGTGTGCGATGATGACTTCGCACCTCAGTCGCAAACGCCAAAGAATGC
The DNA here is from genome assembly GCA_022841665.1 of Pseudolabrys sp. GTDB lineage: Bacteria > Pseudomonadota > Alphaproteobacteria > Rhizobiales > Xanthobacteraceae > Pseudolabrys. The sequence goes on from JALHRB010000013.1 coordinate 72,896, forward strand.
AGACTATGTATTTCGTTCACAAAACGTCATTGCAGAACTGAAATCATTGGAAGTTGACCCGTTTGACATCAAACGCAACCCAACAAGATTGTTTGAAGAACTTAGCAAGAGTGGGATGAGCGACGATCAAATTCTTGCTTGGATATTAGGCAATGGCCCCCTTTCCCAAGAAGCAGCCTTGCGGATGAAGACGGTTTTCCAGCGCCAAATCGAACGAATAGCGCGCAAAGCACGCGATCAAATTCAATCATCGATGAACGTCCACAACATGCCTGATGCTGCGGGCATTTTGCTAATTGCAAACGACAACAATTATCTTTTCAACTTCCCTCAGAAAATGGCTCTTATTTCAGACGTGATGGCGAGGCACTTAGATAACTCATGTGTTCACTGTGTTGTCTTTTTCTCGCCAAACGTTCCTACACGCATTGCCGGATCCCTCCGAGAATGGCACCCTTAGATTCCAAGTTATGGCCGCAAGGCGCCAGACAGTTTGGTAGAATTCGTAAATGATCTAGGCCATCATTGGGGGCAGTATTTCTTTTCTCTGAGCGGAGAGAATCCTCCCGATATCAAAATACCGGATTCCGAAGTCGGAGCCCGATGGCTGGCTACCGCTCGTAATATTGATGTGCGCCACGAACGTTAGCCTGTCGCCGGAAAGAGGAGGTGCCCCTTTGCCCAAGAAACTCCCTCCCCTCCACCCCGGTGAAATCCTGCGCGAGGAATTCCTCGCGCCGCTCAATCTCTCGCCCGGCGCGCTAGCGAAGGCGATGGGCGTGCCGCGCACGCGCGTCGAGCGCATCGCGGCAGAGACGACCGGCGTCACAGCCGATACCGCCTTGCGGCTGAGCAAGGCGCTCGGCACCTCGCCGCAGCTCTGGCTCAATCTGCAGAACCGCTTCGACGTCGAAACGGCCGAGCGCGCCATCGGCAAGGAACTCGCCAAAATCCCGCGCGTGACGGGCGACGCGGCGGCGTAGGGCCTCTTCCCGCCCTCATCCTGAGGAGCGGCCGCCACGGTTCGAGACGCACTCCTAGTGCGTTGCTGCGCCAGCCCCGACCCTCCAAAAATCTTTTCTAGGACTATTGACCCATCCTATCTAATAGACTATATTCCTTAAATCCTGCCCCGATAGCGAGGGGTGTCTGATCAGCGTCTCCAGACGCGGGGCGGGGAGCGGTGGCCGGGGAATGACCTTGCATCGGAGATGCGGTGTAAGGGCCCGGCGGTCCAAGCCGCGACCATCCTCGCCCGACGCGTCGGGCCGAGGACCCTGACGGCCGGTACGGCCGGACCCCTGTCAGAGGGGCCGACCCGAGTGCCTGGTCCTCCAGGTAGTACGCGCGCTAGCGGGAAAACCTAGCGCCATTAAACGCCCGCCTGCCTGGGATCGTCGTGGAGCAAACCTAAGAAACACCGCGCGCGGGACGCCATGGGTTGGGCGGACTTGCGGCAGCCTGCCACCGCTCAAATCCGAGTGGCGCGGCGGGCAAAACGGACTTCGACAAGCCTCGATGTCGCGAGGCGTCGAGGCCCGCGGGTCCGAGCACCTTGTTTGCGCACACCGCGTAAACTTGTGTGCGACCGGGACCCAACAGCGTCCCGCGCGCCCTCGCGCTTTTTTTGAGGAGCGGCGGATGAAATTAGAAATGCGGCTTACCCGGGGCCGACCAAAGAATGCGGGCGGCGGAGCTATGCCTTTTCCTGTCGTCCCGGGCGACTGAGCGACGCGAAGGAGGCCCGGGACCCATACGCCGCAGATTATCGAGAAGGCAGGGACTATGGGTCCCCGCTTTCGCGGGGACGACAGTGGAGAGTTTTGCGACGACAGTGGAGAGTTTTGCGTGAAAGACATTCACGGCATCGCCGGGACCCATGACACCGTCATCGTCGCGCCCGGCGACTCCGGCGTCATGGGTCCCCCGCGATCGAGAGGGCGCGCGAGAGTTTCGTCTGCGCGCATGGCGAAACTCAGATCGCCTCGCCCTCGCCTTCCACAACGGCGAATTGGATCGTGCCGTTCACTTTCTGCCAGCCGGCGCCGTTGAAGCCGGCCACCACGTTGATGCGCACCACCTGCACCAGCTTGTCCTGCACCGCGCGCGAATTCACCGTGGCGTCGCGCACGAAGGCGATCGCGGCCACGCCGCAGGCGCGCGGATCGCCGGCGTCCTTGTTGACCTTGTCCATCGCCGCGCGCGGCGCGCTGCCGTTTTCGCGCAGGCTGATGAATTGCGCCGCCTGCTCCGGCGTGTTGCAGATCATGCCGACGCCGACGGCCGGGCCGCCGTTTTCAAGAGGCTGCGCCTGCGCGACGCTACCGAGCATCAGCGCACCCGCCGCCAGAATCAAATGTTTGCATGCACGCATTGTTGCCTCCGGAAATTGCGTGTCTCGTGAGGGCCAACGCGCGCTGCCAGCGCCGGTTCGCGCCCGCGCACGGGTTTGTGAAGAGCTCGCCACAAAAATGCCGCGGGTTTTTCGCCGCATTTTACGCACAGGTCCTGGAACGAAACGACTTCACGGCGCGCGCGCTTCGCGATACAGACGGGCCTCGTCCGCACGAATTCCGGATCCCGCAATGACGCCACGGCCTCTGCTTCGCTTCCGCAAAATGCCCGCCGCGCTGCTGCTCGCGCTGGCGCTCGCCGGCTGCGAGACCACCGGCGGCGGACTGCCCGGCTTCGGCACGCAGGCCGCCGCGCCGCCGGAGCCGCCGATGACGCATTCGCGCGCCGCCCAGGAATGCTGGATGAAGACCGAAAAGGGCGCCGCCGCCATGAGCCTCGACAAGCGCGCCGACATCGTCACCCAGTGCATCGACGAGAAGATGAAGGCCGCCGGCGCTGCCGCGGCCGCGCCCAAAAGCTAAAGCCGGGCTGAGACCTTCCGCCGCCTGGGGCCGGCCGCGCCACCCTCTTGCCGGAAACCCTGCGCCGTATCACCATCCCGCCGTTCCGACTCGTAATGCTCGACTCGCAAGGAGGTCGTCATGGCTAAGGGTCAGATGCGCGTGCCGAAGGAAAAGAAGAAACCGAAGGCCGACAAGGACAAGCCGAAGCAGCTCTCCGCCTACAAGCTGGCGCAGCAGAGCGGCACGCCCAGCGGCTTCAGCACGCCGCCGGGCAAGAAGTCCTGACCGGGGGTCGACGTCCGGCCGCTTTTTTGGCGGCCTTCCCCTTTCCCTTTGAACCTTCCGGCGCGCCCCGGCGACCCATGCACGGTTGCCGGGAGGATCGCCGTGTTGCTCAAGCGTTTTGTCGTCGCCTTCGTGTTGTTCGCCGGGCTGGTGCTCTCGGGCGCTTTCGCACTCGCCTTGCTGGCGGCGAAAGCCTATCCCGCGCCGGCGCCTTTCCTGCACGGTTAACGCCGCGTCACCGATCAAATGCGCGGCCAAGCCAAGCCGCTCCATACCTTCGCCCCAGTTCCGTGGGACAAATGACTCGTGAAGGGTTCGGGGTAAGGACCGGGTAAGGGGGAGAGTTTCGGAAATGCTGGCTCGCGCCGTTTCTCGCGCCGCCCTTTTCGGCTTGTTCGTCTTGGCGATCGCCCCGCTGCCGGCCATGGCGCAGGATGGCACAGTCGTAGACGACGCCCTCGCCGCGCCGCCCGATCGGCCTGTGGGCCCGCCGCTCAGCCCCGACGAAGCCGCCCTGCTCGGCCAGGCCCTTGTCTTCGATCCCAGTGCTTACGCCAAGGCCCCGGCCAAACCGCTGCGCGCGCCCCGCGCCAAGGGCAAAGAACCGGAACGCTTCGGCGTCAGCCGCACCGACACGCCCGGCGGCTCGACCGTCGTGGTGAAGCAGCCGCTACCCTGGGACGCCAAGGTCGGCGCCGACCTTGCCCTCGCTTCCGATCCCGCCATCGATTACAGGCCGACGCAGCCGCTCGCCCCGGCGCGCGGCGGCAATTCCGGTGCCGCCTGGGCGTCGGTCGGCGTCACCGATTATGCGACTGTCGATGCGCGTGTCGATCCCACCAGCGACCAGGGCCGCCTTGCCGGCACGCTCCGGCATTCGCTGCCGTTCGGCGAAAGCTATTCGCTGACGCTGCAGAACAGCACATCGCTCACCGACAGCTACGGCACCCCGGCGCCGAGCGCGCCGGCCGGCCTGCCGATGATGGCGCTGCCGCAGGACGTGACGGCCGGTCCGTCGCAGGTCTGGGGCAACGAGCAGTCGGTGAAGTTCGACATCCTGCCGACCGGCACCAGTCTGGCCGCCGGGCTTGCCACCAGCTCCATCGATCCGATCACGCACAACTCGCTCAGCGCGCGCCAGAAGCTGCTCGGCCCCCTGCACGTGACCACCTCGGTCAGCGACCTCGGCCAGCCCACCGCCAACAAGAGCATCACCGCCGGCTTCAAGCTGGATTGGTGAGAATTGCGGCGGCGCCGGTAAGACTCCGTTTCCAAAGCCCCGATCCCGCCTTGGCCCTGCCCCACCGCCGCCCCAGTCGGATGCGGCAATCGATGCCGCGGGGGCGGTTGGCGCAACGGTTGCGCTCTGTAGGAGTAAACCCAATGACGGCCATCAGAACCGAGCGGCTTCCCGATCTCGAAAAAGATACGTCGGGGCCGGAGAAGTACGCTCCGCCGGACCGGCGGCCGCCGGAGAAGCTCGGTGAGATCGACCAGGCCGCGGCCAACGCCTTCGAAGGCGAGATCCGCGAATTCGTGCGGCGCGACGTGGCGTTCCTCCGCCGCCAGCGCAACGACGGCGAACAGCACGGCAGCGAGCCGCCGGTCGCCGACAGTCTCAACGCGCTGATCCGCCGCGTCTCCGGCGCTTCGACGGAAGAGATCGACCGCGTCATCCTCGAGTTGCAGGGCGTGCGCGACATGCTGCGCAACGAAGGCGACCGCGTCAGCCGCGAGATCGCCGGCTATGCCAGCCTCAGTCACGCCGCGATGACGGCGATGAAGGTGATCGGCGACAGCCTCACGCACTGGAAGAGCGCGCCGCCGGCTTCCGGCAAGAACGGCGCGGGTCAACGCACGGCGAGCTGAAATTTACGGCTATCGCCGGCGGTCCCGGCGATAGCCGTTTCGTCGTTACGAGGTGATCTGATCGACGACGATGCGCGTCGACGGCTCGACCAGCAGCACCTTGTCCTTGCCTTTCACGTATTTCAGCTTTTTCAGGGCTTCGATGCTTTGCACGTCCTCGGGCAAGGCGTGCAGGCCGGTGAGCGCCTGATCGGTGGACAGTTCGCTCGCCGGCTTGAGCGCATCGGCGCCGTCCGCCGCCGATGCCTTGTCCGCCATCACCGCATCGAAGATCTGCTTGCGCTCTTCGTTGCTGAGATCGAGCGGCAGCGCCATGATCGGCGTGCGGTCGAGCACGTCGTTGCGCTTGGAGAACTTGGCCGGAATGGTCTCGCCGACCGCGCCGATCGGGCCCGACGGCGGAACGGCGTTCGCCGCCGCGCCGCCCGGATGCTCGTTGGTGCCCGCACCGACGGTCGCCGGCTGCAGGTCCTGCGTCGCAGGCATGTCGCCGGTCGATGGCTGGGTGGAGATCGGCGTCATCTTGGCGGCGAGCGTCTCTTCGTGCGTCGGCAACTGGATGACTTCGGTGGAGGCGGACGGCGCCTGTTGCGGTTTGCCGTCATTGATGCGCCCGGTGTCCGGCTGGAAACCGGGGTCGGTGTGGCGGCTGGTGCCTTCGTCGGCACGCAACGGCGAAGCGGCGAAGGCCAGGCTCGCCGCCAGTGCCGTCGCCACGAGAATGTGGTTTTTCATGGGGAGACTCCATCATCTGATCCATGACAACGGCTCAGAGGCGGCGGAGTTTCACAGATAGGTAGTGGGGTCCGCGGGTTAACCACGCGGCATTAAACCGCCTGGAAGGAAGGTCGCACCACCGGCGCGCTTGGGCTGGGGCTACACTGCGCTCAATCCGAGGCGGCCGCATTCGTCGCATGAGGCCGCCACCTGGCGGGGATGGCAAAAGCCATGACCCGGTATCGGACATCCTCCCCTCGACTTGATCCCCGCCTCGCCGGCCCCCTGGCGGGCGGGGATTTTTGCCGCCGTCAGCGCGTGACGGTCGGGAACGTCACGATCTGCACGGTGTCTTCGAGATGCAGGCGTCCGTTGAGATGGTCCGTCACGACGACGGCGCCGATCGTCATCACCATGAAAGTGGCCGCGCCCAGCAACAGGCCGATCCGTCCCAAAGCATTTCTATCGGCCATTGCCGGCTCCGCATGATTGTCGTTCAGACCGTCGCCTAACGCGCGTGAAACGACAGTGTTCCGTCACCCGCTGCTGGCGGGCCGGTAATCAGGGTCGACTAGACTTTGTGATTAGTTGGCGGCGACGGCCTTGGCGGCCTTGACCGGCTTGGAGCTCTTGCGCGGCAGCGGATAGTCCTGGCTCTCGTAGAGCGCGCGGATGCCATTACCGTCGAAGCGCTTCTCTTCCACTTCGAGATAGGCGCCGAGCAGCAATTCCGGCGGCAATTCTTCCATGGCGAAACGGATGGCTTCGGCCGCGGTGGGGAAACGCTTGTAACCGATGGGCCGACGCGACTTGCGACTGCGGCTGGGAAACAGCTCGGACGGGGCCCGGTAGTTGATCATCGACATACGAAAACTCCTCAAAAGCTACTATGAGCCTTAGGGAGCCCAAAATCCAGCCGCATGGCGGTGGCGCATACGCGCCCTGCGGACGCAGGGTAAACATGAAAACGGGCCCGGCGCGCAAACGCCGGGCCCGATTCCGCGAAAAGGCCCGTTACTCAACCACTTCCGCGACTACCTGGCTGGTGGTCGGATCGATCAGCACAACCCGGTTGTTCACCATCATGTATTTGTACTGGCGGATCGCAGGCACCTCGACCGCGACCGTGTCCGGCACCGCGTAAAGCTGCGTCGTCGCCGGGACGCGCGTGCCGACGCGGTATTCGACCGTCGGCTGCGCCGGGGCCACGCGCTCGCGCACGATGGTGCGGTAAATGGTCTGCCGCTGGACCGGCGAAAGCTGCAGCGGCTCGGTGGTGACAACGGTCTGGGTCTGCACCGGCTCGCGGGTGATGACGGTGGTCTGCGCCTGCGCGGCGGTCATACCGGCAATCAACGCGGCCGCGATCGCAGCATGGCGAAGATGTGTCATGTCGTCCTCCTGGTGGGTGAACAACGGAAACGCCGCCGCGCGAAATGCGTTCCTCCGCCGGACCCGGCCAGCGGCAGGTTTACGGCGCGCTTACGCCGTGTGCGGCGGCTCGCCCTGCAACGCCAGCTTGGCCTTGAGGGTGGCGATGCGGCGCGCGGCCTCGTCCTGCGTCAGGTTCGGGCCGAAGGCTTCGAAATCGTAGGCTTCGTGCGCCAAGGTCTTCAGCAGCGCGGCCTGCTCCGCCGTCATGCGCGCACCCGCCCCGGTGCTGAGCGTCGGCTCGGATCGTGTGTCGTTCGTCGGCATGGCCGAGGTTAACGGCAGCGCCACACCCGGGTTCCAAAATACGAGTCATTTGAATCGCTTAGCAGGACGATGCGCCGCCCATGCGGCGCGACGCGCGTCGCGTTGGCGCGCGCACGATTCACGCCGCGCGATGGCCGTGATACGAACTTTGCACGCATTGATTCGACGAGGCCCACAGGATGATTCTCGAATCCGCGTTCGGGTTGTCGCTTGTGTTGAATGTCTCGCTGAATACCCAGACTCCCGTCGCTCCCGACCCGGTCGTGTGGTCGCAGCTGTCCGCGCCGCAGAAGCAGGCCGCGCTGCTGCCGCTGGTGCGGCGCGCGACCGACTGCATCGTGCGCAAGGTGTCGATGAGCCCGCGCTACCGCGCCGGCATGCACCCGGCCGACATCAACGACCTGATCGTGGATTCCATTGCCGCCTGCGGGCGGCCGGTGCGCGCGATGATGGACGCGCATGACCGGCTCTACGGCAACGGCTCGGGCGAGGCCTTCCTGCTCGGGCCCTATCTCGACGTGCTGCCGTCGGCGGTCGTCAGGCAGGTGAAGGCGCCGGCGCGCTAGACTGCGCGCAGCGCGGGCCGCAGCATCAAAGTGAGCGGCAGCGTCAGCAGCACCGCCGCGGCCACCACCACCAAAGCCGACGTCACCCCGACAATGTCGCCGAGCAGCCCGTAGATCGCCGGCGAGATGGCGCCCGCGCCGATGGTGCCGGTGTAGAAGATGCTAAAGGCCCGCGTGCGCTTTTCCGGTGCGACCAGATCCGGCACCGATCCGTAGAGCACCGACGAGGTGCCGTTGAGCGCCACCCCGACCACCGGCAACAACAGCATCGCCCCTTCCAGCGGCAGCGGCAGCAGCGCGACGATGGCGACGACGGTGACGCTTTCGGTGAGCCAGACGGTGGCCACCGCGCCGATGCGGGCGCCGATGAAGGCGCAGACCAGTTTGCCGGCCGCGCCGCCGGCGAACACCAGCGTCAGTGCGAGGCCGATAGTCGGCAAGCCGGCGCCTTTGGCGGTGAGCACGAAGGGCAGGAAGGTGAGGAAGGCCATGCGCGTGGCGCTGTCGATCATGCCGACCGAGAGCAGCAGCGGAAAGCCGTAAGCTTGCAGGCGGCCGCCGGCGCGGCCTGTGTCGTCCTTCTTCTTCGGCGCGGCCGCGGCCGCGCGCAGGCGCGGGATCAGCACATAGATCGCGACCGCCGCCAGCACGCCGATCAGGCCGAGCAGGATGAGCGCCTGCCGCCAGGGCAGCACCGTGAACAGCAGCGCCGCCGCCGCCGGCAGCGTCATCTTGCCGATGTCGCCGGCGAAATTGTAGGTGCCGAGCGCCTTCAGCGAGCGCGCGCCGGCGAAGGCCTGCGCGATCAGCGAGGAGGCGAGCGGATGCTGCACGCTGGCGCCGAGCCCGCCCACGAACAGCGCCGCCACCAGCATGACGACGCCGTCACTGAAGCCGGCCAGGCAATAGCCGATGCCGGCGAGCGCGGTGCCGAGCGCCAGCACCCAAGGCGCGCCGAACCGCTCGGCCAGGAAAGCCGCCGGGATCTGGAAGCCGGCGAGCGTGCCGGAGAAGGTCGTGCGCATCAGCCCAAGCGCCGCGAAGCCGAGGCCGAACTCGGCCTGCCAGATCGGCAGCATGACGTAAACGAGGTCGGTGTAGCCGTCGTGCAGCGCATGCGCGCCGCAGGCGACGCCGGTGGCGCGGCGCTCCTCGCTCTTGCTGTGAGCTGCACCGTCCGCGCGCTCGGCCGAGACGGTCACGGCTTGCCCGGCCGGCGCTCGACGAAGGTGGTGCTGAGAAAAGATATCACCATCTCGCCGTTCTGGTTCACGCCGGTGGATCGGATGGTGAGCAGGCCGAAGCCGGGCCGGCTCTCCGACACGCGCGATTCGATCACCTCGCTGCGATAGGCGATGGTGTCGCCGACATAAACCGGCTTCAGCCATTTCAGCTCGCGGAAGCCGAGCGCCGGACCGTAACCCGGCACTGGCTCGCCGCGCGCCTGCGAGGCTTCGGTGCGGTGGCGCTGGTAATTGACCCACAGCCGCATCCAAGCCGCCGCGGTGTGCCAGCCGGAGGCGCAGAGCGCACCGAAATGCGACTGCGCCGCCGCGTCCTCGTCGACATGGAAAAGTTGCGGGTCGAAGCGCCGCGCAAAATTCTTGATGTCCTCGGCGCCGAAGGTGTAGCGGCCGAGCTCGTAGCTGTCGCCGACGCGCACCTCCTCGAAGAATTTCATGGGCGCGCTCCCGGCGTCCGCCGCCTGATCATGAAGGTGGAGCGCAGCGTGGTCAGCACCGCGTCGGCGTCATCGAGCACCTCGAAGAAATGGGTGACTAATCCCATTTCCGGCCGGCTGTTGGAGGCGCGGGCCTCCAGCACGGTGCCGCGAACGCGGATGCGCGTGCCCGGCCGCAGCGGCTTGAGCCAGCGCACCTCGTCGACGCCGGGCGCTCCCATCGAGGCGGATTCGAGCACAAAGCCGTCGCAGATCATGCGCATCAGCAGGCTGCAGGAGTGCCAGCCGGAGGCGGCAAGCCCACCGAGCAGCGTCGCGCTCGCCGCCGCCTCGTCGAGGTGCATCGGCTGCGGGTCGAACTCGGCCGCGAAGGCGACGATCTCCTCGCGCGTCACCAGCCGCGGACCGAAAATGGCGACGGCGCCCGGCTTGAAGTCTTCCCAGTAGAGTTTCGGCATTCCCTTGGCCTTCTTCCGTCATGCCCGGCCTTGTGCCGGGCATCCACGTCTTACGGCGATGATATTAGAAAAGACGTGGATGGCCGGGACAAGCCCGGCCATGACGAAATCATTACGTCGCAAACCTGAAATGCATTACGTCGCCGTCGGCGACCACGTAATCCTTGCCTTCCAGCCGCATCTTGCCGGCCTCGCGCGCGCCGGCCTCGCCGCCCAAGGCGACGTAGTCCTCATAGGCGATGGTCTCGGCGCGGATGAAGCCCTTCTCGAAATCGGTGTGGATGACGCCGGCGGCCTGCGGAGCCTTGGTGCCTGACGTGATGGTCCAGGCGCGCGTCTCCTTCGGGCCGACGGTGAAATAGGTGACCAGATGCAGCAGCGCGTAGCCGGCGCGGATCAGCCGATCGAGGCCGGTCTCCTTCAAGCCCACCGCCTCCAGATAATCGGCGCGCTCTTCCGGCGGCAGGGCCGCGATCTCCGACTCGATCTTGGCGGAGATGACGACCGCGACGGCGCCCTCCTCCTTGGCGCGCGCTTCGACGCGGCGGGAGAAGTCGTTGCCGGTGGCGGCGGACGCTTCTTCGACGTTGCAGGCATAGAGCACGGGTGCCGAGGTCAGCAGGCCGAGCGAGTGGAACAGCTTTTCCTCTTCCGGCTTGCGCTCGACCATGCGCGCCGGCTTGCCCTCGCGCAGCAGCACCAGCGAGCGGTTGATCAGGTCGAGCATTTCCTTGGCCTGCTTGGCGTCCTCGCCCGAGCCCTTGGCTTTCTTCTCCAGCGCGTCGACGCGCTTCTCGAGGCTCTCAAGGTCGGCGAGCATCAGCTCGGTCTCGATCGTCTCGATATCGGCGACCGGATCGATCTTGCCCTCGACGTGGGTGATGTCCGAGTCCTCGAAACAGCGCACCACGTGCACGATGGCGTCGACCTCGCGGATGGTGGCAAGGAACTTGTTGCCAAGCCCCTCGCCCTTCGACGCGCCCTTCACCAGCCCGGCGATGTCGACGAAAGTGATGCGGGTCGGGACGATCTGCTCGGATTTGGCCAAAGCGGCGAGCTTTTCCATGCGCGGGTCCGGCACCGCGATCTCGCCGACGTTGGGCTCGATGGTGCAGAACGGATAGTTGGCCGCCTGCGCGGCCGCCGTCTGCGTGAGCGCGTTGAAGAGCGTCGACTTGCCCACGTTCGGCAGGCCGACGATGCCGCATTTGAATCCCATGGTGTCCCGCGTCTCTTTGTTCGTTCAATCGGAGCCGGGCGGCTCCTCGTCCTCGTCGAAGCCTTTGGCGGCCATGGCGAGGTGAATCCGGTTCTGGAAGCTCGAGTCCTTGCCCTCGACCAGCAGGCCGGCATTGTCGGCGATGACGTCGCAAAGCGCCTCCACCCAGGGCCACTCGCTCTTGGCGAAGTCGCCGAGCACGTGCATCGGCACCATCTCCTTCACGTCCGGCTTGCCGATGCCGATGCGCACGCGCTTGTAGTCGTTGCCGACATGGGCGGTGATCGAGCGCAGGCCGTTGTGGCCGGCGACGCCGCCGCCCACTTTCACCCGCACCTTGGCCGGCGGCAGGTCGACCTCGTCGTGGAAGACGACGATCTGCCCGGGCTCCAGCTTGTAGAAGTGCGCGGCTTCCTGCACCGCGCGCCCCGACTCGTTCATGTAGGTGCCCGGCAGCAGAAGCAAAACACGCTCGCGCGCGAGCGCGCCTTCCACCGCCACGCCCTGGAATTTCCGGCGCCACGGGGAAATTTCATGGCGGCGCGCGATGCGCTCCACCGCCATGAAGCCGATGTTGTGCCGGTTGCCGGCATAGCGCTGGCCGGGATTGCCGAGACCGACGAAAAGCAGCATGGCCCCAACGGCGTCGCCGCCGCCCTATGCCGGAGACGCGAACCGTCGCGGAAGAGGCGCCGAGACGCGCCTCCTCACTTCTTCTCGGTCTTCGGCGCGGCGGCAGGCGCGGCACCCGCGGCCGGCGCAGCGCCGGCAGCAGGAGCGGCACCGGGCGCGGCACCTTCGGCACCG
>JALHRB010000014.1 GCA_022841665.1 Pseudolabrys sp.
GGCCGGCGGCGGCGGCTCCGACCTGCGGGCGGCTTGCTCGGCCGCCTGCAGCTTCTTCGCCTGCATCTCCACCGCGCGGAGCGTGAGCCAGCCGGTCAGCGCCGACACGTCGATGCTGCGCGCCGGCGCGGCGAACGGCCCGCGCAGGGCCATGTAGATGTCGGGCCGCGCGCCACCCGCCTCGCCGGTGCCGGACAGCACCAGGCGCGCGTCGAGCGCACCGTCGATGAGATCCAGATTGCCCGACAACGTGACGCTCGCATTCTGAACGTCGGCGCTGACATTGCTCAGCCGCACCTGGCCGGCGCCGAGCGCCAGCGCGCCCTCGCCGCGCCTGACCGCAAGCTGGCCGCTGCCGAGCGTGCGGCGCACGATGTCGCCGATGCGCGTCTGGTCGATCACCAGGCCCTGGTCGACCGCGCGGGTGACGGCGTCGAAGGCGCGTGGATCGAGGCCGGCGAGATGGCCGTTGGCGAGCGCGATCTTGCCGGTGCCTTGCAGGGAGCCGATCAGCGCGACCGGGCTCAAGCCGCTGCCTTCCACCTCGGCGTCAAGCGCGAGCGTGCCGCTCACCGCGGGACGCGCACCGGCGGCGAGCACGGCCGCGGCGTCGGCCCCGCTCAGCGCCAGGCGGGCGCGCGCCTTCAGGCCGCCACCGGCCGACTGGAACGATAAGCGGCCGGCGAGACGCCCGCCATCGAGCGCGCCGGAGACGTCCTCGAACGCCACTTCGTCCTTGGTCAGGCGCAGCGTGGCGCGCACTTCGCGCGCGGCGAGCTGCGGCAACAACGTCACGCGGCGCGCCTTCAACGTCACCTCGCCGGTGACGGCGCCGATGACGCCGTCGCCGAACGGTTCGCTCGACCAGGTCCAGGCTGCATCGCTCCTCGCCGGCTGCGCCGGCATGTTTCCGGCCGGCTGCGCCGGCATGCCGATGACGGCGGCGACCAAAGCCGCGCCGTCGACGGCGTCGGCGTCGATCTCGCCGGTGAGCCGATAGGGCTCGGCCAAGGTCAGCCCCAGCCGGCCGCGCAGCGCGGCGCCGGCGGCGGTCGCGGCAATGTCTGTGAAATCGAGCCGGCCATCGGCGAGCGCGATGTGCCCGCTATACGTGACCGGCAGAGCACCGCGGCCGGACGCGCCGCGCAACGGCGCGGCGTCGGCGCGCGCGACGCGGGCGCGCAAGGACGCCGCCGGATTGTCGCCGAACAGACGCGCGGTGCCCGCAGCCGAGGCGTCGAGCCCGGCGGCGGTGAGCTTGCCGTCGACGGTCATGTCGCCGCGCGCCGGTCCGCTGGCGGTAAAGGTCAAGGCGCCGGGTCCGCTGCCGGCCGCGACCAGGCGGTCGAGACCGAGCATCGCCAGCAGGCGCCTGCCGTCCTCGGTCTCGATCTTGCCGCCGAGCTGAAGGTCGCCGGCGGTGAGCGCGACCGGATCGACGCGGCCCTGCGCATTGAGCGCGACGCGCATGGCGCCGAGGCTGCCGTCGATCGCGAGCTTGCCTTGCGCCGGTGCGGCAGCACCGTCGAGCGTGAACTGCGCGCGCAATCGGGCCGGCGCCATCGCCGCCGCACGCGCCTCCAGCCGGTGCGCCGTTTCCGGCGCAAAGCGCGACAGCAGCGCGATCACCGGCATCACGTCGGGCGCGTCGAGTTCGACGCGCATGGTGCCCTGCGGCGAGGCGCCGCCGGTCTGAATGCGGCCGTCGGCCGAGAACGCCGCGCCGCCGAGGTCGGCGACCGACAGCCTGTCGATCTGCAAGCCTTCGCCGTCCACCTTCACCCGCGCGCTCAGGTCGCGCGCGGAAAAGCCGGCGACGGTGGCGCGGCCGACGTCGGCGGCGACCGTCATGTCGTGCGGACGCTCCAGCTTCGAGCCGGCGAACAGCGCCTTGCCGAAGCCGAGCGCGGCGTCGATGTCGAGCTCGGGCGCGTTGAGCGCGGCGTCAAGGCTGGCTTTGCGCGGGCCCGTGGCGAAGACATAAGCCAGCCGCCCGGTGATCGCCTTGCGCTCGAACTCGGCGCGCAGGCGCTCGACCGCGATCTTTTCGCTGGCGAGCGTGACGTCGCCGCGCAGGCGCAACGGCCGCAGGTCGCCCTGCCCGGTGTCGCCGCGCCCTTCCAGCCAGGCGGCCAGCGCCTTGGCGTCGCCGGCCTCGATCTCGGCCGGGCCGGTGAAGGCGACGCCGCTGTCGGCGACGACGAGCCCGCCGGACAGCCGCACCTGCGCAAAGCCGGGCGCGCGGAATTCCAGGCGGTCGAGATTCCATTGGCCGGCGGCGCTGGAAATGTCGCCGCGCACATTCTGCACGGCGCCGCCGCCGAGCGTCACCTGGTCGATGCCGAGACCGACCTGGATGGGGAAATCCGGCCGGAACAGGCCGGCGCCCAGTTCGGCCAATTGACGCAAGGTCGCCACCGGCAGCGGGCGCGCGCCGTCGGCGCTCGCCAGCGCGCGGTCGAGATCGATCTGCCGGCCGGACAGCACCACGTTGAACAGCGGGCGCTTGCCGAAGGCGAGATCGGCGACGCCGGTGAGGCGCACGCCCTGCTCTTCCGCGCCGTACTGGAATTCGAGGTTCTCGATCAGCGCCGCCTGCGCGCGCGCCTTGACCTTGCCGCTGACGCGCCAGGGCGGCGTGACGCCGCGCAGTTGCATGCCCTGCCCGGCGATGCCGACCGGGCGCGCCAGACTGACCGCGCCCTCGAAGCGCGGCGCGCCGCCAGCGAGGGTGAGGGTGCCGTCGACGTCGATGCTGAGCGGGCGGTTGACCGGATCGACATTGAGGCGAAGCTTGAGCGCGCCGTCGGCGTAGCGGCCGGCCGTGAGGCGATAGGGATAGAGCTCGCCATCGACGGCGAAGCCGCCTTCGCCCTTGAACGGGCCGAGCAGCGAGCGCGCCTCGCCGTTGAACCAGAAGCGCTGCAGCGTCACGCTGGCGCCGTTGGCGGCGTCGGCGAGCGTGAGCGTGCCGTCCTGGAGGCTCAGGCGCTCGATGGCGAGCGCGTCGGGATCGAAGGCGACGGCCAGGCTGGGCGCGTGCAGCTTGCCGCTTTCGTCGAGGCGCAGCGTCAACTGCGGGCCGGCGAGCTGCATGTCGGTGGCGCGCCACTCGGCGCGCATCAGCGGGCCGAGCGCGAACTCGATGCCGAGCGCGCGGGCGCGCACCGTGTCCGCGCCGGCGCCGATCTCGATGTCGTGCAAGGTCAGGCGCGGCGACGGCAGCAGGCGGGCGTCGATGGCGCCGGTGACGCGCACGTCGACCCCAACCATGCGGCTGGCTTCCCGCTCGAACAAGGCGCGGTAGGTGCCCCAATCGACCAGCAGCGGGCCGACCAGCGCCATTACCAGCGCCAGGATCAGGGCGACCGCCAATCCGAGCAAAGTGGTTTGCAACGAAAACTCCAGCGCCGGCACGCCGCCGGCGGCCAATCTCGTCCCGACAGAAGGAAATCTACGCTAGTTCTGGCCGGATTTGGCGGCAAATCTGTGTCGCACCCTGTCATTCCGGGGCATGCGCGAAGCGCATGAACCCGGAATCCAGACTAGACTCCATGCCGGGGCTGGATTCCGGGTTCGCGCACTCGTGCGCGCCCCGGAATGACGGTCACAGCGCGACGATCTTGCCCGGGTTCATGATGTTTTGCGGATCGAGGGCGCGCTTGATCGCGGCCATGGCGGCGAGCGCGGCCGGCCCATGCTCGGCCTCGAGGTATTTCATCTTGCCCTGGCCGACGCCGTGCTCGCCGGTGCAGGTTCCGTCCATGGCCAGCGCGCGCTCGACCAGGCGCTCGGACAGCGCTTTGGCGCGCTTGACCTCGTCGGCGTCGTCCATGTCGATGAGCAGGGTCAAATGGAAGTTGCCGTCGCCGACATGGCCGACGATGGGCGCGAGAATGCGGCTCGCCTCGATGTCGGCCTGCGTTTGCGTGACGCATTCGGCCAGGCGCGACAGCGGCACGCAGACGTCGGTGGCGATCATGGCGGCGCCGGGCCGCAGCGCGAAGTTCGACAGCGCGGCGTGGTGGCGCGCCTCCCACAATTTGGTGCGCTCCTCCGGCCGCGTCGCCCAGGTGAAGGGGCCACCGCCGAACTCGGCCGCGATGTCGCCGAAGCGCTGCGACTGCTCGGCGACGGAAGCCTCGGTGCCGTGGAATTCCAGCAGCAGCATCGACGTCTCGGGCAGGCCGAGATTGGAATGCAGGTTGCAGGCGCGCACCTGCAAGGCGTCGAGCAATTCGATGCGCGCGATCGGGATGCCGGACTGGATGGTGGCGATGGCCGTATTGCAGCAGGCCTCGATCGAGGGGAACGGGCAGATGCCGCCGGAGACCGCCTCCGGAATGCCGGAGAGCTTGAGCGTGAGCTGGGTGACGATGCCGAGCGTGCCTTCCGAGCCGACCATCAGGCGGGTGAGGTCGTAGCCGGCCGAGGTCTTCTTGGCGCGCCGCGCGGTGTCGATGACCTCGCCGTTGGCCAGCACCACTTTGAGCGCGATGACGTTGTCCTTCATGGTGCCGTAGCGCACGGCATTGGTGCCGGAGGCGCGTGTCGCCGCCATGCCGCCGAGCGATGCGTTGGCGCCGGGGTCGATGGGGAAGAACAGGCCACTGTCGCGCAGGTGCTCGTTGAGCGCCTTGCGGGTGACGCCGGGCTCGACCACGCAGTCGAGGTCCTCGGCGTGCACGGCGAGCACCTTGTCCATGTCGCGGAAGTCGATCGACACGCCGCCCTGCGGCGCGTTGACGTGGCCCTCGAGCGAGGTGCCGGTGCCGAAGGGGATGACCGGCACATTGTGCTCGGCGCAGATGCGCACGATGCGCTGCACGTCCTCGGTCGACTGCGGAAAGACGACGGCGTCCGGCGGCTGGTTTGGAATCCAGGTGACGGTATTGCCGTGCTGCTCGCGCACGGCCTGCGCGGTGACGACGCGGTTGCCGAAGGCGGCGGTGAGCGCGGCAAGTGCCTTGGCTATGCTGGCCGGGTCGCGCGCTCTGCTTGTCTTATTGTCGATTGCGGCCGCCACTGCCATCGCTTCGCTCCGTTTTCCGGCGGCGACCGTGGCGGGGATGCGCGAGGCGGTCAAGCGCCTCAGGAATACATGCGCCAGACCTGCCGGTCCGGCTTCGGCTCGGGCTCCGGCGCGGACGAGCGCGCCAGCGACGCGGCATAGGACGCGATCATCACCGCCATCAGGAGCAGGTACGCTCCGCGCGCCATCGTCATCATCATTGCCGCGCCTCCTTCGGCCTTTTTTTGGGAGATTAGCCGAAGGCCGGGACCGGGCGACAACGTCGTTAATGTTTAGTTAACAGGGAAAAAGGCGTGGCGCCGGAACCGCTTGTCCCGGCTGGCGAGACCGGCCGCCGTTGTCCGGCCCGCGTCCCTATCGTAGGTTTCGCCGCCTTAATGCGCGTTCCACGCGGAGTTCCACGACATGGCCGGTCCTATCATTGCCACTGCTGCAGAGCGGCCGCTGGGAAATGCCGGCGCTGTTGCCGATCCACCGCATCGAGGGCACCGTGCCCCTTACCGTTTCGCGCGGGCCGATGAGCGCGTTGCAGATCCAATGCGCCGCCGCGCACGTGCTGCCGGGCCAGAAGGCGGCGTATCCGATCGGCGCATGAGCGCACACCGGCCATGACGGAATTCGCCGCGCCTTTCGTTTCGTCCGTGATGCGGGTCGAGCCGCAATGGATCGACTACAACGGCCATCTCAACATGGCCTATTACAATGTGTTCTTCGACCGCGCCGTGGACGAGCTCTACGAACTGCTCGGTATCGGCCCGGACTATCTCAGGGAACGCAAGCATTCGACCATGGTCGCGGAGGCGCATGTCCGCTACCTGCGCGAAATTAACGAGCGCGACCCGGTGCGCGTGACGGTGCAACTCCTCGACTACGACGCCAAGCGCTTCCACATTTTCGAGCAGCTCGTGCACGCCGAGCAAGGCTGGGTATCGGCCACGTCGGAAAACATGACGCTGCACGTCGACATGACGGCCAAGAAGGTCGCGCCTTTCCCTGACGACATCCTGCGCCGTTTCGCGGCGATGAAGGCCGCGCATGCGGCATTGCCGCCGCCCGAAGGCGCCGGCCGGCGCATTGCGATGCCGGACCGCCGATGACCGCAATACCGCGCGCGCCTGGCCTGACACCTTCCGCCGCGCCGACATTTTGACATCGTGCAAACTGTAAAGCTCGGCGTGTTGCAGTCCCTGGCATCGGGACGGTCAACTAGTGCAGGATGCCTCCGCACCGCCTAGAAATCCCCCTGCCCGACGCAGACAAATTCAAACCGGAACGATCACGATGACGACCGCGCACGGCCAACCATTCGTCGTACCCAAATCCATGCGCGCGTGGGTGCTCGACGATCCGGGTCAACTCAGGCTGACGGAAAAGCCCGTTCCCGCGCCGGGTGCGGCCGAGGTCCTGGTGCGCATTCACGCCATCGCTTTCTGCGACGGCGACATCCGGATCGTCACCAAGGGGCCGCCGGCGCTGATCGAAGGCGGCCTGCCCTTCAACAAGAACTTCACGCCCGGCCACGAATATGTCGGCACCGTCGTCAAGCTCGGTCCCGACGTCGACGAGTTCGCCGTCGGCGACCGTGTCGTGGTCGAGGTTCACTACGGCTGCGGCCGCTGCGAGCGCTGCCGCGCCGGCATGTACACGTCCTGCCTCAACTACGGCATGAACTACCAGGGCCACAACAAAGGCCACCGCGCCAACGGCTTCACGACCGACGGCGGCTTCGCCGAGTATGCCGTCAACAACGTGAATACGCTCGTGCACGCGCCGGACAACGTCGGCGACGAGGAAGCGACGCTGATCGTCACGGCCGGCACGGCGATGTATGCGCTCGATACGCTCGGCGGCCTGATCGCGGGACAGAGCGTCGCCGTCACCGGCCCGGGCGCGATCGGGCTGCTGACGGTGGCCGTCGCCAAGGCGCTTGGCGCCAAGCCCGTCATTCTCACGGGAACGCGCGATGCGCGGCTGGAGCTCGGCAAAAAGATGGGCGCGGACCATGTCGTCAACATCAACACGGAAAACCCGGTCGACGCCGTGAAGCGCCTGACGCACGGCAAAGGCGTCCACTACGTCGTCGAGGCGTCGGGCAACCCGAACGGCCTGAACGACGGCATGGACATGGTCATGCGCGGCGGAAAGATCTGCCTCGTCGGCTTCGCCAACGCGCCGGTGCAGGTCGACGTCGCGAAATTGGTGCGCAACCACATTTCGGTCTTCGGCATCCGCGGCGAGGGACGCAGCGCCACGCATCGCGCGGCGGCGCTGGTCGCCGAGGGGCGCGTCAACGCGAAGCTGATCCACACGCATACGTTCGGGATGGACGACGTGCCGACCGCCTTCCGGTACAGCCGCGACCGCGTCGAAGACGCCATCAAGGTCGTCGTCAAGATCAACGATAACAAGTGACAGGCGGCAGCGCACCGCGCTGCTCGCGCCGAAGCGCGATCCAAGGAGAATTCCGATGACTCCATCTCCCCTCGTCAGCACCGCATGGCTCGAGGACCATCTCGCCGATCCGGATTTGCGCATCATCGAGATTTGCTCGCTGCGCGACGACAAGACCTATCATGAAGGGCACATACCCGGCGCGATGTGGCTTTATTGGAAATCGGCCTGCTGGCAGGACAGCGACCGCGAGTTCGTCACGCCGGCGCAGATGGCCAAGCTGTTCGGCGGCATGGGCATCGGACCGCAAACGACCGTCGTTCTGTATGGCGACCCGCTTCAGTACGGCAGCTACGCCTACTGGGCGTTCACGATGGCCGGGCACAAGAACCTGCGGCTGCTGGACGGCGGCCGGCGGAAATGGGTGTTGGAAAAACGGCCGATGTCGCGCAACGTGCCGCGGTTTCCGGCCGTCGAGTACCCGGTGCCGTCGGGAACGTCGAGCATGCGGGTCGGCCGCCGCGACGTCCGCGACCACCTCGGGCAGTCAAAGCGGCTGCTGCTCGACGTGCGCTCGCCCGAGGAATACACCGGCAAGCGGGTGTCCGAATATTCGTTCGCCGTCGATCACGGCGCGGAACGGACGGGCCGCATCCCCGGCGCCGTCCACCTCTATTTCAAGGAACTGCTGAACGAGGACGACTCGTTCAAATCGCCCGAGGAGCTGCGCCGCATCCTGGCTGCGGCGGGCGTCGCGCCGGAAAAGCTCGAAGACGTGGTGTGCTATTGCCGGCTGAGCCATCGCGCGACGATTGCCTGGATCGCGCTGACCTACATTCTCGGCCATCCGAATATCAAGATCTACGACGGCTCATGGACCGAGTGGGGCAGCATCGTCGGTTATCCGATCGAGCGATAGGCTAGCCGACCCCACCGTGCAAATGCGCGCGGCGGACATCCGGCCCTCTTTGGCCGGACGTCCGTAATTTTGCGCGCGCTCGTGTTTACTTCGACGCCGCCTTGAGGATCGGCGCCCAGCGCGCCGCTTCCGCCTTAACGTAAGCGTTGAAGGCGGCCACGCTGCGCTCCGGCTTTTCGGGAATCGAACCGCCGAGTTCGCCGATACGCTTGCGCACGCCGGGATCGTCGAGCGCCTTGTCGAGCGCGTTATTGAGCTTGGCCAGGATCGGCTCGGGCGTGCCCTTCGGCGCGAAAATGCCGGCCCAGATGCTCATATCGTAGGTGACGCCGGCTTCCTTCGCCGTCGGCACGTCGGGCAGCGCGTCGAGGCGCTTCGTCGCCGACACGGCATAGGCCTTGATCGTGCCGGCCGCGGCCTGTTTCGACACGCTGACCGATTGCTCGCAAAGGTAATCGACATGGCCGCCGATCATGTCGTTCATGCCGAGGTTGCTGCCGCGATAGGCGACGGGCGTCGGCTCTACCCCGGCCGCGGTGTTGAACAGCAGGCAGGCCATATGCGACGAGGCGCCGATGCCGCCATGGGCCTGCTTCACCGCGTTGCCGTTCTTCTTGATGTAGGCGATGAACTCCTTGAGGTCCTTGGCCGGGAAGTCCTTGCGCGCGACGATGACCGCGGGCGAATGGGCGGTAGGACCGACGGCCGTGAAGCTGTCTACGTCGTACTTGGCGCCGGGCGTGAGCACAGGAGCGGCGACATGCGATCCCATGCTGCCCGCGAGCAGCGTGTATCCGTTCGGCTCCGCCGCCGCGACACGCGCGCTGCCGATGACGCCGCCGCCGCCGCTGACATTCTCGATCACCATCGATTGACCGAGCGTCTTCGACATGTTCTCCGCCATGATGCGGGCAACCACGTCGCTTGGACCGCCGGCGGGAAACGGCACCACGACCGTGATCGGCCGCGTCGGAAAGTCTTGCGCTTGCGCCGTCATCGGTCCGAAACAGATGCCTGCTACGGCAACGGACAGTCCCAAAATCGTCGTTGCTATTTTCGTTTTCATTTTCATTGTCGACCTCACCGGGATTTCGCATTGCCCCCGAACGGGCTGAAAAATTGTAGGTTTGATCTGTCGTTTGGGCAACCGAAACGGCCTCGCCGTGCCGAGCGAAATACAGGTCACGCGGTCGCAGCAGCAGTTTGACCCTGGGAAATAATGGCGGCGCGCTCGCGCGCAGTCGCACGCAAAACCCGCCCGCCTCGTCGGAGCTGTCTGCTTTCAGTCGATACTGCCGCCCGAGAATCGCCGCCCCGGCACGGTGAGAAAATAACCCACCGCCTGGCCGCCGTCGGCGCCGAGCACGCTGCCGGTCGTGTAGCGCGACTCCTCGCAAGCCAAAAACACGGCCGGACCCGCAATGTCCTCGCCGGAGCCGACGCGGCCCATCGGCACGCCCTTGCGGCGGCCTTCGTAGATCACCGGATCGGCGTACATGCCTTCGGTGCCGGGCGTGCGGATGTAGCCGGGCGTGATGGCGTTGGCGCGGATGCCGTAGGGCGCCCACTCCATCGCCTGCAGCTTGGTGAGCATGATCATGCCGGCCTTCACCACGCTGTAAGCGCCGGCGAAGTTGTAGGGGAAGAGCCCTGCGATCGAGGCGATGTTGATGATCGCCCCGCTCTTCTGCGCGATCATGTGCTGCGCGCAGGCCTGGCTCACCAGGAACGTGCCCTTGAGGCCGATGTTGACGGTAGTGTCCCAGGCCTCTTCGGTCAGTTTCTCGAGGCGGCCGGGCACGATCTTCATGGCGTTGTTCACCAAGATATCGACCGTTCCCAGTTCCTTGATGGTCGTAGCGACCATGCGCTGGACGTCGGCCGACTTCGCCACGTCGGCGGCAATGGCGAGGCTCTTGCGGCCGAGCGCCCTGACGTCCTTGGCGGTGGCCTCGGCGGTGGCGGGATCGACGTCGTTGATGACGACGTGGGCCCCCTCTTTGGCATAAGCGAGCGCGATGTCGCGGCCGATGCCGCGCCCTGCCCCGGTAACGATGGCCACCTTGTCCTTGAGACGCACGGGTTCCCCCCTCGTTTGTTTTGCAAAAGCGGAAAACCACGCTAGAGGGCCGCAAAACAGCGGGCAAGTTTCCTCTGTGGCCCTCGAAATCGCCCCGGACGAGTGCCATCTTGGGCCTGAAAGAATCAGAAGAAATGGCCGAACCGAAACGTCACGACCCTGCTCCTGTGAGCCAGCCAACCCCTGGTGGCATCGCCGCCCGGGCGATGGCTGCGCGCACGACGGCAGCGCCTTACCTCGCCGATCTCAACCCCGAGCAGCGGGCAGCGGTGGAGCAGCTGGACGGGCCGGTGCTGGTGCTGGCCGGCGCGGGCACCGGCAAGACGCGCGTGCTCACGACCCGCATCGCCCACATCCTCAACATGCGCCGGGCGCACCCGAGCCAGATCCTGTCCGTCACCTTCACCAACAAGGCGGCGCGCGAGATGAAGGACCGCGTCGGCCTGATGGTCGGCCAGGTGGTCGAGGGCATGCCGTGGATGGGCACCTTCCACTCCATCGGCGTCAAGATATTGCGCCGGCACGCCGAGCTGGTCGGCCTCAAGAGCGGCTTCACCATCCTCGACACCGACGACCAGATCCGGCTGATGAAGCAACTGCTGGAAGCCGAGAAGCTGGACGACAAGCGCTGGCCGGCGCGCGTGCTGGCCATGCTGATCGACGGCTGGAAGAACCGCGGGCTCACGCCCGAGCAGGTGCCGGCGGGCGAGGCCGCGAGCTTCGCCAACGGCAAGGGCAAGAAGCTCTACGTCGCCTATCAGGAGCGGCTGAAGACGCTCAACGCCGCCGACTTCGGCGATTTGCTGCTCGAATGCATCCGCCTGTTCCGGCAGAACCCGGACGTGCTGCGGCAATATCAGGAGCGCTTCAAGTTCATCCTGGTGGACGAGTATCAGGACACGAACGTGGCGCAGTATCTGTGGTTGCGGTTGCTGGCGCAGAATGTGAGTGCCGCGACACCTTCTGCCGTCATTCCGGGACGGCCCGAAGGGCCGGGCCCGGAATCCATAACCGCCACCGGGAGTATGGATTCCGGGCTCCCGCCTTCGGCGGGCCCCGGAATGACGGAAGAGAGTGGGGCGCGCGCCGGAACGCCAGCGCAGAAAAACATCTGCTGCGTCGGGGATGACGACCAGTCGATCTATGGCTGGCGCGGCGCCGAGGTCGATAACATCCTGCGCTTCGACCATGATTTTCCCGGTGCGAAAGTCATAAGGCTGGAGCGGAATTACCGAAGCACCGGACACATTCTGGCGGCGGCGAGCCATCTCATCGCGCACAACGAGGGCCGCTTAGGCAAAACGCTGCGCACCGAGGACGTGGACGGCGAGAAGGTGCAGGTCACCGGCGCCTGGGACTCGGAGGAAGAAGCGCGCGCCATCGGCGAGGAGATCGAGGGCTTGCAGCGCGAGGCGCGCGAGCAGGGCCTCGACCATCCGCTCGACGAAATCGCCATTCTCGTGCGCGCCTCGTTCCAGATGCGCGAGTTCGAAGACCGCTTCATCCAGCTCGGCCTGCCCTATCGCGTGATCGGGGGCCCACGGTTTTACGAGCGCGCGGAAATCCGCGACGCCCTCGCCTATTTGCGCGTGGTGGCGCAGCCGGCCGACGACCTCGCCTTCGAGCGCATCGTCAATGTGCCCAAGCGCGGCTTAGGCGACGCCGCCGTGCAGATGCTGCACGACTTCGCCCGCAAGCAGCGCATGCCGCTGACCGAAGCGGCCGCGCTTCTGAGCGCCACAGACGAAATGAAGCCGAAGCCGCGCACGGCGCTGCGCGACCTGATGGCCGCCTTCGAGCGCTGGCGCACGATGAAGGACAAGCTGCCGCACACCGAGCTGGCCGAGATCATCCTGGACGAGAGCGGCTACACCGAGATGTGGCAGAAGGACCGCTCGGCCGACGCCGCCGGCCGGCTGGAGAACCTCAAGGAGCTGGTGCGCTCCATGGAGGAATTCGAGAACCTGCAAGGCTTCCTCGAGCACATCAGCCTGGTGATGGACACCGACCGCGGCGAGCAGGAGCAGGCCGTCAACATCATGACCCTGCACTCGGCCAAGGGGCTGGAATTCGACACCGTGTTCCTGCCCGGCTGGGAGGAAGGCCTGTTTCCGCACCAACGCTCGCTCGACGACCAGGGCCGCGCCGGCCTCGAAGAGGAACGCCGGCTGGCGCATGTCGGGCTGACGCGCGCGCGCAAGCGGGCGAAGATCTATTTCGCGTCGAACCGGCGCATCCACGGCATGTGGAGCACGAACGTGCCCTCGCGCTTCCTCGACGAGCTGCCGGAGGCGCATGTGGAAGTGAAGGAGGCCGCGGGCGGCACCGGCGGCTTCGGCATGTCGGGCTACGGCCCGAGCCGCTTCGACGAGATGGGCTCGTTCGGCTCCAGCTACACCACGCCCGGCTGGCAGCGCGCGCAGGCGCGCAAGGCGCGCGGCGAGCGCGGCGGGTTCTCGGAAGACGGCACGCAACGCTATGTGCCGGATGGCGTGTTCGACGACGACAGCGCCACGGACTCAGATCACCTCTCCCCTGACTCTTCTTCACCTCCCCCCTTGCGGGGGAGGTCGGCCGCCGCAGGCGGCCGGGTGGGGGGTGCTTCTGCTTCGCGCGGTGGCTTCTCCACCAAGCAGCGCCCTCCCCTCACGATAGAAGGCGAACTCATCGCCAAATCCACCGGCACGGCCTCGGCCTTCGCCGTCGGCGACCGCGTGTTTCACCTGAAATTCGGCAACGGCAACGTGGTGGCGGTGGACGGCAATAAGCTCACGATTGCGTTCGATAAGGCGGGCGAAAAGCGGGTGGTGGATAGTTTTGTAGAGAGGGTGTGAGGGGGACGGTAAAGCGCAACCATAAATTACCCCTTCCAACGACCACGCTCGTTTAGATACACTGCCTCCCGGGTAAGGGAGTGCGTAACATGGTTGCGTCATTCGTCGCGTCATCTATGGCGTTCTTCTCGGCGCTGCCTGAAGTAACTCAAGCTTTCATAGTGATAATTGCCCTTATGACCATTTTGATGGTCGGGCCTTTCTACAACAATCGAACATTGGCTTATGGCCCGACCATCCTCACGATGGTCGGCATTTTTGGATGCTTCTTAGGCATCTCGCTCGGACTGATGGAGTTTCGAACCAACGATATTCAAGGGAGCGTGCCGGCGCTCGTCGATGGCATCAAAACAGCATTTTGGGCTTCCGTCAGCGGTGTTGGCGGCGCCCTCCTTATCAAAATACGCCTGTTGGTTTTCGGACCCCCTCGTTTTGCGACTGACGGCGCCATTGCGGAGGCAACAGTAGATGATCTCGCTGTCCTACTGCGCAGTCTTCATCAATCCTTAGCGGGGAAAGAAGATTCGACTCTGCTGAGTCAGACCAAACTGCTGCGACAAGAAAATCGTGACGGCTTAACTTCTTTAAAGTCCAGTCTTGACAGCTATATGGAAAAAATTGCGGACAGCAATTCAAAGGCTCTTATTGATGCGCTAAAAGAAGTAATCAAAGACTTCAATGCAAAAATCAACGAACAATTCGGGGAGAATTTTAAGCAACTCAATTCCGCTGTTGAGAAAATTTTGATTTGGCAGGACGCTTATCGCCAGCAGATGGCGGAAATGATCGATCAACAAAAAGATACAACAAAAAATATGTCAGAGGCGACCGCTCGCTACGCTGAAATGGTTGGCCACTCCGAAACATTTACTAGCGCCGCCAATAACCTGAGTTCACTTATAAAGACCCTTGAGCTCCAGCGCGATCAGGTATCCACGTCAATTTCTACATTGGGCGGCCTCTTAAAATCGGCAGGGGATAATTTGCCGAAAATTGAGGCCCATATCGTCGAAATGACCCGACAGGTCGAGACTGGGGTGCGGAGCAGTAATGAGCAAATCACCGCGGTTGTGACCGCAATGACTCAGAATCTACAAACTGCGCATTCCGAAATGAAACGGCTTCTCATGGAAGCCGCTGAAACAGCCAGCATCGAAATTAGCACCCGAAACAAGCAGCTCCATGAGCAAGTCTCGTCTACCGTCGCCACAGTAACGCAGAACCTACAAACATCGCACTCAGAGATGAAAAAACTTCTGGTAGAGGCCGCGGAAGCTGCCAATAAAGATGTCAATGTGCATATGAAACAGCTTTCTGAGAATACTCAAAAGCAGGTCGTAGCTTTGGACAAAGCCCTAAGCGACGAGCTTACCAAATCGATACAAACGCTCGGCGAACACCTGACCGCCTTATCACGGCGATTTGTAGAAGATTATACACCACTCACTGAACGTCTAAAAATACTCGTCCAGACAGCCGGACGGATTCAATAAATGCGAACCTTAGAAAATCGACAGCCGGCCAGCCATGATGACCATTGGATCCCCCTTAGCGATCTAATGACAGGCTTGATGATGATGTTTTTGCTAATAGCCATTGTTTACATGATCAAAGTCGAGGCGGACGGCAAACTCATTAAGGAGACAAGCGCGCGGACGGCAGAAATTGCAAGATTGTATCAGCAAACGAAATCCGAACTCTACGACGATTTACGTAAGGAATTCGAAAAGGATCTACCTCGCTGGGATGCAGAATTACTGAGCGATGCCACGCTGCGATTCCGATCTCCTAGCGTCATGTTTGATAGTGGGCGAGCCGACCTAAAGCCGCGATTTAAGGAAATTCTAAGCGAGTTCTTTCCCCGCTACGTCTCAATTCTAATGTCAGAAAAGTTCCGAGATACGATTCGAGAAATTCGAGTTGAAGGTCACACGTCAAGTTTTTGGCAGGGAGCGCCTTCGGAACAAGATGCGTATTTCCAAAATATGCGGCTCTCGCAAGACCGAACACGGTCAGCGCTTGAATTCGTTATGAAGCTGCCTTCGGTTTCTCACAGTTTTGTATGGCTCCGCGATCATCTGACT
Source organism: Pseudolabrys sp. (assembly GCA_022841665.1). Classification (GTDB taxonomy): domain Bacteria; phylum Pseudomonadota; class Alphaproteobacteria; order Rhizobiales; family Xanthobacteraceae; genus Pseudolabrys. The sequence continues at coordinate 15,341 of JALHRB010000014.1, forward strand.
GCAAACGGGCTTTCGTATTCGAAGCGAATTTTCAATTTGGAAGGAAATGAAAATTTTGCGCGTTCCCAGCGCGTTGAATTTCGAGTCAGGACAGATGCCGAGTCTCGTATTGAGCGCATCATCGAGGCTACCCGATGAAGCTCCCTGACTTTACTGATGATCCGAAGCTAAATGCCCTCCGACAAGCGATGGGGGCATCGGCGCCTGGCGGGTTTTCAACGACTTATCGACCCAACGCCTTAACACAGGAAGAACTAGACCAATTATCGGACGGCGGAATCGAAGTTACATTTGATGAAATTACCGAGCTGGAGGATGGAACGCTCGGTTACAAAGACAGTCGGGTCTTGGTGTACATAAGAGACATTCGGGATTACGGCCGCGAAATTCAATTGCCGAGATTCCACGTAGCCTATTGCCGAACGATTGCTGAAATGAAAGAGGACCACCGCTTTGAGCGGTACGTTGTAGCAACACGAGACGATGGAAATTTTCTTCTCAACAAAATGAGCGGGCAAAGACGAAGCACGCACTGGGAGCGATTAAACGTCTGCCAGAATTGCCTGAACTCTCTGAACTTCGATGGATTCTCATATTCATTGCATAAAGGAAAACGGGCTGATTTGGTGTCAGAATTCACTATTCCGCGCTTCTTTGAAAAGTATCCCAAGTCTCTTCACTTGCGTCGGCCCAAGCATGATTTCATTTCAGCCCCGCTGAATGACTACACGCCAGATTTTGCTCAGATTAGTAGGAGCGTAAAATCCGCCAGAGGCTACAGGTGTGAAGAATGTAATCGAACGCCTGAAGCGCGTTTTCTTCATGTTCATCACATTAATGGGCAAAAGAACGACAATAGTGACGCTAACCTTCGCGTTCTTTGTATGGGATGTCACGCGGCGGCACCGCGTCATGGGCACATGAAGGACTTGCCCGGATTTGAAGAATTTCAACGGAAATACGATGCGGATAGGTAGCAGGCCTACTAACATGAGGTTGAGTTGAAACAACTCAGCGCTGCGCCAACGGCTTTCGCCTAATACGCCTCCTCCCCCCACGACCACTTTTTTCCCCCCACGAAACCCCTCCCTCCCCCCGAATTGACCACCCCCAAATCTCCCCCCATAACTCCCCCGACATCTCTCTCTTTTCGGCGCATCCGGGGGCTCAATGGCGCTACTGCAAATCAATCCGGCGCAACATCACATCCCGACCGAGGTCTATGTCGACTTCCTCGGCACCACGATCCAGGTGCACTGGAATTACCACGCCTACCTGATGGTCTTCGTCTGGTTCGTGCTGGTGCCGCTCTGCATCCTGGTCATCCGCTTCGGCAAGCCGAAGCCGACGGAGAAGGGCCTCTATCCCAAGGTCAGCATCTGGAACGCCTGCTGGTGGTGGTTCAGCGTGCACAAATACGGCCTGATCGTCGCCATCAGCCTGGCGCTGGCGGGCGCGGTGGTGGCGGTCGCGGTCTCGGGCGGCTTGAGCGGCACGCTGCATTCGTTCTTCGGCCTGATGACGGTCGCGCTCGGCTGCCTGCAGATCATGGGCGGCTGGCTGCGCGGCAAGCACGGCGGCAAGAACTACTACACCGCCAAGCCCGACGACCCGGCGACCTGGTTCGGCGACCACTACAACATGACGAAGCGGCGGCGCATCTTCGAGGCCTATCACAAGACCGCGGGCTATTTCGTCTACTTCTTCGCCAGCGGCGCGGTCACCACCGGGCTGATGCAATATCCGGTGCCGGGGCTCGGCGCGTTCATCGTCGCCATGGTGCTGCTCGCCTTCGCGGTGGCGATCGTGCTGGAGTACAAGGGCTACCGCTACGACGGCTACCGCGCGGCGCACGGCTGGACCATGGACGCGCCGTTCAACAAAGAACGCGAATTTCTCTAACGCGACGAAGGAAGCACAGCGCATGCGCAGCCAGGACCTGCCGAAGCCGGATTACGTGAAGAACATGACGCTGATCGGCCATTCCGATCAGGGCGGGCGCGCCGACGGCGTGCAGATCATGGTCGCCAAGGGCCACGCCTTCATCGGCCACATGTTCTCCAAGGGCTTCAGCGTCATCGACGTGCGCGACCCGCGCGACCCGAAGCCGGTGAAATACGTGCCGGCGCCGCACAACACCTGGACGATCCATCTGCAGACGGCCGGCGACCTGCTGCTGGTGATCGCCGCGCGCGACATGTTCGCGGCGCCGGAATTCCAGGACGAGCGCGCCTATTACAAGGGCTCGCACGCCGAGCAGGCGGGCGAAGCGGAGAAGGCGCCGGACAAGCGTGACTGGACCGCCGGCATGACGGTCTACGACATCGCCAACCCGGCCGAGCCGCGCCGCATCGGCTTCATGCCGGTCGCGGGCGGCGGCATTCACCGCATCTGGTACACCGGCGGGCGCTGGGCCTACGTCTCGGTGATGCTCGACGGCTTCACCGACTACATCTTCATGACGGTGGACATGGCCGACCCGGCCAACCCGAAGGAAGCCGGGCGCTACTGGCTGCCGGGCATGAACACGGCGGCCGGCGAGAAGCCGAGCTGGGGCCCGCTACGCCGCTTCGGCCTGCACCATGCGATCGTGCACGGCGACACGGCTTACGGCGCCTGGCGCGACGGCGGACTGGTGATGATCGACGTGTCGGACCGCAGCAAGCCGACGCTGATCAAGCACCACAACTGGTCGCCGCCGTTCGGCGGCGGCACGCACAACTGTTTGCCTTTGCCCGACCGCGATCTGCTGGTGGTGGCCGACGAGTCGGTGCTCGACAATTGCGAAGACGGCATCAAGTACATCTGGATGTTCGACATCCGCGAGCCGACCAACCCGGTGAGCATCTCGACCTTCCCGACGCCGCGCGAGGCCGACTACTGCGCCAAGGGCGGGCATTTCGGGCCGCACAACATCCACGAGAACCGGCCGGACAGCTTCGTCAGCTCGGACCTGATCTTCGCCACCTACCAGAACGCCGGCTATCGCGTGTTCGACATCAAGGACGCGTTCCGGCCGCAGGAGGTCGCGGCCTTCGTGCCGCCGGCGCCGGCGAAGCTGATGGACAAGCGCCCGAACCGGCCGCGGGTGATCCAGACCTGCGACGTCTGGGTGTCGAAGGAAGGCCTGATCTACGGCAACGACTTCAGCGGCGGGCTCTACATCCTGGAATACAAGGCGTGAGGCGCTAGCACTTCCCCGGCCGCAGCACCGGCGCGCCGGCACAGCGCGCCAGGCAGGCGTTGGCGAAAGTCTTCTCGACGCCTTCGGCGGTGCGCCCGCACACGGGCTTGTACTCGCGCGTGCACACGCACGAACGCGGCGGCGGGGGCGGCATGTCGGCGGCGTGCGCGCCGGGCAGCTTCAGGTCGGCGGCCTGCGCGGACGTCGTCGCGACCAGGACACCGAGACAAAGCAGCCCAATCGTCTTCATCGCTTGGTGCATAGCCGCCTCCCGCCGTCGAACGGCTGATAGGTGCAGTCCTCCGCGCGGAAGCTGCGGTAAGCCGCCTCGCAGGCGGCGACGTTGCAATTGGGCGGCGGCGCGGCCTTCTTCGGCGCGGGCGCGGGGGCCGGCGTGCTGTCGGCCACATCGAGACCATGCACTACGTCCTCCGGCGGCGGCGCGGACAAGCGCGGCGGGTAGACAAACGGCCGCGCACTCTCCGCCGCACCGCCGACGGTCGCGGAGGGCGGCGCCACCGGCGCGAAGGTCCACAGCCCGAACACCACGTTGGCCAGCGCCACCGCCAGTACGGCCATCCATAGGCGCAACGTCATTGCACGGCCTCCGGGTGCGGCCCGAATCTAGCCCGAAACGCGCGCCCATCATCGGTAGGCCCGCACCGGCCGGCACGATCGCCGTCGACCGCTAACCCGCCTTCGCCGCCTCCAGCGGCACCAGCACCGTGAAATGCGTGCCGATCTTCGAGGCCGGCTGCGTCATCTCGGCGTTGAGCTGCCGGGCCATCGCCTTGACCAGGCGCGCGCCGAGCCGCTTGCTCGTCTCCGGGTCGAAGCCGGACGGCAGGCCGGCGCCTTCGTCGCGCACCGAAACCAGCACGCGGTTGCCGGGCATGCGCACCAGCTGCACGAAGATCGCGCCGCCCGCGCCATCGGGATAGGCGTATTTGCCGGCGTTGAGCACCAGCTCGTTGATGATCAGCGCCACCAAGATGGCGCGGTCGGCGGCGAAGCGGATTTCCTCCGGCGCCTCGAGCCGCACCGCGCAGGGCGCCACCGCGGTCTCCAGGTCGCCGATCACCTCGCGGAGATAGGCGACGAGGCCGATGTGCTCGTCGTCGGCCGCGTAAGCGAGGCGCTCATAGGCGCGGCCGACGGCGGACACGCGGCTGGCGGCCTCGTTCAGGTGCTCGCTCAGCTGCGGGTCGCCGGCCGCGTTGGCCTGCAGCTGCAGCATGCTGGAGACCACCTGCAGGCTGTTCTTGACGCGGTGGTTGACCTCCTTGAGCAGGATCTCGTGGCGGTCGAGCGCGGCCCGCAGCTTGCGCTGATACTGCTGCTGCTCGATGGCCATGCCGAGGATGTTGGCGGCGCCTTGCAGGAAGGCGATGTCGTGCTCGTTGAACTCGCCTTCCGACCGGCTGTCCACCTCCAGCACGCCAAAGGGTGAGCCGTCGCCCTGCAAGATGACGTTCATGGCGCGGCGGACGCCGTGCTCGACGAGCAGTTCCGGGGTTCGGAAGCGCAACTCGTTTTCCAGATGGTTGGAGATCACCGGCTTGCCGGTGCGCAAGGCGTAGCCGGCCGGCGAAGCCAGGTCGGCGCCGACGGTGGCGTGGCCGACCACGCCCTCGTCCCAACCGACACCCGCGCGCACCAGCAGCCGCTGCTGGGCCGGGATGTACTCCATGACCTTGCAATATTCCGCGGCCAGCCCTTCGGCCACCATGCGCGCGGTGTGGTTGAGCATTTCCATGAAGTTGGCGCCCTGCAGCGCGAGCACGCCCAATTCGGCGAGCAGCTCCTGCTGCCGGAGGCGCAGGCGCAGCGCGCGGCCGGTGAGATCCTCGGGCTGGTCGTCGCCCGAGGCAGGCTCCACGACGGGCGGCTTGGGGTCAGGCGACATCCCCGTTCCCTAGCATATCCGGGCCGGCCGGCAGCACTGCGATCGACCGGGGAACTTTCCGCGCGGGAACTGTGGGCGTTTTGCCACACGCGGCTCCATGATAGTTTCGAGGCATGATGAAACGCGCCGTCATCGCGGGGGCGATTGCAGGCTTGGCCTATGCGGGGCTTGCGAGCCCTGCCCGCGCCCTCGACCTCAACGCATTCCGCGCGCAGCACAAGCTGCCGCCGCTCGCCATGAGCGGCGCACTGTCGGCCGCAGCCCAAGAGCACGCGCGCGATCTGGCGCAGCGCCAGCGGCTCGACCACAAGAACTTCCGCCAGCGCATGGACGGCGTTTCGTCGACCGCGGCGGAGAACGTCGCCGTTATTGCTTGCGCGCGGCCGGACGCAAAACCGGTAGCCACTTTTGCTGGCCGCGCTTGCGGGTGTGACTCTCAGTCCTGCGCCATGCAGATGTGGGCGAAATCGGCCGGCCACCGCCGCAACATGCTGATGCGCGGCGTCTCGTCCTACGGCATCGCCTCGGCCACCGCAGAAAACGGCCGCCGCTATTGGGTGCTGGTGGTGGGGAATTGACGGCGCGGCCTGAAGCGCCGCGTTACCTGCCCTTCTTAGCCACCTTGAATTCCGCCATCTTGCCGCAGTCGAGGCAAACATAGGTGTGGCGCATGATCATCGGTTCGTCGGGCACGGGCTCCACGGTCGAGATGCCCATGGTGCCCCCGCAGGCGCAGGCGACATAGGCATCGGTGCGGGTCGGGATCTTGGGCGGCATGGCATCTCCGGTCGTCAGAGATCGGGCGATCCCCGGATCATTTTGCAATCAGAAGGCTTCCGGGGATGACCATGCCATGCATGGTCATTTCTTCTCCAGCATCAATTGGCCCTTCTGTCCTATCACACGCTGCGCGGCGGCGGCGAATTTCGCCAGCAGCCAGGGCAGCGTGACCTCAAGCCGCACGCCGGTCTCATACACGTCGATAGTGCCGGACGCACGTTGGCCGAGCGACTTCGCCTGGAAGGTCAGGCGGTCGCCGTTCCAGCTCTCTTCCTCCAGCGTGATCAGCCGCGCGAACTCGGTCTTGGCGCGGCCGAGGCCGTCCTTGATGCGGCGCAAGGCCTCGTCCTTGCCGAGGCGGTGCGGAATGATGACGATAAGCGGCTCGGACATCGCGGGCCCTGAGCGGCGCTACCAGCGCCCGCGGCCGCGCACGAGCCGCACGATCAGCAGCAGCACCACCGCGCCGATGGTGGCGTTGATGACGGCGCGCACGAGCCCGGCGCCGAGCGCAATGCCGAGCTGCGGCAGTAGCCAGCTCGCGATGAAGGCGCCGACAATGCCGATGGCGATGTCGCCGATCAGCCCGAAGCCGGCACCGCGCACGATCTGGCCGGCCAGCCAGCCGGCGAGCAGGCCGACCAGCAGAATGACAAGAATGCTTTCGCCTGACAGGACCATGTGCCCACCCCTCGGTTTGCGCGCCACCGCGCACGGCCGCGCTTACCGCGGCCGCGCTAGACAAGGCCCGGACGGGCGCGTTGTTCCCAGGATGTCCGCGTCCTATTTCAATTCGCTGAGAATATTCGCGCAGGCCGCGGCCACGTTGCTGTTGGGCTCGGCGCTGCCGGCGAAGGTCGCCCAGCCGCCGTCGCGCACGAACACGTCCTGCTTCAGGAGTCGGTCGCCTTCAGCTTGACCAGCGTGGCCTTCGCGTCGGCCGCGCGCTGGAACTTCTCGGCGCAGATCGGCGCCAGCGCCGTCACCAGCGCGCTGTTGACGCTGTCCCTGGTGTGTTTCTCGGCCTTGCTGGCGAGCTGCCAGCCGCCGAAGCCGAAACCGACGACCAAAGTGAGGCCGAAGCCGGCAACAGCGCCTTGCAGGAGACGGGTGAGCTGTTCGCCTTGCAGCATCGGGGGCAGTTGCATGGGCATTCCTTTCGGCCGGCGGACGCCGGCGCGACGGAGGACGGAGACCCGGATGGGCTCCGATCGTTCAGGCTGTGCAAGTTGGGGGGAAGGCCCGGCCGCCTTGCGCTGGCGTTTCGGTCGCCGGCATCCTGCGCCTATTCCGGCAGGGAGTCGAACGGCCGAACCCGGACACCGGGCTTCGGCGCGTCAGCGCTGGAAGAACCGCCTCAGTAGCACGGCCCGTAATAGCCGTAGCCGCGCGTCGAATCGGTGACGAACCAGCAGCCACCGCCGCGGTGGCGGCGCGGCATGGGCCGCACGTAGACCGGCGGGGCGTAAGCATAAGGCGGCGGGCCGTAATAAGACGGGCCATAGTCGTAGACCGGCCCGTAATAGTTCGGCGCGTAGTAGCCCGGTCCATAGACATAACCGCGCTGCATCATCGAGCCGATGATGACGCCGGCGGCCAATCCGCCGAGCACGCCGGCGGCGACGCGGCCGCCGCGGTTGCGCGCGTCGGCAGGCGCGCCCGCCGCCACAGTGAGGGTCAGCGCGAGTGCAAGGGTCGTCAGGGTCTTGGACATGGCATGGCTCCCGTGTGCGGACAGGCGGGGCGGAAATCCGGCCCGCTCTGTCTACGCCGCGGCCGCGCGGCACCGTTGATCCAGGTCAAGGGCACTGCTAACCGTCGCACGCGCCCGAAGGACGCCAACTTATGCCGCTCTCCGACACCATCAAAACGCTGATCCGCAACGCCTGGGACGACGGCTATCCCTGCCTCGTCTCGACCTACGGCCCGCACGGGCCGAACCTCACGCCCAAGGGCAGCATGATCGTCTACGACGACGCGCACCTGGCCTGGTGGGAGCGCTCCAAGCGCGCCGTGCTGGAGAACCTCAGCCATGAAAAGCGCGTCTGCATCATGTATGCCAACTTCAAGGCGCAGCGCGACGGCGTGCTGGAATCGGGCTTCCTGCGTTTCTTCGGCACGGTGGCGCTCTACGAGGACGGCCCGGTGCGGAGAAGATCTTCTCGCTGCTCTTGCCGCGCGAGCAGACGCATGCGGGCGCGGAGGCCGGCATCGGCGTGCTGGTCAGGATCGAGAAGGCGATCGATATCAGGGGCAAGCCGATTATGTAATTCTTCTTATCCCTCCCCCGCTTGCGGGGGAGGGTGGCGAGCGAAGCGAGACGGGTGGGGGCTTGTGTCTAACTGCGAAGCGACCCCACCCCGCCGCGCGTTGGGCGGCGGCCCTCCCCTTTCAGGGGAGGGATAAGAAGCAAGGAACGCCCGCCCCGGCCGCGCATTCTTATACCGCCGATGGCCTTATTCGCGCCCCGCCGGGCATGCTAATGTAATGTGAAGGCCCGGGCTGGGAGTTGTGCCATGCGTCTCCGCCGTCTTTGCCTGCTGCTTGCCGCCGCGCTCGCCTTCGCCGCGCCCGCGCGCGCCGCCCTCCTGATCGAGATCGACAAATCCGCGCAGCAGATGACCGTCAGCGAGGACGGCGAGACCATCCACGTCTGGCCGGTTTCCACCGGCAAGAACGGCTACGACACGCCCAGCGGCGAGTACAAGCCGTTCCGCATGGAGAAGGACCACTTCAGCCGCGAGTGGGACGACGCGCCGATGCCCAACTCGATCTTCTTCACGCAGATCGGCCACGCCATTCACGGCACCTTCGACGAGAAGAACCTCGGCAAGCCGGCCTCGCACGGCTGCGTGCGGCTGTCGCGCGCCAATTCCGAGACGCTGTGGCGGCTGCTGCGCAAGCACAAGATGGCCAATACGCGCGTGGTGCTGAACGGCCAGATCCCGGTCACCGCAGACGCGCCGGCGGTGGCGCGGCGGCAATCGCCGCGCGACATCGAGCGCGACTTGCAGCGCCGCTACGACGCCGGCGAAATCGACGACGACGAATTCACCGCCGCGCTGCCGCCGCGGCGCCAGCGCCAGACGCGCGGCTGGCGCGAATACAACGACGGCCCGCGCTACTACTATTACCGCGATCCGCCGCGGCGCTATTACCGCCCGCCGCCCTTCCCGTTCGGCTGGTGAGGTCATGATCCGCAAGCTCGCGCGCGGCAAGTGGCGGCTCTATTCCCGCAAGAAGAACCCGAAGACCGGCAGACGGCGCAACCTCGGCACCTTCGACACGAAGAAAGCGGCGCTCGAGCACGAGCGCGAGATCCAGTATTTCAAGCGGCATTGAACTCCGCCTTTGTCATGCGCGGGCTTGACCCGCACATCCCGCTTAGAGTGGCATGGCATTGCCATTCTTATCGGGATGGCCGGGACAAGCCCGGCCATGACAGCATCCATGCACGCCCCCACCACCGTCGCCCGCCTCCGCTGCGACGAACGCACCGCCCGCCGGGTCGCCGGCTTCCTGGCCGAGAGCCTGGACGCCAACGACACCGCCTGCGCCGCCTTCGAGGGCGAGGACGGGCAGTGGCAGGTGGCGATCCATTTCCGCGAGAGGCCGGACGAAGCGGCCGTGCGCGCACTGGTCGCGCTCGCCGCCGACGAGGGCGCGGCGCAGGCGCTCGCCTTCGACGGCGTCGCGACGCGCGACTGGGTGGCGGAGAGCCTGGCGGGCCTCAAGCCGGTGCGCGCCGGCCGCTTTATCGTGCACGGCGCGCACGACCGCGCGCAGGTGAGGCCCAACGAGATCGGCATCGAGATCGAGGCCGCGCTCGCCTTCGGCACCGGCCATCATGGCACCACCCGCGGATGCCTGCTGGCGCTGGACGGGATCGCGCGCAGGAGCAACGTGCGCCCTCTTATCCCTCCCCTGAAAGGGGAGGGTCGCCGCGCGCGGCGCGGCGGGGTGGGGTCGCTTCGCAATTCGACACAAAGCCCCCCACCCGGCCGCTACGCGGCCGCCCTCCCCCGCAAGCGGGGGAGGGATAAGAAAGTGCTCGACGTCGGCACCGGCTCGGGTGTGCTAGCGATCGCGGCGGCGCGGCGCATGCGCGTGCGCGTCACCGCCAGCGACATCGATCCGGTGGCGGTGCGCGCGGCGCAGGCCAATGCGCGGCTCAATGGCGCGCCGGCGATACGGTTCGTCACGGCCGCCGGCGTGACGCGCCGCGCCGTCTCTGCGCCCGGTCCCTACGATTTGATCTTCGCCAATATCCTGCTCGGGCCGCTGGTGCGCATGGCGCAGCCGCTGAGCCGGCTGGCGGCGCGCGGCGCGCGCGTCGTGCTCTCCGGCCTGTTGCCGGCGCACGCCACTGCGGCGCTCGCCGCTTATCGCGCGCAAGGCCTGGTTCTCGAGCAGCGCATCCCGCTCGACGGCTGGATGACGCTGGTGCTGCGGCGACCTTAGTCGTCATTCCGGACGCCGCGCAGCGGCGATCCGGAATCCAGATGCGATTTCGGAGAATGTCCTGGGTTCCGGGTTCGCGATTTCATGCGCACCCCGGAACGACAGTCTTGTGAAAACGAAACCGCCCCGGGCGGGGAGGCCGGGGCGGTTGCGCAGGTGATACGCTGAGTTACCAGCCGCCGGACGGCATGTCGCCCGGCTCGATCTTGACCAGACGGTTGGTGCGCTCGTCGAACGTATAAGGCATCAGGTGCCTGTGCTTGCGGATCTCGGCGCGCGCTTTGCGCATGCGCGACTCGATCAGCGCATCCAAGAAGCGGACGAGCAGGCTCTTGCGCGGCGCAGCCGTCTGCGTGTCGGCGGCCTTGGCCGTGGGAACGCGCGCGACGCCATAAGTGACGGCAACCATAGTGATCTCCTTTGCGGGACCGAGGTTCTGCGAAACTCGGGAATTCGTCCTGATCTATTGCGGCGCAATATAGTCTATTTTGCACATGCGAAGTAGGCACGACGCTGCATAGACGACCATATAAATCCGCATGATCTCGTTAATTCATGATTCATATCGGCGGCAGGAATGCGACATTATTATTGCATTGCACATTTTTGAGTCATCAGGCCGCCGAGGTGCCGTATCAGGCGGCAAAGTAAAGCAATTGGCTGCGCTTATGCCCGCCGCCGCGGCAGCGTTGCCCTGGCCGGCATTATCCGCATGGCTGCGTTGCCCGCCGCGAGAACCGCTGTAGAGTGCCGGCCATGTTCGAGGCCCGCTTCCAAACCTTCGACGATTCGTCCGAGCGCGCGCACAGCGCGGCGCGCGTCGAAGCGTTGCGCGCCGAATTGAAGCGGCGCGGGCTCGACGGCTTCGTGGTGCCGCGCGCCGACCGCCAGCAGAACGAATACCTGCCGGCCGGCGAAGAGCGGCTCGCCTGGCTCACCGGCTTTACCGGATCGGCCGGCGCGGCGGTCGTGCTCGCCGCGCGCGCGGCCGTGTTCGTCGACGGCCGCTACACCGTGCAGGCGGACGCGCAAATCGACAAAAGCGTGTTCACCATCGAGCACCTGGTGGACAATCCGCCCGACCAGTGGCTGACGGCGAACGTCAAGCCCGGGACCAAAATCGGCTACGACCCGTGGCTGCACACCGCCGATCAGGCCGAGAAGCTGCGCAAAGCCTGCGCCGAAGCCGGCGCCGAGCTGGTCGCGGTAGACGGCAATCCGATCGACGCGCTGTGGCGCACGCGCCCTGCCCCGCCCGCCGGCCCGGTGACGCTACGCGACATCAAGCTCGCCGGCGAAAGCGCCGCCGACAAGCTCGCCCGTATCCGCACCGAGCTGGCCAAGCTGCGCGCCGACGCGGCCGTGGTGTCGGACCCGCAGAACGTCGCCTGGGCCTTCAACATCCGCGGCTCCGACATCGCGCATACGCCGCTGGCGCTCGCCTTCGCGCTGGTGCCGCGCGAGGGCCGCGCCAAGCTCTATATCGACGGCGGCAAGCTCGACAACAAAGTGCGCCACGCGCTGGAGGACGTCGGCGACGTGCGCGCACCCGACGATCTGGCGCGCGACCTCACCGCTCTCAAGGACAAGACCGTGCGGCTCGACCAGGCGAGCGCGGCCGACGCGCTGACGCGCCTGATCGCCGAGCATGGCGGCAAGCCTGCGCGCGGGCCCGACCCGATCGCACTGATGAAGGCGGTCAAGAACCACGCCGAGATCGCCGGCGCGCGCGCCGCGCATGCGCGCGACGGCGCGGCGGTGACACGCTTTCTGGCCTGGCTCGCGCGCGAGGCGCCATCCGGCAAGCTCACCGAGATCGACGCGGTGGCGGCGCTGGAGAGCTTCCGGCGCGAGACCGGTGTGCTGAAGGACATCTCGTTCCCGACCATCGCCGGCGCCGGGCCGAACGGGGCCATCGTGCACTACCGGGTGACGAAGGAAAGCAACCGCAAGCTCGGCATGTACGAACTGTTCCTCATCGATTCCGGCGCGCAGTACGAGGACGGCACCACCGACATCACCCGCACCATCGCCGTCGGCACGCCGAGCGAGGAAATGCGCGACCGCTTCACGCGCGTGCTCAAGGGGCACATCGCCATCGCCACCGCGGTGTTCCCGGAGAACACCAGCGGCGCGCAGCTCGATCCGCTGGCGCGCGTGGCGCTGTGGCAGGCCGGCCTCGACTTCGATCACGGCACCGGCCACGGCGTCGGCAGCTACCTGTCGGTGCACGAGGGGCCGGCACGCATTTCCAAGCTCGGCACCGTGGCGCTGCGCCGCGGCATGATCCTGTCGAACGAACCGGGCTATTACAAAACCGCCGCCTACGGCATCCGCATCGAGAACCTGGTGCTGACGATCGCCGCGCCCGAGCCGGCGGGCGCCGAAAAGCCGCTCAACGCCTTCGAGACGCTGACGCTGGCGCCGATCGAGCGCGCGCTGGTCGACGCCCGTCTGCTGAACGCCAAAGAGCGGCACTGGCTCGACAGCTACCACACGCGCGTAAACGAGACCATCGGCCCGCTGGTCGATGCCGAGACGCGGCGCTGGCTGGAAACGGCGACAAGGCCGCTGTCAGGCTGAAATCCGTGCACGACATTCCCCGCAAGCCCGACCCCGGCGGCACGGCGACCCCCTGGCGCCTGCTGGCGCTGCTGATGGCGATGACCTCCATCGGCCCGGCCACGCTCAACATCGTGGTGCCGGCGCTGCCGACGCTGGCCACCCAGCTCGCCACCGACGCCGGCACGGTGCAGCTCACGCTGTCGCTCTATTTGCTCAGCCTCGCCACCGCGCAGCTCTTCCTCGGGCCTTTGAGCGACAAATTCGGCCGCCGGCCGGTGGTGATCGCCGGGCTGACCATCAACGTGGTGGCGTCGGTCGCGGCCATCGCGGCGACGTCGATCGAGATGCTGATCTTCGCGCGCACGGTGCAGGCGATCGGCGCCGCCAGCGGCATCGTGATGGGACGCGCCATCATCCGCGACCTGTACGAGCGCGACCGCGCCGCCGCCATGATCGGGCTGGTCACCACCGCCATGGTGATTGCGCCGATGATCTCGCCGCTGGTCGGCGGCATTCTCGACACCGCCTTCGGCTGGGAGGCGATCTTCCTCGCCATCGCGCTGATGAGCTGCGTGGTGCTGGTCTGGGCGGCGATCGTGCTGCCGGAGACGCGGCCGGGGGGAATCGCGGAAGAGCCCGGCATGCTGTGGCGCGAATGGCGCGCGCTGTTCGGCCGCGCCAAATTCCACGGCTATGTATGGGTCGGCGCGCTCGGCTCGGCGCCGTTCTTCACCTTCCTCGGCGGCGGCCCGCATATCGTCGTCACCATGATGGGCCGCACCTCGGCGGAATACGGCCTGTGGTTCGCGGTGACCTCGCTCGGCTACATGAGCGGCAACTTCGCCGCCTCGCGGCTGTCGCAGCGCTTCGGCGTCGACGCTATGATCGTGGCCGGCACCATTGTCGAGATCGTCGGCGCCTGCATCACCACGCTGCTGATCGCCACCGCCTGGGAGCTCGGGCCCGCCATCATTTTCCTGCCGCAGTTCATCATCTCCTTCGGCAACGGCCTGCTGCTGCCGAACGCCATCGCCGGCGCGGTCAGCGTCCGGCCGCAGGCGGCGGGCGCGGCCTCCGGCATCACCGGCTTCGTGCAGATGGCGCTGGGCGCGGCCGCGACGCAGGCCGTGTCGATGATCATCGCCAGCGCGACCACCGCGCTGCCGATGGCCTGGATGATGGTGGCCTGGGCGGCGGCGACCGGCGTGGTCTATGTGGCGCTGGTGCGGCGGTGACTGGCTCGTGTCCCGGGCGCAGCGCAGCACGAAGCGAAGCGAAGTGTTGCGCTGCAGAACCGGGACCGCGGTTTCCTTTGAGAACAAGCTGGGTCCCGGATCCGCGGTGCACCGCTAACGCGCTGCACCGCATCCGGGACAAAAACTTCACGCCCCGATCAGCTTCAGCCACTCGTCCTCGGTCAGCACGGTGACGCCGTGCTTCTTGGCCTCCGCCAACTTGGAGCCGGCGCCGGGGCCGGCGACCACATAGTCGGTTTTCTTCGACACCGAGCCGGCGGCCTTGGCCCCCAGCCGCTCGGCCTGGGCCTTGGCCTCCTCGCGCGTCATTTTTTCGAGCGCGCCGGTGAAGACCACGGTCTTGCCGGCTATAGCGGTGTCCTTCTTCGGCTTCTCGGCGTCAAGGATCTTCACCTGTTTGGTCAACCGCTCGACGATTCCGCGGTTGTGGCTCTCGCCGAAATAGGCCTTCACCGCCTCGATCACGGTCTCGCCGATCTGGTCGAGCGCGTCCATCTCGGCCATGGCCTCCTCGTCGCCCTTGGCTACCTTCAGGCAAGCCTCGTGGAAGGCTTCCCACGAGCCGTAGCCGCGCGCCAGCGCCAGCGCCGTCGTCTCGCCGACATGGCGGATGCCGAGCGCGTAGATGAAGCGGTCGAGAGCGATCTCGCGACGCGAGTTGATCGCGTCGAACAGGTTCTTCACCGAAGTCTCGCCGTAGCCTTCGACCTCCTCCAGCTTGATCGTCCGGTTGCGCGCCTGCAGCGTGAAGATGTCGGCCGGCTCCTTGACCCAGCCGTTCTCGTAGAACAGCTCGATCTGCTTCTCGCCCAGGCCCTCAATGTCGAAGGCGCGGCGCGACACGAACAGCATCAGGTGCTGGATTTTCTGATAGGGGCAGGCGAACTCGCCGGTGCAGCGGGCGCGCGCGCCCTCCTCGCCGGTGGCGGTCTCCTCGCGCACCACGGGCGTGTGCAGGTGGCAGGGACATTTGCGCGGGAAGTGATAGGGCTTGGCATCCTTCGGCCTTTTGTCGATGACGACGTCGACCACCTGCGGGATGACGTCGCCGGCGCGCTGGATGACGACGGTGTCGCCGATGCGGATGTCGCGGCCCTCGCGCAGCACTTCGCCCTTGCCGCCGACGCCCTTGATGTAGTCCTCGTTGTGCAGCGTCACGTTCTGCACGATGACGCCGCCGACGCCGACCGGCTCCAGCTTGCCGACCGGCGTGAGCGCGCCGGTGCGGCCGACCTGGATCTCGATGTCCTTGAGCACGGTCATGGCGCGCTCGGCCGGGAACTTATGCGCGATGGCCCAGCGCGGCGTGCGCGAGACGAAGCCGAGGCGCTCCTGCCAGTCGATGCGGTCGACCTTGTAGACGACGCCGTCGATGTCGTAATCGAGATGCGAGCGTTTCTCCTCGATCTTGCGATGGAAAGCGATGAGCTGCTCGACCGAATGGCACAATTTGGTGAGGGGATTGGTCTTGAAGCCGCAGGCCTCGAACCATTCGATCATGCCGGTCTGCGTCTTGGCGGGCATGGCGCTCATCTCGCCCCAGGCATAGGCGAAGAAGCCGAGCGGACGCGTAGCGGTGATGGCCGGGTCCTTCTGGCGCAGCGAGCCGGCGGCGGAATTGCGCGGATTGGCGAAGACGGTGTCGCCGGCCGCCTTCTGCCGCTCATTGAGCGCGAGAAAGGCCGTCTTGGTCATGTAGACCTCGCCGCGCACCTCGCAGACTTTCGGAATGTTCCTGCCTTTGAGCTGCTGCGGCACGTCGTGCAGCGTGCGGATATTGGCGGTGACGTCCTCGCCCTCGGCGCCGTCGCCGCGCGTGGCCGCGGTGACCAATTCGCCGTCCTCGTAGCGCAGCGACATCGACAGGCCGTCGATCTTAGGCTCGGCGGAGAAATCGATGCGCTCGTCCTCGGAGAGCTTGAGGAAGCGGCGGATGCGAGACACGAAATCGATAACGTCCCGCTCGGCGAAGGCGTTGTCGAGCGACAGCATCGGCACGGCGTGGCGGATCTTGGCGAAGCCGCGCGCCGGCGCGGTGCCGACCTTGAGCGACAACGACTCGAGCGTGCGCAGATCGGGGAAGCGCGCCTCGATCGCATTGTAGCGCTGCCGCAGCGCGTCGTATTCGGCGTCGCTGATGCTCGGGCGGTCCTGCTGATAATAGCGCTTGTCGTGCCCGGCGATTTCCTGGCCCAGCCGCGCATGCTCCGCCGCCGCCTGCTTGGGCGTGAGCAGATCGACCGGGGTTTTGTCGGTGCGGACTTTGGATTTGGCCATGGCTCGTCCCGGGGCGCGAAAAACCTTCGTCATTCCGGGGCGCGGCCGAAGGCCGCGAGCCCGGAATCCATAGTCCTCAGCGCTGCGGCGTATGGATTCCGGGCCCGCTCGCTCCGCTCGCGTCCCGGAATGACGGAGAGTAATGTACTCATAGCAAAAGTCCCGTCCCTCGCCAAAACTGCTCGATGTACTACGTGTACCTCACCGCGAGCGGCAAGCATGGCACCCTTTATCTCGGGGTCACGAAAGATTTGGTTCGGCGCATCTACGAACATAAGGCGAAAGTCGTTCCGGGATTTTCGGCGCGATACAATGTTGTCCGGCTTGTCTGGTACGAAATCTATGACGATGCGATCAACGCAATATCGCGCGAAAAAGACATCAAGAAGTGGCGGCGGGATTGGAAGATTCGGTTGATTGAGGAAGAGAACCCGGACTGGTCCGACCTATACGCATCCATTACTCGATAGGCTGCGGCGTATGGATTCCGGGCCCGGCCCTTCGGGCCGTCCCGGAATGACGGATAGATAAGTCCGCGCCCCGGAATGACTAGGAGGCCGCCTTGAGCAGCCGCTCGGCGGCGGCGCGGGCCTCGTTGGTGATCTCGGCGCCGGCCAGCATGCGGGCGATTTCCTCGCGCCGCTTCTCGGCCGCCACCTCGGCGACGCGGGTGGCGACGCGCTTGCCCTTGTCCAGCGCATCCTTGCTGATGACGTAGTGCCGGGAGGCCTGCGCCGCCACCTGCGGCGCGTGCGTGACGGCGAGCACCTGCACGCCGCGCGCGAGCCGCGCCAGCCGCACCCCGATGGCATCGGCCACGGCGCCGCCGACGCCGGTGTCGATCTCGTCGAAGACCAAAGTCGGCGCCGAGCCGCGGTCGGCCAGCACCACCTTCAGCGCCAACAGAAAACGCGCCAGCTCGCCGCCGGAGGCGACCTTCATCAGCGGGCCCGGCCGCGTGCCCGGATTGGTCTGCACCCAGAACTCGACGCGGTCGATGCCGTTGGGGCCCGCATTGGCGGGATCGCTGACGATCTCGGTGGTGAACTTGGCACGCTCGAGCTTGAGCGGCTTAAGCTCGCCGTTCACCGCCTTGTCGAGCGCGGTGCCGGCCTTCAGGCGCGCCTTCGACAGCGCCTCGGCGGCCTTGGCGAAGGCTAAGTCCGCCTCCTTGGCCTGCGCTTCCAGCGCCTTGAGCTTGTCCTCGCCGGCGTCGATGAGCGCGATGTCGTTCTTGTATTGCGCGGCGAGCGCGGCAAGGTCGTCGACCGGCACGTTGTATTTGCGCCCGGCGGCGCGCAGGCCGAACAGGCGCTCCTCGATGCGCTCCAGTTCGGCCGGATCGTAGTCGGCGGCACGCAGCGCAGCTTCCAGATGGGCGCGCGTCTCCTCCAGCGCGGTCAAGGCCGCGTCGAGCGACTTCACCGCCGGCTCGATCAACGTCGGCGCTTGCGCGCCGCGCCGCTCCAGCTTGCGGATGACGGCGGCGAACGCCGGCACGCTCGAATTGGCGCCGGCGACGGTCTCGTGCGCCTCGCGCAGATCCTCGGCCACCTTCTCCGACTGCATCATGAAGGTGCGGCGCTCGGCCAGGGCGGTCTCCTCGCCGGCCTGGGGCGCGAGCTTGCCGAGCTCGTCGACGGCGTGACGCAGCCAGTCGCCCTCGCGCTTGGCGCGCTCGACCTCGGCGCGGTGGGCATCGGCCGCCTCCTGCGCCTCGCGTTTGGCATTCCACAAGGTGACGACCTTGGCGGCGTCGCGCTCGAGTCCGCCGAAAGCGTCGAGCAGCGTGCGGTGCGTGCCGGCGTCGACCAGCGCGCGGTCGTCGTGCTGGCCGTGGATCTCGACCAGCGCCTGGCCAAGTTGTTTCAAGACCTGCACGCTCACCGGCTGGTCGTTGACGAAGGCGCGGGTGCGCCCGTCGGCGAGCTGGACGCGGCGCAGGATGAGGTCGTCCTCGGCCGGGATGTCGTTGGCCTTGAGCAGCGCGCGGGCAGGATGGCTCTTCGCCACGTCGAACACCGCCGTCACCTGCCCCTGTTCCTGGCCCTGGCGCACCAGCGCCTGGTCGCCGCGCCCGCCCAGCGCCAGCGCAAAGGCGTCGAGCAGGATCGACTTGCCGGCGCCGGTCTCGCCGGTGAGCACGGCCAAGCCGTTGGCGAAATCGATGTCGAGCCGGTCGATCAGGACGATGTCGCGGATCGAGAGACGGGAGAGCATGGCGGGCGTCGGCGTCCGGTAATGCGTCAATCGGCTCGTTGCCGATTCGTGCTCATCATTCATGACGTGGATGGCCGGGACAAGCCCGGCCAGGACGCTGTGGAGACACCTAGGCATTCCGGGACGCGAGCGGCAAGCGAGCGGGCCCGGAATCCATACGCCGGAGCGCTACGGACTATGGATTCCGGGCTCGCGGCCTTGCGGCCGCGCCCCGGAATGACGGAAGAAAACCGTGAGGTTCGCCGCCGCGAAGTTAGCCCAGCCCGACCTTCTTGAAGGCCTTGCTGATCCAGGAACCCTTGTTCTCGGACGGCTCGACGCCGCCGCTCTTCACCAGGGTATAGGCGTGCTTGTACCAGACGCTGTCGGGGAAATTATGCCCGAGCACGGCGGCCGCGGTCTGCGCCTCCTCGACGATGCCGAGCGCCATATAGGCTTCGGTCAGGCGCTGCAGCGCCTCCTCGACGTGGCGGGTGGTCTGATAGCGGGTGACGACCACTTTGAAGCGGTTGATGGCGCCGGTGTAGTCCTTGCGCTCCAGGTAGTAGCGGCCGGTCAGCATCTCCTTGCCGGCGAGTTGGTCGCGCGCGACCTCGATCTTCTGCTTAGCGCTGTTGGCGTATTCGCTGGTGGGGTATTTGCGGATCACCTCGTCGAGCGCGGCGAGCGCCTTCTCGGTGCGGGCCTGGTCGCGGGTGATGTCGGGAATCTCGTCGAAATAGGACGCGCCGATCAGATACTGGGCGTAGGCGGCGTCGGGACTGCCGGGATGCAGCGTGATGTAGCGCTTGGCGGCGGCGACGCATTCCTCATACTGACTGGCGGTGTAGTGCGCATAAGCCGACATGATCAGCGACTTGCGGGCCCATTCCGAATAGGGGTGCTGGCGATCGACTTCCTCGAACTTCTTCACCGCCTCTTTCGGTTCGCGCTTGGCGTTGAGGTAGTAGAGGCCCTCGTTGTAGAGCCGGTCGGCCGGCTCGTCGGGCGGCTGGTCGTCCTTGCTGCCGAACAGGTTGAAGCTGCTGCAACCGCCGACGGAAACCGCCAGCACCAGCATCGCCGCCGTGCGGGCAAAACGGCGGCCGCGCCGCGTGCGCTTCTGCGTCACTGGCAGGGCGCCCTGAACCACAATGTCCTCGCTCACGGAATGCTTCTGCACGAAACCCCTCAGGCCACAAAACGCGCTCGTGTCCCAACCCTGTCTCGGCCGCCCTGCGGCAGCCCTCGCCCGCCATGATGTAAACGAAAAAGCGCGGCTCCGCCATGCAACTAAGCCGACATTCGGCCGGGATTAAGGCGGCGCGGTTAAGGCCTAAGCCTTTGATTTTCAGGAGACTTCCGGCCCGTAGGCGGGGGCGGAAAGCCCGGCCGTCTGGGCCTGGCCGCGGACGCGCCGTGTCCCTTCCGAAGCCTCGACCACCCGCCAAGCGGTCTTGTAGGCCATCAGGGCGGACAGGACGGCGTTGTTGAGCTTGTGGCCGCCGCGCACGGTCTTGTAGGCGGCGAGCAGCGGCAGGCCGGCCAGCGCCAGATCGCCGACCGCGTCGAGCACCTTGTGGCGCACGAACTCGTCCGGATAGCGCAGGCCATCGGCATTGAGGACGCGGTCCTCGCTCACCACCAAGGTGTTTTCGAAGGAGGCGCCGAGCGCATAGCCCGCGCTCCACAATTTGGCGACGTCCTTCATGAAGCCGAAGGTGCGCGCGCGCGCGATCTCATTGCGGAAGGTCTTTGGCTCGATGTCGAGCGCGAGCGCCTGCTTGCCGATCAACGGATGATCGAACTCGATCTCGGCCTCGACGCGGAAGCCGTGGGCATAAGGGCGCAGCTCGCCGAGGGCGCCGTCGCGCGCGACGCGCACCGGCTTGAGCACCTCGATGTAGCGGCGCGGCAGCGCGCGCGTGGTGAGGCCGGCCTGATCGAGCGCGTCGACGAAAGCGACGGCGCTGCCGTCCATGATCGGCACTTCCGGCCCGTCGATCTCGACCACGACGTTGTCGACGTTGAGACCGCGCAGCGCGGCGAGCAGATGCTCGGCGGTGGAGCAGATCGGTCCCTTGGCGTCGCCCAGCACGGTGGCAAATTCGGTGGCGGTGACCGCCCGCACGTCGGCGCGGATTTCGCGCTCGATCGAGCCGTCGGCGGCAATGCGCTGGAAGACGATACCGCTGTCGTCGTCGCCGGGATGCAGCGTCATCGTCACGGGCTGTCCGGAGTGGACGCCGATGCCGGAGACGGCAACCTGGTCGCGCAGCGTTGTCTGCTTAGCGCCTTTCATCGATATTCTTACCGCGAACCCTGCGAGGGCGGCGGTCCCCATCGTGACCCTCAAGGGGGCCACATTTTTGCCTCAACGCAGCACCGCCGAAATTTTCCGGCGGCCATCCCCTCGGGACCAAAAGTCCCTTTAGCCGCTGAAACTTAGAACCAGCGGGGGCCGGCTCCAACTCACGCTTTCTTACCGACTGTTACTCTTTTTTGCCGCATTTGCCGGGTGCTCCGCCAGCGCGGGTTCCGGTTTACCTTACCTCGGGGGAACGTCTCGCGCTGGAAACCGGGCCGCTCGTTGACGCCACGCGCCCGCGCACTGACTAAAATAACATTCAAAAACAACTATTTAGGAAAACAAAGACGATGCTCAGCTAAGCGAACGGCCCCGCCCCTGTTCAGGGAGCGGGGCCGGGTACTGGTCAGCGCCGGACCATTTAGTTGGCTTGGCGGCGGAGGAAGGCCGGGATGTCGAGTTGGTCCTCCTCGGACGAATTATGCACAGGCGCCGGCCGGCCATGCGGGTCGAGACCCTGCGGAGCGGCCCGGCGGGCATATTCCGACACCGGCTCGGCGGGGCGGCCTTCCGGTTGCCGCGCCGTGGGACGCTGTGGCGGGCGCTCGAACTGCGGGATCGGGCGCGCCGTGCGCGGGGCCGGCGGGGCTTCCGCCTCGTCCGCGCGGCGGCCGAGACCGACCGAGGCCAGCCGCTGCATCAGCGACAGGCGCTGCTTCTCCGGATGATTGTCGGCCGCCTCGCCACGCTGGGCGCGGATCTCGTTCTGCGCCGGCAACGGAAGCTCCTCGATGCGCGGCATGCGCGGGGCGCGCGCCACGCGTTCCGCCGCCGGCGGGATGAAGGCGGCCGCCGGCGCTTCCGCCATCGGGGGCGCTTCCGGCTGCGGCGCGTCGAACAGCGACGGCTTCATCGGCATCGGTCGGATCGACACCTCCTCGTGCCCGCCTTGCGGCAGGATCGCGGCGGCGACCGCGGCGTGCGCGGCCGATTCGATCGAGACGGCCGCCTGCGCAGCGACCGCCGGCATCGGCGCAGCGGCCGGCGCAGCGCGCTCGACACGCTCGGCGATGCGGCGCGAGTCGGTGCGCAGCTTGCCGGCGAGTTCCTTCAGCGAGGATTCCGCCGATGGCTGCTGGCGCTGCAGCGCGACACCGTCGATGCCGGTGGCGACGACGGAGACGCGGATGATGCCGTCGAGGCTCTCGTCGAAGGTGGCGCCGACGATGATGTTGGCGTCCTGATCGACTTCCTCGCGGATGCGGGTGGCGGCTTCATCGACCTCGTACAGCGTGAGGTCCTTGCCGCCGGTGATGGAGATGAGCAGGCCCTTGGCGCCCTTCATGGAGGCGTCGTCGATCAGCGGATTGGAGATCGCGGCCTCGGCGGCGGTGAGCGCGCGCTTCTCGCCCGACGCTTCGCCGGTGCCCATCATGGCCTTGCCCATCTCGCTCATGACCGCGCGCACGTCGGCGAAGTCGAGGTTGATGAGGCCTTCCTTGACCATGAGGTCGGTGATGCAGGCGACGCCCGAGTAGAGCACCTGGTCCGCCATCGCGAAGGCGTCGGCGAAAGTGGTCTTCTCGTTGGCCACCCGGAACAGGTTCTGGTTCGGGATGATCAGCAGCGTGTCGACCACCTTGTGCAGCTCGGTGATGCCGGTTTCGGCGTAGCGCATGCGGCGCTGGCCTTCGAAGTGGAACGGCTTGGTGACCACGCCGACCGTGAGGATGCCCAGCTCGCGCGCGGCTTTGGCGATGACGGGCGCGGCGCCGGTGCCGGTGCCGCCGCCCATGCCGGCGGTGACGAAGACCATGTGCGCGCCGGAGAGATGATCGCGGATCTCGTCGATCACCTCCTCCGCGGCGGCGCGGCCGACCTCGGGCTGCGAGCCGGCGCCGAGACCCTCGGTCACCTGCGTGCCCATCTGGACGATGCGCTCGGCCTTCGACATCGTGAGGGCCTGCGCGTCGGTATTGGCGACGACGAAGTCGACGCCCTGGAGGCCCGCGGTGATCATGTTGTTGACCGCGTTGCCGCCGGCGCCGCCGACGCCGAACACCGTAATGCGCGGCTTCATCTCGTGGATGTCGGGGATCTTCAGGTTGATGGTCATGTTTGCCTCGTTAAGCCGCTAGAACCGGACCGGTCCGCCACCGGCCGTTTCCGTGATTTCGTTTGTGGGTCAGAAGCTTTCGCGCAGCCATCGTCCGACCCGTGCCATGTAGCCGCCCGTTCCTGTCATCAATTGCCGCGTTCGCCGCGGTTCGAAGTGTTCGAGATGCGCGGCCTGCGGATAGACCAGAAGGCCCGCCGCCACCGCAAAAGCCGGACCCTTGGCGGCTTCCGGCAAGCCGGCGAGGCCAAGGGGACGGCCGATACGCACAGGACGCTTCAACACCCGCCCGGCGAGCTCGACGATGCCGGAAAGCTGGCTGCCGCCGCCGGTGAGCACGACCCGCCCGCGCGGCTCGGCCGCGAAGGGCGAGGCCTTGAGCCGGTCGCGCACCATTTCCAGGATTTCCTCGACGCGCGGCTTGATGATGCGCGTCAGCGCCGCCCGCGAGACGAACTGCGGGGGCTCGCGCTCGTCGTCGCCGACGGGAGGCACCGTGATCATGTCGCGTTCATCCGAACCGCCGGTCAAAACACTGCCATAAATCGCTTTGATTCGCTCAGCATCCGCAATACGGGCGTTGAGCCCGCGGGCGAGGTCCATGGTCACGTGCTGGCCGCCGAGCGCGAAGCCGTCGGCATGGACGAAGCGGCCGCCGGAGAAGACGGCGAGGCTGGTGGTTCCGGCGCCGAAATCGATGACGGCAGCCCCCAAATCGGCCTCGTCGTCGGCCAAAACGGACAAACCGGCCACATAAGGCGAGGCCACCATGGCCTCGACCGCCAGATGGCTGCGCTCGACCGTGAGCATCAGGTTGCGCACGGTGGCGACCTCGGCGGTGACCATGTGCATGTCGACGCCGAAGCGGTGGCCGAGCATGCCGCGCGGCTCGCGGATGCCGGTGGCGGCGTCGAGCGCGTAGCCGATGGGCAGCGAATGCAGGACGGCGCGGCCGTCGCGCACCGAATGGCGGCTGGCGGCGGCCAGCACGCGGGCGATGTCGCCGTCGCCGACGGCGCCGCCCGACAGCTCGATGCCGGCGACGAAGCGCTCGCTGCCGAGCCGGCCGCCGGACAGCGAGACCACCACGGATTCAAGCTGGAGGCCGGCGGCGTTCTCGGCGATGTCGATCGCCGTGCGCACCATCTGCTCGGCCTCGAACAGGTCGACGACGCCGCCGCCCTTCATGCCGGCCGCGGCGGTGTGCGAGAAGCCCAGGAGGCGGACGCCATGCGAGCGGCGGCGCAGCACGTCCTGCGGCGCCTGCGGCTCGAGCCTGGCGATCATGCAGACTGTCTTGGAGGTGCCGATGTCGAGCGCGGCGACCACGGCGGCGCGCTTAGGCGACACCGGCTTCATCTTGGGCGTGAGGCCGAAGCGGACGACTTTGCCGGTCATGCGCGGGCTCCGTGCATACCGACGCCGTCATTCCGGGACGCGCCGAAGGCGCGGGCCCGGAATCCATAAACCGCAGCGCCGGGATTATGGATTCCGGGTTCGCTCGCTGCGCTCGCGCCCCGGAATGACAGAGAGAGGGGCATCACGCCTCGTTCCCCTTTTTCTTCTTGGCCTTTTCGGCAGCCTTGAGCGCTTCCTCGCGGGCGGCGGCGGCGGCGTCGGACTGGCGCACGGTGACGCGGTCCGGCAGGCGCAGATCGACGGCGACGATGTCGCGCGTCAGCAATTTCTTGGAGCGGTCGAGCTCGACCAGCGTGCGCAGCGCCTGCGCGGGCGCGTTCTCCGGCAGCAGCACGTCGAGGCCATTCTTCAGGCGCATGTTCCAGCGGCGCTCGGCGACCAGCACGGAGGCCTCGACCTGCTGCGCGATCTCGGGATGGCCCGCCAGCAGCGCGAGGAATTCCGGCGCGGCCTTCTCGGCGCCCTTGCCCACCACCAGCGGCAGGCCGGCGAAGCGGCGCGGCACGGTATTTTCCAGCACGGTGCCGTCGGACGCGATGAGCGTCACGCGGCCATCCCTCTGCCAGAGCGCGAAGGGCGCGCGCTCCTTGATCTCGATGCGGAGCTGGCTCGGATAGAGCTTGAGCACCGTCGCTTCGACGATCCAGGGATTGGTCAGTAGCCGCTCGCGCGCGTCGGCGGCTTCGAAGAAGAGCAGCGACGAGCGGCTGGTCACGCCGGCATCCGCCAGGATGCGCTCGCGCGGAAGCTCGCGCTCGCCGGCAAGCGCGGTTTCCGCAATACGGAAGCCGGCGGCATTGGCCAGCGTGTCGCAGAGGTCCTGCACATTGGCGGCGATCTCAGGCCCGTGGCCGCCGCGCACGACGCCATAACCGACGCTGGCGAGCAGCAAAGCGGCGGCGGCCGAGGAGCCGAGGCCGCGCGGAATGTCGAGATCGATGAGGAAAGTGTAGGCGCGGCGCAGCAAGCGCGGGGCGCGCAGGCGCGGCCAGGCGAAAGCATGCGCGGCGGACGCGGCGCGGCGTTTCGGCTTTCCCTTCAGCGCGTGAGCGAGGCGTCCCCGGAATTCCATCGTGCCCATGTCCGTGGCGGCTTTGCCGGCACCCCTCCCCGGGGTTGGCCGTCAGGGCCGCAAGGCGGCACAGGGGCGCGCATGAATCCATGGCTGCCGCGCGCGCTCCGCCGCCAATGGGGCAGTCTTGGGCGGTTTTGGTAAATGATTAGTAAAGGTTTAGAGATTGGAAGGAATTAGGCCGACTAACTGCAAAGGCATCCAAGGATCGGCGCCTTTAAAGGGGCGCTAGCCCGCAGAACTAGGCTCGTCTTTCTCCCATACTTCCCAAAGCAGCGAGCTGCCCATTGCTTTTTTGGACGGACGTTCAAGTTCTCGATCTCCGCTTCGAATCTTACCGGCAAAATAGCCGGCGATGTTATCTGCTAACAGATTGCCCTTGTCCTGGCTGG
This sequence comes from Pseudolabrys sp., assembly GCA_022841665.1. Taxonomy (GTDB): domain Bacteria; phylum Pseudomonadota; class Alphaproteobacteria; order Rhizobiales; family Xanthobacteraceae; genus Pseudolabrys. The sequence continues at coordinate 41,276 of JALHRB010000014.1, forward strand.
CTTCGTTGAACGTGCCAAGGCGCATGCTTCCAGCAACTAGTCCATCATGTACCGCGCCAGTCATTATCGCACTGAACAACGCGTTCATCGGCCCGTGGATGTCACCCGGAAATTTGTTGTACATCAGTTGCCAGTCGATCCATTCGATCGTGGGCCGCTCGCTTTTGACGATCTCCAGAATGTTACGATGAGCGCGGAACAGAAAATAACAGATAAACAGAAGCGGAATTGCCTGGTGCTCCGGAAGCATGCAAATCCATGGCTCGTTGCCTTTAGGCGTTACACGCGTAAATGGTCCGAATTCAAGGTAAGGTTTTGCGCCGGATTTGATTGGGCGTACATGGGTTGAGATTCCAAGATCGGACAGGATGACCGGAAAGAATTCTTTGATTGTAGAACCTCGTACACTTACGACGCGCACATGGATTGGATAGTCGCTCACACAATCAAAAATCTCGCGTGCGAACGATTTCCGATATGTATTTCGATTCCTGCCCGACCACTTCCGGAGCAAGCTCACGCCCATTCGCGCAGCGAGTTGCTCCGGCATTTGCACCCAATGTTCTCCGCCCTCGGAAACAATTAAAGCCGAGGTATGCCATCGCGATAGATCACCCAATTGCTCGCTAGGTGTATGATCCAGGGAGCCAACAAACATCGTGATCTTTTCAGAAGTCATTGCTGTGGGACGGTTCCACCAAATCACACCAATTGCATCCGCAACTCGCGCCCCACAATCCGCGCAGCGCGCTGAAGCGTATCGATGGTCGCGCTACCGTTGTCGGGATCGAGCAGACGATCCACCTGCGCGCGGCTGGTCTCCATCAGTTCGGCCATGCGCTTTTTGGTGATCTTCTTCTTCTTCATCTCGGCGGCGAGCTGATGCGCGATAACGGCCTTGATCGCGGCGGCGGTGACCTCGGCGCGAATGCCCTCTTCGTCCAGCCAGCTTTCGAAGCTCGATCCGATGTGCGGATTTTTCTTTTTCACTTTTGAATCTCCTTCAGCCTTTGCCGTGCCAGCGCGACGTCCTCGGGCGCAGCGCGCCGCGACTTCTTGAGAATGGCGTGCAATGCAATCAACGTTTCCTCCTGGAAGCCAAAAAATACGCGCGCCTCGCGCCTGCTCGGCAGCGACGACCGAACCTCCCACAAGCCCGCAGCCAGAGGCCGACACAGCGGCAGGCCGAGGGGCCACCCGAACTGAGCTTTGGCGATGTCACGCCCGACCGTTCGCTTGTCGTCGCGCGGCAAGTCCCGAAGCCATTCCCGCACCGGCTCCCGGCCGGCGGCCGACCGCCAGAAAGCAAGAGGAACAGGCTTCAACCGCTCAATCATCTATGTATCAATAATGGTACACAATGGCAAGATGGGGGAAATCGCGTTCAGGTTGCAGGAGCCGTGGTCGCGGATCAAGGGCCCCTTGACAGCGTGACGCTCCTCAAGGTATAAATGCCTAGGCTCCGCGACTGCGCCCGCCGTCCAGGCGGCTCCGCGCCCGGGGCTTTTCATTTCCCCCAATCCGAACGCGTTCACCAACGCCATGGCGCCGGCTACGCTCCGCAGCTGCGCCCGCCCGGTGCCGGGGCGCTACGCCGCCGAGCCGCTGCCGCGGGCTATGGCTTTCCACGCCGCGATGCAGATCGCGATGACGGCAAGGACCGGCATGAGCGGCGCCTCCGGTGCGTCCATCGCCCACAAGGTCGCGCCGCTGACGACGCACCAGAGCAGCGGAACGACCAGCAGGTGCCATGGCACGCGCGCCGCAGCCAGCAAGGCGCCGATGGTGCCGGCGACCGTGGGATCGGGCGCTACTCCGAACACCTCGGCTGTAACCCAACCGCGACCGAGCAGCGGCGCCAACAGCGGCTGCGCAAGCAGCGCAAAAGCGAGAATGGCGATGCCGGCGCGGCTTGCGCCGTCCGCCCCGGGCGTCAAACGGTTCAACACGAGGCCGGAGACGGCAAGCAGCAGCGCTTGCACGGCGAACGCGCCGGCGAAATAGGATGCCGCCCAGTTGATCGTGGCATAGCGTTCGAACAGAAAGGCCCACGCGGCCCACAGCCACACCACAGCGAGGATGCCCGCGATCGCGCGGCCGCGCCAGGCGCCGCCTCTGCGCAGCAGCACGAGGAGCGCAATCCCGAGCGCGCCGGCCGGCACATGCGCGGGCCATACGGCGCGGTTGTAGAGCTCGAACAGGCGGTAATAGGTGCGCGGCGAGAACAGCAGGAAGTCGGACAGCGTATAAGTCAGCCAGACCGACATCAAAAGGTCTCGACTTGCGCAACGATCCGCTTGCGCATGGCCTCGTCGGGCAGCCGGCCGTAGGACGCCCCGATGTTCTCGCCGACATGATCGGCGCGCGTAGTGGCGGGAATGGCGCAGGTCACCGCAGGATGCGAAACGATGAACTTGAGCAGGACCTGAGCCCAATTCGTGCAATCGATCTCCGCCGCCCAGGCCGGCAAAGCGCGGCGCTTGGCGGCGCGCACGAGCGGCCCTTCGCGGAACGGCCGGTTGACGATCACGGCGATACCGCGCTCGCGCGCGAGCGGCAGCAGACGCTTTTCGTTGTCGCGCTCGACCGCGTTATAGGTGACCTGGATGAAGTCGAGCGGGTGCGCACGCATGATGCGCTCGAATTCATCGTGGCGGCGGCCTTCCGACGTGGTGATGCCGACATAGCGGACGCGGCCTTTCGCTTTCATATCGAGCAGCAGCGGCAAATGCGCCTCCCACGACAGGAGGTTATGCACCTGCATCAGATCGAAGCGAGGGACGCGCCACTTCGTGCGCGACTCTTCGATCTGGCGGGCGCCTGCGGAGCGCGTCCAGACCTTTTCGGCCGAGAAAACCTTGTCGGCGGCGCCGAGCTTCGCAAGCCCGTAACCGATCACGTCCTGCGAAGAGCCGTACATCGGCGAGGAATCGATCATCCGGCCGCCGCCCGCGAAGAAGGCACGCATCACGTCGGCGCAGGCGTCGCGCGCCACCGGATCGTTGCCGACATTGAAGGTGATCCAACTGCCGAGGCCCACCACAGGCACCTGCTCGCCCGACGACGGAATGGGGCGCGTGAGCAAAGGCGCGCCTTGCGCAAGCGCCAGGCGGGGCAATGCCGCGCCGACACCGGCGGCGGCCAGGGCACGAAGCAGGTCGCGGCGATCGATCATCGGGTTTCTCCGCGTCGTCCGCCATTCGAGGTCCCGCCTGTGGCCAGAATGTGTCGCGTTCATCAGCCGGCAGCGATGGGGCCGTCCGCCCTTGACAGCGTGACGCTCCTCAAGGTATAAATGCCTACGCTCCGCAGCTGCGCCCGCCGTCCAGGCGGCTCCGCGCCCGGGGCTTTTTCTTTTCCCAAACAACCGAACGCATTCACACGGAGGCATCGCCATGGCGCGATACACCGACGAATTCCTCGCGGCCGCCAAGCACGGCTACGAGGACACCGACCAGCCGATGCGCGCGCTGGCGCGCGACCTGGGCATCGGCATCAGCACCTTGAGCACGCTGGCCGAGAAGAACGGCTGGAAGAAGCGCAGCGCCCGCCTACGCGAAAAGCCGTCGACGTTCGGCCTCACGGCCGAGGCGGAGGCGCTGATGGCGTCGCTGCCGCCGCAGGCAAGCGCGCGGCGCGACGATGTTGCCTTCGCGCCCGCGGTCGAAGAGAGCCCCGGCACCTCCTCTGCGGCGGCGCGGCTGGAAGCGCTGGTGCTGAAAGAAATCGCCGCCGAGGAAGCGGCGCGCGCCGATCTCGGCGACCTGCCGCGCCTGCGCGCGGAGGCCGACAGCTGCGTTCGCCGGCTCGCCATCCTGAGCCAGACGCTGCAAACCGTTCAGCGCGTGCGCGAGAGCGAGAACGGCGGGGCGCGCGGCTACCAGGCGAGCTCGCCGGAGGACCTCGACGCCCGCCGGGAGGCGCTGGCGCGGCGGATCGAGGCGTTCATGGAAAGCCGGACGGATGAGGAGTGCGGGCTTACGGCCGAGGGCGAACGCGTGGCGGTTTCCTAACCCTCCCCCTTGTGGGGAGGGTAAAGCTCACCGCTCCAGCGAGGCGTCCTCGACCATCCAGGCGACCAGCTCCTCGAACGAAATGCCGGCGTGCTGCGCAAGCTCGGGCACCAGCGAGGTCTCGGTCATGCCGGGCTGCGTGTTCACTTCGAGACAAGCGAGGCCGGCGAGGCCGGGCTTTGAATCGTCGTAGCGGAAGTCGGAGCGCGTGACGCCGCGGCAGGACAGCGCCTTGTGCGCTTCGAGCGCGAGGCGGCGGCAGGCTTCGTAGACTTCCGCCGAGACCGGCGCGGGCAAGAGATGCTTGGAGCCGCCGGGCGCGTATTTGGCCTCGTAGTCGTAGAACTTCGTCGCGGCGACGATCTCGATGACGCCGAGCGCTTGGTCGCCCATCACCGCGCAGGTCAATTCCTTGCCGGGAATGAAAGGTTCGACCAGCACCTGCTCGCCGAACTGCCAGTCGGCGCGGGTGAGTTCCTGCGGCGGGTGCGCCTGGTCCTCGCGCACGATGAAGACGCCGACGCTGGAGCCTTCGGCAATCGGCTTGATGACGTAAGGCGGCGGCAGGACGTGCTTCTTCGCGACATCGTGGCGCGCATAGACGCCGCCGCCGGGCACCGGCACGTTGGCGGCCTTCAGCACTGTCTTGGCGATGTCCTTCTGCATGGCGACGGCGGAGGCCATGACGCCGGAATGGCTGTAGGGGATGCCGAGGATCTCGAGCATGCCCTGCAAGGTGCCGTCCTCGCCGGGGCGGCCGTGCAGCACGTTCAAGGCAACGTCCGGCTTAAGGTCGCGCAACGTGACGGCGATTTCGCGGGTGACGTCGATGCGCGAGACCTTGTAGCGGCGGGTGCGCGCGAGCGCGTCGGCGCAAGCCTTGCCGGAGCGCAAGCTAACCTCGCGCTCGGCCGACCAGCCCCCCATCAGAACGGCGACGTGTTTCATGGACATTCGACCTTCGCTTCTTATCCCTCCCCTGCAAGGGGAGGGTCGGATCGCCGCAGGCGATCCGGGGTGGGGTTGCACATCACGACGCTCGACCCCCACCCGCCCGCCTTCGCTGCGCGACGGCGGTCGACCTCCCCCTTTCAGGGGGAGGTATCAAGAAGAAACCCCAATTCTCTTAATTTCCCATTCCAGCTCGACGCCGGAATGCGCCTTCACGCGGGCGCGCACGGTTTCGCCCAAGGTCTCGATGTCGGCGGCGGTGGCGTGCCCGAGGTTGATCAGGAAATTGCAGTGCAATTCGGACACCTGCGCGCCGCCGACCTTAAGGCCGCGGCAGCCGGCGGCGTCGATCACCTTCCAGGCGCTGTCGCCGGGCGGATTCTTGAAGGTGGAGCCGCCGGTGCGGTTCTTCGGCTGCGACGCCTCGCGTTTGTCCTTGATGGCGGCCATCTCGGCGGCGATCGCGTCGGGCTCGCCGGCGCGACCCTGGAAGACGGCGCAGGTGAAGATGACATCCTCCGGCACCGAACAGTGGCGGTAGGAGAAGCCCATGTCGGCGTTGGTGAAGGTGCGCAAACTGCCGGCGCGCTCGACGCCGCGCGCCTCGATCAGCACGTCCTTGGTCTCGCCGCCATAGGCGCCGCCGTTCATGCGCAGCGCGCCGCCGACGGTGCCGGGAATGCCGGAGAAGAAAGCAAGCCCGCCGACGGAAGCCTTCTGCGCGGCGCGCGCGACATGGGCGTCGAGCGCGGCGCAGCCTGCGGTGACGCGCGTGCCGTCCACCGCGATCTCATTGAAGCCGCGGCCGAGGCGGATGACGAGGCCTTCAACGCCGCCGTCGCGCACGATCAAATTGGAGCCGGCGCCGATGACGGTGACCGGCGTGTCGGGCGGCAGGTTGCGCAGCACGTAAGCGAGGTCGTTCTCGTCCTCCGGCATGAACAGCGCCTGCGCCGGCCCGCCGACGCGAAACCAGGTGAACTCGGCGAGCGGCTGATTGGTGAGCAGGCGCCCGCGCAATTCGGGCAGGCGCGCTTTCAGCTCGGGGACGATGTCGGGGAAGCTCATGAGATGCCCGTCAGGCGCACGCGGCGAAACCCTCTCCCCTTGTGGGAGAGGGTGGCGAGCGCCGGAGGCGCGAGCCGGGTGAGGGGTCGGTGCGTCGTGTTTGCACAGGACCCCTCACCCGGTCCCTCGCTTCGCTCGGGACCACCCTCTCCCACAAGGGGAGAGGGAAAGAAAGAGTGCCCGGCCATGACAGCCTCACCCCAGCGCCTTCAGTTCGCCGGGCAGCGCGTAGGCCCATTGCGTGATCGAGCCGGCGCCCAGGCAGATGATGTAGTCGCCGGGCTTGGCGAGACCCTTGATCAGGCCGGCGAGCTTGTCGGGAGATTCGAGCGGCATGGCGTGGCGGTGGCCGTGCGCGCGCAGGCTCGCCACCAGCGAGTCGCGGTCGACGCCGGGGATCGGCTGCTCGCCCGCCGGATAGACCGGCGCGACGATGACGGCGTCGGCGTCGTTGAAGCAGGTGGAGAACTGCTCGAACAGATCGTGCAGGCGCGTGTAGCGGTGCGGCTGCATCACCGCGATCACCTTGCCCTTGGCGCTCTCGCGCGCGGCGCGCAGGACGGCGGCGATCTCAACGGGGTGATGGCCGTAGTCGTCGATGATGAGCGCGCCGTTCCATTCCCCCACCCTCGTGAAGCGGCGCTTGACGCCGCCGAAGGCCGCGAGCGCCTTGCGGATGAGGTCGTCGCCGACTCCGAGCGCATGGGCAACGGCAATGGCCGAGGTGGCGTTGAGCGCGTTGTGGTTACCCGGCATCGGCAGCGTGAGCTTGTCGATGGCATGGGTGATGCGGCCGTCGCGGTCGCGGAAATGCACGGAGAAATGCGAGGCGCCGTTGTTGTGCGTCAGCTCGGACAGGCGCACGTCGGCCTGCGGGTTCTGCCCGTACGTGAGGATGCGGCGGTCCTCAAGTTTGCCGACCAGCGTCTGCACCACCGGATGGTCGGTGCACATCACCGCGAAGCCGTAGAACGGAATGTTCTCGACGAAATGCCGGAACGCTTCCTGCACCGCCTCGAAGGTGTGGAAATGGTCGAGGTGCTCGGGATCGATGTTGGTGACGATGGCGACGTCGGCCGGCAGCTTGAGGAACGTGCCGTCGGATTCGTCGGCCTCCACCACCATCCAGTCGCCGGCGCCCAGGCGCGCATTGGTGCCGTAGGCATTGATGATGCCGCCGTTGATCACGGTCGGGTCGAGCCCGCCGGCGTCGAGCAGCGCCGCCACCATCGAGGTGGTGGTGGTCTTGCCGTGCGTGCCGGCGATAGCGACGCAGGACTTCAGCCGCATCAGCTCGGCCAGCATCTCGGCGCGGCGCACCACCGGCAGGCGCTGGGCGCGGGCGGCGACGAGCTCGGGATTGTCGCGCTTGATGGCGGTGGACACGACCACCACGTCGGCACCGTCGACGTTCTCGGCCTTGTGGCCGATGGCGATCTTGACGCCGCGCTCGCGCAAGCGCTTGACGTTGGCGTTGTCGGCGGCGTCGGAGCCCTGCACGGTATAGCCGAGATTGGCCAGCACCTCGGCGATGCCGCTCATGCCGATGCCGCCGATGCCGACGAAGTGCACCGGCCCGATGTCGCGCGGCAGTTTCATGCTGGCAGGTCCCTGACGTTTCGCTTTTCTGCCCGACCTGTGCCGGGCAGCACGGGGAATGTCAAACCCCGGCTGTTTTCATGACTAAATCCGCCAGCCGCTCCCATGTCGCTCACGCGGCGGCGGTTTTCAAGGTGGGAATCTTCTTGATCTCCTTGGCGAGCTCCCGCTCGGCGTGCCAGGTATCGCAAGCACCCTGCATCCGCACCCACACGCCCGGCCCGTCGCCAAACAGCTTGCCGAGGCGGACCGCGATGGCCGGCGACACCGGCTTGCGCTGCGCCAGGATGTCGTAAAGGTGCTGGCGGGAAATGCCCAGCAACGCCGCGATCTCGGTCTTGCTCTTGCCGGTCGCCGGTATGACTTCGCCCAGCAGTTCCCCCGGATGGGTCGGACACCGCTTCGGATTTCGTTTGGCGCTGTATTCAGCCATGGCTCTTTCCTTCAGTGATACTGCTCAAAATCGACGCGAAGTGCATCGCCCGAATCGAACTCGAAAGTAATGCACCAGGGTCCATTGACGTGGACCGAATAGCGAGTCGGGACGAAACCTTTCAGGGCATGGAAGTCAAACCCGGGCAGATTCATCTGCGCGGGCGACGTAACGACGTTCAGCCGGTCGAGCCTGATCAAGATGCGCTTGTGCATCTTGGCGTCGATCTTGGCCGTGCCACCTTTCGACCACAAGTCGGCCAGCGCCTTGCTGCGGAAAGTCCTGATCACGCCGCTATGTAAGCTGATTGCTTACGATTGTCAACGGCCTGCTTACAGCGGGTGATATGGCGGAAGGCTATTTTCCCGCCACCTTCATCACCACATCGGCCAGCCTCTCCGCCGCATCAAGCGTCCCGGCGGCCTTGGCGGCGGCGGCCATGCGGGCAAGCTGCTCGGGCTCGCCGTCCAGCGCCACGATCTCCGAGCACAGGCGCTCGGGCGTGAAATCCCTCTGCTCCAGGCGGATGGCGCCGCCGGCCGCCTCCAGCGCGCCGGCGTTGTGGAACTGGTCCTGGTCGAGCGAATGCGGCAGCGGCACCAGGATGCCGGGGCGGCCGATGGCGGCAAGCTCGGCCACGGTAGAGGCACCGGAGCGCGACACGATCAGGTGCGCCGCGGCCATGCGCGCGGGCAGGTCGGCAAAGAAGGGCGCGCAGTCGGCGGCGACGCCGAGCTTGGCGTAAGCCGCGCGCACGGCGTCGATGTCTTCCGCCCGCGCCTGCTGCGTCACGCGCAAGCGCGCGCGCACGTCGGCGCTCATGCGCGCGACCGCGGCCGGCACGATCTCGGCCATCACATGCGCGCCCTGGCTGCCGCCGAACACCAGCAGATGCAGCGTGCCGGCGACGTCGAGCGCCGGGTACGGCACAGCGGCAGCGGCGACCACCTGCGGCCGCACCGGATTGCCGGTGAAGGTGATTTTTGCCTGCAAGGCGGGCGCGACGTTCTTCAGCGTGCGGAAGCCGGTGGCGATCGCGGTGACGCGCGCGGCCAGCAGGCGGTTGGCGCGGCCCATGACGCTGTTCTGCTCGTGCAGCACGGTCGGCACGCCGCGCATCGTGGCGGCCAGCAAAGGCGGCACGGTCGGATAGCCGCCGAAGCCGACCACCACGGCGGGCCTGATGCGCCCGATGAGGCTCCAGGCTTTCAGCGTGCCGCGCGTCAGCGCGAGCGCCGTGCGCGCGAGCGATAGGGGATCGCGGCCGCGCACGGTCGCGCTCGGGATCAGGTGGACGTCGCGGGCGGGAAACTTGAAATGCGCCGCGCGCACGTCGGTGGCGAGATCGACAACGACGCCGCGCTTCTCCAGCGCATGCGCCAAGGCCTCGGCCGGAAACAGATGGCCGCCGGTGCCGCCGGCGCAGAGGAGGATCAGCCCTCTCTTCTTTCCCTCCCCTGAAAGGGGAGGGTCGGATCGCCCTCCGGGTCGGCGCGAAGCGCCGCCCGATGACAGGCGATCCGGGGTAGGGTCATTGCTCGTGCTCATGATTCAGAAGACCCCCACCCGCCGCGCTTCGCGCGTCGACCTCCCCCTTTCAGGGGGAGGTAAAGAAAAGAGTCAAGCCGCGCTTCCGGCCGGCTCAGGCTCCGGCTCGCGCAGGTAAGCGGCGCGCGGCTGCTCGCGGGTGAGCGCCAGCAGCATGCCCATGGCGTAAGCCAGCGAGATCATCGAGGAGCCGCCGTAGGAGATGAAAGGCAGCGTCATGCCCTTGGCCGGGATGAGGTGCAGGTTCACCGCCATGTTGATCGCCGACTGGGTGGCGAACAGCATGGTCAGGCCGGCAGCGGCGAAGCGGTTGAAGGGGTCGTCGTTGCGCATGGCGCGCAGCAGCGCGCGCACGACGATGAAGGTGAAGAGCGCGACCAGCGCCAGGCAAAGCGCGACGCCGAATTCCTCGGCCGCGACCGCGAACACGAAGTCGGTATGGCTCTCGGGCAGCAGGCGCTTCACCGTCCCCTCGCCCGGACCCTTGCCGAACCAGCCGCCGCGCATGAAGCTCTCGGTGGCGATGTCGATGTTGAAGGTGTCGCCGGAGCCCGGATCCATGAAGCGCTGGATGCGGCGCGCCACGTGCGGCACGGTGAAGTAAGCGACGGTGAGGCCGAGGCCGGCCAAGCCCGCAATGCCGAAGACCCAGATCAGCCGCATGCCGGCCATGAAGAACAGCGCGCTCCACACCAGCGCGATCAGCATGGTCTGGCCGAAGTCGGGCTGCATCACCAGGAGCGCCACCACGCCGAGCAGCAGCGCGAGCGCAAAGGCGTTGGCCGGCATGTCCGGCCGCTTGGCGGATTCGCCGAACAGCCAGGCGACCAGGATGACGAAGGCGGGCTTGAGGAATTCCGACGGCTGGATGTTGAGGCCGAAGACGATGAGCCAGCGGCGCGCGCCCTTGATCTCGGCGCCGAAGACGGGCGTGAGCGCCACCATGACGAGGCTGACGGCGAAGACGACGATGGCGAGGCGGCGGATCTGGCGCGGGGAGAGGAAGGAGACGCCGAGCAGCACCGCGATGGTCGGGGCGAGGTAGAGAATGTGGCGGTTGACGAAATAGAACGGCTCCAGCCCGAGGCGGCCGGCGACCGGCGGGCTCGCCGCCAGCGAGAGCACGACGCCCGCCAGCATCAGCGCGCCGACGGCGGCGAGCGTGAGCTTGTCGACCGTCCACCACCATTCGCCGAAAGGCGTGCGTTGCGCGCGCGAGACCATGCGGCGCCAAGCTGCCGCGTTACGGTTTACGAAGGATTAAGGTTGGCCGTCTTTCACCTCTCCCCGCAATGCGGGGAGAGGTCGACCGAGCGCAGCGAGGTCGGGTGAGGGGCCGTGCACCGCCCCTCACCCAGCTCGCGCCTACAGGCGCTCGCCACCCTCTCCCCGCGCTTGCGGGGAGAGGGAAGAGACGCCCGGCACCGCCAGCACCAGGTCGGTGAAGGCTTTGCCGCGCACTTCGAAGTTCGGGTACTGGTCGAAGGAGGCGCAGGCGGGCGACAGCAGCACCGCCGGCTCCTTCAGGCCGGAGGCCTCCGCATCGCGGGTGGCGGCGTCCACGGCGGCGGACATGACGCCGACGATCTCGTAGGGCACCTGCCCTTCCAGCGTCTTGGCGAAATCCTGCGCCGCCTCGCCGATCAGATAGGCCTTGCGGATGCGCGGAAAGAATTCGGCCAGGCTCGCGATGCCGCCGGACTTGGGCTTGCCGCCGGCGATCCAAAAGATGTCATGGAAGCTCGACAGCGCCTTGGCGGCGCTGTCGGCATTGGTCGCCTTGGAGTCGTTGACGTAGAGGATGTTTCCTTTGCGGCCGACCTGCTGCATGCGGTGCGCGAGGCCGGGGAAGGAGACGAGGCCCTTCTGGATCGTGGGCAGGTCGATGCCGAGCGCGACGCAGGCGGCGATGGCGCAGGCGGCGTTCTGCGCGTTGTGCGCGCCGCGCAAGGAGCCGATGCCGGCGAGCTGCGCCACCGCATGCGCCTTGCCGCCGGCGGCAGCGACGATGCGGCCGCCTTCGGCGTAATAGCCGTCGCGTACCGTCGTCTCGACCGAGACGCGCATGACTTTCTTGCCGGCGCGCTCGATGCGCATGGCGGCCTCGCGCGTCCAGCGGTCGTCGACGCCGATCACCGCGGTGCCGCCTTGCTCGACGCGCGCCGGCAGCAGCGCCTTGATGGCGGCGTAGTTCTCCATCGAGCCGTGGCGGTCGAGATGGTCCTCGCTGACATTGGTGAGGATGCCGACGGTGGGATGTAGCGAGGGCGACAGATCGATCTGGTAGGACGACACTTCCAGCACGTAGACGCGGTTGGGGGCGAAGGGCGCCAGCGCCAGCACCGGCACGCCGATATTGCCGCCCATCTGCGCGTCGCGGCCGGCGGCGTTGATCAGATGCGTGACGAGCGCGGTGGTGGTGGACTTGCCGTTGGTGCCGGTGATGGCGATGACGGGACAGTCGCGCCCGGAGACCAGGCGCTCGCGGCAGAACAATTCGATGTCGCCGATGATCTCGACCTCGTGCTTGCGCGCGAGCGCAACCACCCAATGCGGCGTCGGATGGGTGAGCGGCACGCCCGGCGCCAGCACCAAGGCGGCGATCCCGCGCCAGTCGATCTCGCGCAAATTCTGCGCGCTGTAGCCGGCGGCCTGCGCCTCCGCCACGCTCTTCTCGTTGTCGTCGAAGACGACGACCTCGGCGCCGCCTTGCGTCAGCGCGCCGGCGGACAAAAGACCCGACTTGCCGAGGCCGAAGACCGCGACCTTGCGGCCGGCAAAGACGGTGATGGGGATCATGTTATCCCTCCGTCATTCCGGGGCGCGAGCGCAGCGAGCGAACCCGGAATCCAGAGACAATCTCGGAGTACGTGTCTGGATTCCGGGCTCGCGCCTTCGGCGCGCCCCGGAATGACAAAGGAAATGCTCATCGCAATTTCAGGGTGGCCAGACCGGCGAGCGCCAGCACCACGGCGACGATCCAGAAGCGGATGACGATCTGCGGCTCGGTCCAGCCGAGCTGCTCGTAGTGGTGATGGATCGGCGCCATCCTGAACACGCGCTTGCCCGTGAGCTTGAAGGAGACCACCTGCACGATCACCGACACGGCTTCGAGCACGAACAGGCCGCCGACGATGGCGAGCACGATCTCATGCTTGGTGGCGACCGCCACCGCGCCGAGCATGCCGCCGAGCGCAAGCGAGCCGGTGTCGCCCATGAAGATGGAGGCCGGCGGCGCGTTGAACCAGAGGAAGCCGAGCGAAGCCCCGATCACCGCGCCGCACAGCACCGCCAGTTCGCCGGTGCCGGCGACATAGCGCAATTGCAGGTACTCGGAGAACAGCGCGTTGCCGACCGTGTAGGAGATCAGCCCGAAGGTGGCGGCGGCGATCATCACCGGCACGATGGCGAGCCCGTCGAGGCCGTCGGTGAGGTTGACCGCATTGCCGGCGCCGACGATGACGAAGGCGCCGAGCAGGAAGAAGGCCCAGCCGAGATTGAACGCCAGATCCTTGAAGAAGGGGAACACCAGCGAGGTCGCGACCGGCGGCTTGCCGAGGCGCGCGAGCAGGATGCAGGCGACGATCGCCACCGCGGCTTCCGCGAGCAGGCGCGTGCGGCCGGAGAAGCCGGCATTGGTCTGCTTGGTGACCTTCAGGTAGTCGTCATAGAAGCCGATCAGCCCGAAGGAGAGCGTGACGCCGAGCACGATCCAGACATAGGGGTTGGCCGGGTTCGCCCACAGCAGCGTCGACACCAGCATGCCGGAGAGGATCATCAGGCCGCCCATGGTGGGCGTGCCCTTCTTGGTGATGAGGTGCGAGGCCGGGCCGTCCTCGCGGATCGGCTGGCCCTTGCCTTGTTTCAGGCGCAACAGATCGATGATCGGGCCGCCGAACAAAAAGACGAAGACCAGCGCGGTGACGATGGCGCCGCCGGTGCGGAAGGTGATGTAACGGAAGACGTTGAAGAACGAGGCCGTGGTCGAGAATTCGGTCAGCCAATAGAACATCGGATCAAACCTTTGCCGCCTGGTCGAGCGCGGGGCGCCTTGAGAATTGCCGTTCCAAAGCCTTGACGATAGGGCCCATTTTCGAGCCGAGCGAGCCCTTCACCATGACGGCGTCGCCGGCGCGCAGAGCTTCAATCACCCTCGGCTCGAGCTCCGCCGCGGTCTCGGCATAGCCGCCCCGAAGGCCGGAGGGAAGAGCCTCCCAGAGCGCGCGCATCTGCGGCCCGGAGCAATACACAAGATCGATCATTGCGGCGATGAGCGGCGCGGCGAGGCCGGCATGCAAAGCCGGCCCCTGCCCGCCCAGCTCCAGCATGTCGCCGAGCACGGCGATGCGGCGGCCGCGCGGGCCGAGGCCCGCCTGGCCGAGCAGCGCGATGGCCGCGGCCATGGAAACGGGGTTGGCGTTGTAGCTCTCGTCGATCAGCAGAACGCTGCCACCGGGCATATCGAGCGTAATGCGGGTGCCGCGGCCGGCGGCGGGCTGCAAGTTGACGAGCGCCAGCGCGGCGAGCGCAAGGTCGGCGCCGGCGAGCGCAGCGGCCGCCAGCACGGCGAGCGAGTTCATCACCAGATGGCGGCCGGGCGCGCCAAGCTTGTAGGTGACCGGCTCGCCCAGCACGATGGCCTCGACGGTAGAAGAGTCCGGCTGCAAAGCGCAACGCACCAGCATGACGTCGGCCTCGTCGCCTTCGCCGAAGGTGACGATGCGCTTGACGTTGGCCGCCTTGGCGGCGGCGGCCAGGCGCGCGAACTGATCGTTGTCGCGGTTGAGTACGGCGGCGCCGCCTTCGACCAAGCCGGAAAAGATTTCAGCCTTGGCATCGGCGATCTTCTCGACCGAGCCGAAATATTCCAGGTGCACCGGCGCGACGGTGGTGACGATGGCGATGTGCGGGCGCGCCATCTGCGTCAGCGGCGTGATCTCGCCGGCATGGTTCATGCCGATCTCGTACACCGCGTATCTGGCGGTGGCCGGGCAGCGCGCCAGCGAAAGCGGCACGCCCCAGTGGTTGTTGTAGGAGGCGGCGGAAGCGTGCGTCTCGCCGTCGGCGGCGAGCGCCAGGCGCAGCGCCTCTTTGGTCGAGGTCTTGCCGACCGAGCCGGTGACGGCGATGACCTTGCCCTTGAAACGCGCGCGCCCCGCGCGGCCGAGGTCGCGCAGGGCCTCGAGCACGTCGTCGACCGCGAGCAGCGGCGCATCGGCGGCAAAGCGCGCGCGTTGGCTGCGCGCGACCACGGCGAGCGCGGCGCCCGCCTTGAGCGCGGCCTCGACGAAATCATGGCCGTCGCGCACGTCCTTGAGCGCGAAGAAGGCTTCGCCTTTGGCGATGGTGCGGGTGTCGATGGAGATGCCGGTCACGCTCTCCGGCAGCGCGCCGGATTTCTCCGCGCGCATGGCGGCGGCCATGTCGGAGGTGGTCCAGAGGGAGGTCATGCGGAAACTCTGACTCGTGTCCCGGGCGCAGCGCAGCGTGAAACGATGCGCTGCAGACCCGGGACCCCGGTTGAAAAGAGAGAAAGCTGGGTCCCGGGTCTGCGTCGCAACACTGCGTGTTGCAACGCGCCCGGGACACGATGTCCGTATCGCCTCATGCCCCCGTATCCTTCAACGCTTCGGCCACCGCCTCGTGATCCGAAAAATGCACCGTGCGGTCGCGCAGAATCTGGCCGGTTTCATGGCCCTTGCCGGCGACCAGCAGCACGTCCCCGGCTTTCAGCGCGGCAACGCCCGCACGGATCGCTTCGGCGCGGTCGCCGATCTCGCGCGCGCCGGGCGCGGCGGCGAGAATCTCGGCGCGGATCGCGGCCGGGTCCTCGCTGCGTGGGTTGTCGTCGGTGACGATGACGAGGTCGGCGTTCTCGGCGGCGATGCGGCCCATGATCGGGCGCTTGCCCGCGTCGCGGTCGCCGCCGCAGCCGAACACGACCACGAGCTTGCCGCTGGCGTAAGGACGCAGCGCGGCGAGCGCCTTGGCGAGCGCGTCGGGCTTGTGCGCGTAGTCGATGAAGATAGGCGCGCCGTTGCGCTCGCCGGCGAATTCGAGCCGGCCCTTGGCGCCTTCCAGCTTCTCCAGCGCGGCGAAGACCGAACGCGGATCGCCGCCGGTGGCGATGGCGAGCCCGGCGGCGACCGCCGCGTTCTGCACCTGGAAGCCGCCGACCAAAGGCAGCCGCACATTGTAGTGATGGCCGGCGTGCACGAACTGCACGACCTGCGCAAAGGCCTCGATGGTGCCGCCGGCAAGCCGGATGCCCTCGCCCTTCGCGCCGACGGTGATGAGCTTGAGGCCGCGTTCTTTCGCCGCCGCGACCACCGCGCCTGAATGTTCGTCGTCGGCATTGATCACCGCCGTGCCGTTCGCGACGACCAGATCGTTGAACAAACGCAGCTTGGCGGCGAGATAGGCTTCCATCGTCGGGTGGTAGTCGAGATGGTCGCGCGATAGATTGGTGAAGGCGCCGGCGGCGACGCGCACGCCGTCGAGCCGGTGCTGGTCGAGGCCGTGCGAGGACGCTTCGAGCGCGAGATGGGTGACGCCCTCGCCCGCGAGCGCATCGAGCGTGCGATGCAGCTCGATCGGATCGGGCGTGGTGAGCGAGCCGTAGACCTCGCCTTTGGGCGAGACGACGCCGACGGTGCCGACGCTCGCCGCCTGGCGGCCGAGCGCGCTCCAGATCTGGCGCAGGAAGGCGGCGACCGAGGTCTTGCCGCTGGTGCCGGTGACGGCGGCGACGGTCGAGGGCTGGCGCGGGAAGAACTTGGCGGCGGCGAGCGCGAGCGCGCGGCGCACGTTTTTGGCCTCGATGAAGGCGACGTGCGGCGGCAGCGCCGGCGTGCGCTCGGCCATCACGGCGGCGGCGCCGTTCGCCACCGCCTGCGGCACGAAAGAAAGCCCGTCCGCCTTGGTGCCGGGCACGGCGACGAACAGGTCGCCCGGCTTCACCTTGCGGCTGTCGGACGCAATGCCGGTGAGCGCCACGTCCGCAAAGCGGGGATCGAAGCGGGTCTCTTCGAGGGCGAGGTCGGCGAGTTTCATCGGCATCGAACGGTCGATTCTCCGTTCCCTTTCCCTGCAAGGGGGAGGGTCAGGGAGGGGGTCTCACAAGTACTGAAATCGCGCAACTTCAAGATGACCCCCACCCGCCCGCCGTCGCTCCGCTTCGGCGGGCGCCCGCCCCCCTTGAGGGGGAGGTTAAGGAGAAGACGTGTTGGCCAGAATCAACTGGTCGGCCTTGGGCAATTCGAAGCGCGGCGCGATGTCGAGCAGCGGCGCGATTCGCGCGATCACCTTGCCGGCGACCGGGCCGGCGTTCCAGCCGGCGGTGGCGTAGCCATGCGTCTCCGGCGTCGGCTGCGGCTCGTCCAGCATGATCAGGATCAGGTAGCGCGGCTTGTCCGCCGGCAGCACCGCCATGAAGTCGGTCAAGAGCTTGGTCTTGGAATAGCGGCCGTTGATCACCTTTTCGGCCGTGCCGGTCTTGCCGCCGATGTAGTAGCCGGCGACGTTGGCCTTGGCGGCGCTGCCCTTCTCGGCGTTGAGCCGCATCAGGTAGCGCATTTTCTGGCTGGTCTCGGGCTTGAGCACCTGCTTGGCGAGCGCCTTGGTTTCTTGCGGGCTGCGCTTGAGGAAGGTCGGCGGAATGAGCAGGCCGCCGTTGACGGTGGCCGCGATACCCATCACCGCCTGCAAGGGCGCCACCGACAGGCCGTGGCCGAAGGCGATGGTCACGGTGTTCAGCTCGCCCCAGCGCTTGGGCACGATCGGCTCGGCGCTCTCCGGCAGTTCGGTGCGCAGGCGGTCGAGCTGGCCCATCTTCTTGAGGAACCACTTGTGGTGCTCGACGCCGAGGAACAGCGCGCTGCGCGCGGTGCCGATGTTCGACGAGTAGGTGAAAATCTCGGGGATGGTCAGCACGCGCTTCTGCGCGTGATAGTCGTTGATGGTGAACTTGCCGTAGCGCAGCGGCACGCGCGCGTCGAAGGTCGAGTTGAGGTTGATCCTGCCGCTGTCGAGCGCCATCGCGAGCGTGAGCGCCTTGAAGGTCGAGCCCATCTCGTAGACGCCGGTGGTGAGGCGGTTGATGCGGGTCGGGTCGTTGGCGTCACGCGGGTTGTTCGGGTCGTAGTCGGGCTCCGACACCATGGCGACGATCTCGCCGGTGTTGACGTCGGTGATCAGGCCGGCGGCGGCCTTGGCCTTGTACTTCTCGCGCGCCTTCACCAGTTCGTCGCGCAGCGCGAACTGCACGCGCAGGTCGACGGCGAGCTCGACCGGCTTCTGCAGCCGGTCGGTGGCGAGCCCGGCCATGTGCAGCGCGGCGAGCCCCTGCCCGTCCAGCCATTTCTCGATGCCGGCGATGCCCTGGTTGTCGATGTTGACGTGGCCGATCTGGTGACTGACCACGGGGCCGTGCGGATAGACGCGCTTGTTCTCGGTGAGGAAGCCGACGCCGGGAATGCCGAGACGGTGGATATCGACCTGCTGCTTGGGCGTGATCTCGCGCTTGAGCCAGACGAAGCCGCGCTTGGACGACAGCCGCTCGCGCACTTCGTTGGCGTCGAGGTCGGGCAGCGTGGCGGTGAGCAGTTCCACCGCCTCATCGACGTCGATCAGCTTGCGCGGCTCGGCAAAGAGCGAGGGCGACTTGACGTCGGTGGCGATGATCTCGCCGTTGCGGTCGAGGATGTCCGGGCGCGCGGTAGCGACGGCGTCCTGGCCGACGCTGCGGCGCCCACCATGCGCGTCGCTCGCGGTGGCGAACATTACCAGACGCAGCGCGATGACACCGTAGATGACGGCGAAGGCGACGACGGCGAGCCCGAGCCGCGCCTTGGCCTTGACGTTGCGGTCGACGCGATGGCCATAAAGCACCGAGCGCAGCCAGCGCTGCCAGCGCGTTTCGCCTTTGGGGTGCGCGATCGCCTGCATTGCGCTCACCGCCTTGGCGCCGGCAGGCTGCCGGTCGCCTCGGAGGGCGCGATCATGGCGCCGATCGGGTCGCTCACCGGCGGCACCACGAGCAGCGGCCGGTCCGGCAGCCGGTCGAAGCTGTCGAACTGCGTCGGCTGCACCGGCTTGAGCGCGAGATGGCGTTCGGCCAGGCCCTGGATGCGGGCGGGCGTGTCGAGCCGCGCCCATTCGGCGCGCAGCACGGCGATGGCGTTGCGCTCCTGGCGAATCTCGGCGCGCAGCTTGGCGACGCGCTCGGCCTGCAGCGTGGAATCGAACTTGATCTTGTAGACGAGCGAGGCCGCCAGGATCAGCGCGCCGATCACCAAGATGTTGACGAGGCGCATGATCAGCGTCCCTTCAACACGGCCGCGAGCGACGGCAGCCGCGGCAGGAGCTCGGTGGCGTCGCCGCGATGGGCGGGCGCGTCCGTGCGCGCGCCGGCGCGCAGCTTGGCGGAACGGGCGCGCGGGTTGCGCGCGATCTCGTCCTCATCGGCGACCACGGGGCGCTTGGTGAGGATGGTGAAGCTCGGCGGCGCGCGCTTGACCTCGGGCGCATGGCGCGAGCCGCCGCGCGTCTCGGCGCGGCCGGCAAGGAACGTCTTGACGATGCGGTCCTCGAGCGAATGGAAGGACACCACGACCAGCCGGCCGCCGGGCTTGAGAATTTTTTCGGCCGCGACCAGCGCCGCGACCAGTTCGCCCAACTCGTCGTTGACGAAGATGCGCAGCGCCTGGAACGTGCGCGTGGCCGGATGGATCTCGTGCGGCTTGGACCGCACCACCGAAGCGACGATGTCGGCGAGCGCCTTGGTGGTCTCGATGCGCACCTCGGCGCGCGCCTTGACGATGGCGCGGGCGATGACGCGCGAGAAGCGCTCCTCGCCAAGGAGATAGATGATGCTGGCGAGGTCGCGCTCGCTCGCCGCATTGACGACATCGGCCGCGCTGGCGCCTTCCGCGCCCATGCGCATGTCGAGCGGGCCGTCGTGGCGGAAGGAGAAGCCGCGCTCGGGCCGGTCGAGCTGCATCGAGGAAACGCCGATGTCGAGCACGACGCCGTCGACCTGCGCGTGACCGCAGTCGGCGGCGACGGCGTCCAGGTTGGAAAAGCGGTCTTCGACCAGCGTGAGGCGGCCTTTGGCCTGCTCGACCAGGTCGGCGCCGAGGGCGATGGCGCTCTGGTCGCGGTCGATGCCGATCACCGTGCAATCGGCGGCGGCAAGGATGGCGCGCGTGTAGCCGCCGGCGCCGAAGGTGCCGTCGATGTAGACGCCGCCGTCCCTGGGGTCGAGATGTGCGAGTACGGACGCATAGAGCACGGGAATGTGGAGGGCCGGTCCGCCAGCGACAGCAGAGCCGCCGCCGCCCGCCGTCATTCCCGTGCTCCTGACGCGTCGCGCGCCGCCACCCGGGAGCTCAGCTCGGCCTTGAGCGCGCGCACCTTTTGGGTGGCCTCCGCGAGCTCGTTCTGGAACCGGCCGGGCTCCCAGATCTGAAACTTGTGACCCAAGCCTACGAACGTCACTGCGTCGGCGATGCCGGCGTGGCGCTTCAAGCGATCGCCCAAGTTCACGCGGCCCTCGGTGTCGATCTTGCACATCTCGCTCGCGCCGTAGAGCGCCAGCGCGAACTGCTCGCGCTCTTCCGAGTAAGGGGCATAGCGCGCGATCAACGCCTCGATCTCCGACATCAGCGCCCGGCCGCCGGCATCGATCGCCGGACGGTCCAAGGCCGGATAGCAATACAGACCCTCGACACCGTCGCGGCTGACCACCGATCGGAATGAAGCGGGAATCGAGACGCGTCCCTTGGAGTCGAGCCGCAGCGTGACGTTGCCCACGAAGCGGTCCATTTCCCGCACCCAACGCCGACCGGACGCTACTAGCCGCAAGGCCTCCCGGAGCTGCCGGCGCGCCCGCCCGTTTCCCGGCCGGGCCGCCCGCGCATCTCGCTAGGTCGTGGGATATCATGGGATATTATGGGCGTCAATGGAATGACTGCGCCCCGCCGCCCCCGTTCTGGACGCCGGCGCACTGCGAACCGTCTGGGCTTTATTAATGTCCTTTAAACTTAAGGATTTGTTGCCGGCGGCCGTTTTTCACCCACGCCCGGCGGCGCGCGCGAAGTTCCTGCATTGCGCGCGGCGCGCAGGGGACCGGCGCGCGTCACAAGGGAACAGAGGATTCCATCAGGCGTTGCCGCGTCAGGCGACGCGTGTGTCGCCTATGACGCGCGATGTTCCCTCGCCCCAAAAAAGGAGGCACTCAGATGATGAAGCAGTTGATGATCGGCGCGGCCGCCGCCGCGCTCATGGTCTCGGCCGCCTCGGCGCAGTCGCCGAGCCCGCCCGCCAGCTCCGGCTCTCCCCCCGCCGCGCAAAGCACGCCCGCGCCGGCGTCCAGCGCCACCACGCCCGCACCGGCGAGCGCCGGCGACAACGCGGCGATGGTGTCGTCGCAGAAGCCCGATCAATGGATGGCGTCCTCGTTCAAAGGCACCGACGTGGTCGGCGCCGACGACAAGAAGATTGGCGACATCAGCGACATCCTGTTCAACAAGGACGGCAAGATCGACGCCTTCGTAGTGGCCGTCGGCGGCTTCCTCGGCATGGGCGCCAAGGAAGTGGCTCTGCCGCCGACCGCCTTCCAGGTCATGGCCGGCGACAAGTCGAAGGGCGAAGCCGACAAGCTCAAGGTCTCGACGACCCAGGACCAGCTCAAGCAGGCGCAGAACTTCACGCGCTATGAGCCGCCGCGTGCGACCACGACCGGCGCAGGACCGGGCGGCGCGGGCAGCCGTCCGTCGACCAACACGCCGCCGACCGGCCGCTGACGCGCGCCGGTTTGCGACATCAATAAAGCGCGGTCCGCATGAGTGGTAAATTCATGCGGGCCGCGCCTGCGTCCGTCGCATGGCCGGCGCCCGCGACCTTGCTTTTTCCCCACCGACGCGGTGAATAATCTGCCTGTTCCCCCGAATCGGTTTACCCGCAGCACCGGCATGTCCGCATTCCAACCGGATTCATTCGTCGTCGCCGACCTCGCGCCGTCGCCGAATTTCGACGCGCGCGCGGACGGGCGGGCGCCTGACATGATCCTGCTGCACTACACCGGCATGCGGACCGGCGAGGAAGCGCTGGCGCGGCTGACCAGCGCGGACAGCAAAGTGTCGTCGCACTACGTCGTGTTCGAGGACGGCCGCATCGTGCAATGCGTGCCGGAAGACCTGCGCGCCTGGCACGCCGGCGTGTCGTCCTGGGCCGGCGAGACGGACATCAACTCAGCGTCGATCGGGATCGAGATCGTCAACCCCGGTCATGAATTCGGCTACCGCGACTTTCCGCTGCGGCAGATCGCGGCCGTGATCGCGCTATGCAAATCGATCCTGACCCGGCGCGGCCCGATCTCGCCCGACCGCGTGCTCGGCCATTCCGACGTCGCGCCCGCGCGCAAGCAGGATCCGGGCGAGCGCTTTCCCTGGGAGCTGTTGAGCGAGTCCGGCATCGGCCATTGGGTGCGCGCGGCGCCGCTCAACCTCGAAGGCCTGAGCATGCAATTGGGCGACCGCGGCGAGGCGGTCGGGCGCCTGCAGCGCATGCTGGCGAGCTACGGCTACGGCATCGAGGACACCGGTCACTATGACGAGGCGACGCGCGACGTGGTGACCGCGTTCCAGCGCCACTTCCGCCAAGCGCGGGTGGACGGCATCGCCGATCCCTCGACCCTGCTCACGCTGCGCGCGCTCACCGAGACGCGGCCGGCGACGATCGGGCCTGCCGCCGCCTGAACCGCCGAAATGGGGCGCGGCAGCGGCCCGAAATCGCCGAGAATCCCGATTTTGGCCCCATAGACGGCCCCAAATCACCGCATCGGGGCGGCAAGGTGCCCGTTCTTCATCTTGAGCCTCCCGCCCGGGCCTGTCCCTCCCCGACAGGTCCGGGCTTTTTCTGCCTCGCGCCGGCGGACTTTTTTTGCCTCGCGCCGGCGGGCTGGTTTTTGACGTCAGGCACGAGGCTTGACGGGGGGCCCCGGGAACCCCATCCCTATCTTGTCAGTCGGCCGGACGGCCGCTCCGCGCCAATGCCGAAAGGCGGCCGGGGAGGAAAGTCCGGGCTCCATGGACCAACGGTGCCGGATAACGTCCGGCGGGGATGGCTCCGCCTCGGCGGGGTTGGCCTCAGGGACAGTGCCACAGAGAACAGACCGCCGCGGCTGCGTAGCGTATTGGCCGCGGTAAGGGTGAAACGGTGGGGTAAGAGCCCACCGCGCTTCCGGCAACGGCGGCGGCACGGCAAACCCCACCGGGAGCAAAACCGAATAGGAACGGCGCGGGGTGCGAATCCCGGATCGGTCCTGATCTGCCGTTCGGGTAGGTTGCACGATGCGCCGGGCAACCGGCGTACCAGAGGAATGGCCGTCACGTTTGCAGGCGCAAGCCCGCAGGCCATACAGAACCCGGCTTACAGGCCGGCTGATGCGATAAGGGGGCCCGGCGGCAAAACCGCCGGGCCCCCGCCAATTTTGGGGGCGGCGGTCTTCAGTCACACGCGCTAGCCAGGGATTGCCAGGGTTCGGCTCTCCGCGCCAAGACGCCAAATTTCCACATCGCCCAACATGACCTCGGTCGCAGCCCTGACTTTGGCGTGTAAAAAGTCAAGGTCAACTGGGCCGGATGCAACATCGTGTTGAATTTGTTCGAGCGCAGCCAGACTGCGGGCAGAGCGCCGTGCGACACCTTCAAAATCACCAATGATACGGATGCCATACGTCGCAGTCGCTAACGCAGGGAGTCCGGCCGTCGCTGCTATAACCAGATATTTGAATAACTCCGTGTAGCCACCAAGAGGGTTATGAAGACCAAAACGATAACTTAAATCCCAAACTACGTAGAAGGATGCCGTCGCAAAAGCTAAACCGAAAAATATGGAACCGACACGCTCAAGACGCCGTTCTATCATTTCCATTTCACGTTCGTTGCGCTTGTGATAAGCGCATTGGTCTTCAATTAATTGAATTATAGCTGAACGCGTGGCATTCAGACCGGCCGCGTTCAAAACGCCGGAGCGCAGTCCCTGTGCTCTCACTAGCGCCCGCGCATACCATCCAGCCCAACTGGGTTCCGGTCGACTCGAACTCGTGCTGAATCGTCGCCCCAAGATCCAAAACAAAAATGCGATACGAAGACGTTCGCTCAATTCACGCGCTTCAAGCCATCGCTTGTGCCAACGGCGTTCGCGACCAATCCAAGTATTCGCCAAAACCGCTACAATGAGTGCAATCTCCGGCACTACAAAAAGCAGCTTGTGAACACCGAAAAGTGAGCTGACAGCCAATAATACGGCAAATGAACCAAGCGCAAAATTCATGACGAATGCGCTGCGGAATATTTGCCCGAAACGGGAAGCAACGGCATCGGACCATCCGTACGCTTGAGCGAGCAATTCTGCGTCACCGCCGCCTGCCGCAGCGACAGATCGAGAATAAATTTCCCGGCATTTTTCCGGAGTGGAGGAAAAGATGTCATGGCGATCGAGCGGTCTAATACCCAATGCAGCCATCAGCATTCGAAATTCGATCCGTAGCATATATTTCGGAATTCTTTCGGTGAAGTAGTCGGCTATTGATTCGCGCTCGTAATCGGCGACAGGCGGGCAAACAAGCTTCTCGACGAGGTCGCCGAGTTTGTCCCCGAAATCGGCAGATGCAACATCTTGAATCGATTCGACCGGCGTGAAATTTCCGAATCCATTCCAAAGGATCTTGGGCGATATTGCACCATTGGCATCCACGTGGATAATCGGAATTCCCGCCCGCGCCGCGAGCGCGACGATATCAGCGGTGCCGCCCGGGCCTTCCGATGGCCCTCCATCCCACACCGCCAGTAAAATATCCGATTGGCTGACGACCGCGCGACCTACCTGTTGGTAGTGGTACATCACGTCTGCACGATTTCCAGGTAGAGCAAGCACAGACCGCGCAGCAGACACAAGACGGCGAAATTCGTCTACTGATGCGGGCGAATCGAAATCACTTTCGTAGCTTGCCCGCTCCGTTGGCAGAACCACGTCGAGGCTGATTTGGTTGTCAAGCGCGACGCGAGCCGCAATACGATCGGCTCCTTCAGCAAGGGCACTTACGACGGACAGTAGGGACGGATCATTGCCGTAGTACGCTTTATAGCGCTCGCGGGCGAGTTCCATCTTACGGCGAAGCATCTCTACGATAGTAAAAATATCCGCGCCGACCTTGTTATTGCATTCCAGCGGCAGTCGCGTTGGCCGGTGGCCCGTCACACCGACGGCCAATGCCAATTGCGGCTTTTCTGGTTGCTCGACCTGAGCCTGTAATGAGGCGCGCCGTGACCGTGAATTCACGATATATACCTGTCAGGAGCGTTCAGAACTACGGCGAACAGGCGGGTATTTTGATGCGGTTGGATTTAACGAATCTTTGTGCGGATTGATCGTCCTTACAGTAAGCGACAGCAATATTGCGCAAGCCCTCATTGCGGTCTTTCGGGAATCCTTTTCCTTCGAGCATTGCCAACCCCAGGACAAAATAGGCGCGAGGAAATTCAGACTTGAGAGCGGCCTCTAATACTGCCTTTCCCTTGGCAAAGTCAGCCTCAGCTATATTCTCAGTCCAGTGCGGCAACAGCAGGGAGAAGGCGACCGTTGTCAGTCCCACCGGGTGACCAAGATCTGCCGATTTCTGGAAGTACTCCCAGGCTCGACTTAGATCCTTTCCTACGGGCACAAATTCGCTCTTAGAGCCACCTTTGGGTTCAAGGTCGCCACGGTAATACGTACCAAGAACGTAATTTGCCTGTGCACTGCCTTTTGCCGCTGCCTGTTTCAAATATTCCAATGCACCTTCAATTGCACGTTGCGCATCGACAAGATTGCCTTTCTTGCCTTCGCGCGCCGACTCTGCTGTGAGCAAGCGTGCAATTTCCACTCGTAAACGGCGCTCAACTACGACATTGCCCGCTGCTTCAGCAGCACGAAGGCTCTCCTGGCACAAAATAGTTGCCGTTGAAGTGGCGACATCGGACAAACTCGCTTTCCAGGGATTGTCTTTCGGACGGTCAATATCGAATTCATCACCCGCTATTGCATCACATTCTCTTGCGGCTGCGGAGAGCATTAAATCGGGCGCCGCCTGAGACGACGTGGCTGGAGCGGCCGAGGCCATCTTGATAGAATTAAGTGACGTCGACTGAGCGTTGCTGTCTGCCTTCTCCGATGCCGACTTCTCAGTCTCACTGGTATTCTTGTTTTCGCCGACATTCTTTTGTTCCACCGACTGCGCTTCAGAAGTGCGTTTTTCATTGGACAGCACCTGCGGGCGCCCACCCAATTCGGTTACTTTTGGCAGCCCGGCCTCCAGGCGTTTTTGTTCCTCGCCCCGAGTGGCGATGGGGGTCGGTCTGCCGGCAATCTCAACAATTTCGAATGCGAGGAATCCGAGCACAAGACCTGCGACAATCCCGCTTCCGGCAACAAACCGCGTAGATGTCCAAAACGGTATAACTTCATCTGGCAGTCGGCGCCGGAGCGCCAGATTCTGCGCTTCAACCTTGGAAATTGCGTGCGACTGGACTTGATTGATCCGCTTTGCGCTTGCCAATTCAGATTGCAACGATTCGACCGCTGCGCCACGCTCGACAATTGTCGCATCCTTTCTCGCAATAAGCGACCTGAGCTCCGAAATTTTGGTTTCGTGACTATCGATCTGTTCGGCGGCGCGCTCTGCCTGCTCGCGATATCCAACAAACATCGCGATTTTCGCGTTCAATTCTTCGACCTGCTGATTCGCAACGGTCGTTGCCAGATCGGCCTGCTCGACCCGGCATTGCAGGTCTTTGTTAGCCGCTTCGTATACTTCGAGTTGATCATTAAGCATCGCTATGTTGTCATTGACTAGGTTGGCCGGATCAGGTGGCCAAAAATCTTTTCCGGCGCGCAATGACACCAGTTGCGCTTCAAACTCCTTGCGGCAGTCTTTGAGTATTTTCTCACTTTCTTTGCGTCGTCTGTCGATGCGGCTCTGCGCGGAAGTAAAGGCACTTTCAAACGCTTCACGTTCCATGGCCACGATCTCCTCCGCGAAGCGTTCGGAAATCGGGTCGGCTGGATACTTGCGAAGAAACCTCCGCCTCGCGTCAATGTCGCTACTTTCCAAAACAATCGCTAACTCAGGCAAGCCGGGACGCTTGATCCTGGTGCCTAGACCCTCCAGCAGTTTTTGCCATCCGA
The DNA here is from genome assembly GCA_022841665.1 of Pseudolabrys sp. Classification (GTDB taxonomy): domain Bacteria; phylum Pseudomonadota; class Alphaproteobacteria; order Rhizobiales; family Xanthobacteraceae; genus Pseudolabrys. The sequence continues at coordinate 68,117 of JALHRB010000014.1, forward strand.
CGTTCTTCGCCGGCATTCCACTGTCGAGCCAACCCGAAAGATCGCATGCATGAAATGTATTGAATGGTACTGGAATATTGTCCAAAGCAACTTTATCGAACGTTGCACCAATCATAATGCCTCGCGTATAGGCACGCTGCGCCTCGCTCATGAGGAAGTTAGGTTGCCCAGCCTTAGGCAGCGCAATGGCCGCTTCGCTCCAGAAGACAAGGGCGGCCTCCGCAATATTTAGTTGTTCATTGATAGCCGCGAGATAGTTTTCGCCTGACTGCAGCTGAAGATCTATAAAGAAGGACACACCGAGCGCTTCCAAACGCTCGCGCACGATCGCAACTCGATCAGCGTCAGCCCTCTTGTACGATAGGAAAACCTGCGGCATCGGACCCCGCCACCCCTCTCGTATAAAGTGTACGGACGCGTTGCACCCTTATCAAGGGAGGCTCGGGGCAGGCGCAAGCCCACAGGCCATACAGAACCCGGCTTACAGGCCGGCTGATGCGATAAGGGGGCCCGGCGGCAAAACCGCCGGGCCCCCGCCAATTTTGGGGGCACTTGCGGCGGCGTGGCACCGCGCTTAAGATAGCTAGCTAACTAGCTAGCTATCTGCCCGGGTGATCCCATGACCGAAGTCGGCGTCTTCGACGCGAAGAACAAGCTTTCCGAGTTGCTCGACAAGGTCGAGCGCGGCGAGCGCGTCGTCATCACGCGGCGCGGCAAGCCGGTGGCGGAGCTTGTGCCCAGCAGCGACCTAACCCGCGTCCGTGCGGCGGAGGCTTCGAGCCGCATCCGCGAGCGCGCCACCAAAAGCGGGGGCCGCTTCGACTGGGCGGAATGGAAGAAATATCGCGATGAGGGGCGGCGATGAGCCTCGTGCTCGACTCGTCTGTCACCCTCGCGTGGCTGTACGAAGATGAGCGCATCGAGACAATCGAGGACATCTTCGCGGCACTCGCCGAAACGACGGCCTGGGTTCCGGCCATCTGGCGCCTCGAGGTCGCCAATGCACTTCAGCAAGGAATCCGACGCGGCCGGATCGATCGCGATTTCCGCGATGCCGCGCTAAAGGATCTCACTGACTACGACATCGCCGTCGATCCCGACACGGTGATGCATGCCTGGACGGCAACGCTTGCGCTCGCTGACAGATTCAATCTGACGCCCTACGACGCCTGCTACCTCGAACTGGCGCGGCGGCGCGCCTTGCCGCTGGCGACGCTCGACACCGATTTGCGCAAGGCGGGCAAGAAGCTGGGACTTACCGTGCTCGGCGGCTGAGGCCAGCCGGAGCATGCATCCCACCGGGAGGTGACGCTGACGGGCACACTCTTACCCTGGCTCAAATTCGCGGTCTGCGCCGCCATGATCGGCGTGGCCGGCCCGATGCTGAGCTATTACGGCGACATCATCGCGCGCCTGACCGGCCTGTCGCGCACCTGGATCGGGCTCGTGCTGCTCGCCACCGCAACATCGCTGCCCGAGCTGTTCACCGGCATCAGCGCGGTCACCATCGCCGACACACCGAATATCGCCGTCGGAGACGCGCTCGGCAGCTGCGTCTTCAACCTGACGATGCTCGTCATCCTGGATGTCATGAGCCGCGACGAGCCGATGTACCGCCGCATCGACCAAGGCCATATCGTCGCCGCCGCTTTCGGCGTGATCCTGATCGGCGCCGCCGGCATCCTGCTGTCGACGAGCCGCGACGGCTTCGGCCTCACGTTCTTTCACGTCAGCGCCTATACGCCGCTCGTCATCGTCCTCTATCTGGTCGCGATGCGCACCGCCTATGTCTACGACCACCGCACCAAATCGCCCACCTCAACCAGCGGCGAGCCGCCGGCGATGACGCTGCGGGCCGCGCTGCTCCGCTATGCCGGCGCGGCCGCGGTGGTGGCGGCCGCAGGGAGCTGGCTGCCTTTCATCGGCGACGAGATCGCCACAGCGATGGGCTGGCGCACCAGCTTTGTCGGCACGTTGTTCGTCGCGGGCGCGACATCGCTGCCCGAACTGGTCGTGACGGTAAGTGCGCTGCGGCTCGGGTTTGTCGACATGGCAATCGCCAACCTGCTGGGCAGCAACCTGTTCGACATCCTGATCCTGGCGATCGACGACATCGCTTACGTCAAGGGTCCGCTGCTGGAGGCGGTCTCGCCGGCGCACGCGATATCGGCCTTCGCGGCCGTCATCATGTCCGGCATCTTCATTGTGGCAATCCTCTACCGGCCGGAAACGCGCTTCCGCGGCACCATCGGCTGGGTCAGCCTGTCGCTGCTGCTGGTCTACCTGTTCAGCGCCTATGCCGTGTACCTGCACGGCCACTGACCGGCTCTTCAGTGATAGAGGAACAGCGCACAAGGCGGCGCCTCCGCCAGCGCCTGTGTCGTCGAGCCGAACAGGAATTCGCGCACGCCGCGGTGACCGTAAGCGCCCATCACCAAGGTGCCGATCTTGCGGCTCGCCACCTCGATGGCAATAACCTCGGCGGGCGATGCGCGGGTCGCGATCGGAATCGTTTCGACGTCGTAGCCGTGCACGCGCAAATAGGCGGCGGCGCCGACCACGCGGCGCGCCGCCAATTCCTGCTCGGCGTCGACCGACGTCAGATAAAGGCGCCGGCCCTCGCCGAGGCCGAGCAGCACGAACATCTGCACCGCGCGCATCGACGCAACGCTGCCGTCATAGGCGATCAACACGCCGTCGCCCGGGCCCGGCTCGTCGCCGCATACGATGACCGGCCGCGGCGTGGTTATCAGCAGCTTGGCGAGCGCGTGCGCCAGTTGCTCGCGGATATTGCCTTCGAAGCCCGTGTCATGGCCGGTGATGACGAGGTCGCAACTCTCCGTGGCCAGGTAAAGCGCGGCAAGCGGGTCGCCCTCGAAGGACAGCCATTCGAACGGCACCGCGTGCCTTTCGCACTCTTGCGCGAAGGTCTCGTGCAGGCGCTCGCGGATGTCCGTGGCTTGCCGTTTGAGCTGCTCCTCGAGCCGCACCTTGAAGGCCGTACCGCCGGCGCGCCCCGGCATCGGCGCCTCGATGGCGGCAAGATCGACGCCGGCAAGCCCGGCGAGCGCGACATCCGCCGCCTTGGCGAGACGAAAGGCGTGCGTCCGCGCCGTGGACGAAGCGGGTGTTTCACCTAACAAGACAAGCATTCGCCGCAGCATCAGCGCGCTCCCTTTACCATCATGTCCATGCGCACCAGCTCCGCCAGATTGCGCGCGCCGGTGCGCTCCATCATCCACGCGCGATGGATCTCGACCGTGCGGAAGCTGATGCCGAGCCGGGCGGCGATTTCCTTGTTGGAGAGCCCGGCCACCGCGAGATCGAGCACCTGGCGCTGACGCTCGCTGAGCCCCTCGAAGCGGGCGCGCAGATCGGCAAGCTCGGCATCCGCGACGAGCTTGCGCTCGCGCGCGCCGCCGGCATTGCGGATCGACTCGAGCAGGCGGGCCTCGTCGAAGGGCTTCTCGATGAAATCGAAGGCGCCGAGCTTGATGGCGGCGACCGCCATGTCGACATCGCCATGGCCGGTGATCAGCACGATCGGCGTGTCGCGCTCTTCTTCCGCGAAGCGGCGCACCAGATCGAGCCCGGACATGCCGGGCATGCGGACGTCGGCGACGATGCAGTCGAACGGCTCCGGCGGCGCCGCCACAAAAGCGTCGGCGCTGGGAAAACAGCTTGCCGCGATGCCCTGCCGCTGCAGATAGAGGCCGAGCGAGTCGAGCACCGCCGGGGAGTCGTCGATCAAGGCAACGTGCATGGCGTCATCCTGCCTGGGCCGCGGGCAGCGTGAAACGGACGACGGCGCCGCTTGCGCCGCCGCCGACCGTCAGCTTGCCGCCGTGCGCCTCGACGATCGAGCGGCAGAGCGCAAGACCGATGCCGAGGCCTTCGCTCTTGCCCGAGGACAGCGGCGGGAATTCGGCGCCGCAGAACTCGGGCGGGAAGCCGGGGCCGCTGTCGCGGATCTCGACGGCCACGGCGCCGGGCGCGGCGGTGCCTTCGATGACGATCGTGCCGGCGGCATCGGCCATCGCCTCGGCGGCGTTGCGCAAAAGATTGAGCAGCACCTGCTCGATCTGCAGAAAGTCGACCATCACCGGCGGCAGGTTGGCGCCGAGCGCGACGCGCGCCGTGATGCCGTGGCGCTCGAGCTCGGGGCGGCAGAGATCGAGCGTTTCGCGCACGATGCGGTCGAGCGTGGCCGGGGCCCGGCTGCTGCGGTCGAGACGGATGAGCGCGCGCAGCTGGCGCACGACGTCGGCGGCGCGCTGGACCTGCGCCGCCGCCTTCTCGGCCGTCTCCACCGCCGCGCCGTCCTGCTCGGCGTGGCCGCGCAAGCGGTCGGCGGTCAGCCGGGTATAGGTGCCAGCTGCCATCAAAGGCTGGTTGATCTCATGCGCGATCATGGCGGCGAACTCGCCCATGCTGCCCAGGCGCGCGACGCGGGCGAGCGACTCCTGGTGCAGCCGCAACTGCATTTCGGTGCGGCGATGCTCGGTGACGACGGCGCCGGCGGCCAGCCCGGTCAGGGCCAGGACCAGCATCAGCGCCTGGAAGGCGGTGATGTCGATGCTGGCCGGCGGCAGCAGCTGCGCGCTCACGATGAAGCCGATCTGGGTGACCAGAATTCCGGCGGTGACGAGTTCGAGCCCGCCGCGCACCGCCATCCAGATCACCGGCAGGAACAGGACGTAGAAAAACTCGAAGCGATGCTTCTCGGTGAAAAAGAAAACGAAGACGAGCGCCGCGAGGATCGCAAGAAGCTGGATGGCGGTCTCGCGGGTGATGCGCAGGCTGCGCCCGCGCGTCAGCAAGATGAGCGCGAAAGGCGCAACGACCGCCACGCCGATGATGTCGCCGATCCAGAACTGCAGCGCGGCGGCCACGTAGTCGCTCGCCGACACCAGACCGGACGCAACCAGCAGGCCCACGTAGCTGGCCGCGACCGCGGCGCTGCTCAGGGCGGCGACGCCGATCAGCACGATGAGATCGCGCATCGAGGTGAGCGCCGGATTGAACCGCGTCGCCGGGCGCAGCAGGACGAAAAGGCCGGCGGCATAGCCCGCGCCGACGATGGCGCAGGTCGCGAATTCAAGAGTCCACGACAGCGGCAAATGGCGCACCATCAGGTCCGCCAGCAGCGGCGCGACGAACAGAAGCGGCATCAGGCGCTGGCCGAACAGCAGCACCACGATGAAGCTCAGGCCGGTCGGCGGATTCCACGGCGTTATCCCGAACGGCGCAAAGGGCTGGATGTAGCTGATCCAGTCGAGCAGGACGTAGCCGGCGAGGTAGCCCGCGCCCACGACGTAAAGCGGCAGCGAAAAGACGCTCGGAAAGGCCATCGCAATGGTTCGACGTTCGAAGGCGGTCATCTTCTCTATCGCCGTTTCGCCGGGGCATCTGCTAAGGGGCAACACCTAGGGGTTTGCACCCAGGGGCGTCAGCCTAGGCACGCATCCCGAATTGTCAAAATCGGCGGCGCGCGGCGAGATCGTGCGCATGGACGACAAAACCGCCAAAAATCATCCCGCACGCCAGGACGAAGGCGAGATCGTGATTCTCTGCGCCGACGAAGTGGTGCGCGACGTCATCACCTACTGGCTCACCACCACGCCGCGCAATGCACTGGTCGCCGCCGACGGCTATCAGGCGGCGAAGGCCTTCGAGAACGGCAGCCGCTGGCTCGTCACCGACCGCGTGCTGCCGCCCTGGCCGGGCCTCGATACGTTCCTGACGCTGCGCGGGCGCTATCCCGCGCTGCAGATCGCCTTCGTGGAGAGCGACAACATCCACGACGGCATCCTGGCGCGCGTGACCGGCGCTTCGGTGTTGCTCAAGCGGCCGCTCTCGCGCCAGGCGGTCACCGAGGCGCTCGCGCCGACCCGCTCGCCATGAACGGAGCGTTGTCCGGCGAAGACGCGCCGAGCGTCCTGCAACTGGTGGCGACCGTCCTGTTCTCCCTGGCGGTCCTGCACACCTTCATGACGAGCTACTTCCAGCAAATGGCGCACGTCTTTCCGCGCCACAGCGGGGTTTGGCACCTGCTAGGCGAGGTCGAAGCCGTGTTCGGCTTCTGGGCGATGGTGCTGATCGTCTTCATGGCGCTCTACGTCACGCCGGAGAGCGCGCGCGTCTACCTGGAGAGCCGCACCTTCACCGAGCCGGCCTTCATCTTCGTGATCATGGTGATTGCGGCGAGCAAGCCGATCCTCGACTTTTCCGGCGCCGTTCTGGTCGGAATGGCGCGGCTACTGCCGCTGGCGCCGCCCAACGCCTATTATTTCACGGTGCTGTTCGTCGGGCCGCTGCTCGGCTCCTTCATCACCGAGCCGGCGGCGATGACGCTGACCGCGATGCTGCTGCGCGAGCGCTTCTTCTCCAAGCAGGCGCCGAACAGCTTCAAATACGCCACGCTCGGCGTGCTCTTCGTCAACATCTCCATCGGCGGCACGCTGACGCCCTACGCCGCGCCGCCGGTGCTGATGGTGGCCGATCGCTGGGGCTGGGACATCAGCTTCATGTTGACGACCTTCGGCTGGAAAGCGGCGCTGGCGGTCTTCACCAATGCCGTGGCCGTTACGTTCCTGTTCCGCTCCTATCTTGCCGGCCTCAAGACCATCTCGCCGGGCCTGGGGCGGCTCGACGTGCCCTGGCCGGTGGTCTTCGTCCATCTCGGCTTCCTTGTCGGCGTCGTGATCGCCAGCCACCACATCGTCGTCTTCGCCGGACTGTTCCTGTTCTTCCTCGGCTTCGCCGAAGCCTACCAGCGCTATCAGAGCCGCCTGATCCTGCGCGAAGGCCTGCTGGTCGGGCTGTTCCTCGCCGGACTGGTCGTGCTCGGCGGCATGCAGGACTGGTGGCTGCAAAGCCTGCTGGCGGGCATGAACAGCACCACGCTCTATTACGGCGCGACCTTGCTGACCGCCGTCACCGACAACGCCGCGTTGACCTATCTCGGCTCGCTGGTCGACACGCTGGAGCCGGACGCCAAATACGCGCTGGTGGCGGGGGCGGTGTCGGGCGGCGGGCTGACGGTGATCGCGAATGCGCCGAACCCGGCCGGCTTCGCCATCCTGCGCAACACGTTCGACGACGGCGCCATTAACGCACTGTGGCTGCTCGGCGCCGCGGCCGCGCCGACGGCGGTCGCCGTGGTCGCCTTCCAGTTCCTTCCGGGCTAGGAAGCCCACGGACAAGCTGACCCACGTCAAAGCGCCGCGTGGTAAGGAGGGTCATTCTTATCGAATGTCCGAGCCGCCCGTGCCGACAAGCCCTGCTGATATCGCCTTGCCCGAGGCCCCGCATGCCTTGCCGGCCTCGGACGTGCTGGCGATGCTCGACGTCGCGGCGGCGACCGGGCTCGACGACGACGACGTCAGGCTTCGCGCGCACCGCTTCGGGCCGAACGCGATCCTGGCGCGGCGGCGGACCGGCGCTTTGCTGGTGCTGGCGCATCAATTCAAGAGCCCGGTGGTCTATCTGCTCGGCGCGGCGGCGGCGCTCGCTTTCTATTTCGGCGAGATCGAGGAAGGCGTGGCGATCGCGGCGGTGCTGGCGGTCAACGCGCTGATCGGATTCGTCACCGAACTGAAGGCGGCGCGCTCGATCGAGGCGCTGCGCGCGCTCGGCACGCGTTCGGCGCGCGTGCGGCGCGACGGCCATACGCGGCTGCTGCCGGCCGCCGAACTGGTGCCGGGCGACATCGTGCTGGTGGAAGCGGGCGACTCGATCGCGGCCGACCTGCGGCTGATCGAGGCGTCGAACCTTGCCGCCGACGAATCGACGCTGACCGGCGAGTCGGTCGCGGTCGAGAAGGACACCGCGCCGGTCGCCATCGACGCGCGGCTGGCCGAGCGCACGTCGATGCTGTTCAAGGGCACCGCCGTCACGCGCGGCAGCGGCGCCGGCGCGGTCACGGCAACCGGCCTTGCCACCGAGATCGGGCGCGTCTCGCAACTGGTCGCGGAGGCCGAGCCCGGCGCGTCGCCGCTGGAACGCAAGCTGGCGCGGCTGTCGGCGCAGCTCGTGTGGGCGACGCTCGCGCTCGCCGTATTCCTGGCCGCGGCCGGCATCGCCGGCGGCGCCGACGTTTTCCTCATCGTCGAGTCGGCGATCGCGCTGGCGGTCGCCGCCACTCCGGAGGGCCTGCCGATCGTGGCGACGTTGGCGCTGGCGCGCGGCATGTGGCGCATGGCGCGGCAGAACGCCCTGATCGAGCGGCTGTCGGCGGTGGAGACCTTGGGCGCGACCACCGTCATCCTCACCGACAAGACCGGCACGCTGACCGAAAACCGGATGACGGTGCGTCGCTTCTGGCTGGAGTCGGGCGAGATCGTGCTCGACGGCGAGCCGCCCTCGCCCGCCGGCGACCCACAGCTCGCGCGACTCTTGGAAATCGCCGTGCTGTGCAACGACGCCACGCTCGAAGGCGAGGACGGCACCGGCGACCCGATGGAGCTGGCGCTGCTGCGCGCCGGGCAGCGGGCCGGCGTCGCGCGCAACGCGCTGCTCATGCAAAACCCGCTCGCCGGCAAGCGCGCCTTCGACACCGCCAGCAAGATGATGGCGACGGTGCACCGGCGCGGCGGCGGCTTCATGGTCGCGGTCAAGGGCGCGCCGGAAGCCGTGCTGGCGGCGAGCATGCGCGTCGTCTCCGATGGGGGCGAAGCGACGATGGACGAGGAAGAGCGCGCGCGCTGGCTCGAGCGCGTCGCGTATCTCGGCCATCACGGCCTGCGCATCATCGCCTGCGCGGCCAAGATGGCGGCGCAAGCGGACGCCGAACCTTACGAGGACCTCACCTTCGTCGGCCTGATCGCGCTGGAGGACCCGGCGCGCGCCGACGTGCCGCACGCCATCGAAGCCTGCCGGCAGGCCGGCATCCGCGTCGTCATGGTCACCGGCGACCACGCCGTCACCGCGCGCAGCATCGGGCGTGCCGTCGGCATCGGCGACGCCGCCGACAATGTCGTGGAAGGCCGCGACCTGGCGCGGCTCGCCGGCAAGCGCGAGGAACTGCTCAAGGTCGGCATCTTTGCGCGCGTCAACCCGGCCGAAAAGCTCGACCTCGTACGCACCTATCAGGCTGCGGGCGCCGTCGTCGCCATGACCGGCGACGGCGTCAACGACGCGCCGGCGCTGCGGCAGGCCGACATCGGCGTCGCCATGGGCATGCGCGGCACCGACGTCGCGCGCGAGGCGGCCGCGATGATCCTGCTCGACGACGCCTTCCCGACCATCGTGAAGGCGATCCGCGAGGGCCGCGTCATCTTCGGCAACATCCGACGTTTCGTCGGCTATCTGCTGTCGTGCAATCTGAGCGAGGTGCTGGTGGTCGGGCTGGCGATCCTGTCGGCGCTGCCGCTGCCGATCCTGCCGCTGCAGATCCTCTACCTTAATTTGGTGACCGACGTGTTCCCGGCCTTCGCGCTGGCCATGGGCGAAGGCGACCGCGACGTGCTCAAGCGGCCGCCGCGCGACCCGAACGAGCCGATCCTCGGCCGCACGCAATGGACCACCATCGTGCTGCAAAGCCTGGCGCTCACCGCCGCCACCTTCGGCGCGCTGGCGATTGCGCGGCTGTGGCTCGAACTCGACAGCGGCGCCGTGGTCACGGTCAGCTTTCTGACGTTGGCCTTCGCGCAGCTCTGGCACGTGTTCAACATGCGCCATCCGCGCGCGCGCTTCTTCAATAACGAGATCACGCGCAACCTTTGGGTCTGGGGCGCGCTGGGGCTGTGCATCGTGCTCTTGGCGCTGCCGCCCTACATCGCCCCGCTGGCGCGTGTGCTGCACCTGACGCCGCCGACGCCGGAGATGTGGGCGGTCATTCTCGGCATGAGCCTCGCGCCGCTTGTGCTGCTGCAAGCGCTGATGCCGCTGGCGGCGCGCATGCAAGCCGCGCGCTGAGGGCATATCGCCGGGCACGCGCATCCGTTAGTGTGCGCAGCCTCCATGACGTTCTCCCGCGACAAACTCGGACTCCTGCTCGGCTTTGCCGGCGTCGTGCTGTTCGGCGGCACGCTGCCCGTCACGCGGCTGACCGTCGCCTGGATCGACCCCCTGTTCCTCACGGCGGCGCGCGCGGCCATTGCCGGCTGCACCGGGCTCGCGCTGCTGATCGCGCTGCGGCGGCCGCTGCCGCCGCGGGCGCTGTGGCGCAACATCCTGCTCGCCGGGTCGTGCACCGTGGTCGCCTTTCCGGCGCTGATGGCGCTCGCCATGGTGAGCGTGCCGGCGGCGCATGGCGGCGTCGTGCTGGGCATCCTGCCGCTCGCCACCGCGGCGGCGGCGACGGTGGTCGCGCATGAGCGGCCGAGCGGCGGCTTCTGGCTGGCGAGCATCGCCGGCGCGGCGATCGTGGTCGTCTTCGTGCTGCGGCAGAACGACACGCTCGCGCTCGCGACCGGCGACCTCTACCTGCTCGGCACCGTGGTCGCCGGCGGTTTCGGCTATGCGCTGTCGGGCCAATTGAGCCGGAGCATGCCGGGATGGGAGGCGATCTCCTGGCAGGTCGTGCTGTTCCTGCCGCTGACGATTGCGGCGTCCCTCGTGCTGTGGCCGGCCTCGTTCGCCGACGTACCGGCGCAGGCCTGGGCCGGCTTCGCCTATGTCAGCTTTGTCAGCATGTTTCTCGCCTTCTTCGTGTTCAACGCCGCCATGGCGATTGCCGGCGTCGCGCGCGTCGGGCAACTGATGCTGCTGCAGCCTTTCGTGATCGTGGCGCTGGCGCTGCCGATCAACGGCGAGGCGGTCGAGCTCGCCACGCTCGGCTATGCGGCCGCGGTGGTGGCGACGGTGATTGTCGGGCAAAGGATGCGGGTGACGCGCGGGTAATTTTCGCCTGCGTTCATCCGGCGTTCATCGCGGCGCCTCAGTCCTGCCGCGGAACGTCTGCACGCTTGAATCGTTATCTGCGCTTGGGCGCTTTGCGGCGGGGACGCCGCGAGGCCCTTTTCGTTCACAACGGGAGCATGCGGCGATGAAATCGATGACGTCTTTGTTGCTGGCCAGCACGGCCTTTTTTGCGGCTCTCGCTGTGCCGTCGATGGCCGAGACCGCGCCGCGCGCCGCTCTTATGCTGGCGCAGGCCGCACCCGCTGCGCCGGAGGCCGACAAGGACAAGGATAAGAAGGAGCCGGAGAAGAAGGTACAGCCTCCGGCGGCCAAGCCCGCCGCACCGGCCCCGGCGCCCGCCGCGCAGCCTCCGAAGCCGCAGGCAGCGCCGCAGCAGCCACC